>JAJPIP010000066.1 GCA_021324655.1 Pseudomonadota bacterium
ACGCGCTCCAGTCTCCGGTCGGCCCAGGACCAGTCGGCGTTTTCGATGCCGGCCGGCGCCACCCGTTCCCAGAGGACGGGATAGCGCAAGGCGCTGACGCCGAGATCGGCAAAGAGATCGAGATCCTCGATGCGGCGATCGTGCCCGGTGAGCGCGATCTGGTCGATGTAGCGGTCGCCGACTCTATTGACTGTGCTGTCCGTTCCCCCCCAGAGCTGAAGCCGGGACGGTTTCACGGACAATCTGTGCATCGACAACCTCGACCTCCGGACGGCGCGTCAATCGCTCATAGGTCGCGAGCGCCTGCGCGACGACCTGGTCCATGTTGTAGTACTTGTAGGTGGCCAGCCGGCCCACGAAGTGGACGCCGGGTGTGGCATCGGCCAACTCTTTGTACTGAGCGTACAGAGCGCCGTTTTCCGGTGTCGGGATGGGATAGTACGGATCTCCCTCCGCCTGCGGGTACTCGTAGACGATGCTGGTCCTGGAGTGCGACTGCCCGCTGAGGTACTTGAACTCGGTCACCCGGGTATAGGCGTGGTCGTTCGGAAAGTTGATGACCGGGTACGGCTGGAACTGCGGTGTGTCGTGGGTTTCGACCACGAAGTGGAGTGAGCGGTACGGGAGTTTGCCGAACCGGCAGTCAAAGAATTCGTCCACAGGTCCGGTGTAGATCATCTCCCGGAATGGGATGGTGTCGACAATCTCTCGGTAGTCGGTATTGAGCATGATCTTGATGTTGGGGTGCGCCAGCATCCGCTCGAAGAGACGCGTGTAGCCGTGCAGCGGCATGGCTTGATAGGTATCGGTGAAGTAGCGGTCATCGCGGTTGGTGCGGGTCGGGACACGGGCGGTGACGGCGGCATCGAGCTCTGATGGGTCGAGTCCCCACTGCTTCCGCGTGTAGCCACGAAAGAACTTCTCGTACAGATCGCGTCCGACGGCGCCGACCACCACGTCCTCCGACGTACGCGTCTCGGAGCGGGGCTCCGCGACGGAGGCAAAGAAGTCGGGCAGATCGAAGGAGGTAAAGTTCGTGCCGTAGAGCATGTTGACGGTGTCGAGGTTGATGGGGATAGGGAGCAGCTGTCCATCCACCTGGGCGCGGACCCGATGCTCATACGGCCGCCACGCCGTGAATTGCGAGAGGTACTTGAACACCTTCTCCGCATTGGTGTGGAAAATGTGCGGCCCATACTGGTGGATGAGAATCCCGGCGTCGTCGTACGTGTCATACGCATTGCCGCCGATGTGGGGACGGCGATCCACGATCAGGACTCGCAGACCGGCATCGCGTGCCAGCCGCTCGGCCAGCACACTCCCGGCGAAGCCTGCTCCCACGACCAGAAAGTCAAACATTCATGACCTCCACATTTTCAGCCAGGACCTCGTTTATCAGCGCGTTCATCTCGGACCACGTGCGGTCCCAGGAGAGTGTCTGGAGGAAGCGGTCGGCGCGTGCGCGGCGAAGTGCCGGCTCTTCGGTGAGCAGCGCGTCGATTGCCGCGATGAACGTATCAGGATTGTCGGCGATGGCCACCAGGCCGTTCTCGGCGTACGGGTGCACCACGTCGCGGATAGATGTTGAGACGACCGGCTTGCCGGCTGCCAGGTACTCTGGGGTCTTGGTCGGACTGATGTAGCGAGTGGCCTCGTTGTGGGCGAAGGGAAGGATCGCCACATCCCACGTCGCCAGGTAGGTGGGGAGATCGTCGTACCGCTTCGGGCCGAGGTAATGAACGTTCGGCGCGGCCGGAAGGGTATCAGGATCGATTTTGGCGGTGGGGCCGATCATGACGAGATGCCAGTCCGGCCGGCGGTTCGCGATCGCGCCGAGCAAATCCAGATCCATACGCTCGTCGATGACGCCAAAGAAGCCGATCTGCGGCGACGGAATGCCCGCGGCGTCGTCCGGGACGCCATGACGGCCGCGCGCCTGCGCAAAGTGGGTGACATCGACGCTGCTGGGAAAGCAGTACGTCGCCCGGTGACGTCGTTGTTTCCTCTCGTAGAGGCTCCGGCCTCCCGTGAACACGAGATCGGCCCGACTTAGCAGTTCTCGCTCCAGGAGCCGCAACTCCGGCGGAGCCAGAACGAAGGCGGAAAGCTCGTCCATGCAGTCATAAATGACGGCATCGGCGGCGAGATGCTGCGAGAACGGCACCGCCATCGGGGTGTAGTACCAGAGGACGAGGTCGGTGCACTCCTCACGCTCGAGGAGATCGTCCAGCAATGCTCGCTGGTTCTCCACGGGATCAGCCCCGTGCGGAAGATGCGGTGCCACCACATGCACGCCGTTGCGGCTCTCCATGGTCAAATGCGCCTCATTCGCCCCCCACACCGGTTCTTCCAGATAAAACACACGGTGGTCCCGTGCGAACCGACTCATCAGGTGGTGGGGGCGCTGGTACACGAAATCCCACCGCAGATGGGATAGGCAAATCAGGTCGTAACTGAGCAAAGTAAGAGCCTCCTCATGCGTGAGAACTATATGGCCGGGGCGCGGTCACGTAGCCCGCACTGTGGATCCGGTGTTCAGCCGTTGCCGGGCGGCCGCGCAGCCATCGACTCGTCGCGGCGAGCCGTGCGTCAACTGTCGGATGAGATGCCGGGCGGTCGGCCAACACAGGGACCGACGCTCGCTCCCGGCGTCACACAGTCATCACATCTTCGATTCCGGCGAATCAGAATCCCGGGTTTGCACGAAGATGACGATGTGCGACCTTCTCATGAGCAGTTTCCTCCCTCTCTGTTCCCGTCCACGATGGCAGCGGAGCAGTTAAAGGCACGAACTGTGCCATATAGGTGTTTATCTTCAGTATGTGAGTGTAATACATAGATTTGTATGATAATTTCGCGCATTGGGGTGTCGTGCAGCAGGAACGGATCATGCAGACCCCACCTCCCGTATCGTTTCGGGAGGACGGAATGACGTTTATTGCGGTCTCAGTGGTTAGTGCGCACCTCGAAGAAACGCACAAGCGCTGGAAGCTGGAGTCTTTCGCCGACGATGGGGGTAGCGTTCCGGTTGTGGTTGATGAGCGATTTGCCGAGAAGGTAAGGCGGCAGCTCGCGACCCTTACGTGGAAGAAAGAGGGATACCGGTTCTTGCCTGCTGATAGCGCCATCCTGGGCCCGACCTTCCATGACCCGACGTCCTTCGGCGGGCTGATGTATCTCCTGGATCTCGATACCGGATGCGAGGTCTGGCGCAGTCATTGGGAACCGTATATTGCGACGCCGTCCGGCTTCTGTCTCGACGGTGATCGCATGTACGTCGCCGACCTCGAGGGGAGCCATATTTTCGAGGTCGATCTGGCCAACAGGCCCGGAACGATTGTGCGCCGTATCTCCCATCCTGCCCTCAATGACATCCACTATGTCGTCCGGACCCGCCGCGGTCTACTCGTGGCGTCGACGGGTACGGACATGGTGATCGAGCTGGACCTGGACGGAAATAGCCTCTACGAGTGGTGGGCGGGCGACTATGGCTACACGACAACGCGCGGTGGACTGGAGCGGCGTCCCGAGAAAGGCGTGGAGCACCGGGATCAGTACTATCACACGCGCTTTCAGACGACCCACCTGAACGCGGTTCGCTATCGCGACCCGGAGGAGCGGTTGCTGCTGGTTCTCCTCTGGGAGCAAGGATGCCTGATCGAGATCGATACCTCGCTGCCTCCCGAGCACCAACAGCCGCGCGTCGTCCTGGACGGCCTGTATCATCCCCATTCAATCCGGCCGCTATGGGGCGGGAGCATCCTCGTCGTGAATAGTCAGGGAGAGGAGCTCATCGTCCTCGATCGCCATCTGGAGGTGGTGCGCCGCGTGCCGAGTGTTCCCGGATGGATCCAGGATGCCGTCGACGTCGGTCCCGATCGCTGGCTCGTGGCCGACGTCAATCGTTTTCGCCTTCTCCTCCAGGACGACGCCGGCCGGGAGATCCGGGAGATCCCGTTCGATCCGGACTGGCGTGTCTACGGCATGGAGGTAGTTCCCGATGAGGCGGCGCGGCGCTTGACAGGGGTGCGCCGGGACGCATACGCATCTTCTCTCGCCGCCTTTTAGACGCGACAATCCGGCTGGCATGGATCATATCTAGGGGAGGAACGGTCACAGTGGAGCGCTACGATGTGCTGGTCCACAACGACGAGACGGGCGAGAGTGTGGTCGTGCCGATTGACTGCGACTGCAGCCAGGAAGCGCAGACCCAGGCGTTGATCCGTCTGTTCCACGAGCGGGGATGGCGTAAGGCCTCGGCGCCCGTGCCGTCTCCGGCGTGTGCGGCCGAGCGCCGAACCGCCTGAGTCGGGATAAGAACCTGTCCGCGCTAGGATGAGCCATGAAGGCTCTTCCCTGGCTGCTCGGTGCGGCCGGTCTCGCCGCCGCCAGGTCCGCTGTCCTGCGTGTCCGCGAGGTTGAATTTCACGGCAAGGTCACTCTCGTCACCGGTGCCTCGCGCGGACTGGGCTATCTCATCGCGCGCGAACTCGGCCGTCAGGGGTGCCGTGTGGTCATCTGCGCGCGAGACGAGGCGGAGCTGGAGCGGGCCGCCGATGCTTTGCGCGGCGAGGGTATCGACGTGCATGCCGTCGCCGCCGACATTGCGCACGAGGCAGACGTGGAGCGCATGGTGCGCTCTGCCGAGGAGCAGGTTGGCCCAATCGACGTCCTGGTCAATAACGCTGGCATCATGGAAGTCGGCCCCTTCACGTCCATGACGGTCCAGGACTTTGAAGATTGCATGGGAGTCATGTTCTGGGGAGGTCTATTCTGCATCCGCGCCGTGCTTCCGGGCATGCGCGAGCGCCGGTCCGGCTGGATCATCAACGTCACATCCATCGGCGGCAAGATCAGCGCGCCGCACCTGCTGCCCTACAACAGCGCCAAATTCGCCGCGGTCGGACTCTCCGAGGGATTACGTGCCGAACTCGCCGCGGACGGTATCGCCGTGACCACCGTCTGCCCGGGCTTCATGCGCACCGGTTCCTATGTCAACGTCGTCTACAAGTCCCAGCCGCAGCGAGAATTTGTCTGGTTTGCTGCCGGTTCCAGCCTTCCGATCGCGACGATGAATGCCGAGCGCGCGGCCGCTCACATCGTGCGGGCGGCGCGCCGCGGGCAGGCCGAGATCTTCCCTGTCTGGTGGGCGCCCTGGGCAGCGCGCTTCCATGGCCTCTTTCCAGGTATCACCGCCGATGCCATGGGGCTCTTCAACCGATTTCTCCCCGACGACAGCGGTGCCGATCACGCCGAGGAGCGCGGGCTGATCATCGAGCGGGCGATGGAATCCCCTCTGGTGTCCTGGCTCACCACGCTTGGCCGCGCCGCCGGGCAGCGCTGGCACGAGATTCCGGGAAATCCTCATCCATTACAGGGCGAGGAGCGGACGACCTAACCACGCTATCATGCGGCGCATGGCCCCGATTGAGACCCGCGAAACCCTTGAGACGCGCAAGCGTGATCTCTTCTCCGCCATCCGGCTTCTCGAGCAGGATTTAGAAGACGGCACCATCGATCCGGAGACGTACCGGACGACGCGCGCCCGGTGTGAGAAGGAGGCAGCGGCGGTGCTGGAACGCCTCGATACCCTGCAGCCGGTCTCCCGGCCTTCCGCCCGTCCTCTGCCGTTGTTCTTGACCGGTGCCCTCGTCGCCGTGGCTCTCGGCGTCTCTCTGGCCGCCGCTCTGGCCCCACGGGGGACCGGCGCCGTCACGGGAACCGTTCCGACAGTAGCGCCGCAGGCGAGCGCGCTCCAGAGGGCTCAGGCGTATGCCTACGCGCACCCAAACGACGAGTCGGCCTGGCTGCGCCTGGGCAACGCCTATCTCGACGCGAATCAACCGCGCTTGGCCGATGCCGGTTACCGCCGCGCCATGGCATTGGTGCCGGCCGATCCCGCTCCGGCTGCCCTCCACGCCATGATGCTGGCAAGCCTGGGGCAGCGGGCGGCGGCAACCTCTTTGCTGCGCCGCATCGAACACGCTCACCCGACGTACGCCCGCGCCTGGCTGTTGGATGGAATGATGGGCTTGCGCAACCACCACGACCGGGTTCACGCTCTGACCGCTTTTCGCCGTTTTCTCCGCCTGGCGCCGCACAGCGCGGTAGCGCCGACGGTGCGGATCTGGGTGCGCTCTCTGACGAGAGGATGACCGATTGGTATCACGGCTCGCCAGAGCGGCTGACCGTCCTCCTCCCGGGGAGCACGATCTCGCAGGATAGAGAACTGGCGGAGGCATTCGCGCACCGGCCGACCATCGTGTCGGATAGCCGTCAGGAAGGCGGGCCGCTCGAGCACAACGGGACGACGCCCGGCTTTCTGTATCGTGTCGACGAGTGGGTGGATGACGGGGATGTTCAGCCGGTGCCCGAATCCACCATGCCCGGCAATGAGTGGCTGACGACGCGGCCGCTAAGAGTGACCTGCATCCGGGAGCTACCGGTTGTGCCGACCGGAGATGCGCGGTGACCGCGGGCCTGCCGCAAGGATAAGGCGAATCGACATGACCCGGGACGACGCGTAGACTCGGCCATGCGTAGTACATGGCGGCGCGCCGTCCTGGCCGGTATTCTGGGGCTTGCTGCGGTTCTGGCCGGCTGCGGCTCTCCCGGATATGGCGCCGTGAGCGAAGACGACCAGACCGTCAACCTGGATCTCGGCATGCCGGTGCCGCATGGCACGATGGTGTTCGGCGTCGGGAACTCCGGCCGCCCCATCCAGGATCTCATCGTGACCGCCGGCACCGGGGGCACCGTGCAGATCCTCGGTGTGAGATCGTACATCCAACTCGATTCGACGGTTACCCGGATCGATCTCAGCAAAGGCGGTGTGTACATGCCTCCGCACTGGATGACGGCGGAGCCTCGAGGCAACGGTACCTGGGACCTGGGTGATCTGCCGCACGGGTACCGCGCCGTGATCTGGCTCCGTCTGCGACACCTGCATCGCAAAGGAGGGAGCTATCACCTGAATGTCAATTGGTACGCCGTCTCCTCATTCGATCAGCCGCGGACCTCGTGGCACCGTCTCACGGGTCTCGCCGCGGCATGGGGCTAGACAGCGCCGCACTTCTGCGGCGGCGCCAGGTGGAGCGCGAGCCGATGGTCGCCGGCCGACTCCGCCGGGTTCAGGATCAGAGCGAGCGTGAGGGACAGGTCTCCCTGCGTCGCCATCGGTTTCTCCTGGCCGCGCATGCATCGCCGGCTTGAGGAAGAATGAGTTGGTGCGGGCGTGATCGGTGCGCAGGGCTTGTCCCCTCGTGACACAGTGCAGCGCCGGGGCGTGTAAACCGCGGTGTCGTCGAACGAAACGGAGGCGCGCTCACGCCCTGGCGCGTTGATTGCTCCGCAACCGGCAACGGTAAGACACACGAGGTGAATGATGGGTGATCAGTGGCCGGCGTTGCCGTATGACAGCTGGAAAGATACCTGCGCGACAGTGCAGATGTGGACACAGATCGTCGGGAAAGTCGCGCTGGAACTCAAGCCGTTTCTGAATGAGTGGTGGGAAGTGGCCTTTCATCCCACCGCCCGCGGCATGACCACCGGGATCATCCCCTATGGAAACGGCTCCTTTGACGTCACGTTTGACTTCCTCGGCAGCGCCCTGTACATCGCCACCAATGATGGACAGGTCAAGTCGATCCCATTAGTGGCGCAGTCGGTCGCGGACTTCTATAAGAAGTTCCTGAGCGAGCTGGAGGAGCTCGGCATCAACGTTCGCATCGATCCCCACCCTACTGAGGTACCTCATGCTATTCCCTTTGATCAGGACACGGAGCATGCCTCGTACGATAAGGAGTACGTGCGGCGCTGGCACGAGATTCAGCTACAGACGGTGAAAGTGCTGCAACGCTATCGCAGTCCGTTCGTGGGGAAGAGCAGCCCGATCCAGTTCTTCTGGGGCTCATTCGATCTCAACGAGACGCGCTTCTCCGGCCGACCCGCTCCCAAACCGAAAGAAGGGCCGCACTTCTATCAGGTGTCGGAAGATCAGGAGAACGTGGCAGCCGGGTTCTGGCCCGGCAATCCCACCGCCGCCGGCGTCGAGCTCGGCGGCGCCGCCTACTACTCGTACATTTATCCGGCCCCCAAGGGGTACAAGGATGCGGCGGTGAAACCGGCGGCCGCCCACTACGATGAGAAGCTCGGCGAGTTCATCCTGCGCTATGAAGATGTCCACACGGCGGACGATCCGGCGCAGACCCTGCTGGATTTCTTTCAGAGCAGCTATGAGGCGGCGGCCAAGCTCGCCGGCTGGGATCTCAAGGTGCTACAGAGGTCGTAGCGCGTTCTGCTGAGACAACGCGGCCGTGCGTGATCCTACGCGGGCGCCTCTTCGAAGTCGATGACGGCTTGCAGAGCGGCCAGCGCGACTTCCAGCTCCTCGTCACCCGGCTCCGCCGTCGTGAGGCGCTGCGTTTGCCAGGCCGGACCGAACAGCGTCTTGCCCACCGGGTGGTCTTTGAGTTGGGCACCCAGGCGGACCATCTCGTAGGCGCCGCCGAGGATGACCGGACCGACGAGGGCGCCGGTAACCATCTTGCGTTTGCCGTCCGGCAGACTATTCACGTAGGCGCGCGCTACGGCGCCGCCGACCATGCCCCAGAAGGCCATCACCGTGCCGCAGCGCGGATGGACCCGGCTCATCTCCGCCGCGTTTGCCGGCGTCAAATCGAGTCCGGCTTCCGCCGTATTGACCGCCTTGTGCTCGGCCCCGTGATAGCGCCAGAGCTCACGCACGCCGGGCATGTTGCCGCTAATGCCGAAGGCCACGAAGGGGAGGGCGATCCCCGCCGCCGTTTCGAGCGGCATGACGGCTCGTCCCGAGGCGCGCTTGGCCAGCTCGCGTGTCAGCCGGTCGGCAAGGGCGGCCCCGAATCCCGGCGCCATCTGGGGCAACATGCTCTGCCACCGCCGCTTGCCGCCGTTCAAGCGATTCTCCAGGCCGGCTGCCGTCTTGGAGAGGCGCAGCATGCCGGCCATCGAAACAAGCCCGCGCAGCATAGGAATGTTGCGCGCCCAGGCGCCCGGCATGGAAAACGCCTGCACCGCCGTCTCAATCTCGCCATCAGGGCGGCGCACGGCCACCGCAATCGCTTTGGGACCAACCATCATGACCCCGTTGCGCAGCGCGCGTCCGCCGTAGCGAGGGGTTTCTGTACTCTCAGCCATTCATCTTCTTTCTTGCCCGCAATGGCATATTGTAGACCGCGGCACGATGACGGCCTCAGTCATCAACGAGTGCCGGGTCGTCGCGTTACTCGCCGAGGGCGTAGGAGACGGCGTCGCCAAGGGAGAGGGTGCGCCCGCTCTCCCAGGCGGTCGACCACCGATCGGCGGCGAACTGCGGCCGGGCGGCATCGACCCAGCGGCGATAACTGGCCTCTTCCACCACCGAGAGAGGAGATCCGATCTCCTCTCGTAGCGCCTCCGCGGCTCCCCATAAAGTGGCGGCTCGTTCGCTGTGTCCTTGTCCAGCGGCAACGGCTCCCAGGCCTTCCAGACAGAAGGCTATGCCGGATTTCTCTCCCAGTTCGGTAAAGAGGGAAAGGCTCTCATGGAGGAAACCAATTGCACGTTCGTACCTTCCTTGCGCCTGGGCGGCGCTACCGAGACTCACCAGGGAGACCGCGATGTCCCAAGTATCACCCAATTGCCGGCCGATGGCCAGGGTCTCCTCCAGCAGATCGGTGGCCCGCTCGTAGTCACCCTGCTCCAGGGCAATGGCTGCGAGATTTGCCAGCGGCCCTGAGGTGACTCTGGCATCGCGCAACTCTCGAGACAGCGCCAGAGCCTCTTCGTACCACGTGGTGGCCTCCTCATACCTTCCTCGACTATGGGCCACAACCGCCAGATTGTTGAGGCAGATGGCGACAGCCTTGGTATCTCCGAGCTCCCGCCGAAGTGCCAGGCTCTGCTCCAGGTAGTTGACCGCGGAGGGATAGTCCCCCTGTGACGTCGCGACCATTCCTACCCCATTGAGCACCTTCGCCCGCAGCGCCGGCTCCGCCGGAGGCTGAGCCAGCGTTGCCTCCATCCACAGCCGCGCCTCGGCGAAATGCGTGTGGTACAACCAGAAACGAGTAAGAGTGCCTACTAACCGAGCGAACTCGTCTCCACCCTGCTGCTGGAAATACATCAGAGCCGCTCGCAGGTTGTCGTGCTCCCTCTCGAGACGTTCCAACCACAGAGCCTGCTCGGGGCCCCCCAGCTTCGCATCAGCCTCTTGAGCACGGACTAAGAAATGTACTGCATGCGTCCGCCGCGTGGCTTCTGCGTCGCCCGCCTCCTCCAGCCGCTCGCCGGCATACTCACGGATGGTTTCCAGCATCCGGAAGCGAGGCTCCTCCGCTTCCTCGTGTCGCATCAGGCTCTTCTCCACCAGGGACGCGACGGCATCAAAGATGTCGAGGGCGAGATCTCCGGACGCGTGGAGCACCGCCTCGGCGTCGTCGAGGGTGCAGCCACCACTGAAGACAGAGAGTCGCGCAAAGACTTGACGCTCCGCCTCGTCCAGGAGGTCATAGCTCCAGTCGATAGTGCCGCGTACGGTCTGCTGTCGGCGGGGAAGATCCTTGGCTCCCCCCGTCAAGAGGGGTAAGCGCCTCCTCAGCCGGGAGAGGAGAGCCGGAGGCGGAAGGAGGCGGATGCGGGCGGCGGCGAGCTCGATGGCCAGTGGCAGGCCATCCAGGCGCTGGCAGATACCCACTACCGCATCCACGTTGGTAGACGTCAGCGCAAATCTCGGATCGACCGCTCTGGCCCGCTCGACAAACAGAGCGACCGAGTCGTACCTCGCCACGTCGTCCAGGGAGGACCGGTGACTGAGGTCGGGCACGGAGAGCGACGGTACCGCGTACTCGTGCTCCCAGGCCAGGCGCAAGGGAGTGCGGCTGGCGGCCAGTATTTTCAGGTGCCGGCATCCGTCAAAGAGTTCGGCCAGGAGCGGAGCGGCCTCCAGCAGGTGCTCAAAACTGTCCAGCACCAGGAGGACCCGTTTTGCCCGCAGGTAATCAATGAGACTCGCGGCTAGACCTTTGGCCTCTTCTTCCCGCACCCCCACAACGGCCGCAATGCTCGACAGGACCAGTTTCGGATCGGAGAGAGGTGCCAGTGGGACGAGGTGGACTCCGTTGGGAAAGGCGGCGATAGAGCGCGTGGCGACCTCCAGAGCCAGACGAGTCTTGCCGGTACCGCCCGGACCGGTGAGCGTGAGGAGCCGGACTTCCGGTTTTGCCAAAAGGCTCTCCACCGCAGCCAGCTCCTCTTCCCTTCCGAGGAAAGGGGTCGGTTGAGCAGGAAGTTGCTGCCTTACCGGCTCCGCCGCCCCGCCGTCTCTCTTTCCGGATATCGTCCGGAGCAGGAGGTCGAGGTCATACTCGAAACGGGCATCACTCAGCTCCAGAGCGTTTCGTCGAGCGAGGGGGACCAGCGGGTCAGGTAGATCCTGGGCAGCCGGCATCTTTGCTCCCTGGACCAAGACAGGGATCACCATGATGCCCCGCTCGAGCGCTGTGGCGACCTCTCGTCGCACGAAGTCCTCGGGGTCATCGAGGCGTCGGTGACCCTCAGCGTCCATGGCGTTGAGCCAGCGGGGACCGATGAGCGCCAGGAGGACGTCACAGGAACCCACAGCCTCCTGCAGGACCTGCACGAAGTCCTCCCCGGGATGAATGCTCGCGAGGTCCATGAAGACGTTCGCGGAGCCGAGGTGATTTCTCAGCCGCTGCGCAAGCCATCCGGCGTGGCCGGCACTATCGTCCCTCCGGTAGCTGAGAAAAATCGTCGGCATCTCGGGCGACGTGACAGACATGAGGGGATTATACCGATGTGTCACCTCGACAGGTACGGCGGCAGCGAGCTATCTTTCAAGCCGCCGGCAGGTCTGGGTCCCGCCCATCCGTTGCCTCGGAACGGCGAATCACGCCGCGTGCCCGGCGCCACACCTCCCGCAGGCGGCGCAGTTCCTCGGCGTCGGGCTCGCGCTCGGCATAACGTCGGACGACATAGGTCTCGGTGATGGCGGCGAATTCGGCCTGCCCCTCCGGCCAGCGGGTTTGCAGATGGTGCAGGAACTCCTGCGGCGTGACGCTGCCGCGGCGGGACACGCCGTAGGTGGCTGCCCGGTGCAGCAGCTGCGCGTAAATCCGCCGCACCGGATCAGCGGGATACGTTGGACCCAGCACACGCCGTCTGGCTCGCGTGACACCCTGACCGGCCGTCTCGATGCCGCGGCGGAAGAGCCCGGCCAGCCAGGCCAGGAAGAGACGCCAGGCCGCACCGGGTGTCAACAGACGGCCACGTTCTTCCTCAAAGCCTTCCTCGCGCTCTTCCTGCTCGCGCCGTGGAATCGCCGCGACGAGCAGCAGGACCAGGCTGATGACGACGAGGGCCGTGACGATCAGGATGACCGCGGTCAACCCGCCGTGCGCGGCCGCATGGTGGCCATGGTGCGCCGTAAGACCGTGTTGCAGCCCCTTGGTACGCGGGGGTCTCGGTCGCCGCATGTGGGGCAAACGAACGTGGACATGTCCGAGGAGCCAGATGATGGGATACGCCAGGATGGCAGCGATCAGCGCGATGCCGTTAGCGATGACATTCCAGACCGATCCGAGGAGGCTGTCGAGATAGAGTCCGATATTGAGGGAGAACAGGCTGATCGCGACCAGACTGATCAGAAGCAGGATTCCCAGCTGGATGCCGACGGCCAGGGAAACGGAGGGAGCGGTGCCCCGCTCGCGGTGTGCCTCGAGACGTGCCATGGCGAGAGCGGCAAGCCCGGCCAGGATATAGGCGATACCGGCCAGTGTGAGGATCGGCCAGGTCGTGCTGCCCACAGCCCGCGCGACCGCCAGCACGATCCCCAGCAGTACCAGCCCGAGACCGAAGGCGAAACGGCGCCGTACCTCCTCGTAGTCGGGGGCCTCCTGCGAGATCGTCGTGCCGCGCCAGTAGAAAAGGCCGAGCAGCACGGCGAGAACAATCGTCGAGGAAAGGCTCCGTGTCCCCACCAGCGCGATACCAACTGCCAGCACGATCCCGGGCCCGGCCAGGACAGCGCGTTCGGCCGGTCCGCGCAGGCGCGCCGTGGCAACGCCCAATTCGACACCGGTGCCGGCGACTTCGCACACCAGGATGAGCCAGAAAATGCCCGCTCCGGCCGGTGTCAGCCGGTCCAGCCCGGCGGCGGCAATGACCATGAAGCCGGCCAGCGCTTCCACGGCGGCGAGCAGGACGACGAGAGCGATCTCTTTAGGATGCGGCACGAACCACTCGCGGGAATAGATGATGAATCGGTACGCCCGGCACCGCGGGTGGGGCGACATCGCCGACGTAGACGATGGCGACCCGGTCGCGCAACCGCCGGCCCGTCAGAATCGGGATAGTCGGCGGCGAGATGACGGGTGTGACGAAAAGGACCGAGGTGCGTGCATCCAGACGCAGCGACTCATCGGAGAGGAGATCCTGCGCCGGATAACGGCTCGCGGCCGAGATGCGCGCCAGCCGATCGAGAATGGCTGCTGTCTGACTGAGATGGGCGCTGGGGAGAATGCGTGTCCATCCCTCCTGGCCCATCGCCGACCCGTTGGCGTTCAGCCCCACCGCGTACCCTTTCTCCAGTCCCCACACGGCGAGTGAGGCGGCAGCGTCGATCGCCGCCTCCATGCGCTCGACGTTGATGCCTTCCCAGAGGTAGTCGTACGTGTTGATGTTGAGCAGGATGAGGAGATTGGCCGTGGTACTGGGGTCACAGACGCGGACCTGCAATTCACCACTGCGGGCCGTGGCTTTCCAGTGCATCTTGTGCAGCGGGTCTCCGGGCCGGTATTCCCGACTGCCCGCCAGCAGCGTCGGGTCCTCGAGCAGAGCGCGCTGCGGGATCAGCTCACCCATGGCGTCACGGAAGGGCATGCCGGGCTCGCCCGGCGTGTAGACGTTCGGGTAGACGACAATCTCCAGCGGCTCGCCGAGTGTCCCCTCGGTCTGGAACATGCCGAAGGGATCGCCTGAGCTGGCCGTGGCCGGGCCCAGCGTGTAGACACCGCGGCGCAGCGCCTTGATGCGATACCGCCGGGTCAGCGAGCCGTAGGGACCGAGCGCTGCGTCGATCACGAGCGAGAACTGATTGGTCCCGGTGCGCTCGACCCCGCCGGAGAATCCCAGCACATCCGCCAGCCGGTGGTCGTTGCGAACGCTGCGGAAGTGGATGGTGTCGACGACGTGCAGCCAGCCGAGGGGCAATAGCTTGCGATTCTCGAGACGCACGACCAGTTCGGCCTCGTCGCCGGGAAAGAGACGCGAGGGAATAAGCTCCTGCGTGTAGGTGAGTCCTGAGAGTCCGGAGCCTGCCGTGAGACGGGCCAGTCCGATGGACAGGAGCGCCGTCGCCGCGACCACGGCCAGCGCCGGAATGCTCATGAGAACAGCCGCGATCAGGACGACCCCGAACAGGATGGCGAATTCACGCGGCTCGGGGAACTGTCGGAAGCGGTCAGAGTAGACCAGGTAGAGGGCCGGGAGACCGATCAGCAAGCCCACGAAGGCGACCTGCGCCAGGACGTGGACGGCGCTGCTCATGACACCGCTTCGACCGGCACCGGCACGGAGCGCGTGATCTCGTCCACGATTTCCCCGGCACCACGGCCGCGCATCCGCGCCTCCGGAGACGGAACGATGCGGTGGGCCAGGACGAAGGGGGCCAGGTACTTCACATCATCCGGCGTCACGAAGTCACGGCCCTGGACCAGAGCGTAGGCCTGCGCCCCGTGATAGAGGGCGAGGGACCCGCGTGGGCTGACGCCGAGCGCGATGGCCGGTTGATCGCGGGTGGCGCGCACCAATTGGGTGATGTACTTGCGAATATCGGGCGCGACGTGGACGGCGGCGATCGGGCCGTGGAGAGCGCGGATGTCGTCCGGAGAGGCGACCGGGGCGAGTGACTCGATGGGGTGTCCCGCTCCCTGGGAGAGAATGATGGACTCTTCCTCCTCCTCGGAGGGATACCCGACGGTGAGGCGCAGCATGAAGCGATCGAGTTGCGCCTCGGGCAAGGGGAAGGTGCCCTCGAGCTCCACTGGGTTCTGGGTAGCGATCACCATGAAGGGGCGAGGCATCGGGTAGGTCTCGCCCTCGACGGTCACCTGCCGTTCTTCCATGGCCTGCAGCAGCGCCGACTGCGTGCGCGGCGTCGCGCGGTTGATCTCGTCGGCGAGAACGATGTTGGCGAGGATAGGGCCGGGGCGGAACTCGAATTCGCTCTCCCGCTGGTTGAAGAAGTAGATGCCGGTGATGTCGGACGGGAGGAGATCGGGCGTGAACTGGATTCGCTTGAACGATCCGGAGAGCGACCGCGCCAGAGCGCGCGCCAGCGTCGTCTTCCCCGTCCCCGGCACGTCCTCCATCAGCACGTGCCCCTCGGTGAGCAACGCCACCAGGAGCAGCTCGATCACATCGCGCTTGCCGATGATGACGCGCTCGATGTTGTCGATCAGGCGCGCGAGTACGTCCGGCTGGTTCTCGGTCACCGTTGTGTCCTCATCCCGTGCCTTCAGAATACAGCCACCGTGAGCCGAATCAGAGCCTGTACGCTCTCAGTCGCTCCCCCACGGCAGCGATGATGCCCGTACTCACCAGCACGGCCACTCCCCCGATGATGACCGACGCCGGCGCTCCCAGCGCACGGGCCACGACACCCGCTTCCAGTTCGCCCAACTGCGGGCCGCCCATAAAGAACACCATGTTGACCGAGGTCATGCGGCCGCGTAGTGCGTCCGGGGTCGCGATCTGGCGGATCGTCTGACGCAGGATCATGCTGACCGTATCGGCGGCTCCGGTTCCGGCCAGAGCCAGCAGCGAGATGGCGAAGATGTGGGAGACGCCGAAGAGAACGGTGGAGGCGCCGTAGGCAGTAATGGCCAGCAGGATGACCAACCCCTTGGCGTGGATGCGGGCCGCATAGAAGGAGAGGATCACACCGGCCACGATGGCCCCCGCCGACGGTGCCGCATAGAGCAGCCCGTAGCCGGCCGAGCCGACGTGCAGGACGGTTTGCGCGAAAATCGGCAGCAGCGCCGTGGCCGAGCCGAAGAAAGTGGCGACGAAGTCGAGCGCCATCGTCTGCAGGATGATCGGCGTGCGCACGACAAAGCGCAGTCCTTCCACCGCCGCACCAAGACTCACCCGCGGGACGGCCCCTTCCAGGACCGGTGAGCGCATCAGCAGCAGGGCGACCAGGACCGCCGCATACGAGATCACGTCGATCACGTAGACGCTGCCGACGCCGTGAGCGGCGATGATGAGCCCCGACGCGCTGGGCCCGAGCACGGCGCCGGCTTCGAATGCGGTGGTGCTGAGACTTAGGGCGTTCGGCAGCACGGCCTGCGGCACGAGCGAGGGCACCAGCGCCTGGCGCGCCGGGTTGTCGAAGGCCGACGCAGCGGCGGCAATGGCGGTCAGCAGATAGATGTTCCAGGCCGCGGCCGTGCCGCTGAAGGTGACCAGCGCCAGCAGGGCTGAGGCGCTCATCAGCACGCTCTCCGCGATCAAGAGAAGCCGGCGCCGGTCGTGCGCGTCGGCCACGACCCCTCCGAGCAGCGAGAACGCGATGATGGGAAGAACCCGGACCAGGCCGATCAGTCCCAGCGCGATCGGTGAATGGGTGAGGAGATAGATTTGCCAGGCCACCGCCGCCGTCTGCATCTGCGTGCCGACGAGGGAGATGAGAGACCCGGTCCAGTAGAGCCGGAAGTCACGGAAATAGAGGGCGGCAAAAGGGGAGGACGTGGCCGGCTGGGTGGTCACGTCCCAGTATCACCCCTTTACGTCAGCAGGAGTTCGGCTCCAATAGGCCGGTAACCGGCGGCGAGGACCGCCCGCAGCGAGGCGACATTGCCGAGGGCGACCTGCAAGAAGAGCGTCTCTCCGGCCGGGATCAGGTGCGCGGCGGCCGCGGCGAGGGCACGTCCCAGACCCTTCCCTCGCGCGTCCGGTGTTACCTCAAAGCCCGCTTCCCACCGGCCGGCCAGCCCGCGTCCGACGGTTAGTAGGCCTCCGTCCGCCGCATAGACACGCACATCGTGGCGATAGCGGAGACTGCGGCGTACACGCGGATGGGTCTGATCGGTCATGAGCGAGAGATTCAGATCCGGCCGGCCGGGGCGGGCCGGTCCCCACAGGACGAGATCGTGAGCGCCGGGCCGAGCATCCAGGCGGGTTGCGAGTGCTTCAAGGAAACGCGGACCGAGGGGTGCCGTCAGTTCGCCCGGTGGACAGTACCCGGCGACCCATGCCGCCGGAACATCGGCGGCCACGATATGGTGGCCGCTGAAGGCGAGCACGGCGCCCAGCGCGCCGGTGGGGCGCGTCAGCACCTCCACCATCTCGTCGAAGGGCGGAAAATCACCCCGCGTGGCCCGCCCCAGCACGTCAAGGATTCGAACATCCGCCGGCTGCCGGCCTTCAAACGGCACGGCGTGCCGAGCCCGTCGCGATTGGTGGGTTGGGACGCTCATAGAGGCGCAGGGCTTCTCCCAACACCGCTAAGAGAAGGACTGGAGGGCAGGATGTGCGTTGTCGTTGGGGGCGACCCGCGACCCTGATCGCAGAGTCCCTCCAGACATATTGGAGACGCGGCGCCCACCTGGCTGCCTCTTGCTTGACACTAACCGTGTTTAGGCGCAAACTACATACATGACGGTGGATGTCGCGGAAGAACGGGTGGGGGTCCGGCGGCCGTCGGTCCTGGCGTGGCTGCGTCTCGTGCACGTCTTCCATAAGGTCGAGCGTCGGGCCGAGGAGCATCTTCGTGCCGGCGGCATCAGCATGGCGCAGGTCGATGTCATCGCTCGGGTCGGCGCCGACCCGGGTCTGACGCAGCAGGAGTTGGCCAACTCTCTGCTCGTCACCAAAGGGAACGTGTGTCAGCTGCTCGATCGCATGGAAGCAGCGGGCATGATCGAGCGCCGGCAGGACGGGCGGGCCAATCATCTCTATCTCACCGCAGACGGTTCGCGCATCTTTACCGAGATCGTACCGTGTCATGAGGATTTGATCGCTGCCCAATTTGAGGCGCTGACTCCGGAGGAGCAGCGCCTTTTGCTTGATCTGTTGCGCAAGCTGGATCAATCGCTGACGTGGTCTTGTGGCCGAGCCGAGCCGCGCTCAGACGCATCACGATAACGCCGAAAACGCGTCGTTCTCTACCGCTGAATGCTGCAGGCGTTCACCAGGTCGCCGAGACGGGGATAGCGTGGCGCGCAGAGTTGCAGCAACTTGAGGAGTAGTTCGCCCGTGGCGAGAGCATCGGCCAGAGCGCGGTGGCGCCCGCGTTCCGCGCGCTCTCTGTTGACGATGCCGAAGCGCCGGCAGCAGGCATCGAGATTGTGGCGTGGCATGTGCGGAAAGAGCCGGCGCGAGAGCATGCACGTATTGACGTACGGCGTACCGATCCGCTTGCCCCAGGCCTGCTCCAGGAAGAGCACGTCGAACGCCTTGTAACTGTGCTCGACGAGGGCCGCCTCACCGGCGAAGTCGAAGAAGAGACGCAGCGCCTCCGCCGTCCGTGGGCTGCCGACCAGCATCTCATTGTTGATGCCATGGATGCGGCGTGCCTCGAAAGGAATCGTCTTGTCGATGTAGACCAGCGTGTCGAATTCGTCCACGACACGGTTCCCGACGATCTTGACGGCGCCGATCTCGACGATGGCGTCCCGACGCGGATCAAGACCGGTCGTCTCGACATCCAGGCTGACAAAGGTGACCTGGTCCAGGGGCACGGTCAGCATCAGAGCGATCGACTCAGGAACAGAGGCAGAGCGGCGTAGAAGCGCGTTGCCTCCACAACCTCATCGACCGGAATCTGCTCGTTAACCGAGTGAGCGTAACGCTCGTCGCCCGGTCCGAAGCCGATGGACGGTATGTTTGCCTTGCCCATCCAGTACGTGCCGTTGGTCGAGAACTCCCATTTGCCGATTGACGGCTCGCGGCCGTAGGCGGCACGGAAGTCCTCCTCGGCGGCGCGCAGCAGAGGATGATCTTCCGACAGCGCCCAGGCCGGAAACACCTTGTCGACGGAGAAAACGAAGCCGGTGTAGCTCGGCTCCTCGTAGCGCGGGATCTCCACGGCGGCATTCTCCGCGCCCGGCAGAGAACGCACCTCAGCGAGCACGCCCTCCGCCGTTTCACCGAGCGTGACCCGCCTGTCGAGATACACCTCGGCCTCCGCCGGCACCGCGTTCAGCGACGGCGTGTTCACATCGACATTGGTGACGGCGATGGTGCCCGGACCCAGGAACGGGTGATCCGGCAACCTGTCATTCAGCGCCTCGACGCCGGCGATGAAGGGAACGGACTTATACACGGGATTCTCGCCGAAGCGGGGCATGGCGGCGTGGGCGCTCTTCCCCTTGAATGTGGCGCTCATCTCGACTCGGCCCCGATGACCCCGGTAGATCTCGAGGCGGGTCGGCTCGCCGATTACCACAAAATCCGGGCGGATCCCTTCGTGCTCGACCAGAGCGTGGGGAGCGATGCCGTCGCACCACTCCTCCATATTCCCGAAGTAGTACAGCGTCCAGCCGTCGAGAAGCCCGAGCTCCTTGAGGGCGGCTATGGCGTAGATCATCGGAGGCGTGGAGCCCTTTTCGTCGCAGGTGCCGCGCCCGTACATGATGCCGTTCTCGATTTCTGCCGCATAGGGATCGACGTGCCATTCAGCCGGATCCCCGACACCGACGGTGTCGATGTGGCTGTCGAAGAGGAGGCTGCATGTCCCCGACCCGGCGCGCCCGAGGATATTGCCCATACTGTCGGTGCGCACCTCGTCGAATCCGAGGGAGCGCATCCGGTTGCCGATCGCCTCTCCTACCGCGCCGATCTGCGATTCGGTACTCGGAATCCGCACGATTTCCTGAAGAAACGCGATGATGTCGTCCCGCCGCTGATCAACGTAGTCGTTGATGCGCGCCAGGGTTTCCCGTTCGGCCACAGCGAACCTTCCCGTCCGAATATGCGCCCATCGTACCAGAGGACACGAGCGGCGCGGACTTGAGTCCGCGCCGCATCAGCGACTACGGTCCTCCGATGGTCATGGGATCGCCGGTCTCGGGAATGGCCGGTGCGCCCGCCGTCGACCGGTGGCGTTGCACGGCCAACCAGTAAATGCCACCCAGGATCAGCAGGATGGCGATAGACAATTCGAACATTGGCGCGCCGCCCAGGATGGGGACTTTACCCAGGGAGGTAAATGCGCTGCTCAGCGCCGGGTTGGTGAGCGGCCGGGGCCAGGCGAAGTTGACCAGCATGCTGAGACCCCAGAGCACCGCCAGGACGTTGATGAGCATACCCCAGCGCCCCAGCGTGAAGGGCGCCTCGTCGCGTGGCCACCCGTTCTGGCGAGCGCGCAGCAGGACCAGATTGGTCGCCGTGTATGCCAGATAGATCAGACCGGTCGCGCCGCTGGCGATCACCCCGATCTGCTGGCTGATGATGAGCGGCAGGGCGCCGATAACGGCGGTGACGATCGCGGCGGCGATCGGTGTCCCCACCAGGGGATTGACACTGGCCCACAGTCCCGACAGCGGGAGGCGTCGGTCACGACTCATGGAGAAGACCAATCGAATGGCGGCGGCCTGGATGGAGAGGAGACAGACGAAGATCGCAATGCTGACGACGGCGAGGTAGATATTGCCCCAACCGGAGCCAAGCGCTCCCTTGATGATGTCGGGAAGTGGCGTGGCGCTGCTCATGATGCCGGGGATGTTCTTGATGGCGAGGATCGCCGCCAGCAGGAAGAGGGCGCCGACGAACAGCGAGAGCAGAACGGCTGACAGCAAGGCACGCGGCGCGGAACGCCGGGGGTTGATAGTTTCCTCCCCGAGGGAGCCCGCGGTGTCGAAGCCGTAGATGACAAAGAGAGACATGAACATCGCCAGCAGGAACGTGCCGAGATAGCCGGCGCCCTCGCCCGGCGTATGCTGCGTGCCGGCCGGATTGACGAGGACGCCCAGCGACTGGTGATGCCCCACGATGAGGAGCACGAGGGCGAACACAAACATGCCGACGATCTCGGCAGCGACACCAATGTTGTTGATGATGGAGAGGATGCGGACGCCGGCGATATTCAGCAGCGTGGTCAGAATGATGGCGGCCAGCGCGATTTTGACTTCGTTCCCCGCCGTGAGGGCCCAGCCGAAGATCGGCGAGAGTGTGAGTGGCAGCGTGAAGGCCACCGCGGTGATGGTGAGAAGCGTGGCTCCCAGGTAGAACCAGCCGATGAACCAGCCGGAGGCGGGACTGGCGACGCGCCGGCTCCACTGGTAGATCGAGCCGGCCACCGGGTAGTGGGAGGCGAGTTGCGCGAAATTCAGCGCCACGAGCAGCTGCCCGATAGCGACGATCGGCCAGCTCCAGAAGAAGGCGGGCCCTCCGGTGCTGATCCCGAGCGCGAAGAGGGCAAAGGTACCGGTCGAGACGGAGATGTACGAGAACGCGACCGCGAAGTTGGAGAAGACACCGAGGGTGCGCTGCAGTTCCTGACTGTAGCCGAGCGAGCGCAAATGTTCGGCGTCGATCTCGGCCTGAGACTGCGTGGTGGGGACGGACACAGCTATCCTCCTGCGCAAATAATTAGGGATAAAAGTCCTGATTCCACACTACATCCGCCTCATTGATCCGTCAACAGTTTGGGGGAGCATGGCTTGATCCCTCGCCTCTCTCGCCGCAATGCGAGTGGGGGTAGGGGGTGCGGGCCATCCCGTTACCCCGTCATCTCTCCGCCTCGACGACGATGATCTCGTTGGCATAGGGATTGGGGAGGGGGGCGTAGCCACGGTCACCCCAGCCGGTCATGAGGACCCGGCGTACGCCGAGTCCCGCGCCTTCGACGGCGTCGACGGTCTCCCGGATGCTGTATTCGCGAATGTGCTCTAGCCGGTCCGGAAAGGGAGCGCCGAGGGGCAGGTCGGGAACGGGCTCGTGGAAGCTCTCGCCGGTGGCCAGGGTCTCCATATTGGCGGCGCGGGCGATATTGGGAGTCGTCAGCAAGAGACGGCCGCCCGGGCGCACGAGCGAGCCGACCTCGGCGAGCACCCCCTGGGGCGCGAAGGGAAGGTGCTCGAGCACTTCGGACAACACGACATAATCTTGAGACGCCGGTTCGAAGGGAGGCGGCGTGCGGCCGATGTCGTACTCCCGGATCTCGATGCCCGCGGCCGCCGCGAGGCGGGCGAGCGTGGGATCGCGTTCCGTCGCGACGATAGCGTGACCACGCCGACGCAAGAGGATGGGCAGGAAAGCGAGACCGCTGCTAATGTCCGCTCCGGGGCCCGAGGCGCCGGCCAGAAGGGAGGCGAGAACATTGAGGCGCGGACGTGCATAATCGAATGCCTCCAGCACCTCGTCCGGCGTGCCGACGTCGTGGGAAGAGGCCGCCACCTCGGTTCGGATCTCCTCCAGGATGGGTTCGAGCGTGCGATCGATCGCGGCGTTCCGAACGGCGTCGAGGG
The DNA here is from genome assembly GCA_021324655.1 of Pseudomonadota bacterium. GTDB lineage: Bacteria > Chloroflexota > UBA5177 > UBA5177 > UBA5177 > JAJPIP01. The sequence continues at coordinate 22,509 of JAJPIP010000066.1, forward strand.
GATAGAGAGTCACGTGCCTGCCGACATCGCATCCATATAGTTCAGCCTATCCCGCGGCTCGGGAAGGGCATGTATCTTGCGCCGTTTTACACGGGAGACCCGCGAGGGGACAGAGGGAATGGAGACTGAACAGGACACCACAATCGAGCATCTGATGGAGGTGGCCGAAGAGCACGGTCACCTCACGGGGGCCGACATCATCGCTGCCGTGCCGGCTGCCGCTAGCGACGCCGACGTCATGGAGTCTCTCGTCGAGCAGCTGCGCCGCGAAGGCGTCGATGTCGCCGACGAGGTGGTGGAGGACGAGGAGCAGGAAGCGGAAACCGGCGAGGAGGAGATCCAGGACATCCGGGCGATTACCGGGGATAACTCGATGACCGACGCCGTCCGCCTCTATCTGCGCGAGATCGCCCGGGCGCCGCTCTTGAATCATCAGCAAGAAATCGAGCTTGCCAAGCGTGTCGAGCAGGGAGATGAGGAAGCCATCCAGATCCTGACGCGCTCCAATTTGCGCCTGGTGGTGCACGTGGCAAAGCGCTATCTCAATCGGGGCCTGCCGTTGCTCGACCTGATTCAAGAGGGCAACTTTGGCCTGATGAAGGCGGTCCAGAAGTATGACTGGCGCCGTGGTTTCCGCTTCTCCACCTACGCCACATGGTGGATCCGCCAGGCCATCACCCGGGCCATTGCGGACAAGGCGCGCACCATACGCCTGCCGGTCCATATTCAGGACCGAGTGCGGGCGATGAACAATTGTTGGGAGAAGCTGTCGCGCGAATATGGGCGGCATCCGACCGATGCCGAATTGGCTTCTGCGCTCGACATCACCGTCGACGACCTGCACAAACTCCTTAACGCGCTCCCCGAGCCGATCTCCATTCACCGTCCGGTGGGGGAGGAAGGCGAAGAGGAACTGGAAGGGTTCGTCGAAGATGAAACGGCGATCGATCCGGAGGTCACGGCATCGCAGCGGGTAATGAAGGCCGACATCCTGCGCATCATGGATACCCTGCAGCCGCGTGAGAAGGAGATCCTCATGCTCCGCTTCGGCATGGGGCAGGATGAGCAGCCGCACACGCTGGAAGAGGTGGGGAGGATTCTGGGGCTCACCCGTGAGCGTGTCCGTCAGTTGGAAGCGCGCGCTCTGCGCAAGCTGCGCGAGCCGGAGCAGGCCGAACAGTTGATGGCGTACCGCTAGGAGGCAGCATGATCGATCTGCAGGGAGTGCAGCCGGGGATGGACGTGCACGACAGCAACGGCGACAAGATCGGCACAGTGGCATCCGTCGCGACGACCTGGAAGGGAGGCTCGGGGCTCGACGAGACGTCGATTGACGTTGATGCCGGCAGCACGCCGAACACCTACATCAAGGTGCAGAACGGCCGGACGATCTGGGTGCCGGCCAACCAGGTCACGGGTGTCGATCCCGGCAAGAGCGTCACCCTCGCCTGCGAGCGGTTCACCTGCTACGAGACCTACGAGCTGGAGCCGCCCGGACTGACCGCCGACTCGCAACCAGGGTCATAACGGCAGAGCATCTGCAATTGGCGTCCCGAGGCAGGTACCGTCATCCTTGCTCCCGACGGGCGGCGCAGTCCGGGTCATGGTCGTCTGGGTTCACGATCGGCACAGCGCAGCTCGGTAGACATACCGTCGCGAGGGCGGCAACCATTACCCTGATCGCGGAGCACCTACCCGCTCGCTGCACGGTCATCACGATACCCGCTCTGGCTTCATCCGCTGTCGAAACGGCGGAACCGCGCTGGTGTAACAGATAACCGCTTGACCGCGGGCGCCGGGTTGTGGTTGCTTCCTGGCGAGCGTCCGGTTGTACCGAGCCCCTGTTGCATTTGGTGTTCGAGCGCGTTAGTTCCGTGGGAAAGACGATGTCTGAGCCCATCGCGTGACGATACGAGTAGCCGGAGATGGAGAGATTACTCGCCCCGATGACGGCGTGGAGGGACAGCTGGCGTGCCTCATGGATTGCTACGAGACGCGCCTCTTTCGCTACGCGTACGCCCTCACCGGCAATTACGACCTCGCTCAGGATTGCACGCAGGATGCCTTCCTTCGCGCCTACGCCAATCTCCGCAAGAGAAGACCGGTGACGGCCACCTGGCTCTATACGGTCGTTCGGAATCTGGCAATGGATGAGTTCCGGCGGCGCCGCAAGGTCAGCGCAGGGGATGAGGATCTGGAACGGGTGCCGGTCGAGGGCATCGGCGAGGGGACGGCGCTGCGAGCCGCTTTTGCCGACCTGTCGCCTGACGATCGCTCCGTCCTGTATCTCCTCGCGGTTGAGGGGTACAGCCCGGAGGAGATCGCCTCCCTGCTGGGGACGACGTACGGCGCGGTGCGCATGCGAATTTCCCGAGCCCGTCAGCGCCTGCGGCTGGCGTACGAGGCAAGCTCATGACGCACGAGCACTATAGCGAGCTTCTCGCCGTGCGCGGCTACTTGTCGCCGGAGGATGAGGCGGATCTATCCGCTCACCTTCACACATGTGCTTCCTGCCGCGCGACAGAGGCTGTTTACCGACGCCAGGACCAGTTTCTCCGGCATGTGGCCTGGCCGGTGCCGCCGGCGACGTTGCGTGACGACGTCTGGGATCGCCTCGGCCCACGGCTGCCCTGGTATCGCGGCCTTCGCCTGCGCCACTTCTTCCCTCTGGCGGCCGTGTTGGTCATTGCCTTGCTGCTCTGGAAGCTGCCGGTGTCGCACCCCTCCTCCGGGTCGGTCGCCTCGTTGCCGGCAGCACGGTCCGAGACGGATGCTGCCGTCCAGAAGGGACTCAAGGCGGCTCCGGTGTATGGGCCTCTTATCCCCCGCGTGCCCGCCGGGCCAGTCGTCGACAAGAGCCTCAAGATTTCGGGACGTGCTGCGAACGCAAAGGGTGTGGCGCTCAAAGGCTGCTGCCCGCACGTGTGGAGGCTGACCCTGCGTCAACCGGCAGGATCGGCGTTCGGGTTCGAAATCATCGATCGTTTCCTGGTGTCAGGACCGGGATCCGGGCACCACACTTCGGAGACGTACGTTGTAAATCAATTGTGCGGCCCGTTGTCTCAATATGTGGCTCCATGCACCAGACGCACCTATACGGTGCGTAGTGGTGAGGGAGATTTCGTCGCTAGATGGACGGTGCAGTGGGCCTTTGTACAGCGCACCGGTCCCAATCAGACGTCCGTGTATGTGTTCCGCACCCTGACGGTGGGGCCGAAGACGCCCAACGCCGTCACCGTCATCTATCCGGGCACGTAGGGCCGTTTCTGCATTGATGCCGGTGACGGCAGGTGCACCGATCCGTCCTACCGCGGTCGGCGACGCGGATGGAGCCGAAAGGGATGCGCCGGGGCCTCGAAGGCTCACTCCCCGTGCGGTGAGCAGGGCAACAATCCCTGCCGGAGTGTCCAGCAGTCCCGCCACCCAGAACAACGTGTCAAGACCAACTCATACGAGAGAGACCGATGGGGTCGCGGACCGGACGCTGGGTGATGAGCTAGCCGTCGACGCCGAACCCGAGGTTCGGGAAGCAGTCCAGATGGCCCGCGAGAGTGACATGGGCGTTGTTCCGCGGACTCACGAACCCACCCGCCAGGAAGCCGAGATGCTGCCGCGTTGCCTGAGTGATGTTGCCGGGAAAGGGACCCGGCGATGACCGCATGAAGAAGCTGTTCGGACCGTCGGACCCATTGAACGGCGGGTAGCTGATATAGCCCCGAACAGCCAGACCGTAATTGTCGTAGAGTCGGTGCGGACGCGCGGCACAGAAGGCGAATGCCTGCGACACGGTGAGGGTGACGCGCGCCTGTGCGGGTGACAGCGGTGGCTCGAGTGTGATACCGGACGTGACCACGCGGTGGAGAGTCCCGGCGGTCACGTCGACGACGACGTCGGAGAACTGCAGTGGGTGCGTGACCGGCACATGGAACAGCGCCTCGAAGTGACCGCGCTGCCGACCTGACCGGAGGCGAACCTGAAAATCGGCCGACTCGACAACGCGACGGTCCAAGTGCCAGCTGACGTGGCGCAAGGCCAGGGTCACCGCGATGGGGGCCACCCGCTTGCGCGTCGACACCTGGACAACGACCCGCAAAGTCTGACTGTTCGGCACCTGCTTCCAGTCCGCTGGGACCCAGTGGCCGTCCCAGGCGTACAGCCGCTCGCTCACGATCAGTGGTGGGAGAGTGCCGGCACGAGCGGGTGCCAGCGGAACAATGGCGGCGACGATGAGCGACAGCAGGACGAGCACACGCATGGGCGGATCCTTTCGAGTCTCTCTCCTGGAAACGGCCTCGGGCCCGCTTTGTCACACCTCGCCGGAGAAAGACGGGGAGTGAGCCGGACGACTTCACGCCGGCCGCAGGGCCCCGTAGCCTTCTCTCAACCCGTAGACGACGATGACCAGGGCGGCCAGCGGGTCGGCCCACCACCAGCCGGCGAGAGCGTTGAGGGCAATGCCGATGAGCACCGAGCCCGCCAGAATGCCGTCCACGACGGTGACCCGGGACTCCTTCAAGAGCACCGGGTTGCCGAGCGCTTGCCCCGTCCTCCCCTTCCCGTAAGCGAGCAGGAGCATGGCGGTGAAGGTCAGAGCCAGCCAGATGATGCCGGGGACGGAGGTCTGCGCATGGAAGCGTGTGATCAGGACGATGGCCGACTGGATGGTGAGGTAGATCGCCAGCAGAAGAAACGCGATGCCGATCAGCCGCTCGGCGAGCCGCTCTCTGTCCTCGTTGATGGCCTTGAGCTGCCAGACGACCACGACCGAGGCGAAGATCTCGATCACGGAATCAATGCCGAACCCGGCGAGCGCGACCGAGCGAGCCGTGTAAGCGGCGACGAGCACGATCACACAACCGACGACATTCCAGCCGAGCGTGGCGTATTCCAGTCGGAGGCCGCGGGTAACGAGCGCCGAACGATCACGCACCTGGTCGACCGCGCCGTCCAGACTCATCCCTCGGTTCCACTCGACGCTACGTTGAGCGCCGTTCGCCAGGAGCGCATCTCTGCCCCTTTTGGTTCATCGGCGAAGCGGTAGTCGTGCTTGCGGGCGAGCTCGGCGAGATCGTCGGTGATCTGCCGCAAGGTGCGTATCTCGACCGCGCGAAGGAGAACCTGCTGCGCGTCGCTCGCGACGTCGCCGGCCAGGTGATAGTGCCCGAGACAGAGGCGAGCCGCCCGTGAAAAGAGAGCGGCGAACTCCTCGTTCTCGAGAGCCGCCAGCATGGCGCCAATCACCGTCCAGGTGATATCTCGCTCCGCATCACAGACCGTACAGGGACGGCGGGCAACCTCGCTCTCCCATGTCGCCCCCGGAGCGCTGCGCACCAACCGCGACAGGTCAAGCAAGCTGCCGGCAGAGCGACTCTGACCACCCTCGAGGGAACGCAGGTGCGCCGTCAGGACGTCGCGCAGAATGATGGCCGTGCCCAGCGCATCGCCCTGGCGCAGGATGAAGCCGGCATGATAGCGGCAGAAGCCACCAGCCTGACGGATGGCCTGGCGCGCCGGGACGTCGTTGACATTCTCATAGAAAAGGGCGTCGATGCGTCTCTCGACGCCGCGGCGCACCGCCAGACAGACGCCACAGACGTCAGACCCGTCCTGCCACAGACGCTTGAGCTCAAATGCAGTCGTGCTCAGCTGACTGTCACCGTCTTGCTTCCCGATGATTTCCTCCTTCGCGCCTCGCTCCATGCCGGCAGATTGATCAGCCGGCAATTGGCGCGTAGTGTTAGACGTGCGTCCTCTTTAAGATCCTGCCGGAAGGGAGTATGGTGCCGATAGAGTTCCGGCGCGATGTGGTAACGGCGCGTTTTGTGAACCCCGCCGGCGGTGAGATCGAAGATCGCCGGCTCGACATTCGCTTTGATCCGCTTCTCCATACCTCGTCTCGTATCGCGCCCGGAGTCCGTCTCCCGACGGCACAACCCGAGGCGCTGCTGCCGCTCCAGCAGCCTGACCCGACCTGCCCCTTTTGCCCTGGGCGTGTGGAGAAGGTCACGCCGACGCTGCTGCCGGCGATCGCCCCGGAGGGCAGAATTCGGTGCGGCGAGACGCTCCTCTTTCCCAACCTGGTGCCGTACTCGCAGTACGCAGCGGTCGCCGTTTTCTCCTCTCGACACTGGCTCTCCCTCCCGGACTTTACTCCGCCGCTTCTGCTCGACAACCTGAACGCCGCGCTGTCCTATATACGGCGGGTGGCTCAGGCCGACCGCAGTGTCCGGTATGCCGCATACAACGTGAACTATCTGTATCCATCGGGCGGCTCGTTGCCCCATCCCCACTCCCAGGTCTACGTGGACCGACATGCCACCACCATGATGCGGCTGCAGGAAGACGCGGCCGTCAGCTACCTGGCACGTCACGGCCGTCCATTCTGGGAGGATCTCGTCGACGAAGAGGAGGGCCGGGGCGAGCGGTTCATCGGCAGGCTGGGGAGAACGGCGTGGATTACCCCTTTTGCTCCACTCGGCTTCAACGAGGTGCGGGTGATCGTGCGCGGCGTCGGGACGGTGTTGGAGCTGACCGACGCCGACCTGCGCTCACTTGCCCACGGTATCGCGCGCGTTCTGATCGCGTATGACGATCAGGGATACAACAGCTTCAACCTCGCCCTGTCCTCCGCCCTTGATCCCGCGCGGCCGGCGCTCGGCGTGACCATGTCGATGATCACGCGCAGCGCCCTTGTCCCCTACTACCGAAGCGATGCCATGTACCTGGAGCGATTGCACTGGGAAGCCGCGGTCGATCGCCCGCCGGAGGAGGTCGCAAGGGACCTGCGCACCGTCTTCGGCTGAGCGAGCCGCTATTGTCGAACCATGAGCAGCCTGACAATCTTTGGTGCCTGTGCGGTCACGGTCATGATGGTGTCCTACGCACTCGAGCGGCGGTCCTCCTGGTGGATTCTGGTCTTTGCCGGCGCCTGCGCCGCCTCCTCGGCGTACGGATGGCTGGCCGGCACCTGGCCGTTTGGCGTGGTCGAAGCGCTCTGGGCAGTGGTCGCCGCTCGTCGCTGGCAAGTGACGCGGACGTGAGTGATCTGCAACTGTTCCTGGTCAAGATGGGGACAAAACTGTTCGGGGGGTATCCCATGAGTCTGGCGTCGCCGGAGCCGTCTGTCTAGCGGCCTTTCGGCACGAGTCACGCGCTGACAATTGTCACCGCTCTATCGTGATGGACCTCACTACTGGACATCCCGGGAACCGCATACGCTCGAAGGGAGCCATAACGGCACCCGGCGAGGAAGGAGAGCGCATGACACCACCAGCGATTGGTCCGACGGGAGGGCAGGCAGAGTTCCTTCAACCGGCAGCATCACGGCCGACCTACATCGCGGTTGTCTGGGCGTTCCTTCTCGTGCTTGGCGCCTTCTTTCTGTTTGCCGTGGCATCCGATCTGGCAGCCGATCTCCGGACCGGCATGCCCAACGATCATCTGGGAACCTTCAGGAGTCTGGCCGGAATATCGTGGACAGAGGCGACGGGCCAGGTCCGTGGCGTAACGAGATACATCACCTTGCTCGAAGTGACATACGCGTTCCATGAGTTGGTCTTTGCCGTCCTGTATCTCATCATCGTGGCGATCCCATTTCGTCAGGGTCGGCTCTGGGCCTGGTGGGCGTGCTGGCCCGTGGAGATCGCCAACGTCGCCTATCTCCTCACTTTCGGAGCTCACGACTCCACTATCTTCTACCGCGCCCTGATTGCGGCACTCGCTCTCCCGGTGTTGCTTCTGATAGCCGCTCCGTGGTTTTTCAGGAGCAAGTAATTCCGTCGGAGCCGCGCCTGTTCCATGAGGAGTCGTGCAGCGGGAGCCAGGACGTGCGAAATTGGAAGGAGCAAAGGACAGTATCGTGTTCAGCAGCGGCTTCAGTGAGCTCGTCCTCATCGTGAACGACGTCCGGCAGTCGGCGGTGTTCTACCGCGACGTCGTGAAACTGACCCCTGATACCGAGCCGAACGAGGAGTGGGCATGGTTCTGGGCGGGTGAGCCCGGGAAGCGGCAACGTCTCGCCGTGCACCGCGGCACCCTCCTCTTTGAGGAACACTCGCCGCTTCCCGAGGGCCGGCGCTTCGGGCAGGTGCACTTTGCCCTTGAAGTACCGCGCCGGCGATTAGATACTGCCGTGGAACACATCGCGCAGCAGGGCGTTGATGTCTATGGTCCCGTGCACTTTGACTGGATGCACGCGATGTCGTACTACTTCTACGATCCGGATGGGAATCTCGTCGAGTTCTGGAGTCCACAAGAGGACCGCTCGGACTCATGAAGCACCCGAGCCCGTCGTTGTCGCCGTAAGTCTGTAGGTCCGCAGCGCTTCACCGCCCTTCCTCAGCATCGGTTCCCGACGTAAGCATTGAGTCAGAGACTGGCTCGGCGTGGTGGAGTCATGCTGCCCTGTGCCGTGTCCCGGACGCGGACAGGGGCCGCGTCCCTACGGGGAGGGCGTGTAGACCAGCTGGACCGGCGAAGAATCTAGATTATGACCGCGTCCATAGGGAGAGGTCCTGCCCAGCCGACGTGGAGGATGCACGAGGAAACGTCGCATCTTCTGGTGGGGGATGGGGGACCGATCCTATCCGTGAAACGCCGGGTTCTCGCGGTCGAGGGCCCACTGCCGCGGGTTATTGACGATGTACTCCCGAATGGCATCCAACTCACGGTCGTTGCGAATCACCCGCTCGTAGAATCGCTGCTGCCACAGCCTCTTGTCATACGCCGGCCAGCTCTCCTGCTTGACCCCCAGCCCGTACTGCCAGACCGTCATGGTCTTGAACCGCCGTATCACATCACCGAGGGACGGGCCCTGTCTGAGATCCTTGAGGTCATGGGCGGCATCTGTCCTCTGCTCGACCTGACCTTGGAAACCCACGCCATTCCCTGTAGGGACGCGGCCCTTGTCCGCGTCCCGGGTCCCTTCCAGCACGACGATGCCGTGCACATGGTTCGGCATCACGACAAAGGCGTCGAGATGTACCCCGTCGTACACAGCCAGTTCCTGCCACACATCACGCACCATCGACCCTGGAGGCGAGAGATGCATCTCCCCCTCCGTCACGGCGCCGAGCAAGGGGCGGCGTCCGTGAATACAGATGGTGACGAAGTAATAACCGACCTGGGAGTAGTCGTAGCCCTGCAGGCGGGTAGTGCGCCGGGACGGGTGGGAGGAGGCCGGCCTTCTGGGAGGAGTGAAATCGGACGCGGCCCCTGTCCGCGTCCCGACGACACGATCGTTGCACGCCGGCCGCAGAGCATCCTCCCGGTGAGTCAATCTCCGGCTCGGCCCAATCGAGCAGGGACGGGTCCCGCTAATAAATGTATGGATTGCCGGCTTTGACCTGAAGGACCTTCGACGGCATCACCACCGATACCGCCTGGCCCTGGTAGGTCTGCTCACCCATCTTGCCTGTGACCGTCACCCACTCGTTGTCCTTGAGTGCGCCGGTCGGATCGTGCACGACCACGCCGATGGGGCGCGCGTCGGCGATGCAGCAGGTGATGAGGTAGCGCATCACCATGACGTCTCCCGGCGGCACGCCGGCCGAGTCGTGCAGGACCATGCCGGTGACCTGGACCGGCTTGCCCAGGTAGTCATGCGGGTTGGGATCGGCGGAGAGGGCACCGGCCCAGTCCTCGATGGAGAAGCTGCGGGTATCGACGGAGAGGGAGACGCGCTTCACCGCGATACCGTGGACCACGGTGAGGCCGGCCACTTCGGGGCCTCGCAGGCGGGCGGAGAAGGCGGCGAGGCTATGAGGCGGCACGGCGAGACCCAGCACGAGTGGCAATGCGAGCAACCCATAGGTGAGCGGAGACCGCGTCGTGCACGTACAACCGTCGTCGCAGGCATCCTCCCGGCCGACGACAGAGAGGGCGAGCAAGACGCCGGCCGCGGCGACCGTCGGCACGATATAGGTGGGATTGATGTACCAGGCCAGGACGTGTCGTAGGTAGAGTGACAGGATCAGGATGCCGTACCCGGCCAGCAGGACCGGGGGCAGGATGCGGTGCAGCGAGAGGCGCGGCTGGACGCGCGTCACGCGCTGCTCGAGTTCGATCGTCATAGCAGGGTCCCCTTCAGATTCAGCAGCAAGCTGGAGAGGAAGACCAACTCAATGGCGATCACGACCATGGCCAGGACGGCCCTGGGGCGGAAGGCGGTCAGCATCATGCCCACCGACTTCATGGAGATCATGGGGCCGAAGACCAGGAAGGCGAGCAGGGCCGGCGTGGGGAAGAACGAGGCGTACGACAGCGCGAAGAAGGCGTCCACCGTCGAGCAGATGGAGAGCACAAACCCAAGCGTCATCATGGCGAGGATGGCGAAGACGATGCCGCCCGCTACCCCGGTCAGGAGGGTTCGCGGCAGAATGACCTGACTGGCCGCGGCGATACCGGAGCCGATCACCAGGATCTGCATCATCGTCAGGAATTCGCTGCTGGCTTGACGTGCCGCGCGCCGCATCTTCGCCGCCACTCCCTGGTCATGGTGATGGTGATGGTGGTCGTGGTCGTGGGTCTCCCGCACGCCGGGAGCGATCAGGTTTTCCGTGCGCCCCCAGCGCCCGATGAGGAGCCCAGCGACTGCCGCCACGACGAAGGCGAGGCCGGCGCGCAGCCAGACCATCGACGGATCGTAGCGGAAGGCGGTCGCGGTGGCGAAGAGCGCCACCGGGTTGAGAATCGGAGCCGCCAGAAGAAAGGCAATGCAGCTCGACACCGGAACGCCTTTGGCGAGGAAGCGTCGCGCCACGGCGACATTGCCGCACTCACACACCGGCATCAGCATGCCGACACCCAGCGCGGGCACCAGGGAGAGCATCGGGTTCCGAGGGACCAGGCGCAGCAGCCGATCCTCACTGACGAAGACGTGCACCAATGCCGACACGGCGACGCCGAGCAGGAGAAACGGTGTCGCTTCCACCAGGATTCCGATAAAGATCGAGACCCAGTCTGGAAACTGTGCGGGGATAGGCACCTCCCAGGATTCCTTCAGTATATGGGGCTACGGCCGGGTGTAGGGCAGGACGGGCGGGTGCGCATGCGCTTTCTGATCGGCGGCGATGTCCGCCTCGGCAGCCGCCATGATGCCGTCCTGGATAGCGGTGAGCGGCGCGGCCAGCGCCGTCTGCGCTGCGACCTCTGCCGCCGTTGCGTCCGTCAGCGCATCGGCCAGGACGACCCCATCCATACGAGACGGCTTGATGCCGAGCCGGCGCAAGACGGTCGGCGCCACGTCAATCAGGCGTGCTGGGAAGTGTGAGACGACGCCGGACGCGATGCCCGGGCCGGAGAGGACGAGCGGCACGTGCTGCGCGCCCCAGTTGAGGCCGCCATGATCGCCGCGGGCCACGTCATATGCTTCGCCGATGGTGTTCTCGCGGTAGACGCCGACCACATCGGGCGAGGTCGGGCCGAGATATGTGCTCAGCAGGTAGTGGTACGATCTCTCGATCTCCGGGTCCATGGTGGCTCCCGGGACACGGACGTACTCGCGCGTGTTCCCATGCCGCGCGAGATAGTAGGCGCCGGCAACATGCGGGATGCGGGCCACCTGCTCGGCAACGGCGCGAGCATGCCAGGGATTGTGAAGATAGATGTCGGCCGCTGTGCCGCCGGTGTGGAAGAAGTACCGTCCGCCGGCCGCCGTGACTGCCCGCTGCACCGTCTCCTTGGCGACCGTGTGGGTGTTCGAGACCATGCCGTGGTCCCCTACCACGACGACGAGCGTCTTCTCGACGATGCCGGCGCGGCGATAGGCGTCCATAATGCGGCCAAGGCTCCGGTCCGCGCCCTCGACAACCTGACGCATGACGAACTCGTTCACCGGTCCACCGGCGGCATGACCGTAGACGTCGATGCCCGGGAGGTTCACCATCAGCACCTTGGGCCGGAACTGCGTCAAGGCATGCAGGGCCATGGTGTCGGAAAGGGCGTCCCACTGGCCAAAGGAGGTCAGCGGCAGGTGCGAGTGGAGAGAGGCCGGCCGGAAGAAGTCGGGGTGTGGCGTGTGGCCGGGCATACCGCGCGGCAACAGGGTATTGCGACCGGATCCCACCCTCTCGTGAAACAGGATGTAGTCTGCCCACGGGCCGCCCATCCCGTCCGCAGCGTGAACCTTCTCCGATGACACCGTGACGATTTTGGCGTGCGGCTCGGCGGCCTTGACGGCCCGGGGGATGGAGTTGGCGTTGCTCGCTTTGAGATCGCGCTCGAGGTCTCCGGCACGCACCCACTTCGGCCAACCGTCCAGCGCCTCTTTGCCGGTTCGAGGATTGCGCCACTCGAAGCCGATCACGCCGGTATGGCGCGGCGTGGCACCCGTGGAGAGACTGACATGACCGGTGGGCGTCTCACTCTCCAGCTGCCCGACCCACGCCCGGTCGTACGAGGTCCCGGATTTGATCAGACTGTTGAGAACCGGCATATCGGCCAGTTGCAGGTAGTCAGGGCGACAGGCGTCGAGGGTGATCACGACCAGATACTCGGGCCTTATCGGCTCCGCCGCCTGCACCGGCTCGCCGCCGGCCAGCGCTGCGATGGTCCCCGGTGTCAACCCCAGTGCCGCGAGACCAAGCACGAACTGGCGGCGCGAGATGCGCCCCTGACGATACAGCCGATCAAGATCCGAGAGCTCTGCGCCGGACATCGTTTCCTCCGCGCCGATAGTACGCCAGGTGAACAGGCCTGTGCGGCCCTATGGACTGTCGGCGTGACGCAGCGCGGTCACGATCGGGTCGAGCGAGCGAATCTCAGTCCGCCGCGCCTTCACGTCGGACCGCTTGGGGGTGAGAAGGGCGTCGGTCAGCACGCGGCCTTCCATATCGGACGGCCGCACGCCCATGTCGGCCAGGATGGTCGGAGCCAGGTCGTCGAGCTGGACAGCCGCATTGCTGGTGCCGGAGCGAATCCCCGGCCCCGCCAGGACCAGGGGGACATGCTGTGACTCCCAGGTATTCCCTCCGTGATCCGCCTTCCAGCCCGTCGAGGGATCGGAGAAGGATGTCCCCTCCGTCCCGAACACCACGACCTGTGGCTCATGTCCGTTCAGGAGGGCGTCCAGAAGGTACTGGTTCGCTTGGTCCATGGCGGGCGGGAGGTGGCCGGCGGACCGATATGCCGGCCGGCCATTGACCGTCGTCAAGTAGTAGGCCGAGGCGATGCCGGGATCTCGCTTCGCCAGGATGTTCAGGGTGACGGTCTGCGCCTTGGTGGGGTCGGCCAGCCAGATGAAATCAGAGCTGTTTGTGGCGATATCGGGCGCCGTCGTACCGGCGCTGGTGATGGCGTCGTCGATCTCGGTTGCCGGAACGAAGTGTTTGATAGGCATCATGCCGTGATCCGCGGTAATGACGAAGAGGGTCTTGTCGAGGATTCCCTCTTTCCGGTAGAGCTCTTCGATGCGGCCCAGATCGGCGTCCCAGCCCTGCATGTCGGTGGCGACTTTCGCCTGATTCAACGGGCCACCGTCCACGTGACCGAGCGGCCAGTCGAATTCGGGATAGTTGATCAGCAGCAGCCTCGGATGCATCGCCCGCACTGCCGCAATGGCGAGCTTGGTCGCCAGATGGTCCTCCGTGCCGTCCGGAAGACGCGTCGTGGGATAGACGAGCCCGGGAGCGTTCAGAACAGCGGAGGGAGGCAGGTGTCCCGGCATGCCGACCGGCACATAGTGGTTGTTGCTGTCGCCCTCGTACCAGATGATGGCGTCGGCGCTGGGGCCTCCGAGCGGCGCCGCCGCGTAGTATTTATGGCCGGAGAGAGCGACGACCTTGGCCGACGGGTACTTCCGCTTGTAGAGGCCGGCGATCGTCGTCGCTCCGGCGGACTCCATGATCTGCTGCATGGTGCCCATCTGGCTCGGATCGAACACGCTGTAGCGCGTGTTGTCGGTGACCCAATCGAAGCCCAGGACACCGTCGTGATCGGGCCGGGACCCGGTGGCGATCGTGGCATGGCCGGCCGGCGTCTCGGCCTCCAGGATGCCATCGATGGCGTTGCTGTACGTCATCCCCTGCGCTTCAAGCTGCGCCAGGTGCGGCAGGCCGGGCTCACCCAGGTAATCGGGACGCGCGCCATCCAGCACCATCAGCACCAGGTAGCGCGGCGGTTTGACGATGTGGACCGCCGCAGCCGTCGACCGGTTGTGGAGGGCACTGGCGGTCACGGCTCCGACCGCGGTGGCGATCGCCAGATAGACGGTGGCTATAACGATAAATGGGAGGCCGACAACTCCGGCGTGTTGGCGGCGGCGCGATTGAGCTTGCCTCCATGAGGGGAGGGTGCTCTGGGTCTGTCTCACATCAAGATGCTACTATGTCGTCCCTGTCTCTGTGTCTGAACAATTGGTGAACGGCGGCCAGAACCGTGCTCTCCATTCGCATCTTGTCAATGACTTGACACACGGGTATACTGGCAACAATGCGGAGAGGAGAGTGAAGGATGGAGGCGTACCAGGATAAGGTACTGAGTTGCCGCGACTGTGGCACGGACTTCGTGTGGACCTCCGGAGAGCAAGCGTTTTATGCCTCCAAAGGCCTCGCCAACCAGCCCAGCCGCTGCCCATCCTGCCGTGCCGCGCAGCGCGCCGGCCGGCATGGCGACGGATCCGGGCGCCCGCGCGAATATTTTCCGGCGGTCTGCGACCGGTGCGGGATTCAGACCCAGGTGCCCTTCTTGCCGCGCAACGACCGTCCTGTCTACTGCAGCAACTGCTACGACGTCGTGCGGAGCCAGACCGCGCCCTGACCCGCTGGCACGCGACTTGCCTGTTCCTCTCCGTTCCTGACTGGAGGGGGACAGCATCATGTCGGATGACAGGACCACTGTCAGCAATCGGCGCAGCTTCCAGCCGTGGTGGCTCATCGCACTCCTGGTGCTCATCATCCTGGCGGTCCTTGGCTTCGCCTACGCGCACGCCCATCCGGACCTCTTCGGCAAGAAGGCGACGGCGACGCCGCATGTCGTAACGGCGACGGCTCCGCCGGTGACGGCAACTCCCCGGCCGGGACCCACCGGCACGCCGAAGGCCGGCCCCACCGGAACGCCCAGGCCGGGGCCCACCGGAACTCCGAAACCGGGTCCGACGGCGACGACCGTGGCGTCCACTGTGAAGACGGGCAACATCGCGCATCCCCACAGCTCATTGGTCGCGCTGCAGGGACAGGTGAACAGCGGAGATCCTGCCGTGCAGTACTATTTGAATCCCGTCGAGGTCGTTCAGCATAACCTTCCGCAGTACGGCTTCAAGGCGGGTCGATACACCATCCAGTCTCCGCCCGTCACGCCGACGCCGACGCCCTACACCGGCCAGTTTAATAGCCGGCCGCTCGTCAAAGTGGTGGTTGCCTACGTCGGCCAGAAGTTCGACGTCTTCGTCACGCAGCCGATACAACGGGGTCCGAAGGGCATCTGGGTCGTCATCACCATTCGCCCCTGCAGCGGCTCGTGCTAAGAATCCGCGGAGCATGGTACGCTTAGAGGCGGGCGCAAGCCCGCCTCATTTTTGTGTAAGACAGGACGGGATCGCCCTCCTGCTAGACGTGGAGATCGGAATGGCAAGCACGAGACGGCGCAAGCTGCGTTCGCTGCGCATGAAGAAGGCGAACCACGGAAAGCGGCCACTGGCCGGGAAGTAAGGTTCGGCAGAATCGAGGAGAGGGAAAACCTCTCCTCTTTCTTTTTTTGGGGTAACAGCATGCCATCGCCACGCCGCCTCCTCATCCATGGCGGGCAGGTCATCGATCCGTCGGGCGGGATCTCGGGCCTGTTCGACGTGGTCGTCGAGGATGGGCGAATCTCTGCACTCGTCGAGCCGGACCAGGCACCATCCGGCATCTACCGCATCGAAGCGGACGGCATGGTGGTGACTCCTGGTTTCGTCGATCTGCATACTCATCTCCGCTTCCCTGGCTTTCCCGAGAAGGAAACCATCGCGTCCGGGACGCGGGCGGCCGCGGCGGGTGGCTTCACGACGGTCTGCGCCATGGCCAATACACGTCCCGTGGTGGACACGGTAGAGATCCTGCGTGTGATCGAAGCAGAAGTGCGGCGGAGCGCGGCGGTGCGGGTCCGTCAGCTGGCTGCCGTGACAATGGGCCTGGCCGGCGAGCATCTCACCGACATGCCGGCTCTGGTGGCGGCGGGAGCGGTCGCTTTCTCCGATGACGGCAAGCCGGTGGGTGATGTCGACATCATGGAATCTGCGCTGCGGGCGAGCGCGGAGCTCGGCGCGGTGATCAGTGTCCACGAGGAACGGGCGGGCAGCGCCGGCGCCGCGAACCCCGGCCCCGCCCGACAGTTGGGGCTGGCTGCGTGGCCCTGCACGTGGGAAGCAGAGATGGTGGCGCGCGATGTCGGTCTCCTGGAGCGGACAGGCGGACGTCTGCACATTGCCCACGTCAGCTGTGCCGAGACCGTCCAGATCATCCGCATGGCGAAGCAGCGGGGCTTGCCCGTCACCGCGGAAGCGACTCCCCACCATCTGCGCCTGGACGACAGCTTGCTGCTCGGCACGGCGATCTTGCCGCCGGGCAGTCCTCAGACCAAGGTCAATCCACCGTTACGCGATCGCTCTGATGTGGAGGCGCTGGTGGCGGGACTGGCCGATGGGACCATCGACGCCGTGGCGACCGATCACGCCCCGCACGCGGCGCCCGACAAAGAAGGGAGCTTTGCGCAGGCCGCATTCGGCTTTACCGGCCTCGAGACGGCCCTTCCGGTGCTCCTCGACCTGGTCCGCGCCGGCTCGCTCTCGCTTCCTGCTCTGGTCGAGCGTCTCACCGAGGGGCCGGCGCGCGTCTTTGGCCTGGATGCCGGAACGCTGCGCCCGGGCGCCCCGGCCGATGTCACGATCTTCGACCCGGAGGCCCGGTGGACCGTCGCCCCCGAGATCCTGGAAAGCCGAGGCAAGAACAGCCCGTTGCTGGGCCACGAGATGCGGGGCCGGGTGTCCTGCACCTTGGTCGGCGGCCAGGTCGTGCACGTGGCGGGTGTGTAAGGGGTGAGAGCCGGCCTTACAGCGGAATATCCTCAGCCGGGCGCGGGCGAACGCCGTGGCGACGCGCGGGACCACCTCGCGGGCCCATAGGCGGCCCGCCAGGCATTTCCGGCGTGGGGAGGACATCGGACGTCGATGCCATCTGCATGCGGAGTGTCTCGACCTGGCCCGCCATGACGACATCCATCGGGATGTCGCCGCCGATCCAGCGCATCATGGAGGAGAGGAAGAGTTCCTTCAGGTAGGCGAAGGAGAAACCCTCCGTGGCGGCGGCCATCGCTGGAACCGCGTCCGGGGAGAGTCGCAGGGGCGGCCGAAGCCTCTCGTTCCAGAGCGCGATGTAGCGGCGGCGTTCGTCCTCGCCGGGCAGGTCGAACGGATACTTGCGATCGAAGCGGCTGGGACGGTCGAGGATCGCCGGATCGAGGCGCTCGGGGTGATTGCAGGTGGCAAGCGTCAGGATGCCCTCGTTGGCGGCGAATCCGTCCAGCTCGTTGAGGAAGTAGGCGCGGGTGTGCTCGTCGATCAGCGAATCCAGATCCTCGAGAACGAGAAGGCAGGGGGCAATCTGGCGGGCACGCTCAAAGACGAAATGGATCCCCATGGGATGGCCGAAATTCTTGACGTAGATACAGCGCCGGCCCAGGTCATTGATCAGCGCCTTGACTGTATGCGTCTTCCCGTTGCCGGGCGGTCCCAGCAGCAGGATGCCGCGCTTCCAGGGAATGCCGTACTCAGCGTATGTCTCACGGGCGGCAAAAAAAGCGTGCAGATCGGCGACGATCTCTTCCTTGAGTGTGTCGCGCAGGATGAGGGAATCAAGTGTTGTGCCGGCGATCGCCGCCAGGAGGGCATCGTCCTTCTGCCAGTCGCCCATGTTAAAGACGAGGATGTACTCGTCGGGTTCCTGGGTGTTCCACGCGCACACCGCCTGGTGGAACGCCTCGGCAATCGCCTGGGTCTCGGCGATGACGACGTAATGGTACCCGTTGGGACCACGGGAGATGCCGTCCTGAAAGTGCACGATCAGGACACGCAAGCACCGGTCCTCCCAGACCACATCGAGCAAACCCTGCTCGGTCCGCGATTTCTGGCCGACCTCCGGGCCGCCCCAATGCATGAGATCCTGACGGTGCGGCACGCTGCGCCTCGTGAGCTCGCATAGACCAGCCTCGTGATATGCCCAGATGTTGAAGGCCGGAAAGTATCCTTCCACGATGCCGCCATGGGGATAGAGAGTTCGGAGCCGCCGGCTGACCTCGTACCCAATCAGTGGAGCCGGTGCCGACAGGACGTCGCTGATGAGATCGTCGAGAGACTGGGTCATGACACGTCCTTTTCAGTCCACGCAGTCTACTCCTCGGGGTGATTTACCGCTACAGCCTCCACCGGCCGTGTCATCGTTCTGTCATGCGTGGCCCCTATCATACGAGTGAGTAATCAACCCCCGGACGTAACGTCAAGGCAAAGAGGACGAGAGGGCCTGCGAGATGCGCTTGTTGCTTGTCGAGGATGACAAGTCGCTGGCCGATGCTATTCGGCGTGGCCTGGTCCAGGAGGGCCACGTGGTGGATGTCGCCCACAGCGGTGAGGAAGGCTTCAACCTCGCCGCCTCCGGGCTGCACGATGTGGTGATTCTCGACGTGATGCTGCCGGGGAAGAGCGGGACCGACATCGCGCAGGCGCTGCGCCGGAACAACTCGCACGTGCCGGTCCTCATGTTGACGGCGCGCGATACCCTGCCGGATCGCCTCGCCGGCTTCGACGCAGGCGCCGACGACTACCTCACCAAGCCGTTCGCCTTTCAAGAGTTGGTGGCGCGCGTGCGAGCTCTGGGGCGCCGGGGCACGGCGGCTCTCGAGGACGAGACGCTGGTGGTGGGGGATCTGGTGATGGATACCCGCGCCCACGAGGTGCGGCGCGGCGACACGGTCATCGATCTGACGCCGCGCGAGTACGCCTTGCTCGAGTTCCTGATGCGCAATGCCGGTCAGGCGCTCAGTCGCACCATGATCCTGGATCGTGTCTGGGAGTATGGGTTCGACTCCTTCGCCAATGTGGTGGATGCCACGATCCTCCGACTCCGCAAGGCGATCGACGACGGGTTTGACTACCCTCTGATCCAGACCGTGCGCGGCGTCGGCTACCGAATCAAGGCCCCGTCGTGAACGCTCTGACCGGTCTCCTCCGGCGGCC
Organism: Pseudomonadota bacterium; assembly: GCA_021324655.1. Classification (GTDB taxonomy): domain Bacteria; phylum Chloroflexota; class UBA5177; order UBA5177; family UBA5177; genus JAJPIP01. Next base: position 41,710 of record JAJPIP010000066.1, read on the forward strand.
CGTGGCCGGAGACGCCGAGATGCAACGGGTCGGCTGGCGTCTCGCGCTGCAGACGATCTTGCTTCTGCTGGTGATGATTGTCGCGCTGGAGGCGGTCGTCTATGTCATCGCCGGCAATTCCCTGCGCGGCTCGCTGCAGGCGACTTTACAGGGCCGCGCGCAGCAGTTCGATCCCGACATCTGCGCGTCTTATCATTTGCGCTGCGGTTTCGGCTCGAGCCGGCCCGAGCCGACGCATGGGCCCGTCGGCACCAAGCCGGGCCCAACTCCCGCACAGGGGCCACCTCCCGGCCCGCCCATTCCCAATGATGTCAGCGCGGTCTACGTGAACCGCTCCCTGGAGATCAAGCACGCGGACGGCTCGCTCGGGTGGGTGCTGCTCGATCGCGCGGGCGCCCGCCGTGCCGTCCAGACCGGCCGTGCTCAGTGTTGCCCCATCGTCGAGCACGGCCGGAACGGCGGCCAGCCGTATATGGTCTTCAGCGCTCCGTTGCTGTATCACGGGCGGATCATCGGTGCCGTGCAGACCGGTATCTGGGCGCACCAATATCTCGAGGCGATGGAAACCCTTCTCCGTGTCCTGCTGGTGGTTGCCGTCCTCGGTCTGCTCATCGCCGGCGCGATCACGGTGGTGCTGGTGGGGCGGGCATTGCAGCCCATTCGCCGCGCGGTGCAGCGGCAACGCGACTTCGTTGCCGACGCTGCGCATGAGCTGCGCACACCCCTCGCGATCGTGCGAACCGTCGCCGAACTGGGGTTGGGGGAAGAGGATCCGGCCGATCTGCATGCCTCAATCGAGCAGATCCTGGCGGAGAACACTCATCTCACGCGCCTGGTCGACGACCTGTCCCTGCTGGCCCGTGCCGACACGGGGGTGGTGCGGGTGGAGCGCGGGCGGGTCGACCTCTCGGCGCTCGCCGCCGATATTGCATCGGAATTGGTGCCGTTGGCGGAAGCGAAGGACATCCGGCTCGACATGCGAATCGCCCCCACGATCCACGTCAACGGTGACCTGACCCGGCTTCGCCAGCTGGTGCTCATTCTGCTGGACAATGCACTGAAATACACGCCGGATGGGGGGACGGTCCGTCTCACTCTGGCGCGAGAGGGACATCGCGCTCGGCTGGAGGTCGCCGATTCCGGTCCCGGCATTCCGCCCCATGATCTCGAGCGCGTGTTTGACCGCTTCTATCGGTCCGAGCAGTCGCGATCCGGCGAGGGCAGCGGCCTGGGGCTGGCCATCGCTCGGTGGATCGTGGGGGCGCATGGCGGGCAGATCGAGGCTCGCAACCGGCCGGAAGGCGGCGCTGTCTTCGCCGTCACGCTCCCGGTCGGAGGCCGGCGGGCACCGGCCGTCGCCCGCGAGGGACAGAGCGCCCCGGCGGGTTAGAGTTCTCGCATGGCGCGCAGCAGTGTCTCCGGAGGCAGCGGCAGGTCATGGAGCTCCGCGCCATACGGCCGCAGGGCGTCTTCGAGGGCGCTGACCATGGCCGGTATCGCTGCAATGGTGCCGCTCTCCCCGGTTCCTTTGGCCCCCTCCGGACCAAAGGGTGAGGGCGTCTGGAGGTGTTTGATCTCGATCGCGGGAGCGGTATCGAAGGTGGGGATGGAGTAGTCGGCAAAGGTCGACGTCAGGTTCTGGCCGTCCTCGCCAAAGACGCAGGCGTCGAAGAGGACGTTGCCGATCCCGTGCACGACGCCGCCGTGGATCTGTCCTTCGACGTTGGTCGGATTGATGAGCGTCCCCGAGTCGTGGACGACGACATATCGCAGGATCTGCACCCGCCCCGTCTCGGCGTCAACCTCGGCCATGACGATCGTGACCCCCCCTGCCCAGACCGAGTGGTGCTCCGGTGCGAAGCGGTGAAATGCGGTGAGTTCATGACTGCTCGCCGCCCGGATGACCTGATTCAGGTGAATCGATCGCTCCTCGACGCCGCGCACGGCGGCACGCCCGTCCGCCAGGACGATATCCTCGGGCGCCGCCTCGAGCAATTCGGCTGCGGTCTCCCGTAACCGCTCGGCGACCTCCCGCGCCGCGATCCCCACCGCGTTGCCGCCGTCGTATGTCATTCGGCTGGCAAAGGTGCCGATGCCGTCGGCTTGCGTGGTGTCGCCGGATATCACCCGCACGGACGGAACGGGCACACCCAGATGCTGCGCCGCGATCTGCGCAAAGGTGGTCGCGTGGCCCTGACCGGTGCTGGGAGAACCCACCGTGACAGTGACGCCGTCTTCCTGGACCGACACCCGTGCCTCTTCGAACCCGGCCCCGGTCGATTCGATGAAGGCAACCAGGCCGATGCCGACGCAGCGCCCTGCCCGCCGTAGCTCCGCTTGTTGTCGCCGCATCTCGTCGTAGCCGGCCAGCTCCAGCGCCTCACGGAGGTAACGCGGAAAATCGCCGCTGTCGTAGATGACGGGGGCATCGTTCAGGCGCAGGCCGGTGTCGTGTGGGAAGACGTCGGCCGGGAGAAAGTTGCGGCGGCGGATTTCGGCGGGATCGAGCCCGAGACGTCCCGCCGCCTTGTCGAGCAGCCGCTCCATGACGTAGACACCCTCCGGACGCCCACCGCCGCGGAGCGCGGCTCCCGGACACTTATTGGTGTAGACAGCCGTCACGTGGGCATGGAGCGCCGGGAGGCGGTACGGACCGATGAGATGGCGGACCGTGTTGGCGGCAATGCC
>JAJPIP010000113.1 GCA_021324655.1 Pseudomonadota bacterium
CTCTCCCACGAGCCGATGCACATCGACGACCTGGCTCGTGGCGCCTCCCTGCCTGCGCCCACCGTCGCCGGTACTCTCCTCATGCTGGAGCTCAAAGGCACCATCCGTCAGGTCGGGGCCATGTCCTTCGTGCTCGCCTGACCTTCCGGATCGTGAACGTAGCGCATGGCCGATTAGCGGTGCGCCGACTCGGCGAGAGTCTGCCTGGCGTCCTACCCCTCGTTGATCTGGCGGAGGCGTATGGTGATGAGCTTCTCCACCAGCGGCCGGGGAAGCGGTTGATCGATGGGGAAGTGCAACGCGCTCTTGGTGCCGCCATAGCCGGCGACGTCATCCCCCAGCGCGGGAAGCACGGACCCGCTATGCGGTAGGTAGCTCAGGTGGTTCTTGAAGGCGGCGAACCCGGCGACGACCTGGCCCTGCACGCGGAAGGCCGGCAAACCGTACGAGATGCCCTGCTCGGCGTCGGGAACGATCTCCAGAATCGCCGTGCGCAGCTGCTGCAGCGTGTCCCGCTTGGGCTCATCCAGACTCTCTAGATAGGCATCGATCTCTTCTGCCGGCATTTCTCATTCCTTTCACTCATTTCGCGTCTCGGGCAGCACAGGGCGGATCGCGCGTCGAGCGCCATCATTCACGAGCAGTTTCCGGATCCACCGCCGGGGAGGTGAGATTGGGCTGCAGGGGCCGGAGGATCGGATCGAAGTCGTGCGACCACGGCATGTGCCCCGCCGCATCCGCCCAGATGCAGTGGAGGATCGGGAAGTTCAGGGTCCCGTAGAGGTCGATGGCGCGCCCGAAGAACATCTCGTACCACGCCCCGTCCACCGGCATGAAAGCGACCGTCCGGCCCTCGACCAGATCGGCGTATTCCACGCCCGGCTCAAACTGTCGCCCCTCTTGAATGTGCCCGAGGAGCGTGGCAAGCACCGCATGCGCATCGTCCGGAGAAAGGGCGAAGATGGCCAGCTCGGGCCGGCCATACGATTGGTAGACGCCGATGGTGTACGAATACGGCTCGCCCTGGTCGTCGCCCAGCACGTGCATGACATGCCAGCCGTAGCGAGCGATGTCGGCGACGATCTTCTGCTCGATGCCGTCGAGCTCTCCGTCGCCGATCTTGTACCGTCTCACTCGCCGCCTCCGTCCTCACTACATACCACTCGGAGCACGTGCTGCAAAACCGGCGGCCCTTTCTCCCGGTCAGTTGCGGCGCAGGGTTCGTGCATTCTCGGCATCGCCGGGTCGTCGTGGCCGGCCCGAGTGCCGGCCAGCCTGACGCCGGCGTAGACCAAATCAGGCTGGTCGCCACGCGGGGCGACCACGACGGGACAATGCACGAGCCCTCGTTGCGGCGGATTCCCTCTTGACAGGAAGTACCGTTCCCTCTACTATAGTTCTATCTTCATAGCACTATAGATAAGGAGGGGTTATGATCACCTTTCGGCTCGATACCCGCTCCGGGCTCGCGCCCTATCTCCAGATTGTGCAGCAGGTGCGGCACGCCCTTCGCCTCGGCCTGCTCGACGTCGGCGACCAGCTGCCGACGATCAAGGACGTCGTCGCGACGCTCGCCATCAACCCCAATACCGTGCTCAAGGCCTATCGCGATCTGGAGCGCGAGGGTTTGATCGAGAGCCGTCCGGGACAGGGCACATTCGTGACGAAGACGCTGGCCGGTCCGTCGATCAAGAGCCACGCCGCGCTGCGCCGCTCCCTGGACCGCTGGCTCAAAGAGGCCCTCGCGGCCGGCCTCGACGAGGAGAGCATTACCGCTCTTTTCGTGGACACGCTCCGCCACGCCGCGGAAGAGGGTGTAGCATGAGCACCGCGCTGGAAACGACCTCTCTGGGAAAGCGTTACGGACGCCTCTGGGCCCTCCGCGACTGCTTCCTCCAGGTACCGGCCGGCTGCGTCGCGGCGCTGGTTGGCCCCAACGGCGCCGGCAAGACCACCCTGCTGCATCTCGCCGTCGGATTGAGCCGGCCCACCACAGGGCACGTCACGGTGTTCGGCCGGACCCCGCGCGACGGGACCGCCTTCCTCTCCATGGTCGGCTTCCTGGCACAGGACCATCCGCTCTACCGCACCTTCACCGTCGCCGAGATGCTGGAGATGGGCCACAAGCTGAACCCCCGCTGGGACGCCTCTCTCGCCGCGTCCCGCCTGCAGGCGCTGACCATTCCACTCGAGCAGAAGGTGGGCAAGCTCTCGGGTGGCCAGCAGTCACAGGTGGCCCTGGCGCTGACGCTCGCCAAGCGTCCACAGATCCTCCTGCTGGATGAGCCGCTGGCGTCACTCGATCCGCTGGCGCGCCGCGAGTTCCTGCAGATGCTGATGACTGCGGTCGCCGAGGACGGCCTCACCGTCCTCCTCTCCTCCCACATCATCACCGACCTCGAGCGGGTGTGCGACTACCTCGTCATCCTCTCCGGTGGCCGCGTCCAGCTTGCCGGGGAGATCGACGAGATCAGCCGCCGGCACAAGGTGCTCTCCGGACCACGCCGCGACGAGGAGGCGGTCGCCGCCGTCCATAACGTCATCGAGGTCAATCACACCGTCCGTCAGACCACTCTGCTGGTGAAAGTGAACGGGCAGCTTTTTGATCCCTCCTGGGATGTGCACGACGTCTCCCTCGAGGACATCGTGCTGGCCTATCTCGGACAACCTCCCATCAATGACCTGGCAGCCGGCACACGGAACCACGTGGAGGCGCTCGTATGATCTGGCTCACCTGGCGTCAGCAGCGCTTTGAAGTCCTCATCGGCGCGGCAGTGCTCGGACTGATCGCCGCGGCGTTGATCGCAACCGGCCTCCAGATGGCCGCCGACTATCAACAAACCGGTGTGGCGGCCTGCGTCGGTCCGCACCCGAGTACCAACTGCTTCACCATCGTCGATGCCTTCCGCAACCGCTTCGGCGGATGGGAGGGCACCGTCGGCCGGCTCAACTTCCTACCTCTGGTCTTTGGCCTGCTGTTCGGCGCGCCCTTCGTCCTCGAGATGGAGCAGGGCACCTATCGGCTGGCCTGGACGCAGAGCATCACGCGGACGCAATGGGTCGCGATCAAGCTCGCCGTCATCCTCGGCCTCACCCTGCTGGCGGCCGGCATCTTCACCCTCCTCATGACCTGGTGGCGCCTCCCCTTTGATCACCTGGACGGCGTCTTCAACTCGCAGGATGGGTTTGACTTCGAGGGAACGGCCCCTCTCTCCTACGCCGTCTTCGCGGTGACGCTCGGCATCGCCGTCGGCACCCTGATCCGCAAGACCGTTCCCGCCGTGGGGATCGCCGTCGCCGGTTTTCTGGCCCTTCGGCTGTCCATCCTCAACTTCCTGCGGCCGCACTACCTGCCGCCGGCCCACATGGTATCGAGCTTCGCGGGGCCGGCCCGTCTATCCGGGCCGGGGAGGGGCGCCTGGATCCTGAGCAGCGGGTGGAGCGACCGCCTGGGGCATCCCATCTCCGATGTCACCGTCATTCAGCTCTGTAATCCGGCCTCCTTTCCCAGCAAGATCGCCGTCTTCTCCTGCTTCGCCGCTCACCACATCTACAGCGACACCGTCTACCAGCCGGCGAGCCGTTTCTGGCTCTTCCAGGGCATCGAGACAGGCATCTTTCTGGGCCTGAGTGCGCTGCTGCTCGCCGTCACCGTGTGGTGGATCCGGTACCGCATCACCTAGAGGAGAGCCGATGGCCGGTCACGTCCCCACCGTCGCGCTCATCATCGGCATGGCGGCGTGGCCGCTCGGCTCCTCACGGCCCGCCGCCCGGGATGTCCACCGCATGCCGGCTCCGCCCGCCAACATCCGCATCACGCGTGATAGATGTCCGGCCCACGCCGAGCCGTCTCTGGCGATCAACCCCCGTCATCTGCTCGGCGCGGCCCAATACCTGAGCGGCGCCGGTCTCCCGCTCGCCGGCGCCTTCGCGTCCTTTGAGGGGGGACGGTCGTGGCGGGACAACGAGCCACTCCCGCTGCCGGCCGTCTCCCTCGTGCCCAGTGCCATCACCGTCCCAACGGAGCCCGATGAGCCAGGGATGCCGAGTGATGGCCACGCCCAACCACCCACCACCAGCTCATGCCTGTGACGAGTCGCTTCCGGCGCCACGCGGCCACGCCTCGATCTCACGCCGATAGGCGAGCGCCCGCCGGAGGTCACGGAATCCCTGCGACCGATACAGCTGGATCGTCTCGGGCTCGTCTCCCCACGATTCCAGATGCATCACGTCGTGCCCATGCGCCTGGAGCCACCGCATAGCCGTCCGGAGCAGACCGATGCGCAGCGAGTGGTTCTGCCGATGCCCGCGGACCAGACCCGGGCTGTCGATATAGCCCGCCACACCTCCGCCGCTGTCGCTCCTGACCTCGACCCGGCACATGCCGGCGACCTGTCCGGCCGCGTCGAGGGCCAGAAAGGTGCCGTCCGGAAGCAGGGAGGGGAGGAAGGCATCCAGCACCTCCCGCGTGATCTGGTGGTGGCCCCACAACCCCTCGAAGCTCCGGTTCATTGCCTGGCGCAGGATTTCCGGATCAGCAAGCGCCGCAAAGCTTCTCACCTGGAAGCCGGGAGGAGGGGGCAGCTCAGGAACCGGGACGTCCATCTCGGCCCGCATCGCCACGAAGGCGGCGACCGCAAGAAAATCGTGCCGGAGGACGAAATCCCGCGCCGCGATGTCCCTTTCCTCGACGTAGACCCCAAGCTCAGTCACCCCGAGCAGGCGCGCACGCTCGAGCAAGCGGCGCATCAAATCGGCGCCGATTCCGCCGCGGCGCCATGCCGGATGCACTGCTCCCATGGCATCTGCCTCGGACCCGGCCGTCGCAGGGATCAGAATGGTGTAGGCGATGAGACGATCAGGCTCGGCCGGATCCTCGACCACCCAATCATCCCACCCCAGGGCGCGTCCGGGTGTCTCGAGGAAGCCGTGGAGCGCCTCCTCGCCAATCTCCTCGCCCGATTGATCGGCAGCCTCGATCTCGCGCAGCAGGCGGACCAGGCGCGGCAGGTCATCGTCCAGCCGGATTCCTCGTACCAGAGGGTATCGCTCGGTCATCTGGCTTGTCGGTTTCAGGGTACCCAATCAGCGTGCAACCGACACCGCTTCCTCCTCGTGCTCTCCTCGCGCGCCGGAGTTCAGGGGATGCTCGGCGAGCGGCCGGCCGGCGGGAGCCGGCACCACAGATTCGACCTCCAACCGGATTCCCTCATCGGTCACGGCCATCCGGCGCACCGCGACCGCCGCCAGGAAGGGAACGACGGCCGCGGCGGCAAGGCCGGCGACGCCGAGAATGCCGCCGGCCCGCGCGGCAAGTCCTCCCAGCTCGTCGCTGCCGAGCCCCATCACGCCGGCCCACACGATGCCGCCCGCCGCATTGAAGACCAGGAACCGCCGCCAGGGCAGGTGATACGTCCCGGCCAGAAAGGCGGCCCACATGCGCAGGAAGGCCATGAAGCGCCCGAAGAACACGATCCTGGTGCCGTGCCGGCCAAAGAGCTGCCCGCTGAGCCGGAGTTTGCGCTCGTCAAGCCGCACCAACCTGCCGTAGCGGTGCAGCAGGCGCGCCCCACCCAGTCGTCCCAGGAGGTAGCCGAGGTTGTCGCCGAGAATCGCTCCCGCCGCGGCAGCGGCGATGACAAGCGCGATGCTGAGGTGATGCGTGGTGCCGGCATAGAGGGCGGCCGCGATCAACGTCGCCTCACCGGGTAGCGGGAGGCCCATGCTCTCCAGCGCGATGATGAGCAGAATCGCGGCATACCCGTCGGTCGCGATCAGATGGGCGAGTGTCTGGCTGGTGATGAAATCGAACATGAAACACATCCTTCCCGGCTGCCCGGCGCACCCTCCTGGGACAGGGGGCCGTCACCAGGGTCAGCGTAGGGAAGGGATGTGCCCCGCGTATGGTCAATGTGTGTCGGATCGGGAGCAAAAGTATGGCGAAAGTGTCAGGATCCACACGCCTGGTCGAATAACTTCCCCTTGACAGGCCATCTCTTCCCCTGTATTGTGATGCATACATGGTATGCATACCGAGCATGTATGAGAGGTGAGAGCGCCGTCATGAGGAGAAACCGGCAGTGTCGCTGAGATACGGGATCCTCGGACTGCTGGCCGAGCAGCCGCTGCACGGCTACGAGGTGAAGACGCGCTACGAGGCGCTCTTCGGCGGGACCTGGGATCTCAACATCGGCCAGGTTTACACCACCCTGCAGCGTCTGGAACGCGACGGACTGGTCGGCGAGGTTGGGGAGCGCGGCGACCGGGGCAAGCAGCGCTACGACCTGACCCCGGCCGGCCGGGATGCCTTGCACGACTGGCTACAGACGCCGGAAGAGGAGCCGCCGCAGCTCCGTCAGGACATCTACCTGAAGCTGCTCCTCATCAGCCGTCTCGCCAACGGCAATCTCGACACCTTACTGGCCCGTCAGCGGCGCGTCTACCTGCAGCGCCTCAAGGATCTCGGAGAGCTCGAGCATCAGGCACGGCGGCAGGGACGGGACGATCTTGTCCTGCTCGTCCAGGGAGCGATTCTCCATACCGAAGCCGATCTGAAGTGGATAGACGTCTGCGCCGACGAGTCCAGGCGCGCCGCACACAGCATAGGAGGGACCCACCAATGACCCAGGTCATCGAGCTGACGCAGGTCAGCAAAGTGTATAACGGCGGTGCCGCCCAGACGGCGCTCGATGGGATCAGCATGTCGGTCGCGTCCGGCGAGTTCGTCGCCGTGATGGGGCCGTCCGGCAGCGGCAAATCAACGCTCCTCAACATGGTGGCGGGGCTCGACCGGCCCACCAGCGGCAGGGTGTGTGTCGGTGGCCGGGATCTGACCGGCCTGAGCGAGGGGGAGCTGGCGAAATTCCGGCGCACGCACGTCGGCATCGTCTTTCAGTTCTTCCACCTGCTCAACGACCTGACCGTCCTCGACAACGTGCTGGTGGCGGCCGAGCTGGCCGGCATCAAACGGTCCGCCGCCCGGCAGCAGGCGACAGCCCTCCTCGCGCGACTCGAGATTGCCGACAAAGCGGACGTCTATCCCGCCGAGCTCTCCGGTGGTCAACGGCAGCGCGTCGCCATCGCCCGCGCCCTCGTCAACCGTCCGCCGCTGCTCCTGGCCGACGAGCCGACCGGCGCGCTGGACAGCCGGAGCGGCGATCAGATCATGGAGTTGATCGCCGCCATCAATGCCTCCGGTCAGACGGTCGTCCTGGTCACCCACGACGCCAAACTGGCCGCTCGCCACGCGCAGCGTGTCATCAGCATGAGCGACGGCCGCATCGTCGACGACGCCGTGCTGGAACCGGCGGCCGGTACTCGGTCCTTGTTGACGTTTCAACGGGAGGAGGCACGGCGATGACCGCGGTCTGGCGCAAGACACTCGCCTCCCTGCGACGCCGCCGCCTGCAGGCGGTCATTATCGGGCTCGTCGTCCTGCTGGCCGCGGGCACGGCCACCCTGGCCCTCACCCTCCTCTTCGGCTCGACCAACGCCTACGATCAAGCATTCGCCCAGCAGCGCGGCGCTCACGTCCTGCAGGAGTTCACCGGCGGCGCTACCACGGTTCAACTGGCGCATACGGCTCGGGCGCCGGGCGTCACCGCTGCTGCCGGCCCCTGGCGGACCGACAACATCACCGTCGAGCCGGCCCGTGTCCCGCCGGATGAGCGGCAAATGGTCGCCGACTTCGGGCCGCCCAAGCTGGGTCTGGAAGTCGTGGGGCGCGCTTCCCCCGCCGGGCCGGCCGACGATCTACGCCTGGTCGCCGGCCACTGGCTGCGCTCGGGTAACCAGATCGTGCTGACACGCTCCTTCGCGCTGGCGCAGAGCCTCGCCGTCGGCGAGACACTCAACGCCGTCGTCGGCAGCCGGCGCGTCCCGCTCATCATTGCCGGCGAGGTGATCGACGTCGACGAGATGGATGCCGCCAACCAGAGCCCGCAGCATGCCTGGGTCTTGCCGGCCACCCTGCCGCGCCTGATCGGCCCCGGCGATCAGCCTGGCTACGAGATGGCGTACCGGTTCCGGCACGCCGCGACCAACGCCGCGCTCCGCGCTGACCTCGTGCCGATCAAGGCGCTCCTGCCGGCCGGTGCGCTCGGCTTCACGCGTTCCTATATAGATGTCCGCAACAACTACAACATCACCTCGGCGCTCGTCCTGACCTTCCTGCTGGCCTTCAGCGTCTTCGCCCTCGGAGCGGCCGCCCTCATCGTCGCCAACATCGTCACCGGCGCGGTGCTGGCCGGCTTCCGTGACATCGGCATCATGAAGGCGATCGGCTTCACGCCCGGGCAGGTCGTGCAGATGCTCGTCCTGCAGATGCTGGTACCGGCGCTCATCGCCTGCGTTGTCGGCATCCCGCTCGGCCTCCTCCTCAGCCGCCCCCTGGTGACGCAGAGCGCCGATGCGCTCGGTCTGCCGCCGCCGGCCGCCCTCTCGCTGCCCGCCGTGCTTCTGGTCATTGCCGGTGTGGTGACCGTGGTCGCCGTCTCGGCGGCGCTCCCCGCCTGGCGCGCCGGCCGGCTGAGCCCGGTCCGGGCCATCGTCTCCGGCACGGCACCGCAGGGACGTAAAGCGGTGGGTCTGGCCCGGGCCCTCGACCGGCTGCACCTGCCGCCGACCGTTCGCCTCGGTGCCGGTCAGGCCTTCGCCCGGCCGCTGCGGGCCGGCTTTACCGCCGTCGCCGTCCTGGTCGGCGTGGCGACCGTCACCTTCGCCGTCGGTTTGCGCACCACCCTGATGCACGGACTGAACGATCCCGCCTTCAACGGCGGAGACTACCAGATCGAGGTCAGTCGCCTCATGCAGTACCCGGATGCGCGTCTCATGCACACGCTGCGCGCCCAGCCACAGACTCAGGCGATCGTGGCGCGTGACTGGGCAAGCGTCCAGGTCAACGGCATCTCGCAGCCGGTGCAGTCCGTCTTCACACGTGGTGACGCCACCAAACTCGGGCTACGCGCCTTGCAGGGCCGGTGGTATGCCGCGCCCGGCGAAGCGGTGGCTCCGGAAGCCTTTATGAAAGAGGCGCACCTGCGCGTCGGCGACTACTTCACCGGCTCAATCAATGGCCGCCGCCTGCGCTTCCATCTGGTCGGCATGATGTTCGATACCGCCGAGTTCGGGCGCATCCTCTACATGGACTTCTCCACGCTGCACCGTGCCATGCCCGGCGAGGTGCCCGCGGATTACCTCGTCCGCCTGCGCCCGCGAAGCGATCCCACCGCCTACGCCATCCGCGTCAACCGCACCTCGCGTGCCGACCTCACCGTCAACATTCAGAACAACACCGCCTCCAGCGTGATTGCCACGGTGAATGACGTGGTCCTGGTCCTCGCCCTGGTGCTGGCCGTCATCGCTGCGGCCGCCGTCTTCAATACCGTCCTGCTCAACACGCGCGAGCGCGTGCGAGATACGGCCGTGCTCAAGGCGGTCGGCATGGCGCCCCGGCAGGCCATCCTGATGGTCGCCACCTCCGCCGCCATTCTCGGCCTCATCGGCGGCATCCTCGGGATTCCCGCCGGCGTCGTGCTCCACGGCGTCATCTTGCAGCTCATGGCCAACCTCGTCGGAAACACCATCTCTCCCTTGCAGTACCAGGCTTTCAGCGCCCCACTGCTGCTCGGCCTGGTGATCGCGGGCATGCTCGTCGCCGTCCTCGGCGCGCTCCTCCCGGCGCGCTGGGCCGCCTATACCGGCGTCGCGGAGGTGCTGCACGCCGAGTGAGCGCCGGTGACGTCCCACGGGTCGGTGACCCGTGGGACGTCGCGTCTTCCAGACGCGGACACAATTGGGCAATTGACATCACCGGGTGTCTTTCCTACCATCAGACACGTCGGATATCGGCCGTGGCCTCTCTCGGGTCACACCCACCCCGAGCAAGGTGCCCCAAAAAACGCAGGAATGTAGTGGTAGAGCCCCGCTCTGCCCCGGCCCCGCCGGCTCGCCATGCGGGGAGACATCTATTCATCTCCCCATTTCACGAAAGAAACGGAGACCCCATGTTGGAAGCACCAGACACCACCGTGACGAGCGCCCGCCCCGTGGTGGCGGCGGAGCATCTCACCCGCCTCTACGGCGAGGGCCAGGCGCAGGTCGCCGCCCTCCGCGACGTCGAGGTGGCCTTCCAGCCCGGGACCTTCTCCGCCGTCATGGGACCCTCCGGCTCCGGCAAGTCAACCCTCATGCATCTGCTGGCCGGACTCGATCGTCCCACCTCCGGCACCGTCACCATCGACGGCGTCGAGCTGAACGGTCTGAACGACAAGAAGCTCACCCTGCTGCGCCGCCAGAAGGTCGGCTTTGTTTTCCAGTTCTTCAACCTTCTGCCCATGCTGACCGCGGAGGAGAACATCACGCTCCCGCTGCGGATCGCCGGTGAGCGGGTCGACGAGGCGTCGCTACGGCAACTCCTGGAGGCGGTCGGTCTGGCCGATCGGAAGGAGCACCGTCCGGCTGAGCTCTCCGGCGGTCAACAGCAGCGCGTCGCCATCGCCCGGGCGCTCATCACCCGGCCCGCGGTGATCTTTGCCGACGAGCCGACCGGCAACCTGGACTCCCAATCGAGCCGGGAAGTGCTTGACATGCTGCGCCGGGCGGTCGACGACCTCGGACAGACCATCGTCATGGTGACGCACGATGCCCAGGCGGCCGCTGTGGCCGACCGGATCGTTTTCCTGGAAGACGGCCGGATCGTGCGCGATGAGGGCCATCTCACGGCCGACCAGATTCTGGACGTGATGAAGGTTCTGCGATGAGCGGCGTCACCCTGCGAGGGCTCTTCAGCCGCAAGCTCCGCACGATCCTGACCATGATCGCCATCGTGCTCGGGGTGTCGATGATCTCCGGGACTTACATGCTCACCGACACCATCAACACCGCCTTCAATCAAATCTTTCAGACGGCCGATCGCAATATTGACGCGGTCGTCGTCCCTACCTCGCCGATCGGCGGGTTCTCCGGCGGCCCGACACCACCGCTGCCGGCCTCGGTCCTCGCGCTGGTGCGGCATACACCGGGCGTCGCCTTCGCCGAAGGGGATGTCGGTGCTGAGGCCTCGATCTATGACCTGAACGGCAACGCGATCGGGGCCGTCGGCGGCGCGCCAACCCTGCTGTTCAGCGTCGCCGCGCCACGCTTCCGCTCGACCACGCTCGTCAGCGGACACTGGCCGGTCGGCAACCAGCTGGTGATCGACAAGACGATGTTTGCCAAGCACCACCTCCATCTCGGCCAGGTCGTCAAGGTCATCGCTGCCGGACCGGCGACGCGCATGACGATCGTCGGGACCACGCGCTTCGGCTCGACCGGCAACCTCGGCGGAGCGGCCACCATCGACCTGCCGCTCGCCGTGGCGCAGCGTGTCACCGCCGAGACCGGGAAGTTCAATCAAATCTCGGTCGCGGCGGTCTCCGGCGTGACGCCGGCCGACATCGTCCAGCGCATCCGGGCAGAGATTCCCCACAGCCTGCGGGGACGGGTCAAGGTGGAGACGGGAACTCAAAGCGCGCAGGATGCCTCAAGCGCCATCAGTAACGGGCTGCAGTTCCTGACAATCGCACTCCTCGTCTTCGGCGGTATTGCCGTCTTCGTCGGCGCCTTCATCATCTTCAATACCTTCTCGATCACGATCGCCCAGCGCGTGCGTGAGATCGGTCTGCTGCGCACACTCGGCGCGACCCGGGCGCAGATTCTGCGCTCCGTCCTGCTGGAAGCCTTCCTCATCGGACTGGTGTCCTCGCTCCTCGGACTACTGGCCGGGATCGGTCTCGCCCAGCTGATCCACGCCGTGTTCAAAGCGTTCGGCGCCGACCTGCCCAGCGCCGGGCTGGTGCTGGAGGTTCGCACCGTCATCGTGGCCATTCTGGTCGGGGTCCTCGTGACCATGGCGGCGGGCTTTGTACCCGCGCTGCGCGCCACGCGTGTTCCCCCGATCGCCGCCCTGCGCGAAGGCGCTCAACTGCCGCGGTCTCGCTTCGCGCGATTCACGCCCTGGATCGCCGGCATTGTCGGCGCGCTCGGCGTCCTGGTCCTGATCGCCGGCGTCTTCGCCTCGATTTCCAGCGTCGGCACGCGCCTGTCGATCATTGGAGCCGGCGCCGTGCTGCTCTTCCTGGGCGTGGCCATGGTCACCCCCAAGCTGGTCCGTCCCTTGGCGGCGGCTCTCGGCTGGCCGATCGAGCGGATGACACGCATCACCGGCATGCTGGCGCGCGACAACGCCTCCCGCAATCCAACGCGCACCGCGGTGACGGCGGCCGCCCTCATGATCGGCCTGGCCCTGGTCTCCTTTGTCACCATCTTTGCCGCCGAGCTCCGCGCCAGCGCCGATGCGGCCGTCAACCGCGAGATCGCCGGGATCTACTCGATCTACAACGACCAGGGGCAGCCGATTCCCCGGGCCGTCGCCCCGGCGGTGGCCCGTATCCCGGGTGTCGGCGCCGTCTCCGCTCTCGACGGGGATGCGGCGCGTGTCAACGGCAGCGTGTCGAACATCTACGGCATTCAGCCGTCGACGATCCTGGCAATTTACCGATTCCAGTGGAAGCAGGGCAGCGACGCAGCCGTGACCGGCATGGGCCCTCTCGATGCCCTGGTCTCCGACACCTTCGCCTCGGGGCACAAGGTCGGCGTCGGCTCCTCGCTGCGCGTGACGACCGCGACCGATAGACATCTGACGGTCCACGTCGTGGGCATCTACAAGTCCTCCCAATTCCTGACCGACGTCACGCTGCGCTACGACACCGTCCGATCCGACTGGTCACAGGGACAGGACGAGATTGTGTCGGCCAATCCCCGACCGGGAGCAAACCAGAAGGCGGTGCAGCGCCGCATCACGGCGCTTCTCAAGAGTGAGTTCCCGATCGCAGCTGTGCACTCCCAACAACAGATCAAGCAAAACGCCGAGAAGAGCGTCAATCAGCTCCTCACCCTGATCTACGTGCTGCTGGCGATGAGCGTCCTGGTGTCCCTGTTCGGCATCATCAACACGCTCGTGCTCTCCATCTACGAGCGCACCCGTGAGATCGGGATGCTGCGCGCCATCGGGACAACACGCGGTCAGGTGCGCTGGATCGTGCGCTGGGAGAGCGTCATCACGGCCGTCATCGGCGCCATTCTGGGGCTGGCCGTCGGCATCCTGCTGGCAGCCGTCGTGACGCAGGGTCTGTCGAGCCAGGGCATCGTCTTCACGCTCCCCATCGGCTCACTGCTCATCTGGGTCGTGTTCGCCATGCTCTTCGGCATTGTCGCCGCGGCCTGGCCCGCTCGCCGTGCCGCCCGCCTCGACATCCTGCAAGCGATTGCCTACGAGTAGAGATTCAGGGAAATCGTCGGCCGCCCCCCTAATAATCGGCACCTACCACTACCTACCGCCGTCGCCGTGGCGGCCCCGTAGTGGCGGCCCCGAGTGGCCGCCAGCCCTGACCCCCTTGTCAGGCCGGCGGGCCGGACGCCCAGGACCAGCCGGCCCCCGGACCGGCCACCACCGCGCCGAACCGGCATCGCCGCCCCGGCGACAACTCCTCGGGAAACGTCCATGAAAAAGGGGCGGTGCCAGGCACCGCCCCCGTCGCATCATGACGCAAACTATCCGATCCCGAACACTCCGCGCTCATTCACGCCGACATTGAGAGGGCCACCCGGCTGCGCCGAGCAGGACATCGTGCCGTAGGTGGTACCACCCGAGCCGTAAATCGGACCGGTGATGGTGGCCTTCAGCGACCCGGACAGCATGGTCTCCGTCACATTGTTGGCCGTATCCGCGCCGGTGACATGAACCGAGCCGTATCCCTCGGCCTGCAGGACAGGACCGGGTACTCCCGAAGCAGCCAGCAGGCCGAAGGCCGAGGTGCTCGTCGGCGTCCCGGGTGCAATACCGATCCCGCTGGTCGAGCTGCCGACGATGTAGGAGGACGGGCCCGGATAGTTCGCATCGACACCGAAGCCCACGGCCTCCTGGGAGACACCGGCAGTGCTCTCGTGCTCGCAGAGAGCGACCACCTCATCCGGCTTGCCGGCGACGGCCGTCGAAAACTGAACCGCCACGATGTAGGACAAGTTGTACCCGAGGCCCGTGCTGAAGCACGACGTCGTTCCATCGTCACAATGCTCGCTCTCCGCGAGGATCAGGTAGTCGGGTGCCCCGGTCGCCGGGATGAGTGATTGGACCGACTGCAGCGCGGTCTGAAACTGCGGCAGACCGGCGGCGTGCGCCGGAGTGCCGTAACCGACCCACACCAGGCCGCCGGCCACCACGACGGTCGCCAGAGATAGTCGAAGCTTCATGCGTAGATTCCCCCCAAACTCCGCTTCAGAGCGGATCACAAGAACTGACGCCCCGTGATCGGGGCGGTTCTCACATCCTAGACGCGAACCAAACGATCGTCCAGAGTCCTTCGGCCCCACATAACGGGGACTGTCCGTGGGCACGGCTTTTGCCGGGCCGCGAGCGAGGAGGCACGCCCATGGTCCACAACACCCTCATCCCGATGTTCGTTCCCAGCATTCCGATCCTGCAGCTGATTCTGCGTCCCATCCTGCTCTATCTCTTTCTCCTCGTCGTGCTACGCCTGGCCGGCAAGCGCGAGCTGGCTCAGGCCGACACCTTCGACTTCGTGGTCTTTCTCACCCTGGCCAACCTCGTCCAGAATGCGGGCATCGGACCCGATACCTCACTGGTCGGCGGGTGGATCGCCGCCGGCGTGTTGATCGTCATCAACTACGTCATCGTGCGCTTTCTCTTTCACCGCCCCCGCATCCGCACCCTCCTGCAAGGCACGCCCACCATCCTGATCGACAACGGTCAGGTCTGCGAGGACAACCTGAGCAGGGAGCTGATCACGATGGATGACCTCCTGGGGATTGTTCACGCGCAGGGCGTCCCGGAGATCGCGCAGGTGGAGCGGGCGGTCCTCGAGCCGGGCGGGTCGATTGCCGTCTTCGAGAAGCATCCCCGGGAGATGGAGGTCCTGCGCCAGGAGCTCCAGGAGATCGGGCAGAAGGTCAACGAGCTGCTGACACGCGTCGAGCCACGCTCGGCCACCATGGAATAATTGGGCAGGAGGGTGCCGTGAACGAGGGAGAGAGGGGATTCCTGCGCGCGAACCACCGAGCGATCCTGGCGACCAAACGTGCTGATGGGGGCGTCCAGATGTCGCCGGTCCTGGCCGTCCTCGACGGTGACGAACTGCTGATCAGCACGCAGGAGGCGACTGCCAAGTACCGCAATCTGTCTCGTCACCCGTATGCCTGGGTCTGTGTCATCAACGAGCGCTTCTTTGGTCAGTGGCTGGACGTCAGCGGCCCGGTCGAGATCGTTCGCGGCGAGGAGGCGATCGAGCCTCTCGTCCACTACTACCGGCTGGCCTCCGGCGAGCATTCCAACTGGGATGAGTACCGGCAGGCCATGCGTACCGACCGGCGCGTGCTGGTCAAGGTCCGCGTCGAGCGCACGGTCGGACCGGTGTGATGGAGATCGGCATCGGCCTCCCGTCGACCGTCCCGGATACTCCCGGTTCCGAGCTGCCGATCTGGGCGCGCGAAGCGGAAGAGGCCGACTTCAAGAGCCTTGGCATCATCGATCGTCTCGTCTACCCTAACCCCGATCCGCTCATCACGCTGGCAGCGGCGGCCGCCGTCACTCGTCACATCCGCCTCACCACCAGCATCCTCGTCGCTCCTCTCCGGCTCACCGCCGATCTTGCCAAACAGGCGGCGTCCATTGCCGATATCTCCGGCGGCCGCCTTGTGCTCGGCCTGGGGGTGGGCGCGCGCGAGGACGACTATACGGCTGTCGAGCGGCCGTTCCACCGCCGTGGTCGCCTGATGGATGCGCAGATGCAGGAGATGCGGCGTCTCTGGCAGGGAGGTGAGATCAACGGGGTAGGACCGATTGGTCCAACGCCACCCGGTGGTCATATCCCGCTTCTCGTCGGCGGCTACAGCGATGCCATGGTGCGCCGCGCCGTCAACTGGGGGGACGGCTACATTTTCGGCAGCGGCGGCCTGACCGCCGGTTTGCCGGCCTTCCGAAAGGTGGCGGAAGCCTGGCGGGATGCGGGACGCGATGGGCGCCCCCGCTTCGTCGGCTGCACCTATTTCGCTATCGGAGAGCAAGCCGCTCAGCAGACGGCGAACGCTCTGCGGTCGTATTACGGCCCACGCGCCGAGGGCCTGATCGCCAACTCACCCCTGACCGCCGAAGCCGTCCGCCAGACGGTCGCCGACTTCGCCGCCGCCGGTGTCGACGAGATGATCCTCTGGCCCGGCAGCAACGACCGTCATCAGATAACGCTGCTGGCGGATCTGGTGTTGTAGGCGGCCGGGTGCCGTCCACCCTGCCGGCACCCCATCGACGGTCGACCATGCCCGCCTTCACCCTTCCTCTCTCCTCCCCCCTCGATCTCTCTGCCTCTCTCCTCCCCCTTGGCGCCGCCGGCGACGATCTCCTCGAGCGCTGGGACGGAAACCGGCTCCTCCGCACCGTTCCCGTCAAGGGCCGGCTCGTCGCCTATCGTGCGGTCCCGCAGGGAACGCCGGAGCAGCCGGCCCTCCAGATACAGACTGAGGAGGACGTGCCCGGCCTGGATGCGGCCATCCGCGGCCATTTCGTCCCGACGCCCGGCGGCTGGCAGGAGCTACTGCAGCGCGATCCCGTCCTCGCCACCCTCGACCGGTGTCTACCCGGAGTCCGCCCCCTCCGCCAGCAGAACCTCTTCGCCGCGTTGGTGCGGGCCGTCAGCGCCCAGCAGGTCAACCTGCGCTGGGCGGCGACGACGCGAGCGCGGCTCGCCGACGCCTTTGGCGACCGCCACGAGGTGGCCGGCGAAAGCGTCTATAGCCTCAGCCCGGCCCACATCGCTGCTCTCGATCCGGCCGACATCCGCGCCCTCCAGTTCACGACGCGCAAGGCCGAGTTCATTGTCGGCATTGCCGAAGAGATCGCCGCGGGACGACTGACTAGGGCGATGCTGACGGCATTGCCGGACGAGGCAGTGATTGCGCGTCTCACCGCACTGCGCGGCATCGGCCGCTGGACGGCGGAATGGGTCCTGGCTCGCGTCCTGGGGCGACCCGTCGTGGTCGCGGGCGATCTGGGTGTGCGCAAGGTGGTGGCGCGTGCCTATCTCGGCCGCGAGGTCGCCTCGGAGGCGGAGGTGCGGCAAGCGACGGCGCACTGGGGAGAAGGCGCCCTCCTGGCGCAGACCCTGCTGCTGCATGATGCCTACGGGACGATGTGACGGGAGAAACTCGCCAGGGACCTCGCCCTACACCGCCTCCAACAACCTCTCCAGCCGGTCCACCAGCCCATTCAGCACATCGAACGCGTCCTGCACCGGCTGGGGCGACATCATATCCACCCCGGCGCGCCGTAGCGTCTCCAGTGGATACTCCGAGCCGCCGGACTTGAGAAAGCCCAAGTACTTCTCGGCGGCGTTGGGGCGGATCTCCAGGACTCCCCTGGCCAGGGCGTGGGCGGCCGAGATACCGGTGGCGTACTGGAAGACGTAGAAGTTCATGTACAGATGACCGGAGAACTGGGCCCAGGTGATGCCGATTCGGTCGCGATCGAACACCACCTCGTCCCCGTACCCTTCTTTAAAGATGTCGGCCATCAGCCCGATCATCCCGTCTGCCGTGAGTCCCTTACCCCGCTCCACCTGCTCGTGCACCGCCAGCTCGAAGCGGGCCAGTGCCGGCATGATGAAGAAGTACCGGTGGAAGTTGGACATTGCCTCCTCGATGAGGGCGATCTGGAACACGGGATCGGGGTTGCGTCCCATGAGATAGGCCCGCACCAACGCCTGGTTGAAGGTCGAGGCGACCTCCGCCAGGAAGAGGCCGTAGCGCGTGTAGATGAACGGCTGGGTGTGCGTGCTGTAGTACGAGTGCATCGAGTGACCCAGCTCGTGGGCCAGGGTGGAGAGGCCGTACAGGTCACCGCTGTAGCTCATCAGGATGAAGGGGTGCGTGCCCTGCGTTCCGGAGGAGTAGGCGCCGCTGCGCTTGCCCTGGTTGGGCATAATGTCCACCCACCGCTCCTCCAGCACGCCCCGCCTGAGGATGTCGGCGTACTCGTCACCCAGCGGACGCATCCCCTCGCTGATCCACTCCGCCGCCTGCTCCACGCTGACCGACGGCGGCTCCGGACTGAGCGGCGCCTTGATGTCGTACACGTAGAGCTCGTCGTAGCCCAGCGCGCGCCGCCGCAGATTCCAGTAGCGGTGCCAGATGGGCAGGTTACGCCGGTAGGTGGCGATCAGGTTGTGGAAGACCTCCACCGGGATATGATTCGGCCCAAGCGCCGCCTCCAGGGAGGACGGATACTTCCGGGCACGGGCGTTGAAGACGTCCTGCTTGATGCCGGCGGCCAGCGCATTGGCCATGGTGTGCTTGAAGGCGAGGTGCGCATCGGCATAACTCTCCCAGGCCGTGCGGCGGACCTCCCGGTCGCTGTCGGAGAGCAGGGCGTTGACATTCCCCTGCGAGATGGGGATCGTGTCCCCCGTCTCGGTGCAGGCGACGCCCAGCGGGAGATCGGTGTCGGTGAGGGTGCGGTGCGTGCCGGAGGCGGCGCTGAACGGATCACGGACGAGCCCGAGGATCTGCTCCACCTCAGCGGAGCGGATATGGGATCGGCGGCTCTCCAGAATGTCGAAGTAATGCGCGTACATCTGGAGTCGCGGGTCCTCTCGCATCCACCGCTGCAGCGTGTCGCCGATGGCCAGGATTTCCGGCTCGGCGAAGGACGCGGCCGCCGTTGCCCGCGCCATCAGCCCCTGCGCCTGCTCCTGCCGCGCCTTGGCCGCCTCGTCCAGGGTATTGACGTTGTACTCGGAATTGGCATAGAGAAAGACCTGCCCGAGGCGGCGAAACACATCCTGGTGCAGCTCCAGCCATGCGGCCAGCACATCCGGTCCCTCGCCGAGCCTCCCCGCAAAGCTCTCCAGATGCGGCAGCTCTCCTTCGATCTGCCGCACGGCCTCCTCCCAGTCCGCCGTGGTGGGAAAGATGCTGCTCGTGTCCCAGGTGTACTGAGTGGGAATCTCGCTGCGAGGCGGGACGGCAACGGCCATGATGGTCTCCTTGGGGTTATGAGGTAGGCGAACCCGGCATGGTGACACTGCCGAGCACGCCCCTATCATCCATCATCACCGCGCCAAGCCGGGTTCGCACCGGTCCGGCGTAGGGGAGTGCCCCTGGTCCGTGTCCGCCTACCGGCCGACTCCCCTGGCGGAACCAACGCCGTGTCCTCCGACGGGACGAAAGAAGCTGCATGTAACTCATGTCCAGTGGGCACGCAACTTGCGCAGATACAGGCGGGCCGGTTGGCCACATCGCGAGACGCCACAAGGAGACGGACATGAACGGGAAAGATCAGCTGCTCAACTGGTTGAACGATGCCTATGCGATGGAGACCTCCATCACCAAGACGCTGGAGAGCCAGGCAGGGCAGGCCAAGGACAATCCCACGATGCGGCAGGCCATCGAGACCCATCTACAGCAGACCAAGCAGCACGCCGATCTGGTGAAGTCGACCATCGAAAGTCTCGGCGGGGACACCTCGGCGTTGAAGACGGGCATGGCCAATGTGATGGGCTGGATGCAGGGCCTCTCCACCAGCCCGGCGGGTGACACCTTGGTCAAGGACTCGATCGCCGACTTCGCGACCGAGCACTTCGAGATCGCCTCCTATCGGTCGATCATTGCGGCCGCCGAGGAGCTCGGACTGACCCAGGTCGTGCAGATGGCCAATCAGATCATCCCGCAGGAAGAGCGGATGGCCAACTTCCTCCGCGAGCATCTGGCGACGGTGACGCAGGAAGCGCTTGCCAAGCTCACCGCCGGCGCCACCAGCTAGCAGCGACAACCATTCGGAGCCTCGCCGCGACGTCGCGGCGAGGCCCTTTCTTTTCCCCAGATGCGGGTGACGCCGCTTTTGAGGCGGCAGGGGAGCGCAGGCTAAGCTAGCGACATGCATCACATCGTCTCGCCGGCTGCACGTTGGTTGCTGTCAAAGGAGGTAGACGGTGTGGGGGTTCGTTCCACAGCAAGGACCGGCCATCCGCGTCAGGGATGATCCCGCCTGCTGGCTCGTAACGGCCAACGGAACGGCCCTGAACGACCGCCCCGGCGGCGTCTGGGACACGGTCACCAAGCTGCTCCATCAGCAATAGCCCGGTAAGCCCCTCCCGGCTGACTCTCATTGCCGACCTCGAAGCGTTCTTTGCGGTGAATACGGAGATGTGCTCCCGGATGCCTCGCTGTTGGCCATTGCCCCGGGCAGTGAAATCGCTGCTGCTATCCTCACCGTCGAGCGCGCCCCCTGGGACGATCTTCCTGAGTGTCCTTTCATCTATGAAGATCTCCGCTTCCGCGAGTGGAGGCCGGACAGCTCCACCACCTCATAATGCTTATTCATCGCACCCGGCCGCTGGAAACGGAGTGACGGCCACGCGGGACCGTCACGGCGGAAAAACTGGTAGGCCTCGCGAGGCGACTCAGTGACAAGCTAGCGAACCACCGTTGCGCCCGACACCGACAGCCGTCCGTGCAGAGCATCGTAGACCGCCTGCGGCACCATCAGCGTCCCGACCACCGTCAGGTGCTCGATGGTCCCGGCCGCCAATTCCGGGGACACATCGTCAGGAATGCGCGCCAGACCCACCACCGTCTCGCGGAGGGTCTGCCCCTCGGCGCGGGCCCGCTCCAGCCGCTCCCGATCAAACACGCTGTCGCCGACAGCCACCCCCGCCAGTCCCCGCTGCAGGACGAACGCAGCGATAATGGCCGTCAACACGCCGAGTATCATTCGTCGCATACGCTGATCCTCCCACCGTCATACCGATCGAGGATTATACGTCCATGGACCTCCGGATCTCTCTGGTCCACGGCTCCGAGGCCGAGATCATGACACGCGCGCAACTGCAGCGCCTCCGGCAACGCTACGGCGTGCTGCCTTTCGAGTTCACCGATGAGGCCGTCATCGACGAGACGGCCATCCCGCACAGCCACCCGGTTCTAACCCTCCACACGCGCCACCGCGACGACGACCTCCTGCTGCTGTCCACCTATCTCCACGAGCAGCTGCACTGGTTCCTGACGCAGCAGCCCGACGACCGGCTCGAGCCGGTGCTGGCCGCCCTGACCGCCCGCTACCCCAACCCACCAATTGGATTCCCGGCCGGCTCGGACAGTTCCCTCGGCGATTACTTCCACTACCTGATCTGCCGGCTGGAATATCTGTGCCTGCGGCACCTCGCCGGCGAGGACGCGGCCGAGCGCGCTATCGCCTTCTGGCAACTGGATCACTATACGGAGATCTACCGCACCGTCATGGAGGATGGAGAGTTCCTCGACGCTCTGCTGCGGGAACATGACCTGATGCTCCCGACATCCGATACGGCGAGCCGGGAAGGCGAGTGACAATCGGTGCGGGCGCGGCGTTAAGGCGAAAGAACACCTGGAGGAGGGATCACGTGGGCCGATATCCCGAACACGTCCATAGAGCCGAGAGATGCCGAGTCTCACGAATGCCATACTGCCCGTAACCATGACGGTCGCACTCGCCGTATCCCTTGGAGCCTGTTCCACGCGTCCGGCAGGGACGGGACTCGACCTGGCGATGGCGCCGAAGG
Source organism: Pseudomonadota bacterium (assembly GCA_021324655.1). Lineage (GTDB taxonomy): Bacteria > Chloroflexota > UBA5177 > UBA5177 > UBA5177 > JAJPIP01. The sequence goes on from JAJPIP010000113.1 coordinate 21,642, forward strand.
GCACTGTCGTGGGTGGGATCGAGCCGTGTGAGGGGCCGCCCATCCGGCACGGGCCCCGCTATGCCGCCGGAACCGTCACCGTCCTGGCCGGACGTGCGAGCTGGATACACAGGCGCCACCAGGGCCGGCGCTGGACCTTTCCACACCGTGTCGTCGCCACGACGCGCGTCCGCCGGAACCAGACGTACCGCTTCATCCTGCCTCCGGGCCACTACGTGTTGCAGGGACGCTATTCGCCCCCCGGCAACATCGAGCCGTTCACCCAGGTCACCGTGAAAGCGGGGCACACTGTGCACGCCAACATCCCGGACATCTGTAGGTAGCGCCGCATATGCTGGGACCCGTCCTGCGCGGATCGTTGATTAGCCTGGAGCCGGCGCGGCCCGAGGATATCCCGCTGCGCCGGCACTGGTTCGCCGATCGGGAGGTGACGCGCCTCTTCACCACGCCCGATGTCCCCTCCCTCGCCCAGGAAGAGGAATCGTTTGAGCGTGCGGCGCGGGACGAGTCCACGGTGCTGTGGCGGGTCGCCCTGGAGGGCGCCGCCATCGGCCAGGCCTTCCTCTTCAACATCAACTGGATCGATCGGCAGACCTTGTCCGGTCTGTGGATCGGGGAACGCGACCAGTGGGGAAAGGGCTACGGCAGCGAGGCCGTTCGTCTGCGCACCGCGTTTGTCTTCGAGGAGCTGGGGCTCGACCGCATCGAGACCTCCTCGATGGACGTGAACATCGGGATGCACCGGGCGCTGGAACGCTCCGGCTTCCGCTGCATCGGCACCCGCCGGAACCGGTTCCGTCAGGATAACCGCCGGCACGACGAGTACATCTTTGAGCTGCTGCGCGGCGAGTGGCTGGAACGGCAGTGACGCTAGAGCGACAATCTCTCGGGGAAAGCAGCGGCCACCGCCGCATCGAGACATATCCCATGGCCAACGAGACCGGCCGGACGGTCGAGAGCTACTACGATCTGGCGGCAGAGCGCGAGCTAAGCCGCCTAGCCGTGCATCGCATGGAGCACGCGATCACCACGCGTGCCCTCCGGCAATACCTGCCCGCGCCGCCGGCCGTGATCGCCGACATCGGCGGGGGACCGGGCCGCTACGCCGTGGAGTTGGCCGAGGCCGGCTACAACGTGACGCTGGTCGATCTCTCGCGCCGACTGCTGCATCTGGCCCGGCAGTTTGCCGACAGCAAGGATGTGGCCCTCGACGCCTATATCCATGGCAACGCCCTGGACCTCTCCGCCCTGCCCGGCGACACCTTCGACGCCGTCCTGCTGCTCGGACCGCTCTACCACCTCCTGCTGGAGGAGGAGCGGCGCCGCGCGCTGGGCGAAGCCTGCCGTCTACTGCACGACGGGGGCATCCTCTTTGCCGCCTTCATCACGCGCTACGCCCCCGTCCGCAACATGGCGCAGCGCGAGCCGGATGCCATCGTGCGCGACCGTGCCCTGCTCGAACACGCCCTCGTCACCGGACAGCACCACAGCGCCGCCAATGACCGCTTCACCGACGCCTACTTCGCACATCCCGCCGAGATCGTCCCGCTGCTGGACTCCTGCGGCTTCACCTTCCTCGATCTCATCGCCTGCGAGGGAGTCGTCAGCAGGATCGACCAGGGGATCAATGAGCTGCAAGGAGAAGGGTGGGATGCCTGGGTCGACGTGAACTACCGCCTCGCCCACGATCCCTCCGTCCACGGCGCCGCCGAGCACCTTCTCTATGCAGGAAAGAAGACAGAGCCGGCGTTGTAAATACGAAGGTTGTGGCAGCAGGAGAACGCAGGGACAGTGAGCGCTGCGCTCCATCGGCAGGGCGGCGCTCATCGCCACGTCTGGTGGGGCACACGATACTCGGCGATCGCCCGAACCCATGGAGCGGAGGTTGTCTCTCCCTACGGCATAACGAGAGCCAAACAGCAGGATGATCAAGGCGCGACAATAATCAGGAGGACATACTCATGGCCATCCTCTCCAACCGCGCCCACATCTTCGCCCCACCTGACGCCAAACAACCCCTCGCTGACCTCTTCACCAACGCCCTCGACTGTACCGTCGCGGAGGTTGCCGTCCCCGGCAAAGCGATCCCGTTTCTGCTGATCCAGTTCCGCAACGGCGCCGGCATGACGGTTGAGTTCGTGGACGACGCCCTGACACCGGAACTCGCCCGGCGAGGCGCCTATCTGGAACTGCTGGACGCCGATCCCGACGGCGTGCGCGAGCGAGTACTGGCGCACGGCGCAACCGTCGTGGATTACCCCGGCACGCCGTACTTCTACTTCCAGGCACCGGGCGGCCAGGTGTTCCGCATCGTCCCGGCGGACGACATCTAGATCACGGACTCGAGCGCGCGGCGTTCCCTGGGGATTCGGTGTCCACCCGGTCCTCCTCGCCGCCTGGATCTGTCTCGGCCTGGCCTTGCTGCGGCGCTCTGCCTCACACCGGATCATGCAGCCGGGCTAGCGTGCAGCCTCACCGCTATCCTGCTACCCTGGGAACCAGATCGGAGATAGCGGACATGTCCAAACTCAAGACGGGGAATCCACGGGTGCAATACCGCTGCTCGTTCTGTGGCAAGGGACAGGAGGGGGTCCATCGCCTCATTGCCGGGCCCGGCGGCGTCTACATCTGCAATGAGTGTGTTGATCTTTGCAACCAAATCTTCGCCGAGGAGTCGAAACCGCCCTCCGTCCATGAACCTCCTCAACAGGCGGCACGGGACGCGGCGGACGACTGGATCAGACGGCGCGCTTTCTCCACGGCGCAGCAGGTCGCCGGCTTCCTCTACGCGGGCGACGACTCCTCAGCGCTCGCCTCCACCGAGCGCCTGCTCCTCGATCTCCGCCATCTGCAGGGCCCGGCACCACCCGAGACGCCGGACGATCCGGGGACAGACTGAGCGCCGGACGCTCCGAAAAACACCTTCATCTCACCTGTTACTGATTCCACCCTTCGCGCGTTTCATGTGCAGAGGTGAGAGTCATGACCTCCGTCGCTCGCGTCGTCGCCATCGCGGCCGTTCTTGGGTGTGCGTTCGCCGGCAGCGTCGCACAGGGGGCGACGGCGCAGCTCACGATCCTCAGCATGACCGTCACCGATACCCAGCACGTCTGGGTCCTCGGCCTCTCCTGCCCGCCGAGTCCCAACCAGTCGTGCTCCAATCTCGTGGTGCGCGGCAGCCAGGACGGAGGCCTGAGTTGGCCAATTCAGGAGCACGTGCCGGCCGCGCCCAACTTCTTCGGCAAGGGCGTGAGTCACGCCTACGTGCGCAACCTGCAGTACGCCACACCGCAGGATGCCTACGCCTCCGGTCCCTCTCTGCTCACCAGCCATGACGGCGGCGAGACGTGGACATGGCAGCGGTCCATCTATTCGGTCGAGGCGCTCGCGCCGGTCGGCAACGAGGTCTGGGCCGTGTCCGATCTCTGCCCTCGGTCCGGCGCCTGTCCCGTCTACCTCTACCGTAGCCCGGCAAGCGGCGACGCCTGGCATCGCACCACCCTCCCCCTCCGCGCTCCCGCCGGTGCCAGCCAGATCGTGACCGCGGACAACGGACACGTCTGGATCCTGACCACGCAGGTGACAACGCGCGTGCCGTGGGGCCGGCCCACGCTGATCGAGTCGACCACGTCCGGCCGGAGATGGGTGCGCCGGCCCGATCCATGTCCGGTCGGCGAATCCAACATCGATCGCCTCGCCACCGACGACGGAGTCCACCTGTGGCTGGTGTGTGGGGGCCAACCGGCGGCCGGCGGCGAGCTGATGTCCCTCTACCGCTCGCCCGACGGTGGCCGGCACTGGCGCCTCGTCGCCAGCAATGAGTACATCCTCGCCAAGCACAAGAAGCTCCCCGCCGCCCGGTTCGTCTACGGCGGCTACGTCGACAGCCTGGCTGTGACCGGCCCGCAGACGGCCTGGTTCTCCCTCGATCGCGGCACCCTGTTCACCACCAGGGATGGCGGAAAAATCTGGCATCCCGCCACCCGCCAGAACGTCGATCCCGAGGACGCCACCGTCGGCCCCGTCCTGTTTGCCACTCCCTCCGACGGCTGGCTCGCCTCCTATCCCAACCTGATATTCCGCACGGTCAACGGCGGGAAAGCCTGGCAGCGCATCCCTGTCGGTTAATGCCTCCGGCCACTAGAGAAGCGTGATGTACCTCCCAACCGGGGTATCCCGCAGGGCATTGCCAAGCCGCTCGTCAGCGGTAATGAGCCGGCAGTCTTCGCTCACGGCCAGCGACAGATACAGTGCATCGTCCAAGGGCCGGTCGTAGGTACAGGCTATAGACAAGGCTCCAGAGAGGAGAAGGCGAGATGGGTACAGGGCGACTGGAAGATCGGAGATAAGCTCTCCGGCAATCGACTGGATCTCCTCTATCTACAACTCTCGTCGGCTCTTCCATAGAACGTTGGCAACCTCAGCCAGCAACAGATCGGGAGCGATCAGCCGTCGATCAGTCTCCAACAGAGCGGCGGCTCGGTCGCTCCCCGACTCCGGGATGTACCACTTCACGACAACGCCGGCATCCACAACCAGCGTCCCCTCATCGCTCACGGTCGGCGCGTATCAACGGAGTGCTGTCCGGGAAGGTCCCGTATTGGCCGGCCAATCGCTGGCGAATAATGCGAGCCCTGTCCGCAGCTGTCTGAGGACTGGTTTCCTCAGCCACCTCTTCCAGAATCTCCAGCATTTCCTGCTGGAGCGAGCGGTGATGATCTGCCGCGCGGCGCTTTAGCGCCGCCATCACACGCTCCGGGACATCACGTACCAGTAGATTGGGCATGACGACCTCCGTGCCAGCAAAACGATAGCAAGTTGCTCCTTTCAGTCCACCCTGGCCCATAACGATATCTTCCCTGACATTCGTGCCAGGTGGCATCATGACTTGACCGTCAGCATTGCGGTGCCCGCCTCTACGCACTGCGTGACCTGCATCCGGAGATCATCGTGGCCTATGCCATCCGCCAGATCAGCTTCTTCCTCCTCGCGCTCTGGGTCGTCATCACCCTCAGCTTCTTCCTGCGGCAGATGGTGGGGCTGCAGCCCTTCACGGCGCCGGAGTTCCTGCCCGGCCACAGCACCCACTCCGCACCGCTCCTCACCCTCTACCTCAACTACCTCGGTCACGTGCTCCGCCTGAACTTCGGGCAGTCACTCGCCACGCCCTTTGGGTCCGTCAATGCGCTGGTGGGACGCTCCCTGCCCTGGACGCTGGGTCTCGTCGGCATCGGCACCGTCCTCTCGCTTCTGTTGGGTACGGCGCTGGGCATCATCCTCGCCTGGCACCGTGGTTCGCTGCTCGATACCGTTCTCACACCGGCTGCCGTCTTCGCCAGCTCCATTCCCTATTACTTTGTCGCCATGATCCTCGTCTATGTCGCCGGCCTCAACCTCGGCTGGTTCCCGGTGGGCGATCCCTACAATCCCGATCTCACGCCCCAATGGAGCGACACATTCATCGCCGACGTTATCCGGCACGGCGTTCTGCCGCTGTTCGCCGTCGTCGTCGCCACCTTCGGGCTCTGGGTCATCCCCATGCGCAATGCGATGGTCGGCGTGCTGGATGACGACTTTATGGCGCTGGGCCGAGCCAAGGGCCTCCGGGCGCGGCGTCTCATGCTGGGCTACGCTGCTCGCAATGTCCTGCTGCCCATTGCCACCAACTTCGCCATCCAGTTCGGCTACATCCTGGGCGGCGCCGTCTTCGTCGAGGTCGTCTTCAACTATCCGGGCCTGGGATGGCTCCTGGTCCAGTCCGTCTACGACCACGATTACCCGACCGTCCAGGCGCTCGTCATCCTGGTCGCCGCCCTGGGTCTGCTGGCCCATCTCGCTGCGCGGCTGCTGTATCCCTGGCTCGACCCGCGAACACGCCGTGGCTAGCCCCGCGGCCGTCTGGGCGCCGGCCCGCTCCCTTCCCCGACGCGTTCTGCGCCTCGGTCTGGGCCACCATCAACTGTGGATCGGTGCCATCCCGCTCGGGGTCATGGTGGCTCTGGCGGTGATCGCGCCGTTCTTCGTGCCGCTGCAGGTCATCGGCACGGCGACCCCCGATCTGCCGCCTTCCGTTCAGCACCTCATGGGGACCGGCACGCACAGCCAGGAGATCTTCAGCGAATGGATCTACGCCGCTCGTTACTCTCTGGGTATCGGGTTCGCCGCAGGCCTCGGCACCACGATCCTTGGCGCCGTTATCGGCATCACGGCCGGCTACGTCGGCGGTCTCCTCGACGACGTGATCAGCTTTGTCATCAATCTCTTCCTGGCGGTGCCGCCGTTCCCGGCCATCTTCGTCATTGCCTTCAGCGTCGGCGTGGTGGGCGCCATGCCGCTCGTCATCGTGCTGACTCTCACCACCTGGGCCTATGGCGCCGGACTGCTCCGCAGCCAGACCATCTCTCTCAAGCAGCGCGAATTCGTGCAGTCGGCCGTTGCCGTCGGCGAGCGCCCGTGGTCCGCCATGTGGCATGAGCTCATGCCGCATCTCCGTGGCCTGGTGCTCTTCGTGCTGGTCGGCGCGGTTCTCATCGCCCTGCAGACCGAGTTCGGCCTGGAGTTCCTGGGGTGGGGGGTGCTGGCCGACTCCAATGCCCTCGGCGGCGGCTGGGGCGCGATGCTCTTCAACGCGCACTTCGACAACGACTTCGCCGCCGGCATCTGGTGGACCTGGGTCTTTCCCGGTCTCGGCATCACGCTCACCAGCGCCTCCCTCGCCCTCATCAGCTCCGGGGTCATAGCGGCAACCAATCCGCGAGAGAGCAAGCCATAGCCGCCACCCGCGGGAGCAACGCGGGCGGTGGCCCACCGCTTTCCGGATGGATCACTCACAGGGGCCAGGCGGGGAAGATCGGCTCTTCCCCGCCTGGCCGGTGGCTGTTGACTACCTGATCACCTGGACCGTGGTCACCGGAACCTGCTGTCCCCCCAGATCGACCGTACCCGTGCACGTCACAACCTGCGCGTTGGGATCGTTCACGCCGCCCCCGTTCTTCGTGTAGGTGGGTCCTCCGCCCATGGTCAGAGACACCGTCGTCATCACGCCGGAACCGTTGCCGATGATGTGTGCGACCACCCACGGCGCTCCGGTGTTCGGGTTGCCGGGCGAGTTACCGGCATTGATGACCAGCGTGTACGTCTGCCCGTTGGTGCAGGTGACGATCGAGGTCATGGAGGTGGGAGCGTTGGTCGGGTCGGCCAGGGCTCGACCCGGCAGCACGAGCGCTCCGGCAATGGCGGCGAGGACGAGAAAACGTCGAGTCATGTCTGTTCTCCTTATCGGCCCTGCGCGGGGCACAGGGAGTGAGATCGAGCGGTTGTGTCTATCGGCCGGCCGGACTGGCTACGTGATCAGTCTGCACCCGCTCGCCGCCGGCGACCACGAACGATGACACGATTAGCTGACACGATGACGGATGTGTCGGTTGTCTCCGGATCGAGACTCCCTCCGTCTCCGGTCTGCCCCCGCCCGCTCGACATCTCGGGGTGTGTGCTATCATGCTGGCCAGCCCAATTTGTCAACCCATCCTGGGGGCCCGACGGACGGGAGCGAGGCTGGAGAGTGCGCGATGGTGAGTGACAGCGAGGCGTCAGCGCCTCTGCGGGCTGCCTCCTTCGGCGACCTCTTGCGCCACTTTCGCCGGCGTGCCGGCTTGACCCAGGAGGAACTGGCAGAGCGCGCCACTCTCAGCGTCCGTGCCATCAGCGATCTGGAGCGTGGCGCCAAGCAGGGGCCGCACCGCACCACGGTGGAGCTCCTTGCCTCCGCTCTCGCGCTCTCCGGGGAGGAGCGCAATCAGCTGGAGAGCAGCGCGCGGCGGAAGCGGGGACCATGGCGGGCCGCCGGTTCGGGACGCCGTCCCTCTCCGCTCCCTGAGCCGCTCACGCCTCTGGTCGGACGCGACCGCGATGTGATCGATGCGGTCCATCGCCTGCGCTGGGGAGGCGTGCGCTTGCTGAGCCTCACGGGACCCGGCGGCGTGGGCAAGACCCGCGTGGCGATCGCCATCGCGCACGCCCTTCAGGAGGACTGCGCCGGCGGGCCGACGTATGTCTCGCTCGCGCCCATCCGTGATGCTCGTCTGGTGGCCACCTCGATCGTCGCGTCACTGGGCCTGGAGGACGCACGTGGACACGGCGACGAGGAGATCCTGATTACCCACCTGCAGGGGCGGGAGTCGATCCTCGTGCTCGATAACTTTGAGCACGTGCTGGAGGCGTCGACATTGGTCGCGCGTCTTCTGCGGGAGTGTCCGCGACTCAAGCTCATCGTGACCAGCCGCGTCGCCCTGAAGCTGCAGGGAGAACAGCGGCTGACAATCGCGCCGCTCGAAGTGCCGGCATCCGGCGACCTCGCCGCTCTGGAGCCGGCTGCCCGCTACCCGGCCATGCAGCTCTTCGTGCAGCGTGCCGGGTCGGTGCGGCACGACTTTGCGCTGACCGACGCCAATCTGGCCACGGTGGTCGAGATCTGCCGCCGGCTCGACGGCCTGCCGCTGGCCATCGAGCTGGCGGCGGCCCGGGTTGCGCATCTCTCCCCGTCCGCCCTGCTCTTGCGGCTGAGCGGACGGCTCCTGACGGACGGTCCCACCGATCTACCGGCTCGTCAGCAGACCATGGCCGGCACGATTGCCTGGAGCTACGATCTCCTGCCCGAGTCCGAGCGGCGCCTGCTGCGGCGGCTTTCCGTCTTCGCCGGCGGCTGGAGCCTGGAGGCGGCGGACGCGATCGCTGGGGAGGACGGCGCCGGCACCCACGCCCTCTTCGCCGGCTTGAGCCGCCTCGTCGACGCCAGTCTTATCGTCAGCGACGATGGGGCGGAGGACGAGCCGCGCTACCGCATGCTGGAGGTGATTCGGGAGTATGCCGCGGAACGGCTGACCGAATCGGGCGAAGAGGAGCGGATGCGAGCCGCGCACGCCGCCTTCTTTAGCGAACTGGCGGTGCGGGCGGAGCCGGAGTTCTGGGGGGTGCGCGAGAAGGCGTGGCTGGCCCGGTTGCAGCGCGACAACGCGAACGTGCGCGTCGCCCTCTCCTGGTACCTGCAGCGGGGAGACGGCCCGGCCGGACTCCGCCTGGCCGCGGCTCTGGGCATCTTCTGGCACGACAGCGGGCAGCTCACCGAAGGGCGCCACTGGTTTGAGTCGCTCCTGGCGGCGGATGCCGGGACCGCGATCGCCGAGCGAGCCAAAGCGCTGGACCGCCTTGGGATGCTGGTCCGTGCCCAGGGTGATTTCGACCACGCCCGGCGCCTCCTCGAGGAGAGCCTGTGCCTGTACCGTGAGATCGGAGATCAGTGGACAGCGGCCATTGTCCTCACCCACCTGGGCGGACTCGCCGGCATGATGGGCGAGCTCGAGCGGGCGGAGCAGCTGCTGGCGGAGAGTCTCACCCTGCACCGCCGGCTGGGCAATCGTGGCTATGCGGCGTCTGCGCTGGACCGCCTGGGAGAAGTGCGTCTGCGGCAAGGGGACCTGGCTCGGGCCCGAGAGCTGCTCGACGAGGCCCACGCCATGCACCAGGAGGTCGGAGATCTCGTCGGAGCGGCCGAGAGTCTGCTCGCCCTCGGTCGAATTGAGCAGCGCCAAAGGGATCACGCCCGCGCCCGTGCCTTCTATCGCGACGCTCTGACCCTGCTCGGCCGGATCGGCGCCGTGGGCCGGATGCCCGATGTCGTCGAGGCCCTGGCCACTCTGCTGAGCGACGGCGGGGACGGGTCTCAAGCAGCCCGGCTGTGGGGCGTTTCCGCCGCCATCCGCGACGCGATCGGCCGCCCCGCTGCAACCGCTGGTCCGTCCAGACTCGAGCCACCCCCGACAAGCCCTCACACCGGACTGACCGAGGAAGCCTGGCGAGCCGCCTGGCAGCAGGGATACGCGGTGAGTCTGGAAGACGCCGTCGAGTACGTCCTGGCGGAGAGCGAATGGCAAAGCGAGTCCACCGACGGCCGGCCCCCTAACCACCGTTTCTCCCCGCCACTGTAGTGGCCGCCTCGAATGGCGGCCAGCCCCGAGTGCCTTCTCGTGGGGTGCAGCCATCGCCGCCGGGGCTGGTGGGCTGGTGGCCACTCGGGGCCACCACTACAGGACCACCGCTACAGGATTACCACGACAGAGACACAACGACAGAAACACCGCGATACGTCCACCACCGCGGGACTCCTCGATACCTATGCCTCGGCATGAGGTTTGCACCCGAAGGGGCGATCCATCACGGAGGCAGTAATGACGCGACACATCGTCTCCATCCTCACCCTCATCGCGGCCGCGACCCTCTTCGCGACTCCCCCGTCCGCGCCGGCACACGCCGCCGGCTCCTGCTACGGCACCGGCAAGCGCATCACCATCAATACGCATCTGGAGCGGCTCCGTGCCTGGGACGGATGCACGGTCGTGCTCGTGACGCTCGTCACCACCGGAAACGCCGAGCTGCCGACGCCGCTCGGCCACTTCGAGATTTACGCCAAGTACAGCCCCTATACCTTTATCTCCCCCTGGAGTCGCAGTTCCCCCTACTGGTATCCGCCCAGCCGGGTGAGCTTTGCCATGGAGTTCCTCCGCGGCTACTTCATCCATGACGCGCCCTGGCGTAGCGTCTTCGGTCCCGGTAGCAACTCCGGCACCCAGCCCGGCACCAACTATGGTGGAACCCACGGCTGCGTCAACGTCCCTTACTGGGCCGAACGATTCCTGTACTACTGGGCGCCGATCGGGACGCCGGTGCACATCATGCGCTGAGCGTCCCGGAGGCTGTCAGCCCGACCGCGCCGTATCGCGCCGTCATCCGGTCCTCGTTACACTTCGCTTCCATTCAGCGTTGTCATAAAGGAAAAGGCTGAAAGAAGGAAGACGAGATGAAATCGCCGGCCGCGGCGCGTCTTCTCCTCGCTGGTCTGCTGGTTCCCCCGCTGCTGACCGCCCACGCCGGTCAGGCCGCGCGTGCTCACCCGCAGTCCGCCATCGGAGGCAAACAATCCGTCACCGCCGAGTCCCACGGCATCCGTCTCACCCTGGCCGTGCCCCGGCACTCGTACCCAGACAATGCACTGGTGCGGTTCGGTTTGCGGTTGGAAAACACCACGAACCACACTGTCGAGGTTCTCGAGCAACCGCGAGTATGCGGCTATCCCAACCCGGGGATCGATGTCCTGACCGCCGCCGGGCAGATCGTCTATCCGCCGGCGCTCGTCCCCTTTCCCGCGATGTCATGTCCACCACCGATCGGTACCCGGCTCGCTCCCCATCATGCGATCAAGCGCCGTCTCCTCGTGATCCTGCGTGACCAGTCTCTCCGTGGCACGGCGTCGCTCGAGCGCATGGCCGGAGGGACTGCTAGCTATTTCACCCTGCAGACGCCCCGGATAGCGGTTCACCTCGTGCCCACCGCCCCACTCGATGTCTCCTTGTCATTGGGCGCCGGTACGGCCTCCGCCACCATCACACGTCCGGCTCATGCCGCCGGATCCTTGTGGTCTGAGGAATGGACGCAGTGTCGGGATGCCGGCACCGGGGGCCTGGAGACAACCGTGACGAGCTGGGGACGATTGTCGTCGCCGACGATCACTGCCGACTGCGCCGGAGAGACGCTCTCGCAGTGGCATGTGGTCGCCGGCTGGCTGGGCTATCCGGTCGCCACGGTCAACGACCCGGCGCCCCAGTCGCACCGGCGTTTCTTCCAGTGACGCTTATCACGCGGGGGCCGGCCGATTTCATGTATGAGGTGAAGCACATGATGGCAGTATCACGACGGATAGCAGCTCTCGGGCTGGCTCTGGCCGCCGGGATCGGGTTGTCAGGCGCTCATGGTCAGACGGCAAGCACCATGGTTACCTATCCCGCCGGCTGGAACATGGTTGCGGTGAGCGATCTCATCAACGGCACCCTCTCCGCGCCGTATGCGACTCCGCTCTGGACCTACGGCCACGGCGCCTACAGCGCTCTGTCTCCGGCCGGAGGTGCTGTGAACCCGAACTCCCCGCTCGGCGCCTGGGCGTACTTTCCCGGGACTGCGACCCTGACCATTCCGGCGCCCACGCGCCCCAACGACCTGATCGTGGATGCCCTCGCGCCCGGCTGGAATATCGTGGGGAACCCCTTCCCCGGCCAGGTCGCCCTCCCGGGTCTCACCGGCGGCGAGGTTGCCTACGCCTGGGATCCGGCCTCCGTAACCTACCACCAGGTGACACAGATTCCCAACGGCGATGCGGTCTGGGTGTATTCACCGGCCGCGACCACGACCTCTCTGTCCCTTACGACGCCCGTTTCGTAACGGTAAGCCATGTCAATCAGCGAGAAGGACTGCTCGGTTAAGGAGGATGGGGGATGATGAGCCCAGTCGTCGCGGCAATCATAGTCGGCGTGATCGCGCTGACGACGCCCTCTGCGCATGCGCAAACACCCACAGCCCATTACGCGGCCGGGTGGAACATGACCACCACGATCGGCATGCGGTACGTGGGCGGCGCTGCATCGGGAACGGTCAGCAGGTGGGGATACGATTCCAGCACAGGCCAATACGTCAGCCTCAATCTCCCGATCATGTTCGGTCTGTGCGCGGGCGTGTGGGAGTATCTGTCGGCCCCGGTCGACGCGGTGCCTGAGGTCGGCACCGTCAGTCATGCTTCCTCGCTGGTCTGTCCAACTCTGGGGGCCGGCTGGAACATAGTCGGAAACCCGTTTGCCTACCCGGCGCAGCTGCCCTCCGGCACGACCGGATTCTTCTGGGATCCGGGTACCGGGAGCTACCAGGTGGTGAGCGCTATTCCCGTCGGAGGGTCCGTCTGGATCTATGAATCGGACGCCCAGTCGCTAACACTGCGAAACGGCGGCAGCTAGTAAACCGAAATGGGCGGAGTTTTGTCTCCTCAGCAGAGAGCCCTACCGTCCTCCGTGGAGTACACTCTCCCTATGGCGGACGTGGCCATGGATCCTGGATTTGCCGGCCTGACGTCGCGATCGCGAACGTTGCTGCTCTCTCTGGCTCTCGTCCTGTCCTCGCTCCTTCCCGCCACGGTGGGCCACGCCGACGCTTCCAGCTGCCGACATGTCTTCGGAGCAACCATGATCGGCGTCCCACAGTTGTGTGTTTCCCGATCACAGGCTGCTGCTCTCGCCCGGACCGCCCCGTTCGTCGATGTCGATCCCACCACGCAGATCCGGCATGACACGGGGCTCACCCTTGCCGGCATTCGTCTCCTCCGGTTTGGCGGACAGCCGGTTCAGCGCCCGGGCACCAGCACCAGCCCGTATGGTCCGTCACCGACCCCCTATGGTCCCCCCATCGTCTTCTTTTACCGCTACGGCCGCCCGCCGAACCCGAATCGCTTCACCCAGCCGCCCGGGGCACGCGCCACGTTCGTTGATGTTCACGAGTCCATCGAGCGTGAGAACCGGGGTATTTTTCTGATTCGTGAAACGAACGGAGCTCCCGGTCCGCCGGTGCGCACCGGCATCTGGACCTTCGGCGCCGACCTGGTGCGACAGCACGTGACCCTGGAGGTGGAGAGCGACGGGCCGAAGGCGGTCGTCGCCCGCATCGGTTGGGGCTTGGTGCGGCTCCTGCGCCACGCCCCCATTCCTCCCTCACCCCCGGTCCGCGTCTACGTCGGCGCACCGCACGGCACCCTCCGGGTGGGGCGCGCTGCCACCTTCTGGGTGGCGATGGACGCACCCATTCTCACCATCAATGACGGCATCGACTACGCGTTCCGGCTCAGCGGCGGGTGGAGTCGACCTCAGACGATCACGCCGGATGGGAGCCAAGCGTGTGGCGGCGACAACGTCGCGGGGCAGCCGTTCCGGCGACATGGCCTATGGCACTTCGCCTGGGGAGACTGTGAGGAACTGGGGCTTGTGCTGACGCCCACGCGTGCCGGCTCCCACACTCTCACCATTTACGGCTACCGCGTGCCGCTCAATTCCCGACACGCCCCCGACTTTGCCCGCGAGCGGCTCGACGCACGTGGCACATACACCTGGCGCGGCAGCGTCCGCTAAGCGAGGACATCCCGCGAAACGTCAGTTGTTGCCTGCTTGCCCTCGCGCCGTATGCTGTCGCCACTCCTGGCAATGACGCATTTAGCCGTAGTTCGTGCACCTGTGGGAGGGATTTCCGGCATCGTAGGGGTTCGTTCGCCGTGAAGAAGAGGCGAGCCTCGCAGCCGGCGCCATCCCAGAGATTGCCGGTCGCCCAGACGATGCTGCCTGGCCTCCGCGCGATGACCACCGCCGGGTTATCCTCGTCACAAAAGAGCCGGCTTTCATATCCGCCCGGGCCGAACAGTCGTCCTCGCCATCCAGCCACACCATCCACCCGGACGAGCGTGACAATCGGATACCTCTGCTCCCAGTTGGCCATCACGCGCAGTTCACCGACCGCGCCGGTCCTGAGTGACGCCGGCAGGTGCGCGGGGAACAGTGGGCCACTGGCCGACGCCACGGCCGATCCGATGATCCAGGCAACTCCGGCCAGCACGACGCAGCGCGCGTCTCACCACTGCGGGTGATACTGCATCAGGACTGCCCCGCCCTCTCTGCCGGATTCCAGCTCCATCCAGTTCGTCCCGGGAGCGCGACAACCCCTGGACCTGAGCTCAACTTACCGTGACGGAGGCCATGCCCATGCCGGACACATCGCGGACGAACGACGCCGAGCGCGAAGCCGAAATCGCCTCGGCCCACCGGCTGATGGATCTCGTCCTGGGAATGTGGTGGTCACGCGCGGTCTACGTGGCGGCAGACCTGCGGCTGGCGGACTATCTGGCCGATGGGGCCAAAGATGTTGAGACTCTGGCACGCCTGACCCACACCCATGCCCCCTCCCTCTACCGTTTGCTGCGCTTCCTGACAGGAATGGGCGTGTTTGCCGAGAGAGAGCCGGGCGTGTTCAGTCAGTCGCCTCTATCGGCGCTGCTACGTTCTGATCTCGCGACCTCGGTTCGCGACGACGTGCTACTGCAAGGGGACGACTGGCATTGGCAGGCCTGGGGAGCACTCGGTCACACGGTGCGTACCGGTGAACCCGCGATCGATCACCTCTTCGGCGAGGATCTATTCGGCTACTTTGCCCACCAGAATCCGGAAGCCGGCCGGTTATTTCATCGCACGCTCTCGTCGGAGCGGCACGAATCCGTCCTGGAGGCGTACGACTTCTCAGTAACCGATCTGGTGGTGGATGTCGGAGGCGGTCAGGGAACCCTCCTCAGCGCGCTCCTCGAGACGTATCCGGCCGTGCACGGCATACTCTTCGACCGGCCCGAGGTGATCGACGCCCTCGGAGCGCGGAAGACGGAGATGGGGCTGAACGAGCGGGTCGCCCTGATCAGTGGCGACTTCTTCTCGTCCGTCCCACCGGCCGATGTCTACCTCCTCCGCAATATCATCCACGATTGGTCGGATGACGAGGCAGCGACCATCCTGACGGCGTGCCGAGCAGCCATGAACGAGGGAGGACGCATCCTGGTGATTGAGCAGATCGTGCCGGAATGGGACTCCTGGTCGAGCATCAAGTTCGGGGATCTGGAGATGATGGTGCTGA
>JAJPIP010000014.1 GCA_021324655.1 Pseudomonadota bacterium
ACAACCAGGTCACGAAGGTGTCGGGATCCATAGGGAGGCTCCTTTGGGAGGTGTTCACCTCCTTCTTGGACCATCGACACCTTCGTCTTCAATTCACACCAAGCGTTAAAGCCCTCTACTACCGGAACCGGTGCAGGCCCTATCTCCGATCTTCTCGTCGCGCAATGGATCGCCGCGCAGGTGGCGGGAGCCGTGCCCATCCGGTTTCGGGAGCTGCCGCGCCCGTTTGTGGAGGCGCAGACGCTGGAGGTCAGCTACAGCGGTATCGACGCCTATCAGGCGTGCCCGCGGCGTTTCTTCTACGGGCATGTGCTGCACGTGCAGGATCCCTCGCGTGGCGCGAATACGACGCTGGGCAACAAGGTGCACGCGGCGCTGCTGGCGCTGAACCGGCAATGGATGGAGGAGGGCGAGCCGCCGCGAGATGATGCCGTGCAGGCGGTCTGGCGGGAGGTGTGGCCGATCGATCGGGCGACGATCGAGGCGGCGCTGGCCGATCCGGAGACGCGGGTGCGGTGGGAGCCGGGGTTTGTGTTCCCGCGGCAGGTGGTCCAGGGCTGGCAGCGGGGTGCCGGGCAGCTGCGTCGCTACTTCGAGTGGGAACGCTTGCGGTGGACGGGGATGCACCACCGGCCGGTGGCGCTGGAGCAGCCTTTCCAGTTCGAGCTGAACGGTCACGTCATCGTGGGGCGGATCGACTGCGTGCTGCAGACCGGCGGCGGCGACGTCGTGATCGACTACAAGACCGGCAAACCGAAGAACGGCCGTAAGCCGGAGAAATCTCTCCAGCTGGCCATTTACGAAGAGGCCTGGCGGCTGCAATCCGGCGCCAACCCGGCCGTCGCTTACTACCACCTGGCCGCCGACGACGATCAGCCTGGACAGCCGCTGGATCCGTGGCGGGCGGACAAGCAGGCGCGGCAGACTCGGTACACCGTCGAGATGCGCGACACGCTCTGGGCGGAGATCGTCGGGGCGCTGGATCGCATCACGGCCAACGACTTTGCCGCCGCTCCCAAGGAGGGCAGGTCCACCTGCGACGCG
This sequence comes from Pseudomonadota bacterium, assembly GCA_021324655.1. Taxonomy (GTDB): domain Bacteria; phylum Chloroflexota; class UBA5177; order UBA5177; family UBA5177; genus JAJPIP01. The sequence continues at coordinate 1,045 of JAJPIP010000014.1, forward strand.
TGCGCCTACCGGCTGTGGTGCGAGGAGAGCCTGGCGTGAGTGCCCGAGAACCGAACGCCGAGCAGGCACGCGTCGTCGCGCACGGCACGGGCCCGGTGCGAATCATGGCCGGGGCCGGCACCGGCAAGACGTTCACCATCACCGAGCGCGTCACCCGCCTGATCCGCGACGGCCTGGCGCGTCCCGATCAGATTTTGGCCCTCACCTTCACCAACAAAGCGGCGGCGGAGATGGGGGAGCGCATCACGGCGGCCTGCCTGGAGATCGGCGTGGCGCCGGATGCCGAACCGGTGACGGTCCTCACCTACCACAGCTTCGGGGGCTCGGTGCTGCGAGAGTGGGGCGGACTGATCGGGATTCCGCCCGCGCCGGAGATCCTGGCAGAGGCCGGCCGCTGGCTGCTGCTCTGGGATTGCCTGCCTCGCGTGGATTTTCGCTCCGTCGATCTCCTCAATCTGCGCGGTGAGTACGGCAGCCCGATGAAGAAGATCCTGGAGCTGAGCAACCGGCTGAAGGATGAGCTGGCAACGCCGGAGGATCTCCTGACGTATCTGGACGGCCCGGCGGACGGGCTGCTGGATGCGGAGAAACGGGCGGCGCTGGCCGATTACGCCCGCGCCTTGCTGATCTACGAGGAGACCAAGGCGCGGCGCGGACAGATCGACTTCGGCGATCAGATCGCGCTGGCGGTGCGGGCGCTGGGACTGGCCGAGGTCCGCGCCGGCTACCGCGATCGCTATCGCTACGTGCTGGTGGATGAGTATCAGGACACCAACTACGCGCAGAGCGTCCTCGTGCAGCGGCTGGTCCAGGATTTTGCGGACCAGAACGTCTGCGTGGTGGGCGACATCCGTCAGGCGATCTACCGCTTCCGCGGGGCGGCGCCGGATAACATCGTGCGCTTCGAGCACGACTTCCCCGCGACGTGCTCCTACACCCTGCGCGCCAACTATCGCTCGACGGGAACCATCCTGGCGGCGGCCAATACCCTGTGGGACGAGCCGGGATCCGACCTGGTGAGCGCGGAGGGACGGACCGGAGACCCGGTCGTGGCGGTCTGCTGCGAGGACGCGGAGAGTGAGTGGGAGTGGATCGCGCGGCAGATGCGCGCCCAGCACGAGGGGGGCGTGCCCTGGCGCGGGATGGCCGTGCTGGTGCGGAAGAGCGAGATCAAGCGGCAGGTCTGGGCGGGGCTCACGCGCCGCGGCATCCCGGCCCTGATGTCCGGCGGGACCGATCTCTTCCGCACGCCGGAGGTGCGCGAGCTGCTCTCCTATCTGCGCGCTCTGGCCCGTCCCAGCGACAGCATCTCCCTGGCCCACATTGCCTCCTCCGATTCTTTCGGCCTGGATGAGGCGGCGTTGTACGCGATCATCGGTCCGTTGCCGCGCGAGCGGTCACTCTTCTCACTGCTGGTCGAGCGCGCGGCCGATCCCGCCGCGCCACCCGATCTGCGCCTCTTCCTCGCCACCTTCCAGCGACTGCTGGCCGATGCCGCCACCCTGACGCCAGCGCGCGTAGTCGAGCGCATCATCGGCCTGCGCCGCGGGGCCTATACCGATCTGCAGCGCGCCAACGTCTACCGCTTCCACACCCTGGCGGAGCGCTTCTGCGCCGACCGCGCCAATCGCCCGGCGATCGGCTCCTTCGTGGCGTACCTCAATCTGCTGCTGGCAGCGCCTCCCGATGAGGAAGAGGCGGTGGACGTCACGGCGGAGGATGCCGTGCAGGTGATGACGGTGCACGCGGCGAAGGGGCTGGAATGGCCCGTGGTCTTCGTGGCGGGCGTCTCGAAGTCGGACTTCATCATGTCGAACAACAGCGATGCGCTGCCTCTGCCGCTGCGCCATCCGGCGGTGGGCATGCCGAAGGCCGAGAACTTCCCCGACCACAGGAAGTACCTCAGGGCTCTGGATGAGTGGGGCAAGCAGGAGCACGACCTGGAAGAGCGGCGCATCCTGTACGTCGCTCTCACCCGCGCCCAGGATGCCCTCTACCTCTCCTGGCACCGGCTGCCTCTCTGGTACGGCAAGGAGCGCGCCCCGCTCCCGGCCTTGAAGGGAGCGCTGGAGACGGCACGGCGCGAGGAGTTCACGCACGAGGACTGGCAGGAGGAGACGCCGGGCGACGCCTCCCTGCTGGAGAGGGCCCGGGAGTTCGCGCGGCAGCAGGCGAAGGTCTGGGCCGGCCGGCAACTGGACGAGATGGATGGCGAGCTGGCGGAGCGGATCGCCGAGAGCTGGCGCGCCTATGTGTCGGAGGAGGAGCTGCCGGTCAGCAGCGAGTTCCTGCACCAGGAGCTGGTCCGGTGGCGGATGACGCGGCTGCAGGCGGATGCCCTGCTGACTCGCTGCCTGCACCCGGCATCGCGCCCCGCCGACGCCGATTCGCGCCCCATCGTCGAGGCGCCCAGCACGCTGAGCTACTCGATGATCGCTACCTACCAGGCATGCAGCCGCAAGGCGTACCTGCGCTTCCTCATCGGCTTCCCCGGCGAGCCCCAGCCGGGCGCCACCGGAGCCGGCACCGCCTTTCACGCGGCGGTGGAGGAGGCGGCGGTGGCTCGTGCCGGCGGAGACGGCGTGGATCTAGCCGGTCTGCGGGAAGCTTACCGCGCGGCGGCCGCCGAGGCGTACGGGAAGGAGAGCTACCAACTCTCGGTGTCGGACGAGGCAATGCTGCGCGCCTACTGGGACGGGCCGGACCGCGAGGCGGAGCCGCTGGCAGTGGAGGAGGAGTTCTACTGGCGCGTCGGCCCCGGTTACCTACACGGCTTCATTGATCGCATCCAGCGCTGCCCCGACGGCACCATCGAGTTGGTCGACTTCAAAACCAGCCGACAGGCGCTGTGTGCAGATGAGGCGCGCCAGAATCTGCAGCTGCTGATCTACGCCCTCGCCGCGCGCGAGGTGCTGGGCATCCGGCTGGACCGCTTGACTCTCGTCTACCCACGTCTACACCGGCGCGTCTCTGTTTCCTTCGGCGAGGAGGAGTTGGACGCCGCCCGGCGTGAGATCGTTCTCCTGATGGAGAGGGCCCGGACCGCGAGCTGGGATGAGGTGAATACCTCACACTGCCCTCACTGCGAGTACCGTCTCATCTGCCCGGCGGCTCGCTAACCATCGAGCCCACTGCCGCCGGCTCACCCGTCTGATCCGTCATCGCTCGCTCCCCCGGCAACACCGGGTAGGCGCAGCGGCTTGTCCCTGCACGTCTCCCATGGCGGCTCGGACCGCTCTCCGTCTGCACCTCAATCCTTATGCCCTGCAGACCACGCTACCATCAATAGCGGAGGAGAGACCCCATGCGCAGACACACAACCCTCAACATCAATGTCGATCTCCTCGACCTGGCGCAGCGCGAGCTCGGGACAAAGGAGAAAACGGAGACCATCCATCGTGCCCTGGAGGAGGCCATCAACCTCCGGCGCCGGCAGCGCCTGGCCGAACGCCCCCTTCCCGATTTGACTCCCGCGAGGCTGCACGAGATCCGGCGCGATCACACGGTCACCCCGCGTCAATGACCCAAAGCATTGCCTCAGGGAAAAGGTAGGTACTCCTTCATAGACACAACCTTGACTCGTCGGTCAACCGGCTTCAAGCGCTTCCACCTGGCGTCGTTTGTCAGGATGTGGCCAACCTGGGCGGCAAGGCCGGTGCCGATCGTGAGCGCATCCGGCGGAGCGAACCGGTAGGCGGCTCGGAGAGCTGCCGCTTCCTGCGCAACTTGAAGACCCACCGGCATCAGGTGCAGGTGCGGAAAGTACCGGAGGAAATCGAGAACCGACTGAGACTCCGAAGGCACGGTCCGGAGAGGGCGCACCAGGATCTCCATGACGGACACCATGGACACGACCGCCTCGTTTCGGCCGCGTTCGACCCACACGTCGACGACGTGCTTTGCCATGGGAGAAATTGGCTCGTCCCCGCTCAGGTAGGCAATGAGCATTGATGCGTCGAGGAGTATACGATCGCCGCGCGGGACGGCACGTTCGAGAGCCTCCTGACTCAATCGCCCCAGGCCTCGCGCTCGCCCAGCAGGTAGGCCTGGACTTCCTCCGGACTACCGTAAACGCCCGCCAGGGTCCCAGCATAACTGTGGCGTAGGCGGCGCAACCGGATCTCCCCCTCACGAAGCTCGAGGACGAGTCGGTCACCGGGCTCTAGGCCGGCGGCCCGGGCTAGGGTGGCGGGGATAGTGATCTGATTCTTCGCCCTCAGTTCGACCACTACTCCCTCCGTCCATGTTTGATGGACCATGTCTACTTCAGGCAGCCGCGTCTCACTTACCACGAGAATCTCCTCCTCGAGACCACTTATCCTACTCCAAGAGCCAGAGTATCACATAATGTTGTTCGTAGGAGGCAACACGAGGTCTACCCGCTTCCTCTTTTGGGTTGATGGAACCGGTCGGACCTGGTTGCACTCTAGGAACTCTGCCTTGTCCCCTCCCACACCTTCACGTCGGCATAGAACCGATACCAGAATGCCTGCAACACGTGATAGATCAGCCCCTCCGTACCGTCGCGATACCCGCCTCGAATGACGTAGCGGTACAGGAAATAGGCCAACGCTCGCAGGAAGAGCGGAGAGCGCGCGTAGACGCTCCCCTTCAGCCGGCGCTTGTACCGGAGCGAGCTATCGCCGGCCGGTAAACCTGAAGTATCGATGCGGCCCGACACCGCGTGTCTCTCCAGCACACGCGCCTCGCGGGCGGCGTAGCGGATGTGCTTTCGCGTCCAGAAGTCGAGATCCTTCAGGTTCCAGTCGGCGAAGTCGTGCTCCAGGCGTTGCGCCTCGCCGTCGAGCAGCACGATGTGCTCGTCCATCTCCAGCTCCTCGGCCCGCCCATGGCCATACCGAAAGAGGCGGAGCAGCCACATGGGGTAGATGCCGCCGTGACGGATCCAGCGGCCCTGAAAGACCATGCGGCGCTTCATGGCAAGGCCGGTGACGTGCTCCGGCACGGTTGGGAGGACGCGCGCGATCTCGTCGCGCAGTGGGGGGAGCAGGACCTCGTCGGCGTCGAGGCGGAGGACCCATTCGGCATCGCATGGCAGCGTGTCGAGCGCCCAGTTGAACTGCTCCGCCTGGTTGGTGAAAGGGTGAATGGCGACGTGGTCCGTGAACCGGCGCGCAATGTCGAGGGTGCGGTCGCAGCTGCCGGAATCGACGACGTAGATGGCGGAGGCGAGGTCGCCCACACTCTCCAGACAGCGAGCAAGGTGCGGCTCCTCGTCGTGGGTGAGAACGATGAGAGCGAGGTCAGGGCGGCCGCGTTCCTCGCTGGTTTCGCGCTCAGTGGCTCCGGGATTCGAGGCAGGAATCAAGAACCGACCACGCTCTCGTAGGCCTGCAGTAACTCTGTCGCCACGACCGGGATCGCATACCGGGACCCGGCCAGGGAGCGGGCGTTGGCAGCGAGTCGCGCCGTGAGGTTCGGATCCTCGATCACCCGGTTCAGCGCACGCGCAATGGCCGAGGCGTCGGGCCGAACAACCAGTCCGGCGAGAGCCGCTGCGACGTCGGGCGCAATGCCGACGCGGTCCGTTATGACAACCGGAACACCGGCCGCCATCGCCTCCACCGGAGCGATGCCGAAGTTCTCGCCGTATGACGGGAGGACGAAGGCGGCCGCGTGAGCGAGCAGAGCCTGCTTCTGGTCTCCGTCCACGTGCCCCACGAAGACAACATCGCCGTCCAGGCCCCGCCGGCCCACCTCGTCACGCACCTCGCGTGCGAGCACGGGATCGCCGCTACCGGCGATCACGAGCAGAACCTGCGGGTGCCGGACATGGACGTCGGCGAACGCGGGAATCAGCAGATCCAGTCCTTTCTTGCGATCGAGGCGCGACAGATAGAGCAGGAAGGGCCGGGAAGCAGCCAGGGGAACGAGTCCGGCGACATGGTCGCGGCTCGGGGGATGGGCGAAGGCGCCGGCATCTATAGGAACGGGAATAACCACGGGCCGGGTGGAGATGCCGAGCATCTCCGCTTCGCGCTGCTCCTGGCCACTGGTGTAGTGCATGGCCGCCGCCTGCCGCACGATGCGCGACTCCAGCACGCCGTACGACAGGCGCTTCAGTAGCGGACGCCGCTGTTCGACGCTCCACCGGCTGAGGGTTCCCAGCGGGCGCACGATGTACGGCACGCCGCTCCGATACGCGGCCAGAGAGGCGGGAAGCGCCGCGTACGAGAAGAGGGCGTGGATATGCACGAGATCGTAGCCGCGCACGTGGCGCGCCAGCCAGGCGGTAAGTGACCAGGACGAGGTGTAGAAGCTCGTAGTGCGAGCGAAGTACCGATACGTCACGCGGCCATCCGTGACCGCGCAGCCGAGGGGCAGATTCCTCCGTCCCGCCGGCCCGTCATCGTCGGTCGTCACAACATCGACCGACACCCCGAGATCCGCGAGACCGTTGGCCATCAGAGGCAGGGCGAAGCTTGGTCCGCCGCGCAACGGACTGAGCGACGGAATCACATGCAGCACCCTCACGCCGCCGTCCCCAGAACCATGGAGAACATCGTCCGAATCCGATGTTCGTAGGTGTGCTCCGCGTGGGCCCGACGGCAGCCGGCCTCGGCGATCCGGCGTCTCGCATCGGGATGGGCCAGGTAGAAGTCGACCTTCTCCTTGAGCTCCTCCCGGCTCTCGTACGTGACAATCTCATGGTCCGGGTCGAAGAGGTCGGCGAGGACGGGACGCCAGTCCGCGATCTGAAAAGCGCCACAGCCGGCGGCTTCGAAGGTACGGGCGTTGGTACCGGCGAACTCTTTCTCTGTATGTGTGTTGAGCACGATCTTGGCGGCCCGAAAGGCTCTCGCCTTCTCCTCTTCGGCGATGAATCGGTCCACATAGCGCGATCGCACCGGCAGGCTCATCCAACCCGGCAGGTTCGTGCCCCAGATCTTCATGTCGTACCCCGCGAACGGCTCGAGTTGCAGCGCCCGGTAGTAATACAGGGAGCCGGCGGTGGTGAGATCGCAGCCATAGGTCGCAACGTCACGAGGCGTGAGGTCGACGGGACGATGCCACCGCGAATTGCACGCTTCCGGCAGATAGTGGGCATTGATGCCGAGCCGCGAGCGAAACATCGCCACCGAGTGCGGATCTTTGAAGTAGAGAACGTCGTAGCCGGCCGCCAGGGGGAACTCTCGGACCAGATGCGCCGTCGGATCAGGGTAGAGAAAGATCAAGGGAACACGCGGCCGCAAGCCGGACCGTGCTTCGGCGACGGCGTCGGGGTGCCAGCCGGCGTAGGTGTTCAGCACCACGTCCGGTGTGCTCGCCAGCACGGCTCGCGTCACGCGCCGGTCGCGTAGCTCGTGGAACTTTGGATGCAGCTCCGCCAGGCGGTGCACGCGGCGGATGCGGTCGCGCACGAACGCCACGCCGGCGACGCGATCTTCGTCGATCTCCTGCACCGTGTACCCCATGTGCTGCAGGGTCACGGAGAAGTTCCGCGCGAGGCTGTCCGGGAACTGTTTGCCGATGACGGTGACCCGCATCAGGCGTCGGCCCTTCGCGGATAACGGCTGCGCCCTCGGTGCCGGAACGACAGCGTCACACCGCGCAGGTAGAACTGGATGACGGCGTACAGGAGTGAGACAAGAACGGCGGCACGCAGCGCGAGAAGAAAGGATTGTGCCGCGTCCAGCTCCAGCTGGATCACGGACGACAGAACGTAGGCGAGGACAATCCAGGCGTACACGGAGCGACTTGTCGCGGCCAGGCGCACGATCAGCCCGAACAGCGCGCCGTACAGCAGCATGCCGGCCACGACGCCGATCGTCCCGCCCTCCGCATAGAACTGCCCAATCGGCGTGAGGGCGTGATCGACCACGGGAATGCCCAGCAGCCGGCTGTCAATGACCTGCGGATCGCCGAGGACCGGCTTGTCCGGCCACGCCACGCGCGGCACGACGCCCGGCAGGGCAGCCGTGACGCCGGCGCCGTACAGATACTGCCCGTCCGAGGTCGCGTCAATGAGCTGACCGAGGTAGAAAGTGCCGCTGGACGCCCGCGCCGCGACGTCGGCCGAGACCCCGCCGGACGCGCCCTCCAACCCCTGTAGACCGGCAGGGAGCGTGTTTACCAGCGAGTAGCCGAGTTGGTTGCCGGCGCTGGAGTAGGCGGGCGCGGCGGCGATGCGAATACCCTGGATGAGGGCGGCGACGGACAGGAGGGTGCCGAGCACCACCGCGGCCCGCGGCAGGGAGATGCGCGGGGAGCGCCCCAAACCTGCCGCCATTACGGTGAAAAGCAGCGCCATGGCCGCCGGCCGCGTCTCCGAGGCGAGGACATAGGTGACCGTCGTCACCGCTCCCAACATCCACAGGCCGTACTTCAGGAACCGGCCGGCGCGCCCCTCCACCGAGGCTGCCAGCAATCCCGCGATCAAGATCGTCGGAAGAGGCACTCCCTCCGCGAACGAGATCAGGGAATCCGTGGAGGAGGTGCCGAGCATCATGCCATTGCCGTGGGTGTAGAAGTAGCCGTGCGCGTTGCGCCACACCATGTCGTAGGCGAAGACGACGAGGCTCACGGCGACGACGGCGGCCAGCGCCCCCACCTGATGCCTCCTCAGGGAGGGCAAGGACTGCCGCTCTTCGGTCGCGGCGCCGGTTGATCTCGTGGTGTACCACATCCCGCCGCAAAAGGAGACGTATCCGAGGGCATAGAGCGTTCCGATCTCCCCGAGGTGATCCTGTGAGACTCCCCTCATCCAGAGGTCGGCCAGGTACGGGAGCGGGAAATACAGGGCGTAGAACAGGCTGAAGATGGGCAGCGGCCGGAGCGGACTCAGCACAATGCCCCAGCCGGGTTGGTAGCAGGCGACGATGCACGCGCCGAGGACGGCCGCAGCAGGTTGCATGGCCAGCAGGGTGTCGAGGTCGCCGGGACCGCCCGCCACGACATCCAGGGATAGGAGGACGACGGCCACGCCCAGATAGGCAACCACCAGGCGCAATCCCCAGGTCACGCCCGCCGAGTGAGCGGTGACGACCGTCCGGCGATGACTCTCGTGCAGCCTCATGTGATGCCACCGGTCAACTGGGGCTGTGCCAGGGCGCTCGTTGCCGGCTCGTCAGTCTCCTCACGACATAGGGTGTGAAGAAGTCTCGACGCGCCGCCGGCCAGAATGGCGCACCAGAGCAGCATGGCGATGAACGTCGTCACGGCAGCGGTGATGAGGCCGAAGTGAGGGATGCCGAGAATGTTTAAGGTCAGGTTGGCAGCGGCCCCCACGCTCCCCGCGGCCAGCACCGTCAGCGGGCGTTTCGCGGCCAGGAACACGGGGATCAGCGAGTTGCCCACCACGTAAAGACCGTACGCGGCGACCAGCACGAGAACGATGGGCAGGCCGATGTTGTACTGCGGGCTCAGTAGCCATCCCGACAGCAGCCGATAGCCGGCCCAGGCGGCACCGACGAAGAGGAAGGATATGCCAAGGCCGGCCGCGCAGCGCACCATGATGACCTGCCGTACCGTGCGCCAGCTCTCCCGGGCCGCGTGCTGATAGATGATGGGCCGCGTGAGAACTTCCAACCAGCCGTTGAGAACCAGGAACGGCGTGGTCCATAGTCCATAGTTGGCCGCATACGCCCCCACGTCGTGCACCGTCAGGAAGTGCCCGATGACATATCGATCCGAGGTCGTCATGACCCAGCCCACCGCGTAGCCGGCCGGGAGACTCCAGCCAAAGGAGAGCACGCGGTGGCGAAGGGTCGTGAAGCGCCGGGCCCCGCTGTCCGGCGCCGCGACCGGTGCGTCCGCGATGGGAGGCGCCCGAAATAGGACAAGCACGAGTACCAGGGCCAGTGACTGAGCCAGGATGACCGATACCGTAGCCTCCATTGAAGCGACGAGCAGCGCCGCCAGGAACACCGGCACGCCGATCTTCTGCACGACACCGATCATGGCGAGCCGGCGCTGCAGGCGGTGCGCTTCGGTGTACGTCGAGAGAGCATTGACGTAGGTCTGCGCGCTCAGGAGCAGCGCCACCGGCACGGCAACCCGCCAGTACATTGGCTCACCGAGGTGGGCGAGGACCGCCGCCACCACCAGATACGCGAGTATGGTCGTCAGCGCGGCCAGACCGCACAACCAGCGGAAGGTACGGACAAACCAGCCGGCCAGTCCCAGCTCACGGTAATCAAAGTAGATGCGATTGAGCACCGCCATGAAGGGGCCGATCAGCAGGCCATTGAGAAGAAAGGCAACGCCGAGCGCCAGTACCGCCGCGCCATACGCATCGGGCGACACCAGCCGGGTAATCAGCCGAATCGCGGCCAATCCGGCAACCAGCGAGACTACACTGCCGGTCAGCGACCACAGCCCGTCGCTCGCCAGCTTGCCGGATATCCGCATCCCGGCCACCGTCACGGGATCACCCGCGCTCTGATCCGCAGCATGTTCCGTCTTGCTCTGTGGTGCCGGTCCTGCAGCCGGTGCACCCACCGGGACCGAGCGTGAAAGGATGCCGGCCCCTTGATCCGTTCGTGAATCTCGAGGTAACCCAAGAGGCGCTGCAGGTCCTGGCACTGCATCGCCTCGCTGAAGTCGCTCAAGACCAGCGCCTGGCCGCGGCGACCCAACTCGTCCCCCAGCGCGGGGTCATCTATCAGCCGAATGGCGGCCGTGTACCGCTCTTGCGCGGTATGCACGCGCAGTCCCGTCCCCTCCGGGTTCGCGTATTTGTAGACCATGTCGTTGCCCGATATCACGGGTCTCCCCATGGCATGGGCATCGAGACACGCCAGTGACGCGGTCTCGTTTCCGAGGCTCACCAACACAACGCGAGCGGCGGACATCTCGGCGAGCGCGGCACGGAGCGGCAGGTTCCGCACCGCGACACGGTCCGCCGGCAGGTCGAGTCCCGCCGTCAAGTACGGAGGCAGCGCGGTGTTCGAGCCGTGGCTGGGCACGCAGAGAGTCCATCGATAGTCCGGCCGGTCTCGCAGCACCACCGCCATCGTCTCGGCCCAGTCCCGCAGGCCCTTCTTGTCCCATGCCCCCACCCAGACGATCTGATTCCCAACCGGACGGCGTTCGACACGGCCGTGGATCGACTCCCAGGGAACCGCATTGCGCAGCAACATGAATTTGTGCCGGAGCCCCGGGAACCGTGTCGTGTAGTCGGCGAACTGGCCGGGACCGACCAACGCATGGACGTCGATATACCGGGAGATGGAGAAAGCGGCACGGTCGGATCGAGGGTCGACGTTGTGGCCAACGTGCACCAGCTTTGCTTGCGGATAGCGTGTTCTCAGCGCCGGTGCCGCGGCGAAGCCTCCCTCCAGCAGAATGACATCCGGAACGCGCACTGTCCCCCGATCCATGAGGCGTTCCTGCGCGGCTCGGTCCGGCGCACCCACAAATTCGACGTCGTGTTCGAGGACATCGACATCACTCGCCCCCAGGACCTGCACGTCGTGGCCCATGTGCCGGAGATGCTGTATATGCCAGAGCATCTGCGTCTCGGTCCCTCCCATGCCGTGCAACTCGACCGTCGAGAACGTCACCGGAAAGGGATAGATCGGCTCCCAGGCTCTCCACACCAGGACATTCACGAGCGGACACCCGCTTCTGGCAAGGCGGTGTAACCGTCATGACCGTGCCCCTGAGGACCGGT
>JAJPIP010000034.1 GCA_021324655.1 Pseudomonadota bacterium
ACGCTAATGCTGTTTCCGCGCCACCTCCAGCTTCCGATCCGACCAATTCCACCACTTGAGCTTCTCGGGATCGGGATTCGGCGTCTCGGCGAAGTAGACGGCGCAGCGGAAGGTATAGAGGACGCAGCGATCGACTCTGGCGCCACGCTGCCGGCAGTGCGCCTCGTACATCTCGTCCGGATCGGCGCCCCGCAGGTCGTCGATCGTGCGATATCCCAGGTCGTAGAGATCGACCGCGACACTGACCCCGACGCTCGGGATCTGCCGCAGCTCACGGATTGTCGACTGATAATCGTTCTCGCGGTGTCGCATGGTGATCACTGCTGGGTCTCCGTTTGATTGAGCTCCGGACCCGTCGCGTCGGACATGTCAACCTCCCGATACGGCTGCGACTGATACTCCTACTAGAACATATGTACCATTAAATGCAGCGAGAGTCAAGAGGTATCCCCAGTCGTACGACACCGGGGGTGTGTTTGTTCGCCCGCTCCGACGATCCCGGTGAGGGGCCCGGACTGCCGATTACAATACGACGTATCTTCACCCCCTCCCTGGAGTCTTCTTGTCCGCCGAACAGCTTTCCTTTGCCGCCCACCGTGGCGGCAGCCAGATCAGCCGCATCCTCGACCCGCTCAACCCGCAGCAGAAAGAGGCCGTTACCCATGGTGACGGCCCTATGCTCGTCCTGGCCGGAGCCGGAAGCGGTAAGACACGTGTCCTGACCCATCGCATCGCCTATCTCATCGACGTGCACGGGGTGAACCCGTACAACATCCTGGCCGTCACCTTTACGAACAAGGCGGCGCGCGAGATGCGCGAGCGCGTCATTGCCCTCGCCGGACGGGAGGGCGAGTGGGTGACGATCGGTACCTTCCACGCCTTCTGCGTGCGGTTGCTGCGCCGCGAGGCCGATGTTTTCCACCGCCCCAACTTTTCCATCTACGACACTGACGAGCAGCGCGCCCTGGTTCGTCAGGCGATGGAGCTGGCCGAGATCCCCGAGTCACGCTTCAAGCCGGTCGCCATTCTGGGCGCGATCTCCGACGCCAAGAACGAGCTGATCGGTCCCATGGAGTACGCGCCGCAGGACTACTTCCAGGAAATCGTGCGCCGCGTCTACCCCCTCTATCAGGATTTGCTCCGTCAGAACAGCGCTTTCGACTTCGACGATCTCATCATGGAGACCGTCTTCTATCTCCGCACCCACCCCGACCGGCTGGAGCACTACGCCTCGCGTTTCCAGCACATCCTGGTGGACGAGTATCAGGACACCAACCACGCCCAGTACGTCCTCCTCCAGCTGCTCTCCTCCCGGCACGGCAACCTCTTCGTCGTCGGGGACGACGACCAATCGGTCTATTCCTGGCGTGGCGCCGATCTTCGCAACATCCTGCACTTCGAGCGCGATTTTTCGGCCGTCCGTGAGGTCAAGCTGGAGCAGAACTATCGCTCCACGCAGAACATCCTCGACGCGGCGCACGGCGTCATCTCGCGCAACGTGGGACGCAAGCCGAAGCGGCTCTGGACGGAGCGCGAGGCGGGGGGACGCGTCAAGCTCTTCCACGCCTACAACGAGGAAGAAGAGGCCTCGTTTGTCACCAATGAGATTAGCCGGCTGATCAAGTCGGGTGAGGTGCAGGCCTCCGGCTGCGCCGTGATGTACCGCACCAACGCTCAGTCGCGTGCCCTGGAAGAAGCCTTCCTGCGCGCCAACCTGCCCTATACCCTGGTCGGCGCCACCCGGTTCTACGAGCGGCGGGAGATCAAAGACGTCGTCGCCTACCTGCGGCTCATCCTCAACCCCAACGACGGCATGACGCTGCGCCGTGTCATCAACGTGCCACCGCGCAAGATCGGGGCGGTCAGCCTCGACGCTCTCAAAAACTGGGCGGCCGAGCACGGTACCTCCCTCATGGAGGCCGTCGAGCACGTGGCAGAGATCGAAGGTATGCCGAAGGCGGCGCGCAATGCGCTCTCCCTCTTCGCCGATACCCTCAAAGAGCTGCGCGCCGCGGCGGCCGAGAGCTCTGTCCTCCAGATGCTCGATCTCGTTCTGCAGAAGACGCGCTACGAATCGTACATCCGCGACGGGAGCGATATGGGAGAAGAGCGCTGGGACAACATCCTGGAGTTGCGGACCGTCGCGCAGGACTATGCCGATGAGCCGCCGCTGGAAGGACTCCGCTCCTTCCTGGAGAACGTTGCCCTCCTGGGCGAGCAGGATGAGATCGCCGACGACCGTCCGCAGGTCACTCTCATGACACTGCATGCCGCCAAGGGACTGGAGTTCCCGGTGGTGTTCCTGGTCGGCATGGAGGAAGGTCTCTTCCCTCACCTGCGCACACTGGAAGATGCCGATCAGATGGAGGAGGAGCGGCGTCTCTGCTACGTGGGGATCACCCGCGCCAAAGAGCGCCTCTATCTGGTCCACGCGGCGCGCCGCACCTACCACGGCAACACCATGGTGAACCCACCGTCGCGCTTCCTCACCGACATCCCCGAGCATCTCTGGGATGAGAGCGGTGTCGCTCCGCGCAGCTACCTGCGCCGCGAGTTCACCCCCGTGTCACCCAGCTACGACCCCTGGGAGGACACGTCATCCCCCCCCGGCCCGTCCGGGCCGCCCTCCCAGGCCTTCACCCCCGGCGACCGCGTTCGCCACAAGCACTTTGGTGCGGGCACCGTCCTCTCCAGCACGCTTACCTCCGACGACGAGGAGGTGGAAGTGGAGTTCCGGACGCCCAAGGGGAAGGTGACGAAGAAGCTGCTGGTGAGCTTTGCCGGGCTGGAAGCGATCGAATGATAGATCGACGCCGGATCATCGGCGGCAATTGGAAAATGAACACGACGCTTCCAACCGCGGTGGATCTGGCGGCGGCTGTCTCGCGCCAGGTTGGTGAGGATGACACCGTCGAGACCGTTCTCTTCCCGCCCTTTCCCAATCTGGACGCGGTGAATCAGGTCATCGCCGGCAGTACTCTTCAGCTCGGAGCGCAGGATCTGTTCTGGGAGGACCGCGGGGCCTACACCGGCGAAGTCTCTCCGCCCATGCTGCTCGCCGTCGGCTGCAGGTGGGTGCTGGTAGGCCACTCCGAGCGTCGCCGTCTGCTGGGTGAAGGCGATGACATTGTCAACAAGAAGCTGCACGCGGCGCTGCGGGCCGGCCTGCTGGTGACGCTGGCGATCGGCGAAACCCGCGAGGAGCGCCGCGCCGGCCGCACGGAGCCGGTCCTGGAGGAACAACTGCGGGGCTCGCTGGCCGGTGTGACGGCTGAGCAGATGGAACGCATTGTCATCGCCTACGAGCCGGTCTGGGCGATCGGCACCGGTGACACGGCAACCCCGGACCAGGCGCGCGACGCCCATGCCTGCGTGCGCGGCGTGCTCCGTGAGATGTTCGGTCCCAGTGTGGCCGGCAGCACCCGCATCCAGTACGGCGGCAGCGTGACCGCTCAGAACGCCGCCGAAATTCTCGCCGAGCCCGGCATCGACGGCGCGCTCGTCGGCGGTGCCTCCCTCAAAGCAGACGAGTTCGCCGCGATCGTGCGCGCGGCCGCACAGGCATAGGGCGGGGCCCTCCTCACGCCACAAACACGAAGTGCACCCAGGCCTCGAACAGCGTGGCCTGGAGCAGGATGCCGACGGCCAGCCAGGACAGGGCCAGGGTTGGGCGCCGCGCCAGGAGCGCGGCCAGCACGATGAAGCAGGGGAATAACACCACGGTGAAGCGGGAGACGCTCATCAGCGGCGTGTAGCCCATCTCGCGCGTGTAGAGCAGCAGCAGTGACGGCCAGACGTACAGCGCGTAACTGAGCGGGAGGCGCCACAAAGCCAGAAGGCCGAGGACACTGGCGCCGAGAAGGCAGACCAGGTTCAGGATCTCGATCGGCGGCTGCGTCGGATCGGTCGGATGCAGGATGTAGTGCGCGCTCGCTCCCAGAGCCTGCCAGGGCGGCACGATCCGGTAGCCCCACATGCTCTGCACGCCCAGGCTGGAGGTGTGGACGCCCACGACGGCATGGAGGTAAGCAGTAAAGAGAATGAGGCCGAGCGAGGGAAGGACGGCGGCGAGGAGGTCGAGACCGGGACGCCGGCCGCGCCCCTCGGCGCGGCGAAAGGTGATAAAGGCAAGAGGGAGGACGAGGATGGCTCCCTGCAGCCGGGTCAGTCCCGCGCCGAATGCCGCGAGTCCGGCCAGCCAGGGCCGGTCGATTCGCGCGAACCAGAAGGCGGCGACCGTCAGGAGGAGGAAGAGGCTCTCGGTGTACGGCGCCAGCAGGAAGAAGCCGGTGGGGAAGAACGTGACGAGCAGCACGGTGAGGAGTGCCGCCGTGGGAGGCACGTCGAGGAGCGCCAGGCGATACAGTAGCCACATCGCGACCCCGAAGGCGGCGCTCGAGACGGCCAGTTCGGCGATGACGATGTGCCCGGCAAGCACGATCGAGGCGGCTCGCGAGAGGAGCGGGTAGAGCGGATAGAAGGCCGCCGTGCCGTCCCACGGGCGGTACCCGTGCAGCGCGATTTGCTCGTAGAAGAAGGCATCCCAGCGCTGCCAGATCGAGATCAGCTGGCTCCAGGGCTCCCCACCGTGAATCAGCAGGTTGCTGTAGTTCCCCGTGATGAAGGTCACCGGTTGCAGGTGCACGGAGATCATGCCGATCATCCCCAGCCCCACCCGCAGTGCAATCAGCAGGGCCAGTGCGCGCTGCCACCCGAACAGCGGCCGAGCGGAGGTGGCCGGCGCCTCAGACGATGGAGCGGAAGGGGAAATAGCCAACGAATCCAATGAAGACCGCCAGGAGAAAGCCGGCGACGACGAGACGCGGTGTCTCGGGACGCCGCAGGAACTGGGCGAGCCCGACCGTGACCGCCGGCAGGGTCGGCAAGAAGTAGAAGATGTACTCGATGCGGTGCTCGCCGAGGGAGAGCGGGTAGAAGGGCAGGTAGGTGCCGATGAACCAGGCGATGACCCAGAGGGAGAGCCGGTCGCCGTCGCGCCGGGCGCGGTTCAGGGCCCAGGCGAGACCTAAAAAGGCGGCTCCGATGATGACGGGATTCATGGCCCCGCGGAAGTAGACCCAGGGACGGCTGGCGACGACCTTCCCGTTGACGAGCGTCTCGTTGTTGATCTGGAGGTAGTCGATCTGCACGTCGTTGATGAGCCACTGCCAGGGGTAACTCTCCGAGTTGGCCGGTCCGGCGGCGCGGGTCAATCCCATGCCGAAGTGGAGCATATACGAGAGGTGATCCCAGGGCGTGGAGAAAGAGGTGAACGCCAGGTCGAGCAGCCAGAGTCCGCCGATCCAGACGGGCAGGAATGCGGCGAGCATTAGACCCGCCGTCCGCAGCTCGCGCCGCGGGCCCACTCCACGCCGCCACGACCAGAGGGCCTCGGCCGCGAGAAAGAGCAGCAGGGCCAGCAGGCCATAGAGCCCATTCAGCTTGATCAGAGTCGCGATGCCGAGCGCGGCGCCGGCCAGCAAGGGTTGCCGCCGGAGCAGCAGCCAGGCGCCGAGCAGCAGGAACGCGACCAGTGGCATGTCGAGCGTGGCGATGCGGCTGTGGACCAGGGCCAGATTGTCGAAAGCGAAGAGGCCCGCCGCGAGCACGCCGAGCCAGGGATCACCGCCGGCGGCCACGACGATGGCGTAGAGCAGGAGGATGGCGGCCATGCCGGCAATGATGCTGGGGAGTCGCCAGCCGACCGGGTTATCGCCGAAGAGCCGCATCGAGCCCGCGATGAGCGCCTTGCCCAGGGGCGGGTGCTCGCGGTTCGGATCACGGCCCGCCGGCCGGCCGGCGTAGTTGTCGCCGTGCGGCACGTGATATCCCAGGATTACGCGGGCGGCGTTGACGTAGTACACCTCGTCGAAGATGAGGTCCTGGTTGGGAGCTGTCAGCCAGACGACACGGCAGAGGAGGGCGGCGAGGAGGATGAGCAGGAGGGTGGCGTGTGGGCCGGGCAGCAGAGCCGAGAAGGGATGCGCGGCGCGACCGGTGTCCTCGGGAGGATGCGCGAGCGCCGCGCTGTCGGTTACCTGCATCGTCAACCTGGCCTACAACAGAAAACGGGGCCGGTATCTCATTCTCTACCGGCCCCGTGATTATCTGCCCTGCGAGCGGGGAGTTCTACCCCCGAGCGCTAGTGCTTTTTGGTCTTGCTGTGCTTCGTCTTGCTGTGCTTGTTCGTCTTCGAATGCTTGCCGTGCTTCGACTTGCTGTGCTTGCCGGAGGTCGTGCCGGAGCCGCCGGTCGAGGATGACGAGCTGGAACTCGAGCTTGAACTGGAACTCGTGGTCGATGACGTCTTGGACCCGCGAGCCACCTGGGACACGCACTGTCCGTGATTGACCTGCCCATTCGGGCCGGTGGCCGTGCAGGTGCTCTGCGCGACCTGCGAGACGGTGTACCCGTGGTTCGTCGTGTTGCTGCGATTACCGTGGTTGCCGCCGTTGCCGTGCGCGGAGCTCATACTGACCCCACCCACCATGGCAAAGGCGAGAATCATCACGAGCGCGATCGCCAGCGACGCAGCTAGCTGCGCCGCAACTCGTCCTTGCTCCTGCTTCATGTGCATACTCCTTCCCCCGAGAGGATTCCTTCTTCTCACTGTAGACGAACCAGTCGCTGAAATCTTGCGCTTCCGCGATAAACCGGTCTCAGCGTAGCACGTTCCCCGTCCTTTTCGTCAGGACAGAGAGTCCCGGAAACCGTCTGACCTTGGTCCGTTCCTCATCCTCGCGTCGTTGTGACTCAGAGTGAGGTGGGATGAACGCTCAGAGAGGACGCTACCCGGTCCAGGTTTGACAGATACGGCACGAACGCATGATCAGGCAACCGGTTCAGCATTGCCTGCACCTTCAGGTCGCGCCGGCGCCAGTCACCCTGCCCTGGCGGACTCGTGTTGGGCAGCGCGGAGACCCGCAACGGGAAGTCGGCGGCGATGACCCAACGTCCGTCGCTGGTCAAGCCCCGGAATGCCCAGACGACCGGGGTGGCGTTGCTGATGCGGCCCACGCGCATCCCCATGGCGGTGACGAAGGCGATTCCTGACCCATCCTTGAAGTGAATGTAGTGCGCGCGCGAGACGATCCGCTCGGCCGAATCCATCCGCGGCAGAACGTACGGGATCGCCTGCAGCCCGGTGAGGGGCCGATGGGCGGCGAGCAAGTTCCGGAGCTGATGGATTTCCGGCACAATGGACGTGCGCGCGTCAGGGTTTTTGAGCAGCGTGCCGGTGTTGGCCGCGAAGATCTGAATTTCCGGCGGAGCGTACGTCGGGACCGATTTCACGAGGTACCCCGAGAACGAGAAGTCGATGGCGGGAATGGTCGTTCCGCCCAGATCGATTGATAGGTGTCCTCTGGCGCCGACAACACGGTGCGCCAGCGAGGACCCGTAGGAGAAGGAAACGCCGGCAAAGGCCGTCCGCTTGAAATGCCTGGAGGGCTGAGCAAACGCCTGACCGCCCAGGAACGACGCGGCCAGGACACAGATAGACACGAGACTGAGTCGACGCACGGTATTTCTCCCCTCTGACCACTGCAAAGAGTTGAGGGTACCACGGACCGGCCGGTACGACCAGGGGCATGCGCGACGACCTCGCGGTTCCGCCACGGCATCCCGTCATGCGACGCGTCTGTCGCCGGGGTACCCTCATGCACCGTTCGCGACCTCACGACTGCTCGAACGACCGATTGACCCGGCATTGACGGCAGGGTAGGCTTTGGCCCAAAGATGATTGGTGCGCTGCACGTCGAGAAAGGCCGGTGAAGGGAGGGAACCGGCGCCGCCCATCTCCTCCGCGCGCCGTGCCCCCGCGTCCATTGCGCCGTGGTGTACGGAAATGGTACAATGAGTCCGTGCTAGAGGAACTTGTAACGCAAACGCCGGTTGAGCCGGCGTTTTGTCATCTTTTCGACTTCCCGTTTGATCCCTTCCAGCTCGAAGCCATGGAGCAGATCCGGGAAGGGCGCTCGGTCATGGTGGCCGCTCCGACCTCGTCGGGCAAGACGGTGGTGGCCGAGTACGCGCTGTGGCGTGCCCTGCAGAACGGCACGCGCGCCATCTATACAACCCCGATCAAGGCGCTCTCCAATCAGAAGCGCCGTGATCTGGAGCAGATGTTTCCGGGACAGGTCGGTCTGCTGACCGGAGACCGCAGCGAGAACCCCGATGCGGCGATCGTCGTCATGACGACCGAGGTCTTGCGCAATATGCTCGTCGAGGATCCGGACGCGTTGTCCTGGGTCACCCACGTCGTCTTCGACGAGGTGCATTACCTGGCCGATCCGGATCGCGGCACCGTCTGGGAAGAGGCGATCATCACCTGCCCCCGTCATGTGCAGCTCGTCTGTCTCTCCGCCACGATGGCCAACGCCGCGGAGATCGCGGACTGGATTGGGGAGACGCACCGCGACATCGCGCTCATCCGGCACGACGAGCGTCCGGTGCCCCTCGAGCACCTGTACTACACGCAGGGAAAGCTGCACCTGGTCCGCGACGAGTACGGGCGGCGGCGTGCCATGTTCCCACGGGAAGGACATCTTCAGGCACCAGATCCGGCCGCTGTCGTCCGTGCCCTGCGCCGCGAGAACCTGCTACCGGCGATTTGGTTTGCCTTCAGTCGCCGGGCGGTGGAGGAAGCGGCCGCCGAGATTGGTCGATCTGCGCCGCGGCTGCCCCGCGAGCAGCAGGCGGCGATCGAGGAGGCGATTGCCTGGACGCTCGATCTCTTGCCGCTGGAAGACCGCTCCCTGCCCCAGTTGTCCCTGCTGCTGCGTCTCCTGCGCCGTGGCATCGGTTTCCACCACGCCGGTCTCCTGCCGCCCATGAAGGAGCTGGTCGAGCGCCTCTTCAGCTCGGGCCTGCTCTCCGTCGTGTGTGCCACCGATACCCTCGCCGTCGGCATCAATATGCCGGCACGGACGGTTGTCATCAGCAGCCTGCAGCGCCCCTTCGGGGGGACGCTCACTCCGAACGACTTCAGCCAGCTCACCGGGCGGGCCGGCCGCCGCGGGATCGACGAGCAGGGCGCGGTCGTCATGCTTCCTTCGCGCCACTATGTCTTCGAGAACGACTACCGTCAGGTCTGCGCGCCTCTCGAGCCGATCATGAGCAGTTTCCGGCTGCGCTACAGCACGCTGCTCTCCGCCATGGCCGGCAACGAGCAGCGTCTCGGGATGGTCGTGCGCTCCAGTCTCCGTCAGTTCCAGATGCGGGCCAAGGCACGTCGTGCCCAGCAACAGCTGGAGGCGATCCGTGAGGAGATTCTCCCCACCGCGAACGAGGAAGCGGTGCGCGATTACCTTCTCCTCCAGACGCGCCTCTCTCTGGCCGAGAAGGAGCAGCGCCGGGCCAGGCGAGCAAAGGGGAAGGCGGCGGAGAGCACCCGCGTGCGCAAGCGGCTGGAGCGAGCGCGCGAGCATCGTGAGCATCTGGCCACGTTGCTGCGCGATCATCCCGCCCATTTCGCCGTGACTGCCCTCGAGACACAGGATCCCGAACGTCTTTATCAACTGCGGCAGATCAACCGGCTGCAGACGATCATTGACGAGGCGCAGCAGGAGTGCGACCAGGAAGCCCTCGAGACGGCGGACGCCGTGCGTGAGGTTCTCACCCGCCTTGGCTACGTCGGCAAGGACGGGCTCACTCCCAAGGCCCATGGCCTGCGCGAGATTGTCGCCCCCTCCGGGATCGTCCTGTCTGAGATGTACGACCGGGGCGAGCTGGACGACCTGACGCCGGCCGAGCTGGCGGAGGTCATCTCCTGGTTTGCCTGCGATCAGGAGCGGCGGAGAGAGAACGACTTCCGTCTGCCGCGCACATTGATCGAGCGGCGCCACGCCGCCGATCGTGTCTTCCGCATCGTCGCGACCGCCGAGGAGGAAGCCGGCATCGACCTGGCCCAGGGACCCAGCCGCTGGTTCTTCGGCGTGGCCTACGCCTGGTGCCGCGGCGCCTCCATCTCGGAGATCACACGTCGTGTCGAACTGGGCGAGGGCGACATCGTCAGCATCCTCAACAAGACGGTCGATCTCCTCGATCAGCTGACGGGGATGCTGGAGCAGCATGGTGACCGCCGTCTGCTGGCGATTGCCGCCGAGGCGCACCGGCAGCTGGTCCGTGGCCTGGTGGCCATGGTGCGCACCCCGGAGGAAGCGGCCGCGTAGCGAGGGCGCCTGGCAGCCAGACGTCCAATCCGATCTGCGAGCGCGGCACGCAGAGATCCCACGGAGCGAGATCAGGTCCGTTCGCCACCGGGTGGTGCATAGATACCTGGAACTCGACGTCCATGTAGCGCCGGGTGTCATCGAGGAGGACCTTGCCCCGCTCCAGGCTGTGGTGGAGCACGAACTCGACGTTCGGTTTCCAAAGACGGAGACGTACGTGGCGTCGGACGGCCGAGCCCGGTGGGCGAAGATAGGGTATGGCGCGGGGGGAGGGGACCGCATACATCGCGCACGTCGTGCCGGGGCTGGAAGAGTTCGCCGAGCGCGATCTCCGCACTCATCTCGGCGATATCGAGATGGAGCGGGTGCTGCGGCGCTTCGACGAGCGCACCAGCCTGCTTCTCTTCCGCTTCCGCGGCGCCTCGCGCGCCCTTCTGACGCAGCGCAGTCTCGAAGATGTCTTCGCCCTGGCCGCTGCGTCCCCCGGGGTTCCGCCGGATCGCAAGGGTCTGGCCGCCATTCGGGCGGCGATCACCGGGTCTCCGGTGCTCTCCTCCGCCTTGACGGCCGCCTCGCCGCTGCGGGTGCGCAAGGCGCGGCGCGTGACCTATCGAGTCATCGCTCGCGTCGCCGGAAAGTACAGCTACCGGCGAGTCGACGTGCAGCGAGCGGTGGAGCGCGCGCTCGGGGAGACGTTTCCGACCTGGCGCCTGGTCGAGGATGATGCCCAGTTCGAGTTCTGGGTGCACCTGGTCGGCGGGGACCTCATTGTCGGTCTGCGCCTCTCCGATATCACCATGCGGCAGCGCATCGGCGAGCGTGTCACCCTCCCGGCCTCCCTCAAACCCACTGTCGCCTATGCCATGGTCTCTCTCTCACGTCCGGTGCCGGAGGATGTCTTCCTCGATCCCATGTGCGGCTCGGGCACGATCGTGATTGAGCGCGGCGAGGTCGGCCGCTACCGATTGCTGCTGGGCGGGGACGTCGATCCGGCGGCGGTGGACGTGACGCGCCGCAACATCGGACCGCGCTTCAAGCCGATCGAGATCCGGCAGTGGGACGCGCGTCGCCTCCCGCTCGACGCCGGCTCGGTCTCGGCCGTCGTCTGCAACCTGCCCTTCGGGAAACAGATCGGCACGCCGGGGGAGATCCGTGCCCTCTATCCGGCTCTGTTGACGGAGTGGCGGCGGGTTCTGGATGCGGCGGGGCGCGCGGTCCTGCTCGCGGGAGATCGCGCGGCGATGGCGTGGGCCGTCGGGCAGGGCGGGTGGGCGATGGAGCGCCGGCTGCCGGTGATGGTCCGCGGCTTCCCCGCGACGATATATCAGCTGCGTCCGGTGTAGGTTTCTGCCGCCGCCCTCGTGTTGCGCTCGTGGAAGCGCCGATAGAAGGCGTCGTCGATCGGGAGATCGCCGGGTACCGCCTCCTCATAGCCGAAGGAATCGAGGGTCCCGGCGCGCGCATGACGTTCCAGCGCCGCGAAGTACTC
>JAJPIP010000095.1 GCA_021324655.1 Pseudomonadota bacterium
GAGATGATCACCGTCTCGGTGGGGGTGGCGCATCACCGCGCCGGCGATGCCGGCACCGATCTCTTTACCCGCGCCGATCAGGCCATGTATCAAGCCAAGTATGCCGGTGGCAATGCCGTCGCCGTGGCGGACGAGGACGGGTTCCGAGCCCCGATTTGCGCTGCTTAGGCGGGCGGCAACTGGTTCTGATCGCCCTTGCCGAGTTGGGCCTTAAGAGCGGCCAGTTGCTGGTCGATGGCGTCGCCTGACGTCCCTCCACTGAGGCGCAGCTGGCGGTCAATATCGTCCTCGCCGCTCAGCTGCTGCGTCACGTCCTCCAGCGCGCCCGTCGTGACGAGCTCATCCAGCGCGCCGGCACGGGCTTCCATCTGCTCGATGCGGTCCTGCGCCCGCTGCAGCGACGCGCCGAGATTATTCATCTCGGTCGAGATGCCGGTAAACGACTCGCTAATGCGCACCTGGGCCTTACCTGCCGCATAGCGTGCTTTAAGCGCTTCCTTCTCGGCACGGAATCTCTCGATCTGCGCCTGCAACTGCTGCGACCGCTCCGCCAGGTTCTCTTGCTGCGTGTCCAGTTGCTGGATCTGCTGCTCCATGCTGCTGATCTGCGGCGTCAGCGCCTCGCGGCGCTGCAGCGCCATCCGCGCCAGCTGATCGTTGCCCTGCAGCACTGCCTGCTGTGCCTGGGACGACAATTTGGCTTCTTGCTGGCGCAGCTTCTCTACCTGCATGCGCAGACGCTGCTTGGACGTGGCGATTTCGGCTAGCCCCCTGCGCACGTCCTTGAGGAGGGTCAGCTGCTTCTCGTACGAGTAGTCCAGAGTTTCAGCGGGATTCTCTACTCGGTCCAGCGCCTTGTTCATTTTGGCGCCGAAGATGGCAAAGAATCGGCTCAAAAGGGACAACGGGCTCTCCTTCCGTCTACTGCAGCATTGTAGCGCGGCTTGCCGCGCGCCCGACATGTACGTACAATACCGCAGGCTGCTACCGGGCGGCTTACCCCTCCTTTCTTCTTCTTATGCCTGCACGTACTATCTCAATCGCCAACCAGAAGGGTGGGGTCGGGAAGACCGCCACGACCACCAACCTTGGGGCCACGCTGTATCACCTCGGGCACCGTGTCCTGGTGATCGACATGGACCCACAGGGGAACCTGTCGGCGAGCTTCGGCTCACGTTCCGGAATGGACACGACGGTGGCCGATGCCCTCCTCGATCGCAAGATTCCTCTCCCCATCGTGCCGATCTATGCGTCGGGCGAGGCGCGGCTCGATCTGGTTCCGGCCTCCGTGTCGCTGGCCACGGCGGAAGCGGCGCTGATGAACAAGCTGGGGAGAGAGTTTCGTCTGCGCGACCAGCTTGCCGCCGTCGCGGATCGCTACGACTTCGTCCTTATCGACACGCCTCCCGCGCTGGGCCTGTTGACCATCAACTCGCTGGTCGCGGCTCAGTTGGTGCTCGTCCCCACCGAAGCCAGATTTTTCTCCTTGCAAGGGCTGCAAATGCTTCAGGACAGCATCGACGAAATCTTGTACATTAATCCTAATTTGCGCATTCTTGGCATTCTCCTCAGCAAGTTTGACCGGCGACTCAGAGAAGAGCAGACGGTCGCCAAGTACCTGCGCGAAAACTGGGGGGCGCTGGTCTTCGACACCAGCGTGGGAACCAATTCCAAGATTCTGGAAGCGGCATCCGCGGGTATTCCTTTGTTCGAGTTAGTGGGATCGCAGCGGGCGGCCGACATCTATCGATCGCTGGCGCAGGAGGTGCTCGCCCGTGTCTAGGAAAGGCTTCGATCCGGATCGTCTGGCCGACGGCCACCGCGAACGCCCCGTCATTCCGCAGATTCTCGCGCCCGAGACGGAAGCCATGGCCAAAGGGTTCACCGAGATCAAGGTCGTGGGCCTGGGTGGCGCCGGGAACAATACGATTGACCGCATGATCGAGTCGAACGTGCAGGGCATCGACTTTATCGCCGTGAACAGCGATGTACAGTCGCTCGACCGCACGCTGGCCCGCAAACGCGTCCAGATTGGAGAGCGCGTGACGCGGGGACTCGGGACCGGCGGCGACACGCGTGCCGGGGAAAAGGCGGCGGAGTCGGCGGCGGATGCTCTATACGAGGCGTTCCACGGCGCCGACATGATCTTCATTACGGCGGGCCTTGGTGGCGGCACCGGGTCCGGCGCGGCGCCGATCGTTGCCGATATCGCCCGCACGACGGGCGCCCTGACGGTCGGCGTGGTGACCATGCCTTTCTCGTTCGAAGGGACGCGGCGACGAGCGGCCGCGGCGGAGGCTCTGGACCGGCTACGTCCTTTACTTGATGCCACGATCGTCATTGCGAATGACCGACTGCTCGCCGCAGGCGAGCGTCTGGGCATTCGCGAGGCATTTCGGCTCGCCGACGAGACTCTCCACCACGGCATTCAGGGGGTCGCGGACCTGATTCTCACCCCGGGGGTGATCAACCTGGACTTCGCCGACGTCCGGTCGGTGATGCATGGAGCCGGCACCGCCATGATGGCGATGGGGAGCGCGGCGGGAGAGGGCCGGGCGCTGCGAGCGGTGGAGAGCGCGTTACAGAGCCCGCTGCTGGAAGCGCCCATCGACGGCGCGCGCGGCATCCTGCTGAACATCTCCGGGCCGTCGGATCTGGGACTGCACGAGATCAACGAAGCGGCCGGTGCCGTCGCGTCGGTCGCGCACCCCGAGGCGAACATCATCTTCGGTGCCGCCCTCAACCCGCGTCTCGGGTCAGAAGTCCGGGTGACGATCATCGCGACCGGGTTCGGGCATTCGTGACGCGCCGCGTCACCTACCGATATATCCGCCCCCCTCACCCGCCCGCCGAGTACACGGCAGATGTTCTTGCCGCCGGACCCGAGTGGATCATCCTGGAAGCAACGTTGCAACCCTCGCGGCCGTTGCGCATCGACGGCCGCGAGGTGCTGGCCGCCGGCTACCGGGCCGTCTGGTTCCTGCACCGAGACCAGCCCTGGGATGTCGCCCGCATCTATCGTCCGGACGGCACGTTCATGGGGTACTATGCCGACGTCACGGAGCCGATCGGCTGGTCCGGAGACGACCCGGATACATTGCAACCCATCGTCGACCTCTTTCTCGACGTCTGGATCGCGCCCGACGGTCGCGCCTATGTGCTGGACCGCGACGAGTTCGAGGAGGCAGTGCGGAGAGGCGTCATTGGAGCGCGCCAGGAGGAAAACGCCAGTGTAGCACTTGAAGGACTGCTGAAGGGGGCGAGGGAGGGAGATTTCCCGCCCGAAGAAGTACGTGACTTTCGGCCCCTAGGCACGATAGAAGGATTGCCCACCTCGCAGAATAGTAGTAGTGTAGGCGCGGTGGGGAGGGCTCCTTGAAGCGCAAGCTTTTCCTGAACGCATATATCGCCGCCATCGGGGTGGCGACGCTTCTGGTGATCGGGTTCGCGGTGGCGGCTGCGGCCCATCAGGTGGATTCCGCGCACTGGTCGAACGCGACGATCCTCTACGCGGCGTTCTTTGCGATCCTGTCAATGATTGCCAGCCGGCAGTTGCTCTATTACCAGCCGTCCAGCCAGGTGGCCATGGGAACGGCCGCGCAAGTTGCTGCTATCGTGTCGCTCCCTCTCCCTTTCGCTCTCCTTGCCGTTGCGGCCGGAAAGGCCCTTAGTGAGCTCAGCCTCCTTATTCAAGGTAAGCGCAAAGCACGTGCCGTGGTGGTGAACATAGGAGGTACACTACTGGCAAACGTGGCTGGCGGGACTGCCTTCCACCTCTTGCACGGGGGACAGTTTCTGTGGTCGTCGGGCTTGACACCGTTGCTGGCGCTGCCGGCCTTCTTGTCACTGAGCATCCTGTATCACGCTGTGGATGCTCTCGTCATCGTTGGAGCGATCAGCCTGAGCAGCAACGAGTCTCCATGGCGGGCTTTCCGTGATATGGCCCTGAGCGTGTTCGCCCCACACCTCTCACTCGGCTTCGTCGGGCTTGTCTTCGCGGTGCTGTGGCACTTCTCGCCGGTACTGTCTCTGCTGATCATGATTCCCATCTGGCTCAGCATGCGCTCCTTCCAGGCCGTCGCGCGTCTCCAGCGTGAGACCGTTGAGGCTGTGCTGAAGATGGCGGAAAGCATCGACTATCGCGATACCGGTACCTATGAGCACTCCAAGCGCATTGCCGACATGACGCGCCGGCTGGCACGTTCGCTCGGACTCACTCCCGAACACATCTCCGATATTGTGCTGGCCTCGCAGGTGCACGATCTTGGAAAGATTGGGATCAGCAACGACATCTTGCTCAAGACCGGACGCCTGACCGATGAGGAGTATGTCGCGATGCAGGAGCATCCCGTCATTGGTGAGGAGATCCTGCGGAGCTACTCGGCCTTCCGGTCCAGCGCCACCATCGTGCGTCATCACCATGAGAGGTGGGACGGCAAGGGTTATCCCGATGGTCTCAAGGGTGAGGAGATACCTCTCGGCTCCCGTATCATCACCGTGGTCGACTCCTTCGACGCCATGACGGACGATCGTGTGTATCGGAAGGGCATGAGTGTCGAGGATGCCGTCCAGCGCCTCAAGGACGGCATCGGAAGTCAGTTTGACCCCCGTGTTTGCGGCGCCTTCATTCAAATGCTGATCGACGAGGGCGTTTACACGCCGCCGGAGACACATCCGGACCTGCTGCGTCTGGTGCGGGAGTCCGCCGCCGGTTAGCGTTGACCCCTGACCTGCGGATGGAGCCAGATCGCCAGGCTGGAACCGCAGACGGTGAGGCCGAGGATCAGCCACATGAGGGTGGGTGAGACCACGGTCAGGAGAACTCCCCCGATGGCCGATCCGAGGGCGAGAGACGTCTGAATGATCGTGCCGCGTCCCGCCACGACGCGGCCGCGCATCTCGCTTGGCGTGAGGGACTGGACGAGCGTCATCCCCGGGATGATGAAGAGGCTATTGAAGAAGCCGCTGACGGCCATGAGAGGAATCGCCGCATAGAGGGAGTGCACGACGGCGAAGCTGAGATAGGCCAGGCCCATACCGACGATGCCGAAACCGAAGAGGCGCCCCCGGGGCAACCGTCTTACCAGGCGGCTGGTTGCCCAGCTCCCGGCCAGCGCGCCGAGCCCCAGGCTGACCTCGAGCACACTAAAACGGAAAGCGCCGCTGACGAGTGGTCCCGGGAGAGGTCCCTGCGTGAGCGTGCGCGTGGCATAGATGGGGGCGACGACGAAGACAGCGCCCCCGGCCAGCGGCGCCAGCGTCATGGTGACCGTGCTCCAGCGAAGAAACGGATTGGAGAGCAGGTAGGAGATACCGTCGCGGATGCGCCGAGCGATTCCGTCCGCGCTGCTCGCGGCCGCCACCCGCGGGACGCGCATCTGAATCACGAGCATCGCCGAAAATAGGAAGGTCGCCGCATCTATGTAGAAGGGGATGGCGGGGCGCAGGGCGGCGACCATGATGCCGCCCGCCGCGTAGGCGATGTCGGCGGCCGTATTGATACCGCGCAGGACGGAGTTGGCGTGCGTCAGGCTGCCCTCCGGCACGATGTCCGGCAGCGCGGCGTTCGCCGCCGTGTCAAAGAAGAGAGTGAGCCCATAGAGGACCAGCACTATGGGGTAGATGAGCCAGAGGCTGAGGGCGGTGAGCGCCGGCACGAGAATGAGCAACACAAAGCGGCCGACATCACACAGGACCAGCACACGCCCGCGATCGACGCGATCGATCAGCGCGCCGACCGGCAGACCCAGGATCAGCGACGGCAGCACCCGGACGACATAGAACAGCCCGAGAGCCGGGGCAAAGCCATGCCCCAGCCGGATGATCAAGAAGATGAGAGCAATGAGAGCGACGCGATCGCCGACGACGGACACGCTGACGGCCGATGCGTACAGCCGGAACTCGCGGCTGGGCACCGGGGTGTCGGCTACATCATTGACCGCGGGATCACTCACCCGGCACCCCCACCTCGTCCTGCCTTCACGTCAGGTTAATTTAACTCTTGACAGGACTAAAGACTCCTATTAGTATGTGACCAAGGTCCTGACCCAGGGGTGACCAAAGTCCTACCCAGGGAATGGGCTGCAAGAGTCGAACCCAAAGGCGGTCCGAAGGGAAACGGGCGCCGGCGGGAAACAACCGTGGAACCTGAGGAGGGGAACGATGCTCGCGTACGATATCGACTGGACGCCGGAGACCGACGAGTTCTGCTGGACCGGCTAGTCTAGAACGCATTCACAACCTAGACTGAGACATCTGAGCCCGGCTGCAAGGCCGGGCTCGGTGTATTTCGCGATGGTAGCAGACCACTAGCATTGGGCGTGAATCGCCCCCTCTCTCGCCGGCTGGCCCCCGCACCGCAGGCCAGTTCGCTCTGGGTGCGCGCCGGCATGGCACGCCTCGCGTCTCTCGTGGTCGGAGCGGCCGTTCTGCTGGCCGTCTGGCTCGTCCTCGCTCGCGCTCTTCCGCCCGAGATCCTGCCGCCGCCGGGCGCGGTCTGGCTCAGCTTCCTTCAGTCGCTCCGCGACGGACTGTTTGTCCCTGCCTTCTTGACCACATTCGAAGAAGCCGGGCTGGGCTGGGTCATCGCCGTCATATGCGCGGTGCCGCTTGGGTATCTGCTTGGGCGGTTTCGTGTTCTGGAGGACGCCCTGGCGCCGTACCTCGCCGGGAGTCAGGCCATGCCGATTGTCGCTGTCGCTCCCTTGCTTCTCATCTGGCTGGGGTTCGGGTGGCAGCCCAAGGTGACGATCTGCGCCCTCATCGCCTTTTTCCCGATCCTGGCAACCACGGCCGACGGTGTGCGCGGCGTACCCCGCGATCTGGTGGATGCAGCGCGCGTCTTTGGAGCCGGCGGGCTTGCTCTGGCGGTCTGGATCTATCTACCCCTGGCTGCTCGTCCGATCTTCGCCGGCCTCAAAGTAGCGGCCGCGCTCGCCGTCACCGGCGCGGTGGTGGGCGAGTTCGTCTCGGCCGACCAGGGCCTGGGTTACCTCGTTATGCAAGGACGCCAGAACTTCGAGATACCTCTCATGTTCGTCGCCCTCCTCGCCTTGTTTGCGCTCGGCGCCGCCGGGTACTTCGCGGTGAGCGTCGTCGAGCGCGCCGTGCTGCGGTGGGACGAGTAATCTACCGGTGCAGTGTCTGTAGCCTGCCCAGGTCGTCAACCGTGTCGAGATCAAAAGAGACGCCTGTCAGTCTGACCTGACTAACATCCAGCCCCCGTTCAAAAGCGAGACGGCGGTGGATCACAAAGCTGTCAGGGCCAAAGTGCGGCGGGAACGCGTCGGGAGGCCGCAGCAGCAGCGCTCCGGTACCTCCGTCTTGCGTCTCGGCCACGACGATTCCGGGCGCGGCGATCAGGGCGCGGACGTCGGCGGGACTGATGAGGGGTAAGTCGGCAGGCAGAATGAGAAGCCCGGCGCTGCCTGCCGCCCAACCGACGGCTGTCTGCAGCGATGCGTTGAGGTCACCCGCGTCAGGCAGTGTCTCCGCGCCCAATCCCCGCGCAATATGCGGCTCAGGCGTGACCAGGGCAAGCCGGCCGACCACCCCCGATTCACGCACCGCTCCCACCACGCGCCGGACCATGGTCATGGCCAGTTCGGCACGCTCCGCACGATCGAGGGACGGCGCCAGGCGGCTCTTGGCCTCGCTCAGCCGCTTCAGAGGAACCACCGCGCTGATCATCGGAGGGACCGGGCAAAGTCGAGCGTCTCCCGCGCCAGCCGGTCTTTGTCCGCCTCGTCACGCATCAGCGTGTCGGTCACCAGCACCGCAATGCCGAGGGCTTCGATCGCGGCACGCTGCCGGCAATCCCGCTCCGAAATGACGATGCCGTCGATGAGTCCGGCATAGAGGGCAGCCACGCCGGCCGAGGTGGCCGCCTGCCCGACCAGGCCCATCAGATCGCCCGCCGGTCCCGCGACGGAGCCCGTGCCGATCATGGGACTCACGGCAACGCGCGCCCCGGATGCCTGTTGTAGGGCTTCGCGAATATCGGGAACGGCAAGGATCGGCAGGATGCTGAGCACCGGATTCGAGTTGACGATGACGACGGCGTCAGCAGCCTGCAGCACCTGGATGATACCGCTCGCTGGCGATGCCGTCTCGGCGCCGTCATATCGGATTCCGTCGACGGACACTTGATGGCGGCGATGCACGAAGTACTCCTGGAAGTCGATCCAGCCCTCCTCGGCATGCAGCCGTGTCGCGACCGGTTGGTCGGTCATGGGAATGATCGCGGCGCGTACCCCGAGCGCCTTGCGCATCTCGTCGGTCACGGCCGTCAGCGATGCGCCGCTCTCGAGTCGCCAGGTGCGGTAGATGTCCGTCCCCAGGTCACGATCTCCCGCGTGAAACCAGGATGGCGCGCCGTACGTCCGGAGCATCCCGAGGGCCTGGAACGTGTCGCCCTCGATTCCCCACCCGGCACCAATCTGCGCCAGTCCGGCCAGCGTGTACATCACAGTGTCCAGATCGGGACTGACCCGCAATCCCCACATCTCGACATCATCCGCCGTGTTGACGATGACGCTGAGCGTCTCGGGCGGGACGGAGCGATAGAGGCCGCGGACCAGCTTGGCCCCGCCCACGCCGCCGCAGAGCGCGGCAATCATCGGTGTCGCACCACCTCGTCAAAGGGCCGGCGCGCGCGCACCTTGCCCGGCTGGTCCGGGAAGCCCAGCAGGACCAGCGCCTGCGGATGCTCGTCCGCGGGCAGGTCGAGCGCCAAGCGTACGTCGTCCGGGCAGTACATCGGCGCCGCCATCCAGCAGGTGCCCAGACCCCGCTCGTGCGCCAGCAGGAAGAGGGTTTGCAACGCGCCTCCCACGCTCTGGACGGCCATTTGCCATTCCAGAGCGCTCAGCCGCTCGTCGCTGTATTCACGGAGTCCATCGCCGCTGAGAGAGCACAGGAGCGCGGCCGGCGCGGAGGCAATACGTAGCCGGGAGCGCCCCGTCTGCCGCGCGATTTCGCGGCCGGGCACGCCGCCGGCTTCCAGATCACGCGCGAGCGCCAGCGCCATCGCCGTCGCCAGGCGGTGCCGGCCACTCTCCGAAAGAATGGTGAAGCGCCAGGGTTGTGTGTTGTGCGGAGACGGCGCCCACTGCACTGCTGTCAGGAGGTCGCCGATGAGGTCGGGCGACACCGGATCCTGGCGAAACATGCGGACAGAACGGCGTGTCAGGACGAGCTCACGGAATGAAGTGGCCACCATGCGCCCCATCGTACACAGCCGTCACCTGCCGGTTGTTCGTCGCTATACTGATCCGTCCATGACCTCGCGACTCCAGCTCATCGTCCTGGCCGCTGCCGCCGTCATCGTGGCGGTCGCTGTGGCCGTCACCCTGGCGCAGGGAAGTCAAGCCTCCCCGCTCGACTCTCATCTCCAGAGCACGGCGGCTCAGCTGCAAGCGCAGCTGACCTTACCCAACGCGCCGTATACCAACCAGGGCTCCTTCCTGAACGCGTTCAATCTGTACCAGCACAACGAGCAGAACCGTCTCCAGTCTGTGGCCCCGGGTCTCCGGCGTGAGGGACGCTTTGCCCAGGTCTGGGTCTACGAGAACACGACCATGCCGCCCGTCTGGCGTCTACTGCGCTCCCACGGTGAGCCGCTGATCACGAGTGGAGGCAGCCTGGTACAGGAAGCTCTGCACGGGAAGAGCACGTTCACCACTATCCAGCAGGGGAACCTGCAATTCCGGGCATACATCACGCCGCTGTCTGTTCCGCCGTTTCTGCACACCAACGGCACGAGCGGCGCGATCGAGGTTTTTCAGGTCACGTCGTAGCGACGAACCGCCCTTCGGGGCCGTCACACCGCCATGGGTCCGTCGAGCATGTGCCACTCGTGGCCGGGGTGGCTCACCCGGGTGCCGGTGCGCTATGCCATGCAATCTTGTCCGGCGTCATCGCTCGCCGCCGGAGAATTGGTCTGGTAAAATAAGGAGCATGTGGCCTGAAGGCAAGGCCAATTTATCGACCGGGCCGAACGGCCGACTGAAGGAGAGTGCGATGGAGACCGGAACCTTCCGCGTCAAAAGCGGACACGCCGAGATGCTCAAAGGCGGCGTGATTATGGATGTGGTGACCGCCGACCAGGCACGCATCGCCGAGGAAGCGGGTGCGGTGGCGGTCATGGCGCTGGAGCGCGTTCCCTCCGACATTCGCGCCCATGGCGGCGTGGCCCGGATGAGCGATCCGCTGTTGGTCGAGGAGATCATGAACGCGGTGACCATTCCCGTCATGGCGAAGTGCCGGATCGGGCACTTCGCGGAGGCGCAGGTGCTCCAGGCGATCGGCGTGGACTATATCGATGAAAGCGAAGTTCTGACTCCGGCCGACGACAACTTCCACATCGACAAGTGGGACTTCACCGTGCCGTTCGTCTGTGGGGCGCGCAACCTGGGCGAGGCGCTGCGCCGGATCGGCGAGGGCGCGGCCATGATCCGCACCAAGGGGGAAGCCGGCTCCGGGAACATCGTCGAGGCCGTTCGTCACATGCGGACCGTCAACGATGAGATCCGCCGCATTCACGGTCTCTCCCGTGAGCAGCTGATGACCGCTGCGAAGGATCTGGGAGCGCCGTACGAGCTGGTGCTCTACGTCCATGAAAACGGCAAGCTGCCGGTGGTGAACTTCTGTGCGGGCGGTGTGGCCACGCCGGCCGACGCCGCCCTCATGATGCAGCTCGGCGCCGACGGCATCTTTGTCGGCTCCGGCATCTTCAAGAGCGAGAATCCGGCGGTGCGCGCCAAGGCCGTGGTCGAGGCAACCACTCACTACGAGAATCCCGACGTGGTGGCTGAGGTCAGCAAGGGGCTGGGTGAGGCGATGCGCGGGCTCGAAATCAGCCAGATCCCGGAGCGCGAGCTGCTGGCGACGCGCGGTTGGTAATGATGCGCATCGGTGTCCTCGCCCTGCAGGGCGATGTCCGTGAGCACAGCCGCATGCTGGCGGAGGCGGGTGTCGAGCCCGTCTCCGTCAAGTGGCCGCGCGAGCTCGCCGCACTCGCCGGCCTCATCATTCCGGGTGGTGAGAGTACGACGATCGGCAAGTTGTTGCGCCGTTTCGATCTGCTCGCCCCACTGCAGCAGGCAGTGCGCGAGGGATTCCCGGTCTACGGGACGTGCGCGGGGATGATCTTGCTGGCCGATCGCGTGGAAGGCGCGGGGGTGGATCAGCCGACGATTGGCGGCATGGATTTGACCGTGCGGCGGAATGCCTTCGGCCGGCAGCGTGAAAGCTTCGAGGCTGATCTCGACATGCCCGCGGTCGGCGACCGGCCGCTGCCGGCTGTCTTTATCCGCGCTCCCCTCATCGAGGAGGTCGGGCCGGAGGTCGAGGTGCTGGCTCGGCTGCCCGATGGCCGTGTGGTCGCGGCCAGGCAAGCCAATCTGCTGGTCACTTCCTTCCACCCCGAGTTGACGAACGATGCGCGCCTGCACGGCTACTTCGCCGCCATGTGCGCGGCGGCGCGCGATCCCGCGGCGGTGTGAACGACTTCCTTCAGATCGATCCCGGCTCGCCCGTCCCACTGCACCGGCAGGTCTATGACGGGATCCGAGAGGCGATCCTGGGGGGCAAGCTGCAGGCCGGGGAAAGACTTCCCCCGACACGTGTGCTCGCGGAAGACCTGACCGTCTCGCGGCAGACGGTCACCGACGCCTACGAGCAGCTCCAGACCGAGGGATATCTTGAAGGGCGCCGGGGCGCCGGTACCTTCGTCGCGACGACCGTGCCGGATCGCTCGGCTCAGCCGGCGTTCTCGCCACCGCTCTCTCGCTGGGCGAAGCGGCTCCCCACGGCGCCGGCGCCCGCTCCTCCGGCTCGTTACGATTTCCAGCCGGATCGCCTGGCGGCCGATGTATTTCCGTGGGACGCGTGGGACGCCGCCGTGCGCCACGCCTCAGCCGAGCATGAGAGGCTCTTCGCGCCTCCCGATCCCGGGGGTCACCGAGGATTGCGTGTGGCCGTGGCTGAGCACGTGCGCCGGCACCGTGCGGTCCCCGCTGATCCTGAGCGCGTCGTCATCGTCAGCGGCACCCAGCAGGGCCTCAACCTTCTGGCTCTCCTCACTCTGGAGGGGGGCGACCGCGCCGCGCTGGAAGACCCCGGCTATCCCAGCGCTCGCCTTGCCCTGGAAGCGGCAGGCGCGGTTATTTCGTCGATTCCCGTGGACGCTGAGGGGATCCAACCGGGTGAGGTGGACGCGGCCGGTCCGCACCGGCTCATCTACGTGACCCCCTCGCACCAGTATCCGACGGGCGCAACGCTGCCGTTGGGGCGCCGCCTGGAATTGCTGGAGGTCGCGTATCGCCAGCAGGCCATCATCGTCGAGGACGACTATGACAGCGAGTTCCGCTATGAAGGACGCCCTGTTGAAGCCCTGCAAGCTCTTGACGACGCCGGGATCGTCGTCTACGCCGGCACCTTCTCCAAGTCGCTGATGCCGGGGCTGCGCCTCGGCTTTCTTGTCCTGCCGGCGCCATTGGTCGCTCCTTTCGTTGCCGCCAAGGCGGTGTGGGACAGCGGTACACCGATGATGGAGCAATCGGCGCTCGCTGCCTTTATGGAGAGTGGGGAATACGAGCGTCACATCCGGAAGATGCGCCGCGTCTACCGCGCTCGCCATGATGCCCTGCTCGCGGCCCTGCAGCGCTACCTACCGCATGTAGCGGAAGCCGCGCCGAGCCAGGGTGGGCTCAGCCTGTTGGTGCGACTCAACACGGCCCTCGACGCCGACTCGATCGTCGAGCACGCCGCCCGGGCAGGCATTGCCGTGCGCGCGGCGACGGGGCTCTACCAGCGGCCGCCGGATCGGCCGGCCCTCCTTCTCGGCTTTGGCGGCATCTCTCTGGAGGATATAGATCCAGGGATAGCGCGCTTGGCGGAGATTATCGCGGCATCAAGACGCCGCCCGTAGGACCAGAGCGGCGTTGATCCCGCCGAAGCCGAAGGATGTGGTGAGCGCCACGTCAACGTGCTCCGAGGCTTCTTCACTCAAGATCGTGAGGGAGCAATCAGGATCCCGGCGATTGAGGTTGGCGCTGCCGGGAAGAATGCCGTGGTGCAGGGCGAGTGCGGTGATGGCGGCCTCGATGGCACCGGAGGCACCGAGCGCGTGGCCGTACAGGGCTTTGGTGCTGCTGACCGGTATCGCCGGCACGCGAGAACCGAGGACATGGGTCAAGGCCCGGCTCTCGGCGGCATCACCAAGGGGAGTGCCTGTCGCATGGGCATTCACGTAGCCGACCGCATCCGGCTCGACTCCGGCATCGCGCAGGGCAAGGCACACCGCGCGGGCGGCATCATCACCGGAGGGTCGCGGAGCCGTCATGTGATAGGCGTCATTGCTGCGGCCGAAGCCGGCGAGCTCCGCGTAGATGCGGGCGCCGCGGCGTTGGGCA
Organism: Pseudomonadota bacterium; assembly: GCA_021324655.1. GTDB lineage: Bacteria > Chloroflexota > UBA5177 > UBA5177 > UBA5177 > JAJPIP01. The sequence goes on from JAJPIP010000095.1 coordinate 13,416, forward strand.
GCGCCCTCCTCCTCCACGACCAGCACGGCTGAACCCTCCGCCATGACAAAGCCGTCCCGATCGGCATCAAAGGGGCGGCACGCGCCGGCCGGGTCGTGATTGTGGGTAGACATGGCTTTGATGACGGAGAACGCGCCGAAAGTGAGAGGGGCCAGCGGGACTTCACAGCCACCCGCCAGCATGAGATCAGCATCTCCGGCACGAATGGCGTGCAAGGCGTCGCCGATCGCCACCGCGCCCGAGGCACAGGAGCTGGCGTTGGCGAGTGACGGGCCGCGTAGGCCGAACTCTATGGCGATCTGTGCTCCACCGGCTCCGCCATAGACGGACAAGGCAAGGGCCGTGGGGATCGAGCGGGCACCGTGCACCAGGTACTCGCGATGGCAATCCTCCCCGTAGGCGATCCCGCCCAACGCCGACCCGAGCGATACGCCGGCCCGAGCCGGATTCACTCGGGACCGGTCGAGACCGGCGTCGTCGAGAGCGAGGGAGGCGGCCGCGACCGCGAATTGAGCGAAGCGATCCAGCCGGCGGAGGGCGCGCGCATCCGTGTAGACCATCGGGTCGAAGTCATCGACCTCGGCGCCGAGATGGGAACGAAATGGCGTTGGGTCAAATCGTGAGATTAAGCGAATTGCCGACTGCCCCCGCCGCACGCCGGCCCACAGCTCCTCGACGCCGATTCCTATCGCCGTAACCGCTCCGATTCCGGTGATAACCGCGCGCCTCATGCTGCCCTGGCCTCCGCCTCCTGCCGGACGCCGGCGAGCGTCCGATCGGCGATGTGCATGACGAAGAGCGTCCCCACGATGTAGCGCGCCGGCGCGGGGCGAAGCCACCAACGCCGTGGCGTCAGATCATGATCGATCGAGACGGTACAGCCGCGGCCGCTGGGCACGATGTGCCAGACGACGTCCATGCCCTGAGTGACGCCGGCAGTGTGATGGTAGGTAATCTCATTGCGCTCCGGATGCAGCTCCTGTCTGGCCGACCACCGGACCGGGATCCCACTTCGCGATGCACCCATGTGCACGATACGCTCCTCCCCTGTCCCCTCGCTGCGGACGTATCGGTAGTGAGGCAGAATCTCGGGCCATCGCTCGACGGCGGCGGCGATGTCCCAGATGATCGTTGCCGGCGCCGCGATCTCGATGCGATTTTCGGTGTGGATGCTCACGGCCGAAGCGCCTGCCATAGCGGTACCAGGGCGAGGAACTCGTGAGCCGGGACGACGTCCCCCAGGACATTGGAGAGAATCTCTCCGCTCGGCCGGGTTGATAGGCGCGGCAAGGCGTACGCCAGCAGTGAGGGAAAGCGGATGAAGAGTTGCACGAGCATCGTCACCACCTCCTTCTGCCGGAACGCCTCTCGCCTCATCCTGTCATACGCACCCAGTTGCGATTCGGACAGGTCGCCGCGCTCCAGAGCCGCGACCGCCGCGTCCGCCGCCAGTTCTGCGCCGCGGAGCGCGCGATAAATGCCTTCCCCGGTGAAAGGGTCGAAGAACCCTGCGGCATCTCCCACCAGAAGGGCGCCGGCGACACTGTGGCGGGACGCCCGAGAGCCCAGCGGGACGAGCCCGCGGACGTTTCCGACGCGGCGCGTGCCGGCCAGGAGCTCACGCAAGGCGGGGACCGATGCAATGGTCGCGTCCAGGAGGGCTTGTGCGGAAAGCCCGCGCCGGCGCATGCTGTCGGCCGGCACCACGGCCGCCACGTTGAGTAGCCCATCGGGCAGCGGGGCGACGCCGCAATATCCGCCGGGAAAGACGATCATCTGTCCTGCGCCGGACGGTACCGTCCCCTCGTGATAGGCGACCAGCCCCAATCGGCGCGGCCAACGAGGAGGGCGTGCCAGACCCAGACGCCGCGTCATGACGGACCGGGCGCCGTCTGCGACGACGGTGAGCGCGGCCTCGATCGTCACATCGTCGCCGCCTCTCGACCCCGCGACGCCCACGACCCGGCCGTCGCGATACAGAGGTTCTCGCACCACGGCCCCTTCCATGAGCGTCGCACCGGCTCCACAGGCCGCGGCCACCAGACGCGCGTCCAGAATGCGGCGCGGCAGACTCATGGCGGGGCGGCCATGACCTTCGACCGCATAGCGCACCCGGTACAGGGCGGCCTGCGGGGCGATGATGTCCATGCCGGGAAAGCGGTGCGCGCCGTCCAGTACAGGGGCGAGCCCAACGCCGCTCAAGACATCCGCAACACCGGGACTCAGGTACTCCGCGCACGTCTTGGCGCGGGGAAAGTGGGAGCGGTCGAGCAGCGCCACCGACAGGCCCCGACGCGCCAGGAGAAGGGCGGTCAGCGCTCCCGCCGGACCGGCTCCCGCGATCGCCACATCGAAGCGCGTCATCGTTGTGCGACCAGGGCCATCCGAAACAGCGGCTGAGGGATGACAACGGCGTTGGGGATACCGGCAGCGCGAGCCAATTCAGCCAGTTCCGGCCGCGTGTAGGCACGGAGAACGGAGAGAGGGCCATCGTGGCGAGTGACAGGATCGCGCGCGAGGAGGCGTGTCGCCAACCAGGTTCCGGCGTATGCCGCGCGGCCTCTCTCTAAATCGAGCACGACGACCGCGCGGCGGCAGACGCGCCACAATTCGGCGAGCACCTGTCGTGCCTCGGTCGGCTCGAAGTGGTGCAGCGCAAGACAGCAGAGCACGACGTCGAACGTGTGGTCGTGATACGGCAGGCACCGCGCGTCGCCTTGCTGTAGCGCGATTGGGTGTGTCCCCACATGCCGGCGCGCGACCTCCAGGATCTCCGGTGAGACGTCGCATGCCGTGATGGAGGGCTCAAGGCGCATCCGCCTCAATCGGCGGTAAACGGCCAGCGGAATGTCGGCCGAGCCGGTGCCGACGTCGAGGATAGAATCGCCGCGACGTGCCAGGCGGGTCACCAGGCGCACCGCCATGGCGCGTTCGCCGAGCAGGAGGTTCAGCCGTCGGATGTCCGCCAGGTTCGAGTCGAGGTGGTCCGCCATCAGCCCGGGACGGTCCAGAATTTCCGGTGTCGACCGGCGGAGAACGATGGGTAGCGTGAAGCGACTCCTGACGGGGCAGGAAGGCTTATCCTTCATCGACACGTCGCGCGGCCGGCCCCCGCGGCCAACAGGTCATTCTAGTCAGGCATGTCATACGGCCCCACGCATCAGCCCGAGACTGCTACACTACGTCAACTTTTGAGGGAGTGGTGACGCCGGGTGTGGGAGGGTGAGGTTCGACCCATTTCGACAGTAACGGCAAGCGAGTACACTGCGGGGGAGGCTGCAGGCGTGCGAGACGGTGCGGGGAGTGATCTGAAGGTAGCCGTCATGGGAGGCGGCACCGGCATTTACGCGGTTCTCACCGGTCTCCGCCACCATACGGACCAGATCACCGCTATCGTCTCCATGTCGGACAACGGCGGCTCGTCCGGCAGACTCCGCGATGAATTCGGGTTCCTGCCGCCCGGCGATGTGCGCCGCTGCCTGGTCGCGCTGGCCTCCGATGACGAGGCCCATGTGCTCCGGCGCCTCTTCGAGTACCGCTTCGATCGCGGACACGGCCTGAATGGTCACACCTTCGGCAATCTGCTCCTCACGGCGCTGACCGACATCCTCGGCGGCGAGGATCGGGCGATTGATGCCGCCGCGCAGATCCTGAACATCCACGGACGGGTGCTGCCGGTGACGCTCGCCGACACCACCCTGTGTGCGCGCCTCTCCGATGGGCACGTGATCCATGGCGAGACCGACATTGACGTCCGCAAGGCCTACCATGACGCGGCTATCGAGGAGGTCTACCTGGAGCCGTCCGATGTGGATGCGAATCCCGAGGCCCTCGCCGCGATCGCCGGAGCCGATCTCATCGTGCTGGGCCCGGGCGATCTGTACACGAGCATCGTCCCCAACCTCCTGGTCCCGGGCATCGCCGAGGCGATCCGTGACGCGCGGGGCAAGCGTGTCTACGTCTGCAATGTGATGACCAAGGCCGGCGAGACCGATGGCTTTGCCGCCAGCGACTTCATTCGCGAGATCCAGCGCTATCTCGGCGGAGACGTGCTGGATGCCGCCGTCCTGAACTATCACGAGTCGCTGCCGCGTGATCTGTACGAGCGGTACAAGGCCGAGGGATCCGAACCGGTGGCGATCGATCTGGGCGGCTGTTACGAGCGCGTGCCGCAGCTGGCCATCCGGCCCCTGACCGCGGCGGGTGCCCTTGTCCGTCATAATCCCGATCTTCTGGCCCAAACGCTTCTTGAAGTCGCGCACACCGATGCGACTGAACTTGCGGTTGGATAGCTCCCGACACGCGCAATAACCCGGCCTTGAACGACGCCGTCATTTGCCCCTATCCAAAAACCGGAGTTTTCCGGTAAACTTATCCGTATGGAAGGCCTCGTGGCCGCGAAATCGAATCAAGTAACGTGAGAGGCCATCAAACCGCGAGGGTTTGATGGCTCTTTTTTTGGGTGTTCCGATCAGGCATGTGGCCCGGGATGCCCCCTGCATGAAAGGACACTCTGTGACGACATTTGCCGAAATGGGCCTGGATCATCAGCTGCTGGAGACGCTCCGCCGCATGGATGTGACCGAGCCCACCCCGATTCAAGCTGCCGCCATTCCACCCATGATGGAGGGCCGCGATGTTGCCGGACAGGCGCGCACCGGATCGGGAAAGACCCTTGCCTTCAGCATTCCGCTGATCACCCGCTGTGACCCGGCGCAGGACGGCGCCCAGGCGCTGATCCTGGTGCCCACGCGTGAGCTGGCCGGCCAGGTCGCCCGGGTGGTTGACAAGCTGATCGAGCCCACCGGATTGCGGGCTGCCCAGATTTACGGCGGCCGTGACATGTCCGACCAGATTCAGCTGCTCAACACGAGCCCGCAGATCATCATCGGGACGCCCGGCCGCATTCTGGATCACCTCTATCGGGGCATCCTGTCGCTGCGCGATCTACGTGTGCTGGTGCTCGACGAGGCCGACGAGATGCTGGATGCCGGTTTCGGTCCCGACGTCGACCGCATTCTCGACTGCATGCTGCACGCGCCGCAGATGGCGCTTTTCTCGGCCACCATGCCGGAATGGGTCCACGCGATCATTCAGAAGCGTCTGCGCGATCCCGAGATCATCAACGTGGAAGAGGGCAAGCGCGGCCCAACCGATACCGTGGAGCACACGGTGATTGAGGTGCCCTCCGGACGCAAGCTGGATGCGCTGCGCATGCTTCTCGACGAGCGGGGAGCCGGCAATGTCGTGATCTTTGCCCGCACCAAACTCGGCGTCGAGAAACTGGAGCGGCAACTACGCGACGCCGGCTATGATGTCGCCGCCCTGCAAGGGAACATGACCCAGGGCAACCGGGAGCGTGTTTTGCGGGGCTTCCGGCGCGGGCGACCGCCGATTCTTGTCGCGACCAACGTGGCGGCGCGGGGACTCGATATCCTCTCCATCGAGCAGGTCATCAACTTCGACGTCCCGGAATCGGCGGAGTCCCTCACCCATCGTCTGGGCCGGACCGGCCGCATGGGGCGCCACGGCAGCGCCGTGACACTACTCGCCCCGGCCGAAGGACGCAAGTGGCAGGCGATCGAGCGTGAGCTGGGGCAGAAAATCGACCGCGAGCGGTTTGGACCAGAGCCGAGCCGCGAGGAGCCGGCGCCGCGCCAGGAATCGGGTGGGGAAGACCGCCGCCCCCGGCACCGGTCGGGATCTCCGCAGCGCGTCAAGCACCCCATCACCTGCGCGAGTTGCGGGCGACAGACGACCGTGAACTTCGTGCCGCGCGGCGATCGTCCGGTGTATTGCGCGAGCTGTCACCGCGAGCGCAAGGAGAGCGCGGCCTAAACGCCCCCGGGTGGACGAGCAGCTCCGCGGCCGCGGGGAAGGCCGGGGCGATGACGTAGGCCCCGCAGGAGACTTCGATCCGAGTACCGGCGTGGTGCAGCGGGTAGATGGCGTTGCGCGGAATATAACGCGAGCTCTTGGTGTCGGCCTGGACACTGATTCTGTCGTGCTGCGGACGCCATAGACCGTCCCGCAGCTCGAGCTCGGCCGGCGCCGCGTCACCGTGCCGGGGATGTGCCTGACCACATCATTGGGAAGGAGGGAGAGCCCCAAGTTGTGATTGCCTACAGGCGGGCCACTGCCATGACCGGAATCGAAGCTTCGACCTCTCCCCCTCCCTTGCCGCGCTGGTTCGGACCTAGAGCCGGTCCAGATGACCCGGCCGTCTCGGCGCTGATCGACCGCGTCGCGCACGGGGCCGGATGGGCAGACATCGGCGGCGGGTTCAACCTCAACGTGCGGATAGACGCTGAGCCGCCGGTGGTCCTACGGGTTCATAGGCCGTGGGTCCGCCGCGGGCGGGTCGTGGGACTGCGGCGCCTGCGGGAGCGGCTCCAGGGGACGCAAGTCCGCGTCGCTCGGCCGATTCCGATCTCCGGCGGCGACCTCCTGAGGGTCGCTGATCGTTGGGCTGATATTGAGGAGTTCATCGATCATGTCCAGCTACCGGCGGGCGAGGACTCCTCCTTCCGCCTCTTCGAGGAGCTCGGACGCCTTCACACTGCGCTCAAAGCAGTCTGGGAGCCCAGTCCGCCCGAACCCCTCGACGACCACAGAACCTTCGGGCAACTGCGTTACTCGGTCGGCTTCACACGCCGCAGACTCGGACCCCGCAGCGAGCCGGTCGTGCATCGGATGCGCCGACTGACGGGCGAGCTCTCCAAGCTCCGGAAGGAGGTCGAGCTGCCATGCACTCCGATTCATGGGGACTACAAATTGGGCAACGTGGGAGCACTGTCAGACGGCTCATGGGCCACCTTCGACCTGGATTTCGCGAGGGTCAGGGAGCGGATGTACGACGTCGCGGCCAGCCTGCACCACGTCGCGCAGTGCGGCGAATTGCTCGAGCCGCGGCGACTGCTCGACGCCTACGAAGGCACGGCTCCGGAACCGCTGACTCGCGACGAGCGCCGTTGGCTCCCCGGGGCTCTTGCCCTTATACCCTTGCACTGGGCTGCCACCGCAGGACTCGTGGGCGGCGGCATCCGCGAGGCCGAGAGCGCAATGACCGCCGCCGAGGCCTGGTGGTCACGCCGGGCTGAACTCTCGTCGTAGTCCGGCGGCCGAATCGAGACGACTCCCGATGCCGGCCGGATAAGAATTGATTGACGCGGGTAAGGGCAGTGCCAACTTGACGTGCGCTCCCTGACAGCTCAGGTGCCGGAAGCCCAGATGACATTAGCACTGAGCGCCGTGCCGCCGGTATGTCTCGACACCTTGCGTTGCTGCTTCCATCGCCTCGGGGATCGGGTTCACGCCAATGCCGGGTCCGGGCGGCACACTCAGCGTGCTGTCGTCGTTGAGGACAAAATCCGGACCGGCGATGTCGTGCTCGAAGTAGCGGGCGCTGGCGGAGATATCGCCGGGGAGTGTGAAGCCGGGGAGGCTGGCCAGCGCCACGTTGTGGGCGCGGCCGATGTTGGTTTCCAGCATGCCGCCGCACCAGACCGGTGCGCCGCGGTCCCGGCAGAGTCGCTCGATGGCCATGCTCTGCATGTGTCCACCCACACGGCCCGGCTTGATATTGATGATCCGGCAGCTGCCGAGGTCGAGCGCGTGGCGCGCGTCGTCCGGGGAATGGATGCTCTCGTCGAGGCAGATGGCCGTCGCCAGCTGCCGCTGCAGGGCGGCGTGATCGACGATGTCGTCCGGACCGAGCGGCTGCTCGATCAGCAGGAGATTCTCGCCGTCCATGGCCTCAAAGATCGGAGCAGCGGCGAGGGTATACGCGGAGTTGGCGTCGGCCTGTAACAGGATATCGGGGTAGGCGGCGCGCACCGCCTGCACGTCGCGCACGTCATGGCCCGGCGCGATCTTGACCTTGATCCGCCCGTATCCCTGATCCAGATACTGTCCGACGACCTCGACCAGCCGGCCGGGCGTCTCCTGGATGCCGACACTCACCCCGACCGGCACGCGGTCACGCGTCCCCCCCAGGAGATCGCGCAGCGACATGTCCCGGAGTCGCGCCATCCAGTCCCAGGCCGCCATCTCGAGTGCCGCCTTGGCCATCCGGTTCCCACGAATGGGTGCAAAGAGCTCCCACACGTCGGACGGGTGGGCCAGATCTGCCTCCAGCAGGAGCGGCATGAGAAAGTCCGCCATGATGTGGCGGCAGGTCTCCAGCGTCTCCCCCGAGTACCACGGGCCGAGACTGGCCACACACTCGCCGCAGCCCTCGCGACCCTCGCCGCGGATCGTGACGATGAGTGCGTCGCGCTCCGTTTCCGTCCCGAAGCTCGTCGTGAACGGCGACAGCAGCGGCAGAGAGATCTGGCGTAGCTCAATCGAGTCGATCTTCATCCCTGCTCCTTGTCCAGGACGTAGGCCCCGTCAATCACATCATGCGCCACGAATCCGGCGCTCAGGGCCCGCTCGAACGCCTCGCGCTGGGCCATGCGCCAGCGATGCGCACCGCTGGGATCTTCCCTCTTCTCGCGGCCGATGTCGCCGGGAATCGCGATCGAGACGGTGGCGGCGGTGAGTGCCGCCGTGTCGAGGGTGAGATCCGGCGCCAGGAGAGGGACCGGCTGCCGTTTCCGGCGTCCGGACGGTGCAGCAAGATGCCACTCAGCGATGAGCCGGTCGGTGGGTAGTCCGGCATTGAGGCTGTCGTTCAGATCGCCGTACAGGTTGACACGGTAGGTCCGCGCTTCTGCCCGCAGCACGTGAAGGTTGAGGTACGCATTGCGGCGCTGCAGCGGATCGAACGTCCAGATCATGAGGTCGAGCCCCTGCGACAGGGCCCTGTCGCGCTGGGCCTGCTTGAGCGCGGTGCCGATACCCTGGCCGCGGTGGTCCGGATGAACCGCCAGCAGGTGAGACACATGACATAACTGGTCCTGGTACCTGCCAAGGAACCCGAGACAGAAGCCGGCCAGCTTATCGCCCTCGTACGCACCGAGCACGATGCCGCCGTCATTGGCCGCGACGTACAGCACATGCGCCGGCACAATGCCCCGTGGATCGAAGCTCCAGACGACGTCCTGCAGGTCTTCTGCCTGCGCGAAGTCCCTCGCATCGGTCAGGTCCCGGATAGCCGTTGCCGCCATGCCACACTCTACAGGCTGATTTCAGGCCTGCAGGACACTCTCAATCGCCTCACGCTGCCGGCGATCGAGTTGGGGGAGCGCGCTCACCGGGAAGAACGCGCCGTCCGTGACCTCGCCGCGATCGAGACGCAGCGTACCCCCTACCACACTGCACCGAAAGCAAATATCCAGGTGTTTCCACTGCGCGATGCGCGTCGCCGCCAGGCAGTCTATTCGCACGTCGAGGCCCGTCTCCTCACGCATCTCTCGCCGCAGGGCGTCCTCCGGCGATTCGCTGGCGCCGACGAAGCCGCCGGGTAGCTCCCAATCGGTGCTCTCGCGAAAGCGGTGCCGGAGCAGCAAAATCTCGGAGCGGTCGTTCAAGACGACCGCGGCGACACCGACGGTATACGTGGGCATCAGCCAGTGAACGATCCGGCGGCGCAGAGAAACCGGAATCCGCTGCCACCCACGGGCGCCGATCGCCCGGTACCTCATCTACGATGCGGCGTGTCCTGCGCCGGACTCGATGAGGATATCCACCGTCTGGCCCACCCACAGTTCACCGCCGTGAACGACGCGGGCCAGGGCTCCTTGCTCGCCGTTCTGCATCGCGTCCCGCAGGCCTGGGACGATGAAGTCCATGGCGAAGCACGGTCTGCGCTCCACGGTGATTTCCAGCTCTGCCCCGCCCTCACATCGCAGGCGCACCCCGGATAGGTCCGGGAGGTGAATATCCCCGTCCAGGATGACCTGCGACTTGATGAGATTCCGCTCGATTGATCCGAACACCGCTTCGTGCCGGCCGATGGTGCCTTCGTCGATAAGGCTGACCTGGCGCTTCCGCTCGCGTCCCGCCTGCCACGTCCGGAAATAGCGCCGATCCTGCCGGATCCCGCGCCCCTCGACGACATCCAGCCTCGGCATGGCGAGCATGGGGGTTGGTCCCGCATCCTCCGGCCGGCTGCTGCGGTCTCCGTGGATGTAGAGGGCCGCGATGCGGGTACGCATAAATCACCTCCGATTTCCACCATGGTACCGGACGGTGATGGGGGACCGGCTATCCGGTTGGTGGGGGCGGGAACTCGTCGGAGCTGCCGATGCGCTCGGAGGGCGCCTCGCTGTCGCTCGCGGCGCCGGTGCCGGGTCGCCAGCTGTCGCCTTCCGCCGCCGGCAAGGATGGCGCCGTGGTCGGCGGACCCGTCTCCACTTGCTGACCGGCGATCGCGACCACTGCTCCCCCGTTGGCGGCAATGAGGGTGGCCGCCTGACCCGGGCGGACCGACCGCGCGACCCGCAGGAGGATGCCCCCCGGTCCCGGCTCGAGACGGATGCCGGCCCCGACCGCGCCCTGCAGGATGGCTGACTTGGCTCGCTGCGCCGCCGTCTCATCCAGGAAGAGGCCATCGATTGGCGCCGATTCTCGTTTCACCACGACCCGGCCGCCTCGGCCCCACTCCCGTGACAACTCGAACCACTCGCGGAACTCGCGAGCGGAGAGATCACCCAGGAAGTAGCCGTGGCGCAGCGCGATATCGCCGACGTCGACGTGCTGGGCGCGGAACGTCGCGGGATCGATGTAGAAACCGGCGGCGGGGAAGTATTCTCCCGCCACCACGATCTGCCCCTCGTGACGCAGGATGTCGGCGTCCGCCCGTAGCCGCTGGGCGACGGTGAGCCAATTCAGTCCGACGGGCGGGATCGCCGGACCGGACGATCGCTCCACCGGCCAGGTGGGCGACCCGGGTGTGTCCGCAACACGCGTGTCCTCACGGGCAAACTCTGCCTCGGCGTCGAGCCGCGCCGCATCCATGTCACCCAGACCCTCAGGTTCTTGCATATGGTCCTTCCTCGCCGGCGGGAACCCGCGTGTTCTGCCCGCACCAATCGTCGTTCACTGAAGGGTTGGGGGCAAGCGGATACCATGTTATAGACCAGACCGAGGATTTCCATGCCCGAAGACACCAACGTCGACGTGGTCGAAAAAGAGATGACACCTGTCGAGCGCATGCGGCACTCCGGAGCGCACGTCATGGCGGAGGCCGTCACCGACCTTTTCCCGGAGGCCAGGCTCGGCATCGGTCCCCCCATCGAGAATGGGTTCTACTACGACTTCGAGCTGCCGCGTCCGCTGACACCGGACGACCTAGACGCGATCGAGGGGCGCATGCGGGAGAGCATCGCCGCCGACAAGCGCTTCGAGCGCCGGCCGGTCACGAAGGAGGAAGCGGAAAATCTTTTCTCCGACCAGCCCTACAAGCTGGAGTTGATCAACGAATTCGGCGATGGGTCGCTCTCCGTCTACCAGCATGGCGACTTTGTCGACCTCTGCCGGGGACCGCATGTGGCGAGCACCGGTGAGCTCTGGCCTTTCAAGCTGATGAGCGTCGCCGGCGCGTACTGGCGCGGCAGTGAGAAAAACCCGATGCTGCAGCGCATCTACGGCACCATGTTTCCGACCGAGGAGGAACTGGAGGAACACCTGCAGCGGCTGGAGATGGCGCGGGAACGTGACCATCGGAAGCTGGGGCGTGAGCTCGGCCTCTTTACCTTCAGCCCCGACATCGGCTCCGGCATCCCGCTCTTTTTGCCGCGCGGGGAGATGCTCCGCCATGTCATGGAGTCGTACGTGCGTGACACCCAGACGCGCTACGGCTATCAGCATGTGTGGACGGGCAACCTCGTCAAGCGCGAGCTGTATGTGAAGTCGGGACATCTGGCGCATTATTCGGATGTCATGTTTCCGGTGATGCAGGGTGAGGGCGAGAGCGAAGTGTACATGCTCAAGCCCATGAACTGTCCGAGTCACATGACCCTCTACAACACGCAGTACCACAGCTACCGCGATCTTCCGCTGCGCTACGCCGAGTTCTCCACGCTGTACCGCTACGAGCGGTCGGGGGAGCTGGCCGGCTTGACGCGCGTGCGCGCTCTCACTCAGGACGACTGTCATATCTTCTGCACGGAGGATCAGATTCAGGAGGAGTTCACCCGCGCCATCGAGCTGATCCGCGAGGTGCTCTCCACCTACGGTCTCTCCGATTACCGCGTCCAGCTCTCCCTGCGCGATCCTCATGACACCGATAAGTTCGTCGCCGACGAAGAGAAGTGGAATCGTGCCGAGGAGGCGCTGCGCTCCTCGCTGGACGCGCTCGGCATCGAGTACGAGCCCGTGCTTGGCGAGGCGGCATTCTACGGTCCCAAAGCCGATTTCATGGCGAAGGACGCCCTGGGACGGGAGTGGCAGCTGTCCACCATCCAGATCGACTTCATCCAACCCGCCCGTTTGAACTGCGAGTATATCGGCGAGGATGGTCAGCCGCACACGCCGGTCGTCATCCACCGCGCCGTGACCGGGACCACCGAACGGTTCCTCGGCATCCTCATCGAGCACTTCGGTGGTGCCTTCCCCACCTGGCTGTCGCCCGTCCAGGCGATGATCCTGCCCATCGCCGATCGCCATCAGGAGTACGCGCGGCATCTGGCCCAACGCCTGGCCGACACCGGCATCCGGGCCGAGGTCGACGACCGCAGCGAACGCCTGCAGCTGAAGATCCGTGAAGCGCAGCTCCAGAAGATCCCCTACACGCTCGTCGTCGGCAACCGCGAGGTAGAGACCGATTCCGTTTCCGTCCGTATCCGAGGGGGACAGGATCTGGGCAGCATGCCCGTGGAGACCCTGACACAGTTGATGCGGCGTGACATCGACCAGAAAGCGCTGACCCCGCCGATAGAACCGCCTGCTGCGTGATCCGCTCCCTGCTCCTTACCTTGCCGCTCCTGCTCGGCGGCTGCCTTTCCGGAGTCCAGCCGACCCAGAGCGATCCGGTCTGTTCGTGGACCAGCACCGTGCCGTCCCATCCCGACACCATCTGCCGCGCCGTCTTCCGGACGATCAGTGCGATGCTGCGGGCCGAACTGCACGGAGATACCGCCGCCATCCGCGCGCTCAGTCTCCCCGGCGCCACACCGGTCTATATCGCCGATGGCCGCCGGCTGCGGACGGAGCACGCCGCCGGGCTCCATGTGGTGCCCAGCTTTACGCTGGAGGCGGACGGCCCGCTGATCGGCGCGCGCTACGATGTCCTGGGACGGGCGCCGAAGATGCAAGTCAACGAGGAGTTCACCGTGAAGCTGCGGGTGACCGGTGGGAGCGCGGTCATTGCCGAGGCCAGGCCGCCCCTCGAGTCCAGCGCGGACATCGAATAGTGGACAGCCCGGCACGCGGCACAGGATCATGGGACGCAATGCAACGCGTGACGAGGGTACTGGGCGTTGCCGCGACGGCAGGGATGTTCCTGGTGCTGGTCATGGGGGCCACGGTCACCAACACCGGCTCCGAGCACGGCTGCGGACGGTCGTGGCCGCTTTGCCATGGCCGTCTGATTCCCCAGATGGCGGTCTCCACGGCGATCGAATTCAGCCACCGCGCGGTGGTGGGCGTCGAGTCTCTTCTCATCATCTGCTTCGCGATCGCCGCCGTCGTCAGCTACCGGAGGCGCGATATCCGGCTGCTGGCCGCGGTCATGGTGCTCTTCCTCTTTCTGCAAGCGGGCCTGGGGGCGTGGGCCGTCATGGCCCCGCAGCTGGCCGCCGTACTCGCTCTCCACTTCGGCGTCTCGCTGATCGCCTTTGCCAGCGTCCTGCTGGCCACGGCGGCAGTCTTTGAGGCGGATGGGGCCGAAAGGCTGCGGGCCCTCTCGTTGCCGGCGGGGTACGCCCCGTACGTCTGGGGCCTGACCGTGTATAGCTACGTGGTTGTCTATCTGGGGGCGCTGACGCGGCACGTCAATGCCGACGATGTCTGCCGCGGCTGGCCGCTTTGCTCGCCCACGATGCCTGCACTGTCCGATCTCGTGGTCATCAATCTGCTGCATCGGGCGGCGGCGCTGCTCCTGGTGGCCGCTATCGGCATCTTGGTCGTCTGGACGCGACGTCTGCACGGCCGGCCCGACTTGCGGTGGGGCGCCTGGGGGGCGCTGGTCCTGGTGGTTCTGCAGGCGGGAGCGGGCGCGGCGGTCGTGCTGACGCATGTGGATCTCTTCAGCGCCTTGTCCCACGCCGCGCTGGTCGGCCTCCTCTTTGCCGACCTGACGTACCTCTGCATGCACGTCGTTCCGCCGCCTGCCGTTGCGGCGAGCCGTTGGCGTCTCCCCCTGGTGGAGCGAGTAGGCTCACGTGGTGAGTCTCTCCTCGCACCAGCAGACCCAGTCCTCTCCTCCCAGCTCCCCCCAGCCGGCAGTCCAGGTCGAACATCTCGTCAAGAGGTACGGCGACCGGACGGCGGTTGACGATCTCTCCTTTGAGGTCCAGTCCGGCGAGGTCTTCGCACTCCTGGGTCCGAACGGCGCGGGAAAGACGACGACCATCGAGATTCTGGAAGGATTCCGCGTTCCCGATGGCGGCAAGGTCAGCGTTCTGGGGCGGAACCCGCGCACGCAGGCGCGAGAGCTGAAGCAGCATGTCGGGATCATGCTCCAGGATGGAGGACTGTACCCCGCGATCACGCCGGAGGAGGCGCTGACTCTCTTCGCGACCTTCTACCGTGAGGCGCGTCCCGCCGCGGAGCTTTTACGGGTGTTGGGACTCGAGGAGGTCCGGCGCACGCGGTACCGGCGGCTGTCGGGCGGCGAGAGGCAACGCTTACGCCTGGCGCTTGCTCTACTGAATCGCCCGCGCCTGATCTTTCTGGATGAGCCCACGGCGGGCCTGGACCCGCAGGCCCGCCGCTCCGTGTGGACGCTGATTGAGGATTTGCGCAGCCAGGGTGTCACGGTGGTGCTCACCACGCACTATCTGGAAGAAGCGGAGCGCCTGTCCGATCAGGTCTCCATCATCGACCACGGGCGCGTCATCGCGGCCGGCCGGCCGCACGAGCTGACGCGGCGCGGCCGGTCTGATGTCTTCGTCCGGGGCGATTCCCCGCTCTCGCCTGACCTCCTGACGGCAGTCCCCTCCGCTCTCTCTGCACGGGAGCAGGGCGCGGGCTGGATCGTCGAGACGCGCGACACGGCCGCTTTTCTGACCGAGATCACGCATGCAGCGCAGAGGGCCGGTGTGCGTTTGACGGAGCTGCGCGTGGGCGCGGCCTCCCTGGAGGACGTCTACCTGCAATTGACAGAGCGGCGGGACGCCGAGTGAGAGAAATCGCCGCGCTGGCCCGAACCGAGTTGCTCCTCACGCTGCGGCGGAGTGAAAGCGTGCTGGTAACGCTGATCATTCCCCTTGCGCTTCTCGTGTTCTTTTCTTCGGCGCGACTGCTCCCGCCGGCCGGCCGTGTGATCGGCATTCTGCTGACCGGGACGGTGACGCTCAGTATCATCTCGACGTCCCTGGTCAGTCTGGGAATCGCGACCGCCTACGAACGGTACTATGGCGTCCTCAAGCAATTGGGCGCCACGCCTCTCCCCCGTGCTGCCTTGATCACCGGGAAGTTGCTGGCAGTGCTGGCGCTGGAAGTCGTGCAGATCGCGCTCCTGGCGGCGGTCGCAGCGGTCTTCTATGGTTGGCGGCCGGGTGGTGCGGTTCCCGTGGCGCTACTCGCCCTGCTGCTCGGAACGGCCGCTTTCGTCGGCATCGGCCTCTCCATGGCAGGCGCCCTCCGCGCTGAAGCCACCCTCGGTCTCGCCAACGGCCTCTTTCTCTTCTTCCTGCTGCTCGGCGGCTTGTATGTGCCCCTGGATCATCTTCCGATCTGGCTCCAGCCTCCGGCTCGCGTGCTGCCGGCCTACGTCCTGGTCGAGGTCCTGCGCTCCGCGGCCCGCAACGCTCCCATCTGGAGCGATCTGGCACTGCTGGCGGGCTGGGCGATCCTGATGCCCCTGCTGGCGGTTCGCCTCTTCCGCTGGGAGTGATTCCCCTACGCCGATCCCGCGGCGTCGTCCGCGTGCCACGTGGCCAGGATGCGTGCTTGCCGGCGGCGCGCCAGAAGCACGAGGGCGGCAATCACGACGCCGAAGACGGCGAGGGCGACCGCCCAGAAGATTTCGACATTGCGGGTGGCGGACGCCTCTGTTGCGAGCACGAGCGGAATTGATGCCTGGGCGGCCACCGCGGCGCAACGGGCATAGCTCTCGGCGCAGAGTGGCTGAGCGCGCTGTTTGAGACGGGTCTCATCACGCCCGGACAGGAGGTCGGAGCTCACGGCGAGCCCGCTGCGTGTGACCAGGATCAACACACCGGACAGCCCCAGGTTGCCGGCCAGGCCGTCCGCCGCCTGCTGCTCCGTCCGGAAATGCTTGGGGTAGCTCGGCAGCAGGGCAAATTTGACCGTGATGCTTCGGCAGGCTGCCCGCCCGGCTACTCGCTCGAGCATATTGATGTCCGGAGGTGCGGCATGACCGGCCTTGATGACAGCCGGTGCAATGTACACGCTCCCGCTTCCCAGTACCAGGCTGGCGGCCGCGTCCGGCGCGTCACTCCCTACCACCGGCGTGGAAGTGATCGTGACAACGCACGTGGATGCGCTATGCGCCCCAGGAACGCTTGCCGAGGCGACACGCGGGATACCGGCCGCTGCCACCGCGGTGAAGAGGAGCGAGAACAAGAGTCGATGCACCGGAACCTCCAACGCCATCCCATGGTAGACACTGGGAGGCCGTCGCCCGCTTCGGGTCAGTGATGTCCTCTGCCCGCTCGATCCCATCGTGCCTGCCGTTCGCCGGACGGTGGTTCGTCATAGAAGGAGGGTCTGATGAATCCTGAAAAGCCGCGCATCATTGGGCTACACCATGCACAGATCACTGTGCCGGTTGGAGAGGAGGACCGTGCCCGCCGGTTCTATTGTGATCTCCTGGACCTGACAGAGATACCCAAGCCGGAGTCACTGCGCGGCCGAGGCGGCTTCTGGCTGCAGGTGGGTGATCGACAGGTTCACATCGGGACGGAGCGGGGTGTCGATCGCTCGTCAACGAAAGCGCATCTCGCCTACCAGGTGAACGGCATCGAGGCATGGCGAGAGCGCTTACGCGCGGCCGGTGTCGCCATCGAGGAGAGCGTGCCGGTTGACGGCGCGACGCGCTTTGAGTGTCGCGATCCCTTCGGCAATAGGATTGAAATTATTCAGCTCCTCTAAGTATCGGCACGCTTATTGCAGAACTCGTGTGCCGAACGGGGGCCCGGGCGCCGTGAGCCTGCGGCGAGGGATGGTCCGCGCCTGGGGACCGCCGCACATCTCTGTGATCTGGGAGGGGCATCGTGTCGACTACTGTTCAGCAGAGATCGCCGAACCGGTGGATCTTGCCGGTCATTCTGCTCATCATCCTCGCTGTCATCGTCCTGGCGGTCATCTTCGGTCCTCGTCTCATGAAGGCGGCGTCCGCGCACCCGACGGCGACTCCCCTTGTCATTACGGCGACCCCGGGTCCAACGTCGGTCACGACGGTCGTCGTGACGGCAACACCCGGAGCAGCCACCGCCACGGCAAACCCGACGGTGGGCGGCAAGACTCCCACATCGGGTGGTCACGGAACACGCGTCAAAGGGGGCGTGACTCCACTGCCCGGCGTCGCGATTACACCTGTTCCGGGTCTGGTGCTCGGCATGATTACCCATCCCGTCGCGGTGGTCCATACCGTGCAGGCGGGAGCGACGGCCGGCAGCAAGAAATACGCTTTCTATCTGCATCCCCTGCAGGTCGTGAAGAGAGATCTCCCGGCGTATGGCTTTCGGCCACCGATTGATGTCATTTCGCCACCGCGTCCGTATCCTGCCTCTATTCCCCGGCGCGATCGCCAGGCGGTAGTCCTGTACCAGAAGCACCCGTACTTCGTGTTTCTAGCCCAGCCCGCCACGCAGGGCGCAAAGGGGATCTGGATGATCGTCACGATCCGACCGCCGGCGACCCTGCGCACGGGCACGATCGCCCGGCCGGCGACTATCGTCGCGCGCACCCAGCATCTGGCGAATACCAACGCCAAATACCACTACTACTTCAATCCCACCAGGGTCGCGACGACCGACCTGCCGGACTACGGCTTCGAACCGCAATACATCACTCTCGTCGCCCCGGCCAAGCCGGTCTCCTCAACCACTGCCCGACCTCTGCGGTTGGTCGTCATCCGCTACCTTGGCACGACGTACGACGTGTACGTTGCGCAACCAGGCGTACGGGGTGTCAAAGGGATCTGGATGATCGTGACCATCAGGCCGGTCTGACGGAGCGGCCGCTCTCCTGCCGCCTGCGAACGACGTGCCCCATCCCTGAGCGTGACGTTGGCAGGCATGTTTATTGCACATAGTGATGAGAGCATGTTGCATTGCAATGGGGGGTAGGACTGGTGAGCAGACTCAAGAGTTGGATTCCAGTGGGGTTACTGATCATAGCGCTGGCCGGGTGTGGTTCCTCTCCCTCCCAGGCGGAAAAGAAGGTAGTGGTGGTGCCGCGTCCCTCGTCGACGCCACAGACAACGGTGGTTGTCATCACCCCCACTCCAAAGCCCAAGCATGCGGCGTCGACGCACCATAAGCGCCACAAGAAGCACACCAAACACGCGACGAAGAAGTCGGTCCACAAAACAAGCCACCACAAAGCGAGCCATAAGTCGGTCCACAAGTCGTCGCACCGGTCCGGACCGAAGCCGACCCCGACGGCGACCCATCACGCAAAGCCGACGGCGACCGCGACCCGCCACAGCACGGGGGCAACGCACACGGCGACGCCGACGCCCAAGGCGGCTGTTGCTCGCCCGACCGCGACCGCCACGCCGAAGCCGACGGCGACGCCAAAGCCGACTGCGCGCCCCCGTCCGCACCGAGCTACCGCGACCCCGATCGGCCGCAGCCCCAGGACCACGCCAACGCCGACGACGAAGCGCAAACTGCTGCTTGGTCCGATTCCGCACCGGGCGAGCACTCTGGCTTTCCTGCAGAAGCAGGTGGATCACCACAACCCGGCGTACCAGTACTACACCAATCCAGTCGAGGTGATTCGCCATAACCTCCCCACCTATGGCTTCACCCAGCACCAGATCTTCGTGGTCGAGCCTGTTGCCGTCGAGATCCTCTATCACGGCCATCACTACAGCGTGTATCTCTCGCAGCTCGTAAAGAAGGGCCCGGGCAACGCCTGGTTCATCGTCGCCATCGAGCACACCGGGGTGAATCCGTTCGCGGCGCCGACTCCGCATCCCGCCGGTAGTCATACGACCACGGCGACCCCGCTGCCGGCCGGTCAGCCCTTCATTGGATTCGTGCCGCACGTGTATGCGCACGCGGGAACCATTCAGGCTCAGCTACTGGCCAGGAACCCGGCATACCGGTACTACGGGAATCCCGTCCTGGTCCTCGAGCGCAATTTGCCGCGGTACGGGTTTGTCGCTCCGGTCCCGATCGTGACGCCGCTCAAGATCACGGTTAGCTATGGCGGCAAAGAGTACGACGTGACGCTCACTCAGCCGGAAAAGAAAGGCACCCTCGGGATCTGGGTGATCACGAACATCGCTCGGCACACCGGGAAACCCGCGATCTAATCGTGATATGACAAGAAAGGCGCTCCCGCCGCGCGGCGGGAGCGCCTCATGTACGGGTTGCTACCCAAGTGCCGGGAGGCCGCCCAGCGGCGTCGCATTGAGGACAGCGGCCCGCACGGCACGCTCGACGGCACGCGCAGCCGCTGTACCGAGCAGGAGGGGATCGGGGGCCGGCCCCCGTCCGGTAGCCAGGGCAAACAGTGTGTCGCCGTCATACAGCGTGTGGACGGGCCGGATGGTGCGCGCCAGTCCCGTCTGCCCGGACACTGCCAGGTACTGAGCGCGCTCCGGATCGAGTTGCGCATCGGTGGCGACGACCCCGATCGTCGTGTTCATGGCCGGCGGTTTCGTCTCGTCTGTATCGTTTCCCCGCCCCCCGGCGAGTACCTGTCCGTTCGAAGCCAGGACATCTCCCATGGCATTGACGGCGACGATCGCCCCCACGGTGATGTCGGCGATGCGCTCGCTGGCCGTGCCGATGCCGGACTTGACCGCCCACGCCAGGCCCTGCAGCTTGCCCACCGTCGCGCCGGTGCCGGCACCGACACAACCCTGTGCCACCGGCCCCCCGGCGGCCTGCGACGCCGCGCGGTATCCCATGGCCCCGTCGGGCCAGACCGGCTTCCCGATCCCGAGGTCGAAGATGACGGCGCCGGGAACGATCGGCACCTTGATGATCCCCGTGTCGAAGCCGAGGCCGTTCTCGTAGAGGTATCGCACCACGCCGCCGGCGGCGTCGAGACCAAAGGCGCTCCCCCCGGTCAGCAGAATGGCCTGTGCCCGCTCCACCAGCGTCGCCGGCCGGCACAGGTCGGTCTCCCGTGTCCCGGGAGCGGATCCTCGCACGTCCACTCCTACCACGGCGCCGCCCCGACACAGCACCACCGTACAGCCCGTCAGGCTGTCTACATCCTGTACCTGACCAACTTCAATGCCCGCCACGTCGGTTATGGCGTCGTACATTGACCTCACGGTATCGTGAGATGCCGCTTGGGCTCAAGCGATCCAGGGGTAGGGCATAGGGCTCGTGCATTATCCCGTGGTGGTCGCCCCGCGTGGCGACTAGCCCGGTGTGGTCTACGTCGGCGACAGGCGGGCCGGCACTCGGGCCGGCCACTACGACCCGGCGATGCCGTTTATTCATGAGCCCTGGGGTAGGGCATGGACGTTGTCGAAGATGTAAGTGAGCTGCGGCGGCGCGTGGGAGCCGAGCGGTGTGCCGGCCGGACGATCGGGCTCGTGCCGACGATGGGCTATCTGCACGCCGGTCACCGCAGTCTCCTCGATGCGGCGCGTCGGGACAACGACATGGTCGTCGCCAGTATCTTCGTCAACCCCACCCAGTTCGGGCCGGGAGAAGATCTGGCGTCCTATCCGCGTGACCTGAAGCGCGACCACGCGGTTCTCGATGCCGCAGGCACCGATCTCCTGTTTCTTCCCTCGGCGGCGGATATGTATCCGGACGGGGCGGGGGCGCAAGCCATCTGGGTCGAACCGGGGGCACTGGCCGGGAATCTCTGCGGCGCGTCGCGCCCGGGACATTTCCGCGGGGTCGCGACTGTCGTCACCAAGCTTCTCAACATGGTGCAACCCGATACGCTGTACCTCGGGCAGAAGGACGTGCAGCAAGCTGCCATTCTTCGCCGCATGGTGCGTGACCTTGCCTTTCCGGTGTCCGTCCGGGTGCTGCCGACAGTGCGAGAGCCGGATGGTCTCGCCCTCAGCTCGCGCAACGCCTACCTCACACCGGAAGAACGGGCAGAAGCGCCTGCCCTGAAACGTGCGCTGGATTGCGCGCTGGCGATGATCGGGACCGGTGAGCGCGATGTCGCTCGGTTAGTCGCCGGCATGGAGGAGGTGATTCGGCGTGACGCGCCGGATGGCCGGATCGATTACATCTCGGTGGTGGACGCCGCGACGCTGCAGCCCGTCGTGTCTCTCCAGGGCGATGTCCTCATCGCCCTTGCGGTCTATCTTGGAAAGGCGCGGCTCATTGACAACGCAGAGATCACGATCGGATAAACGATGCGTGTCACCATCCGAGATATCCAGCGCATGACCAATCGCGGTGAGCATCCGGTTATGGTCACCGCCTACGATTACACCTCGGCGCAGCTCGTCGATCGTGCCGGCATACCCATGATCCTGGTCGGCGATACGCTCGGCATGGTGGTACTGGGCTATGACACCACGATTCCCGTGACCCTCGACGACATCATTCACCATGCCCGGGCCGTGACGCGGGGGAGTACCAATGCCCTGGTCATCGCCGATTTGCCCTTCATGACGTATACGACGCCCGACGTTGCCGAGCAGTCCGTCAAGCGCATCATGCAGGAAGCCGGAGTCCAGGCCGTCAAGCTGGAAGGAGGGGCGGAGATCGTGCCGACGGTGCGGCGCCTGGTCGAGCTGGGAGTGCCCGTCATGGGGCACATCGGGTTGACTCCACAGTCGGTCAATCAATTGAGCGGTATGCGTGTGCAGGGACGCCGCGCCGAGGATGCGCGCCGACTTATCGCAGATGCTCTCGCCCTGGAGGAGGCGGGCGTCTTTGCCGTCGTGCTGGAGTTGGTGCCGATGGAGTTGGCTGCCGAGATTGCACGGCGCCTGCATGTCACGACGGTCGGAATCGGGGCCGGCCCGGGAACCGATGGGCAGGTCCAGGTCTGGCACGATCTACTCGGTCTGTACTCCGACTTCGTGCCTCGCCACGCTCGTCAGTATGCCCGACTCGGCGACACGATCGTCGACGCTTTGACCCGGTATCGGGATGATGTCCACGCCGGCAGTTTTCCCACAACCGAACACGCGTCCTCTATGAAACCAGAGGATCTTGACGCTGCTATCCGCCTCCTCGACGGGGAGGGCTAGTCGCCGTCGAGGTGCATCCGACGCCGCAACTCTCCTCCCAAGGCGTCGATCTCGCCGAAGTCTCGCCGGACGTCTGATAGCATGTCGTCCTCGTCCTCCGTGTAGGCGGCGATCCAGCGCCGCGCGAAGTCCCCGCCCTGGATGTCGGCAAGAACTGCTCGCAGGCTCTGCCTCGTGCTTGCGTCGACGATCCGAGGGCCCGCCGTCAGCGCTCCGAATTCGGCTGTGTCGCTAATGTGCCGGTAGAGGTACTCAAAGCCGTCCCGGTGGATGAGGTCCACGATCAGTTTGACCTGGTGAATGCACTCGAAGAACGCCAGCTCAGGCTGATACCCGGCGTCGATCAGCGTCTGAAAGCCGGCTCGCATGAGATAGGGGATGCCGCCGCACAGGATAGCCTGCTCCCCAAACAGGTCGGTCTCCGTCTCCTCGGCGAACGTACTGCGAATCACGCCGGCGCGCGTTGAGCCGATGGCACAGGCATAGGCCAGTGCCAGCCCTTCCGCATCGGTCCCCGGGTCGTGGGCGACGGCGAACACCGCCGGCACGCCGCGTCCCAGTTCATACTGCCTGCGCACGGCACTTCCAGGGCCAATGGGGGCAACCAGCAGCACGGCAACGTCGGGGGGCGGCACCACTTGCCCGTAATGATAGGCAAAGCCGTGCGAGAAGAGGATCGAGCCGTGATCCATGACGGGACGAATCTCGTCGCGGTACACGGACGCTTGATCCTGCTCCGGTACGAGCGATACGACCAGCGCCGCTCCGGCGGCGGCATCTTTGACCGGCCGAACATCGAATCCGTCGTTCGCCGCCTGCAACCAGCCGCGACCATCCGGCCTCGCCCCAATGACGACGTCACAGCCGCTGTCACGCAGATTCAGCGCTTGCGCTCGGCCCTGGCTACCGTATCCGATAACCGCGATGCGCCGGGCCAACAGCAGGCCAGGATCAACATCCGCATCATAGTAGATTCGAGACAAGGCCCCCTCTGCGCGCCGGGCTGCCTCATCATCCTACATGGCTTACGCGCTCAATCCCTGTCGGACCCGGTCGGAGAGGAGCTGCGCGCGTTCACGTTCCACGAGCGACAGGACGGCCGCGATCAGCGGCCGCTGATCGTCGGTCACGCAACTCAGCACGGCATCTTCGAAGAGACTACTCGCGGCCAGAATGGCAACCGGCGGCGCTCCACCCTCCAGGAGGTGATCCACGTAATTGCGAGCATACTCCTGGTAGATCGCCGGATCGTTGAGCTCCACCGCGCTCGCGAGTTTGTCGAGGGTCGACTGCACGTCGCCCGGGTTCGGCCGCATGTGGGCACTCAGCCAACTCATGCGGCCCGCGAGGTAGTGGTCGAGAATGGGGCCGGTCAACTCGCGGAGATGACGCGCCGTCTCACGGCGAAAGAGGGAAGAGGACATCGTGGTAGACAGTGTGGCACACCGCACGTCTGTTGTCGAGAGGCAGCCGAGGCGACTTTTTTGAATGTTCAGAGATTTGGGCGCCCCGATCTCTCGTGTCAGCTGCGGCGGCGGATGACAACATCCGCCAGGTCGATAAGAGAGTCTTTGGCGACACCGGCGGGAAAAAGGTCAAGCGCGCGCCGCGCTTCATCGGCGTACTCCGCCGCCCGCGCGAGACCCTCGTCAGGCGCTCCCGACGCGCGCACCGCCGCGATCACCGTCTCGAGGTTCTCGCCGGTCTGCAGATCCGCGAGGAGAGGGTCGCCACCGGGCAGGGACTGCGCCCAGAGAATGACGGGCAGAGTGATCGTCCCATGGCGAAGGTCATTCCCGGCGGGTTTGCCGAGCCGGCTCTCTTCCCCCACGAAGTCCAGCACGTCGTCGGCAATCTGAAACGCCATGCCGAGATTCGTGCCGTACCGTCGGAGTGCGTCTATGTGCGTCTCGCTCTGGCCGCTGACGACAGCTGCTCCTTCGCAGCACATCGCGAAGAGGCTGGCCGTTTTGCCGGCAATACGTTGCAGGTAATCGTCTTCATCGACGAGCCGCGCTTTCGACGACGCGTACTGCTGCAACTCCCCACTGCTCATTGCCATCACCGTTTGACTGAGGAGCGCCATGATCCGGACGCTGTTGAGCTCTGAAGCGAGCGCCGCGGATTGGGCAAAGAGGAAGTCTCCCAGGAGAATGGCAACCGTCGGGTCCCACACCGCGTTGATCGTGGCCAGACCGCGGCGGGTCAGGGCCTCGTCGACCGAATCGTCGTGGACCAGTGTCGCCGTGTGAATCACTTCCAGTGACGCGGCGAGCGTGACGAGCCGATCTCGGTCGTACCGTCCCAGCTTCCCGGACAGCATGACGAGGGCGGGACGGATCTGCTTGCCGGTTGTCTGAAAGACGTAGGCGAGAGTGTCGCCAAGCAGGGGGTGATGTCCCATCGAGAGGCCACGGAGTCTCTCTCCGACCAGGGCGATATCGTCGGCCACCGGCGCCAGGTAACCTGTCGCTCCGATCACGATAGTGCCCACCCGAAAACGGACGCGGCGTTGGCGCTGACTCGCGCCGCCAGGTCCTCAGGCGTCATGCCGCGCACGTCCGCCAGGACGTCCGCCGTCATTCGCACGTACGCCGGCTCGTTCCGGCGGCCCCGCCGCGGCTGGGGCGCCAGGACCGGCGCATCAGATTCCAGGAGAAGGCGATCGGCCGGAACCTGCGCGGCGACGGACCGGAGCTCCTCGGCGCGCGGGAACGTCAGGTTTCCGGCAAAGGAGATATAGCTGCCCTTGGCCAGGGCGTGCTTGGCTGTCTCCCCGTCGCCTCCGTAGCAGTGAAGAACGGCACGATCGCTGGGCTGCAGCGCAGACACGATCGCCGTCTCTGCGCCGCGGCTGTGGATGCTCACGGGTAATCCTCTGTGTCGTGCCCATTCGAGTTGCGTCTCGAAGGCACGTTGCTGGACCGCACGCTCCATTGACTCCCGCGTGAAATCCAGACCGATCTCTCCCACTGCGACTACCTTCTCCTCGCCGAGCAGCATTTCCAGCGCTGCCGCTTCCTCGTCAAATCGGCTCGCCTGGTGCGGATGAAGTCCGACGGCCGCGTAGACGCTGTGGTACCGGTGCGCGATCTGTATAGCCGTCCGGCTGCTCTCCAGATTCTCTCCCACGGCCAGAATCGGCCCAATCCCTGCCTCGGCCGCCCGCGCGATCACAGCCTCGAGATCGCCGAAAAGAGATTCGGCATCGAGATGCGCGTGCGTGTCCGGTAGCTGCCTCCGTCCCTCTACGGATGATATCACTGGCCCTCCGGCTCCAGAGACAACCAGAGACGGTACGCCTCGTTGCGGGCGATCCCAAACTCGGACACCACGTCCTCGATCGCCGTCTTCCGGCCCTCGCCTGCGCGTCGTCTCGCCCGCAAGGCGTCGAGCGCCTCGTCGGTGCGATCCTCTTGAAGCGGTGGCGCCCCGGCGATCACCAGGGTGAACTCCCCGCGCGGCGCCACGATCTCGAAATGGGCCGCCACCTCGCCGACGGTTCCGCGGAGTATGGTTTCGTGGACTTTCGTCATCTCGCGCGCCGCGACCATCTTCCGATCTCCCAGTACCTCGCCGATGTTGGCGAGGGTGGTTCTCAGGCGATGCGGCGCTTCATAGACGACGAGTGAGTACGGGAGGGATGCGAGCTGGGCGAGGCGGTGGCGCTGTTCGGACGTCCGTCGGGGCAGAAAGCCGGCGAAGAGGAAGCCCGGTGCGGGTAGAGAGGCCGCCACGACTGCCGTCACGACGGCACTAGCGCCCGGCAGTACTTCGACCGGGATCGCGCCTCGAATGGCCGCCTCGATCAGCTCAAAGCCGGGATCGGCGATGGCCGGCATTCCGGCGCTGGAGACAAGCGCCACATCTCCCGACTCCAGCAGGCTGAGGGCGGCGTCGAGACGAGCCCGCTTGTTGTGCTGGTGATAGCTGATGAGGCGTGCGCCGATCTCAAAGTGGGTGAGCAGCTTGCGCGTGTGCCGGGTGTCCTCGGCGAGGATGACGGGTACCGTTCGCAGCACGCTCAGCGCCCGAAGCGTGATGTCCTCGAGGTTACCGATCGGCGTCGGTACAACGTAGAGCCGCCCCACGATGTCAGCCGGGCGGCCAACCCATGCGCCGGCCACCCAGCACGTGCATGTGGAGGTGCCGCACGCTCTGCAGGGCTTGCTCGCCATTGTTGACGACAGTCCGGAATCCGCTGTCGGCGATTCCCTCCTGGGCGGCGACGCGGGCCGCCGCCAGGCACATCGCGCCCAGGAGTCCCTGATGCTCGCTAGCAGCATCGGCGAAGCTGCCGATATGTTCGCGCGGAATAATGAGCACGTGGACCGGGGCCTGTGGGTTGACGTCGCGAAATGCGATGAGATCCTCGTTCTGGAAGACGATATCGGCGGGCAATTCGCCGAGAGCGATCTTGCAGAACAGACAGTCCGTCACGGACCAGTATAGGCACCGATGCCGGCCAGCAAACGCTCGCCGACGTTCTTCCCGAGTGCCGCGGCCGCCTCGAGTGGGCCGGTCGCTGTCGCCCGCTCAGCCTGTCCTCCACGGGACGAGGATGCCACGGCCCAGAGCGTGATGGCGTTGCTATCCACTTCCGCATACGCGCCGACCGGACTGGAGCAGCCGGCTCCAAGGGTGCGCACGACCTCGCGCTCGGCCACCGCGATCACGCGGCTGCGAGGATTATCGATCGCCCTGGCAAGCGTCAACGCCGGATCGGCGATACGTCCCTGGACGGCAATGATGCCCTGACCCGCATCTGGAACCCACCGGTGGGGTGGAAGAAACTCGGTCGCCTCTCCCAGCCGCCCGAGTCGCTCCAGACCGGCGGCGGCCAGGATGGTGCCGGCGTATTCGCCATTCCGCACCTTCGCAAGGCGTGTCTCAACATTGCCCCTGATATCGGCAACGATCAGATCGGGCCGCAACTCCCCGAGAAGCATCCGGCGTCGCGGACTGCTGGTCCCGATTCGGGTTCCGGCAGGAAGCTCCATCAACCCGGCTCCTGTTCCGGAGACAAGCACGTCACGAGGGTCGGCACGGGGCGAGAATGCAGCGATTTCCAAACCCTGGACGGTGCTGTCGCCCGGTATGTCTTTGAGGCTGTGCACGGCGAGATCAATGGCTCCGTCCAGCAAAGCAGCTTCGATGGCACGGACGAACACGCCCTTGTCACCGAACTGTGAGAGCGGCCGGTCCTGGACGCGATCGCCCTCCGTCCGGATCACCACGACCTCGATCTGCACCCCCCGGTGCGCCTCTTCCAGCGCTTCCTGCACCAGCGCCGTCTGCGCGCGCGCCAGGGCGCTCCCGCGTGTTCCGAGGCGAAGCTGTCCTTCCCGTCCCACGGTCACAATCTAGCAGCAGAACCGGGCTAGTGCCCGAGCAGTTGAGGGATGGTGACAAACCGGTAACCGCGCCGTTTCAACGCGGTGATCAGAGGTTGCAGGGCAAAGGCATCCTGCGACTGGGCGCCCACGTGCATGGCGATAATTGCCCCGGGCTGGACGTTTTCCAGGCAGCGCTGGAGGATGGTGCTCACGCTGAACCCTTCCCAGCCTCCCGAATCGATTGTCCACATGATCATGTAGCGATAGCCGAGGTGACGGATGAGCGTCAGCGTGCCGTTGTCGTAGTCACCATACGGTGGGCGGAAGTAGGGTTTCATGGAGTGGCCGGTCAGGCGGCGGACAATGGAATCGGCAGACCGGATCTCCCAGACGCGCTGCGCGGTGGACAGCGGACGGGAGCGTGTCGAATAACCAGTAAAAGATCGGTGGTCGTACGTGTGGTTAATGAACCGGTCGTGGTCGCGCGCCATGCGGCGGACGAGATCCGGGTTCTGCTGTGCCCAGCGCCCGGTCATGCCGAACGTCGCGTGGATGTGATTGCGCTCCAGTGTGGCCAGGATGCGCGCCGCGTAGCCCCGGTCGGCTCCGGCGTCGAAGGTGAGTGCGACGACGCGGTGGGCCGGACGGCCCTGGGAGATGACCTGCGCTTGCGGAGCGGTCAGGGAGACGCTCAGCAGGAGCGCTCCCAGAATCTTCACCGCGCTATCTCGCGGCTGGGATCTGCTTGCCAGTCGCTGTATCCCGGGGAATAGAGTGCAACGTGTGGGTAGCCGAGCGCGCGCAGGACAAGGAAGGTCTCCGAAGCACGGTTGCCGGACTGGCAATACACATAGACGTCCTTGTCCGGCTCGACGCCGATCGCGCGGTACAGATCTTCCAACTCGCCCCGCTCTTTGAAGCGCGCGATATCGTCGGCGTCGCGTGTCAGGTTATTGGACCAGTCGAGATTGATGGCTCCCGGCACATGTCCCGCTCGCTCGCCCGGGTGCGCCTGCACGCCCAGGTACTCTCCGGGACTCCGCGTGTCAAGCACCACCGCGTGCGCATCGTGGACGGCCCTGGCGACTTGCTCTGCGTTAGCACGGACAGGCCTGTTGGGCTCGCCGATCTCGTAGGTTGTCGGCTCCGGTGTCGCCGGCATGTATTCCAGATCCCGGCCGCCGTGGCGCCAGGCGGTCGCGCCGCCGTCGAGGACGGAGACCTGGGGATGATCGTAGTACGTGAGCACCCAGTACAGGCGCGCCGCGTCGGGGGATGCCCCGTCGTCATAGGCGACGACGTGGGAATCTCGTGTGACTCCGAGCCGGCCAAGAAGTCGGGCAAGAGCTTGCGGATCTGGTGGACCCTGGGGTCCGTGGAGAAAAACCGTGGGGAGGTTCACGGCGCCGGGCAGATGCCCCTGCGCGTAAAAGAACGGAGCACGCACATCCACCAACGCGAGATTTGCGTCCTTCGCGTGCTCTGCCAGCCAGTCGGCATCGACGATCATTCGCGTCTCCTTCCGGGTGGTCGGCCCATTTATTCTAGGCGGCTAGCATGAGATGGGGTGCCTGTGAAAGTCCTCGTCCTTGATACCTACAACCTGCTCTTTCGGTCGTACAGCAGTCTGCCGGCCGCCATCGTTGATGCCGGCGAGCGGCCGGCCCATGCCGTCTACGGGCTATTGGCAGCGATTGTGCGCCTGATTCGGGAGGAGAAGCCGGACGCCATCCTTGCCGCTTTCGACCGTCCCGACGCGCCGACCTTTCGCCATGCCTTGTATCCGGAGTACCAGGCGCAGCGGGGCCCACTCGGTGGGGAGAACGCGGAAGACTTTGCTCGGCAAGTCGAGGTCGCGCTGGCAGTGCTGCCCGAACTGGGAGTGGCCACGCACGGTGTGTCGGGATACGAGGCAGACGACATCATGGGAAGCGCCGCCTCGCGTTGGCGAGCCGAGGGCAGAGATGTCGTCATTGTCTCGACTGACCGCGACTTGCTCCAATTGGTTGGATCGCAGGTGGCCGTCGTGGTTCCGGGCAAAACGCCGCTGCGGATCACCGACGCCACCGGCGCGCGCGATCGCCTGGGCGTCGCGCCCGAGTACGTGACGACGTACAAGGGCCTGGCCGGCGATGCCTCTGACAACATCCCTGGTGTCGCCGGGATCGGGCACAAGACCGCCGTGTCGCTTGTCGATACGTACGGAGATCTTGACACGATCTACGCACATCTGGATGCTCTCCCGCCTCGCACCGCCCGCGCCCTCGAGGCAGGGCGCGAGGCTGCCTACCTCTATCGGGAGGTGGCGACGATCCGTACTGACCTCGATGTGCCGCCTCTGCTCCCGCTGTGTATCACCGAGACGGAAGGGCCACGGGAGTTGTTGGAGCGCGCCGGCCATCCCCTCAAGCCCAGGGCGTCGGCCGGCGCATGAAAAAAGCTCGTGCCGGCGGCACGAGCGAGGTGGTACGCCCGGAGGGATTCGAACCCCCGACCTTTAGGTCCGCAACCTAACGCTCTATCCAACTGAGCTACGGGCGCCTGAAATGAAAGGCCGCACCGGCGCGCGGAAACAGCCGCTTCGGTGCGCAACTAAGTGTACTGAACAAGACGGTATCGGGCAAGGGCGGGGAGGGCGGACCGGCGGCCGGCGACCACCTGGCGCAGGCGTGGGGGGTCCAAAGTAACGCCGTTGTAACGCGCCACTCCTTAGAGTCACCGTATGCGCCCGTCCCCGTACCCTGAGGACCGGTTTTCCTCGACATTGCGCTCGTTGGCCGCTATAATTCCGGCCACTACCTGGAGTTGCGACAGGACCGAGGGGGTCCATGACGGATCGGGAGACGGGGTCAGGGAGTACACGCTATCGAGTAGGCGTGCTCGGCCCGTTGATCGTGGAGCGCGATGGGGTTCCCCTCGATACGGCCCGCTGGCAGCATCGTGTCCAGACCCTCTTCAAACTCCTTGTCACGTCACCGGGGCGTCAGCGTCGCCGCGACGATCTTATCGACGTGCTGTGGCCGGACGCCGATCCCGACGCCGCGTCCGGCAATCTCCGTATCGTCGTCCATCGGCTGCGCCTCGCCCTCGACAGCGATCCGTCGGCGGTACTTTCGGCGAATGGTTGGGTCACACTCAATCCGGCCTACGACTGGGTCCTCGATCTGGAGGAGATGGAAGAGTTAGCCTGCTCGGCACGGGGGGATTTGGGACGCCTCGAAAAGGCTGTCTCCCTGATGAGAGGTGAGCCCCTCGTGGAGGATCGGTATGATGACTGGGCCGCGCCGCTGATCGAGCGGGCCAGACACACCTGGCGGGACGCGTGCCTGCAGCTCGCCGCGATTTTCACGGCGCGCGGCCACCACGAGGAAGCGGCGTCCTGGTACCGGCAAGTCCTCGATGCCGATCCGCTCGACGAGGAGGCGGTGCGCGGTCTCGTGTCGGCCATGGGTCGGGCCGGTCAGGCGGCGGACGCTCTGCGGACCTACGAGAGATTCCGCCAGGTGCTGGCGAACGATCTGGATGCTGAGCCGGCTCCGGAGACAGAAGTCCTCATCGAGCGCCTTCGGAGCCAGGCGACCGACGAGGGAGAGCGGGCTCTGCCCCGTGGCAGTTTTCTGGGAGCCGAACCGGACTCACCCCTGGTGGGGCGGGCCGATGAAGTGGAGCGGGCGCTCCTGGCGGCCGACGCGACCGAAGCCGGCGCGGGGCGATTGGTGATGGTCACGGGTGAAGTGGGTGCCGGCAAGACGCGCCTCGCCCAGGAGGTGATGTTGCGTGTGCGCGATCGTGCCTTCGTCGCGGCGGCGGCCCGATGTTACCTGCGCGACCGGGCCGTTCCATTCGCCGTTTTTCTCGACCTCATGTCGCAGGTCGAGTCCACGCTTCCACCTTCGATGCGGGACGAGGCACGCGCTCGCTGGCCGCTCCTTACTCTGCTCCTGCCCCATGGACGGCAGGCACCGGCGCCAGAGGACCCGGACGATCAGCATGCCCTATTTCGCGAGTGTGCTGCCTTCCTGGGATGGGCGGCGGAAAGGAGACCCCTCGCTCTTCTGCTCGATGATCTGCAGTACGCGGACGAAGGCACCCTCGATCTGATCGCCTACCTGGCCCGTGAAATACGCGGGCATTCCGTTTATGTGCTGGCCTGCTATCGCGATGGCGATATCAGTCGGGAGCACCCGCTGGCGGCGACCGTGCGAGACATGATGCGAGAAGGTGTGGTCGAGCGCATTGCCCTTAACCGCTTCACTCTGGAAGAGACGGGCGAACTGATTGCAGCCCTGCTGCGAGCCGGCCAGATACCCGGCGAATTCCCCGAGTTCGTCTTTCGCCGAACCCGCGGCAATCCGCTGTTTGTTGGGAAGATGATTCGTTCGTTGGGTGGCCGTTATCGTCTGCTCCGTCAGGTGGGTGCAGGCGGCATGGGGCGTGTATTCGAGGCGGTTGACGATCGAACCGGGCAGCGGGTGGCAGTCAAGCTCATGTTCGGGCGAACCGAGGCCGATCCAAAAGAGGTACTGCGATTCCAACAGGAGGGCGCGGTTCTCGCCGGCCTGCGACATCCGAACATCGTCCAGGTTCACGGCACGTTTGTGGAAGAGTACGCCAGTTGTATCGCCATGGAAATGCTGGATGGACAGCCGCTGTCGGCCCTCCTCGAGAACGGCCCGCTGCCACTTGGCCGGGCGAAAAAACTCGCCACGCAAATTCTGTCGGCCCTCGCCGCAGCCCATGAGCGCGGGGTCGTGCACCGCGACATCAAACCGGCCAACGTGATGGTGCTGGACGATGACCACGCCGTCGTGACGGACTTCGGGGTCGCTCACCTCGCCCGCCACGGGACCGACACCAGTCTCACCTCGACCGGGCTAACCCTCGGTACGCCTCTCTACATGGCTCCCGAGCAGATCCAGGCCGGCAGGGTTGATGCGCGCACCGATCTCTATGCGGTTGGTGCGCTTCTCTATCACATGGTGACGGGCCGTCCTCCATTTCACGCCGATGACTCACTGGCGGTCGCTTTCATGCATGTCAATGACGCTCCGGTACCGGTGCGCGCGCGCCGGCCAGGCGCCGGTGAGGAATGGGACGCCGTCACGCTGCGAGCGCTGGCCAAGTCCCCCGACGACCGCTACCAGAGTGCTGTCGCGATGGCGCGGACTCTCTCGTCTCTGCCGGTCAATGAGCGAGAACCGGCCCGCCACCCCTCGACCCAGGCACCTTCGCTGCCGCACCAGGAGCCCAGCCCCGGCGGGCCGGGGGCCACCCGCTCGGTTGCCACCCTGCTCGGACTGGCCGCTGTGGCGTTGATCGCCGCCGTCTGGATCCTCCCTCACATCTTTCGATCGTCCCCCGCCATCTCGGCGTCCCTGCGTGGGCCCGATGCCGTGGCTGTCGACAGCCGCGGCGATGTCTACGTCACCGATCGCGGGAACGATCGTGTCGTTGAGTTCAACCCCGCGGGGCGCCTGATCAACGCGTGGGGGACACAGGGCGGCGGGAGCCTGCAATTTAGCAATCCCGGTGACCTCGCCCTGGCCCCCGACGGCAATCTGTACGTTGTAGATAACGCCAACCGGCGCATCGAGGTGCTATGGGGCGGGAGGCAAGTAGCCGGAGACCAGGTTGACGCGGGCTCCCTCACCTTTGACCGATCGGGACATCTCTTTGCCTCCGACTTCGGAGACTACCGGATCTGGGAATATGCCCGCGGGTGGCGACTCATCCGCATACTGCCGGCCCCCGAAATCCGAGTTGGCGCGCAGCCCTTTTCCGCCGGCATGGCCACTGACAGACAGGGGAACCTCTATGTCGCCGATCGGCTGAACGACCGGATAGTGAAACTGGCAGCCTCGGGTCACGTCCTGGCGGCGTATGGCCGCTATGGCTCCGGCATGCTATCCGCGGGCAGCGTCGCCCAATTCGACACGCCTTCCGCGGTGGCCGTGGACCGGCATGGCCAAATCTATGTCGGCGACACCCACAACGACCGCGTCGAGATCTTGTCTCCAGCCGGTCGTGTCCTGCGCGTCCTGCCCCCACCGAATAGCGGAACCGTGCTGGGCCAGGTGACGAGCGTCGCCGTGGATCAGCGCGGGGACATCTACGCCGCGGAGTATTACGACAACCAGCTGGTCAAGCTCGCGCCCAACGGGCGAGTGCTCTGGGTGACGCCGGGATCGTAACCGTCCGAACGTCGTTCGGTCTCTGATTCGGGCCACGCGGCGAGATATCTCTCTCCTCGCAGCCTGTCGAAGAAGCCTGGTCTCACCGGATGGCCACGTGTAACGACTCTGTAACGTTGCGCCTGCCACTATGCGCTCACCATCCGTTCAGGGTCTGCGGGTCACGAATTGTCCAAGGAGGTGGTGCCGTGAGTAGACAGACAGCACAGGAGCTAGGTCCAGGGAGGAATCGACAACATCCATGGAGGAGGACAGCAATGAAAGGACTCGTTTTGAGACGTCTTGCACCGGCGGTTGCGGTTGTGGCGCTCCTGGCGTTCGCATCCGTCCCGCATGGTTCTGCCGCCGGCGTGATCGTGTCGGGCGGGGCTCCGGTCGCCGCTGTCGGACTTGATCACTCACTGGCGACGACGCTGTCGACGACCACGCCGATCAAGCACCTGGTCGTCATCTTCCAGGAGAACGTCTCGTTTGATCACTACTTCGGGACGTATCCCTACGCTGCCAATCCGCCGGGCGAGCCGGTCTTCACCCCGCGCGGCAACACTCCCGCCGTCAATGGCCTGACGCCGCAGCTCCTTACCCAGAATCCCAACAGTGTTCAGCCCTTCCGCCTGGATCGGTTGCAGGCGCTGACCTGCGATCAGTCGCACACTTACACGGCTGAGCAGCAGGCCGAGGACAACGGTCTGATGGACAAATTCGTTCAGTACACCGAGGGCAAGGCGGGTAACAGCCGGCAGTACTGCCCAGCCGGGACGGTAATGGGGTACTACGACGGCAACACCGTGACCGCCCTCTGGAACTACGCTCAGCACTTCGCCATGAGCGATAACGCCTATGGCACCCTCTTTGGTCCCTCGACCCCCGGCGCGCTCGATCTCGTCGCCGCCGATACGTACGGCGCCATCTGCGGGCCGGCGACCTTTGTCTACAACGCCCCCGCCTGCAGCACGACGACGCCGCCCGCTACCTCAGGCGGGACCGGCACGGTCTACCGCGACGCCGACCCCTACTACGATGACTGCGCGAACAAGAGCAAGGGCGCCGCTCTGACCGCGCCGAACATCGGCAACTTCCTCGATACGGCCGGCATCACCTGGGGGTGGTTCCAGGGTGGCTTCGCCGATTGCAAAGCCAAACACCCGCTGACGGCCGTCGACCGCCTGATGGGCATCGACCCGGCGACCGACGCCATCACCTACGGGGAGTACGACGCCCATCACAATCCCTTCCAGTACTTCGCCTCGACGGCGAATCCTCACCACCTGCCCCCCAGCAGCGCTGCCATGATCGGGCAGACCGATCAGGCCAACCACCTCTACGACCTCACTGACTTCTGGACAGCGGCGGATGCCGGCAACATGCCGGCGGTCTCCTTCCTCAAGGCGCCGGGGTATCAGGACGGCCATGCCGGCAGCTCTGATCCGCTCGACGAGCAGGAGTTCCTGGTCGACACCATCAGCCACCTGATGAGCCTGCCCTCGTGGCGAACCACAGCGATCATCGTCCAGTACGATGATTCCGACGGCTGGTACGACCACGTGCGGGGCCCGATCGTTAACCATTCGGCAACCTCGCTCGACTTCGGCTGCGGCACGACCACGGATGGGCCGGGGGCCCGCTGCGGCTACGGACCCCGCCTTCCGTACCTGGTCATCTCACCGTACGCGCGGGACAACGATGTCGATCACACCTTGATCGACCAGACCTCGACCACGCGCTTCATCGAGGACAATTGGCTGGGCGGCGAGCGCCTGACGGCGCAATCCTTCGACAATCGCGCCGGCTCGATCCTGGGGATGTTCGACTTCAACCATTCCTCGGGCCGCCGCCTCTTCCTCGATCCTCAGATGGGAACCGTGCTGCCGGATCAGGACGCCTTCGAGGTGGACTTCTCCAGCATGACGCCCGATCAGGGCATGGTCTACTTCGGCTCCGGTCCCGGGTGCACGGGACTGGTGGAAGTTGCCACCCAGGACGCGGGGACGGGCACGACGGAACATCGCGTCCTGGTCACGGGCAACGATCTCCCCGGCTCGGTTGGGGATAACGGGATCGTGCCGGGCACCACCTACTGGTACGAGACGGTGACCTTCTCGCCGAGCAGCGGGCAACAGATTGACAACAACGGTGGCAAGTGCTACTCGGTGACCGTTCCATCGTCCTGACGTGACGGTCGTGTTGCAGCGCTTAGCTATGGGATGCCAAGGGCACCCGAAGGGGAGCATCATGAAACGCGTCGTGACCAGTTTGATGGTGGTCGTGCTGATGTCCTGGGTGGGGTGGAGCAATCGCTCCGCCCGCGCGCAGGGTGCCGCGGTCACCGTGATGGCGGCGGGTGATATCGCCTGTAGTCCCAGCGATCCAAACTTCAACCATGGTCAGGGGACGGCCAGGTTCTGCCACGAGATGGCCACGTCGAATCTGATCGTGGCAGCCCATCCCGATGCCGTGTTCGCGCTGGGTGATCTCCAGTACGGCGGTGGCACGCTCGCCGCGTTCCAGCAGTCGTACGGGCCCAGCTGGGGACGGGTTCGCGCCATCACCTACCCCTTGCTCGGCAACGAGGACTATGCGAACCCGGATGCCATGGGCTACTTCGGCTACTTCGGAAAGCTCGC
Organism: Pseudomonadota bacterium; assembly: GCA_021324655.1. Classification (GTDB taxonomy): domain Bacteria; phylum Chloroflexota; class UBA5177; order UBA5177; family UBA5177; genus JAJPIP01. The sequence goes on from JAJPIP010000095.1 coordinate 49,996, forward strand.
CCGGAACGACCCGGGCGGCTACTACAGCTTCGACCTCGGCGCGTGGCACATCATCTCACTGAACAGTCTGTGTAATGAGCCCGGGGTCGGCGGATGCGGCATCGGGAGCTCGCAAGAGACCTGGCTCTTGGACGATCTCGCCTCCCATCGGTCTGCCTGCACCCTCGCCATGTGGCACTTTCCGCGCTTTACCTCCGGCAAGAACGGCAACCACCCGGAGATGCAGACCTTCTGGGATGACCTGTACGCCTTTGGGACCGATATTCTGCTCCACGGCCACGACCACATCTACGAGCGCTTCGCCCCCCAGAACCCCGGGCAGCAGGCCGACCCGCGCGGCATTCGAGAGTTCATCGTGGGCACCGGCGGCAATAACCACCAACCCCACTTCGGCACCCTGCAACCCAACAATGAGGTGCTGGACAATACGACGTTTGGCGTGTTGAAGCTATCGCTGGCCGACGGATCCTACGCCTGGGAGTTCCTGCCTGATCAACAGGCCGGGAACGGCAAGTTGACCGACCAGGGGACGGGAACGTGCCATCCCGTCGGCGCCGGCTCGACCGGGCCGCGGGCGGTCCCCCTTCTCTCCGCGGATGGCGATGGCGGCATGGTGGCGCGCTTCACCGTGGATTACATGAGTAAAGATCCGGGACAGGGTGAGGTTCTCTTCGGTCCCGGTCCTGGCTGCACCGGTCTGATCATGACCGCGACGGCGGACCGGGGCGCGGGCAGCACGCATCATCGGTTCATCGTGACCGGTGACGACCTGGCCGGACCCGGCGACGATACCGGCCTCCTGCCGGGGGCCACCTACTGGTACGAGACGGCCACCATGACGGGCTCAGGTTCTGAGATTGATAACAACGGCGGCAAGTGTTACGCCGTGACGATACCGAAGAGTTAACCAAGGACGGGGGATGCTCCGGGCCATCACTGACTCCTGTGCGTGTGGTGGCCCGGAGTTACCCGGGCGCGCCTTGGGGACTCAGCGGCCGGACGTGCCATCCCTTTCGTCGCCGCGCGTGCACCGGACGGACGCAATGGGGCATGCGGCCGTCAGAACGGCCGGCTCGCGCCGTCGATCGGCAGCTTCATCGTGAAGGTCGTACCCGCACCGGGCGAGGAATCCACTGTCAGATCACCGCCGTGGGCGTCGGCGATTCCGCGGGCGAGGTAGAGGCCCAGCCCCAAGCCGGACGAATCACCGCGAGAGGCGTGGCGCGTGAAGAGGTGAGGCAGGAGGTCCGAGGCAATGCCGGGGCCCTCGTCATGGATGTCGATCACGGCCCACTCGGTTTCCTCTCCGGACCGGCGTCCCGCGTTCACCATGATCGGCACGCCGGGTTCGGTGTGCTGAATTGCATTCCCGATCAAATTGTGCAGGGCCTGAGTGATCCGCATGGGATCAACACTGGCCGTCAGCCTCTCGGGGCCGCGCACCTGGATGTCGGTGCTATCGACCTCGACATCGGCAACGACGTTGTTAATCAACTCCATGATGTTGGTCGGACGGCGACTGAGAGAGAACACGCCACCCTGCAGACGAGAGGCATCGAGGAGATCGCGGACCATTCTGCGGAGACGATCCAGCGACTCCGAGATCCGCTCGGCCTGACTCGCCGCACCCGCGTTGTCCTCCCGCACCAGTCGCCGGAGCAGGAGATCCAGCTGACCCTTCACCGGCGTAATCTGATTGCCCAGGTCGTGGGCCACCGTCTCGAGCATTTCCTCGGCAACCAGCCGACGCGTCTCGTCGATCGCCTGGCGTGTCACTGCCTCATGTAATTGCGCGCGGTGCGCGACGATCGCGACCCATCGACTGGCGGCGTCCAGAAATTCGCGTTCCGCGGGCCCGAATCGATCGGGATGCGTCGATTCGGACGCCAGGATACCCCGAATCTTGCCGTCCACCTGCAGCGGAACCACGTACATCGAGCGAACGCCGAGAGCATGAACGATCCCACGACTCACTTCAGGATCCTGGTCGGCGTGCCCCGTGAAGAAAGGCTCGCCTGTCTCGAAGACCTGCACCTGGCGTCCGCCGTTCGCGATTGGTACGCGATTCAGACCGACACGTATCTGCGCCCGCCCGATTTCGGTGTTGCTGGTCCCGAGGGCTACCAGTGTCCCCGTCTCCTCCTCGTAGAGAAAGAGGTCGACTTTGTCGGCGCCCATGGCCCGGGCGATGAGGTCGCCGGCCTGGTTCATCGCGTCGCGAACCGTTACGGCGTCGATCTCCAGGAGCTGCTGGAGGGTGTACCGCAGAATTCTATCGGCGCGACTTCCATCACTGCCCGACGGTTGAAGGCTATGCGCCGGTTCGGCGACGCTGAAGCCGACGGCCTCCATGAGCGCGCCGAGCGGAAGTTGGATCGCCTCGGCGAGGTGGGCGAGCAACGGCAAGGAAGGCAGCCCGTACTTGCCGTTCTCCAAAGCCGAGATGCGTTCCTGACTCCATCCCAGGCGCTCGGCGACCTGCGCCTGCGTCAGACCCAGCTCGCGCCGGCGCTCGCGGACTGTGGCACCGAGCTTCTCAAGATCGGTTTCAGCCCCTGTCGCCACGTTCCGCGTCCTCCCGTGTCGCCATGCGCCACAGGAGTGTACCTATCGGACATAACGTGTGGAGGGATGGAACCTAACAGACGCATAACAGAATGAAACGCTTCATAAAGACGCGTAAGTCACTCGGTGTGGCGCGCCGCAAGGAGGCGGTATCCGATCCCACGTTCCGTCTGAATGTAGGCGGGTGACTCGTCATTGTCTTCCAACTTGTCCCGGAGGCGCTGGATGAACACGCGGAGTGAGGCCAGGTCGTTCCCGTACTCCGGCCCCCAGACCCGGCTGAGGAGATATTGGTGAGGCAGCGTGCGTCCGGAGTGACGCATGAGCTCTTCGAGGAGGCGGTATTCCGTGGCGGTGAGCGGCACCACCCGGCCGTCCACCCGGACCTGACGCGTGACTGGATCCAGCGTGAGGCCGCCGACCGAGATGGTTTGCACCGGCTCGGCACCGTCCGCTGTTTGCGCGCGCCGGAGTAGCGCACGAAGGCGTGCCAATAGTTCCAGATGGTCGAACGGCTTGGTCAGGTAGTCGTCGGCACCGAGGTCAAACGCATGGACCTTATCGGACGTGGCGCCGCGCACGGTGAGCATCATGATGGGGACCTGCGAGATCTGACGGATACGCGAGAGGACGTCGAAGCCGTCCGGCGGGGGCAGAGAGACATCGAGCACGACCAGGTCGGGTAGTTCGCGGCTGAAGCCGCGCAGTGCCTCGGTGCCGCTCTGCGCCAGCACCACGTCGGCGTCCGGCCACATCATCCGCACGCCGTACGCCACCATCGCCGCTACATCCGGCTCATCGTCCGCGATCAGGATTTTGGGCATTGTTTACTGCCCCGGAGATATCCGGCGACGCAGTCGCTTGTCAGGAACGTTGCTGAGTATATGCCTGCTGGGGACATCCCTGTCCAGTCTCCGGCTCCGCTCGGGCACTGTGGGTGTGATACAGGTACAGACAGGAACCGGGAACGAAGAAAACGCCCATGATCCCGATGTAGGCCACGCGGGGGAGAAGGCTCCAGATCGCCGAGGAGTGGAGATGCCGATCTTCGAGATGCCGCTTGCCGAGCTACAGCAGTACCGTGGTTCGAGTCCGCGCCCTCCCGATATTGACCGATTCTGGGACGCTGCCGTGGGTGATATGCGGGCCGTTGATCCGGATGTCACCCTGCGCCCGCACCCCTTCCCGACGTCTGCCGCCGAGATGTTCGATCTCACCTTCACGGGAGTAGGCGGCGCACGCGTCTATGCCAAGTACCTGCGCCTCGCCAACGGCTCCGGAGCGGCGCATCCGGCCATTCTTCTGTTCCATGGCTACGCCGGAAACAGCGGGGACTGGGGAGACAAGCTGGCCTGGGTGGCCCAGGGCTATTCAGTCGCCGCCATGGATGTCCGGGGTCAGGGTGGCTCCTCTCAGGACACCGGAGGGACGCGCGGGAACACCCTGCACGGACACATCATCCGCGGCCTCGACGACGGGGCGGAGTCTCTACTGTTCCGAAGTGTCTTTCTCGATACGGCGCAACTGGCCGGGATCGTCCTGGGGTTTCCTGAGGTGGATGAGACTCGGGTGGGCGCGATGGGCGCGTCGCAGGGAGGGGCGCTGACGGTCGCCTGCGCCGCTCTGGAGCCGCGGATCGCGCTGGCGGCGCCGACCTTCCCCTTTCTGTCCGATTACCGGCGTGTTTGGGGCATGGACCTCGACGTGGACGCCTATGCTGAGCTGCGCGAGTACCTTCGTCTCTTCGATCCGACCCACGAGCGCATCGGCGAGATGTTCGCCCGTCTCGCCTATATCGACATCCAGAATCTGGCCCACCGTATCCGGGCTCGCATTCTCTGGACGACCGGACTCATGGACACGATCTGCCCGCCGTCCACGCAGTTCGCCGTGTACAACAAGATCACGGCACCCAAGGAGATGATCATCTATCCCGACTTCGGGCACGAGGACCTGCCGGGCCTGCTGGATAGACAGATGGCGTTCTTCGCCAATATGTAGTCGTGGCACGCGGACCCGGGTCGATCTGCGCGGGCCCGGCCGGATGGAGAGTGGAAAGAAGGGGGTGGCGCACGGTGCCGTCTGCGAAGGCCGGGAGACCTTGGAAGCACTGGCAGGGGCGGGTGGCGACTCGCCCTTCCCACCGGCTGTGAACCCCGAGCCGGACTGCCGGTCCTGCCTCACCCTCCCCTTAAGGCCCTAGATGGAAATTAGGGTCTCTGCCCTATTGCGTGCTTCCCCTTCTAGGCGTACGTTGTCAATTAGAGACCGGGATGGGGAAGGGCCGGCGACGGCTCGTGGCCCGTCGAGGTGACGGTCTTTGTGGCGCGGTTGGGTGCCGCGTCATTGGCGCCGTTTATCGTCCGCGAACAGAGGAGGAACCACCGGTGTACCGCATCCTTAGTCCCCTGGCCTTTCTGGCCGCGATCGTCTTCTGCACGATGCCGAGCCATGCAGCAACGCCCCCCTGGAGACCCGTCAATGCCAGCGGGCCTCACGGCATCGTGCCTTCGCATGCGTCGCCATTTGCTCGGAGCGGATCCGGCAACCTGGTCTATCACTCGGGCGGGTCGGTCCAGACCGGGACAAAAACGACCTATGCGATCTACTGGAACCCGTGGGGCGCGACCGATGATGCCAGCTATCAGAGCACCATCAACACCTACTTCAGCAACGTCGCGGCCGCCAGTGGCGCGGCCAGCAACGTGTACGACGTCGACACCCAGTACTACCAGAACATTGGCAGCACGGCCTACATCACCTATGCCGAGACCAGTGCCGGCTCCGGCACGGACACCACGACGCCCAGCTCCAGTGGGTGCTCGTCCACCGCGGGCGGGACACTCGGCTGCGTCAGCGACGCGCAGATGCAGCAAGAGGTGCTGAACTACGTCCATGCCAACAACCTGCCGGAGGGACTCGGTCACGAGTACTTCGTTTTCCTGGGTAATGGGGTGTCCACCTGCTCCGGCTCCTCCTGCTTCGTCTCCCAGTTCTGCGCCTACCATGGCAGCTTCACCGACAGCAGCACGGGCCAGACCGTCCTCTATGCCAACATGCCGTACGCGGGCTACAGCCTCTCGGCCTGTGGCAGTGGTCAGTACCCGAACGGCGACTCGGCGGCGGATTCCACGATCAACGTGACCTCGCATGAGGCCAACGAGACGATCACCGATCCCCTCGGCAACGCCTGGTACGATCGCACGGGCTACGAGATTGGCGACAAGTGTGCCTGGAACTTCGGCACCGCGCTCGGCGGCGTGAGCGGCAAGGAGTACAACCAGGTCATTAACGGTCACGACTACTACCTGCAGCAGGAGTGGAGCAACAAGAACTCCGGCTGCGTCCTGCACATGTAGACCCGTCGATCGTTCGATCCGGCGAGAGCCCCGGGCCTGGCGCCGCCCGGGGCTCTTTCTTTGCCGTCTCGGCGGCCGGTGCGTCGTTGATGCCTCCAATCTCTCCAGGTGCGGCTAACATATGCATCTGACTGACGGATGCCGCAATCGCGATGATGGGCCCCAAGAGAGATACCCGAGGCCCGTCAATGCGACAGTCTGTAAAGCTTTCTCAGCAATTCGGTCAAAATACTTTGGCTGTCCTGGTTCTTCTGCCGTTCGTTGCCCTGACTTTTCTCGGCCAGGCGGCGGCCTGCGGGTTCTGGGCTCTCCTGACGCGGCGCGGGTTCGATCCTTTCGATACGGAAGCATAAGGGCGTATTCTCGCGGTCCTTATGTCCGGCGCCTGACCTCCGGTGGCTGAAATGCGTCGTGTATCATCGGCAACAACGCGGTGCCGATGCATCGCCGCGCGAACATCTGGAGACGTCATACCCGCATGAGCGAATCGCACGATACCGCCGCGGGCCACTCGGCCCCGCTCGTCTGTCTGGCTTGCCTCATCCTTCTCGTGGCCGCGTCAACCCTGTCCGTCCGCGCCGCCGGAACGCAGCGTGGCGCCGTGCCGAACGCAACCGAAGTTAAGAAGTGCAAGTACGTGAAAAAGGTCATCCACGGCAAGAAGCGGCGAGTCAAAGTGTGCAAGACCGTCACCGTCACGAAGAAGCATCCCACGCCTCGGCCCACAGCAACTCCTACACCTCGGCCTTCCCCGTCGCCGACGCCGAGACCGAGCTTCCCAGTGACGTCCGCGAGCTTGAAGAGCAAAGGCGGGGTGAATGTGGAACCGGGGATGCGGCCATGGCGGTACAACGGGCCTCAGCCGGACTCCTGGTGGTGTACCGATGGCGTCGATTGTCTGATCGATCCCAACAACCCCTACCAGGTGCAAGGGATCACGGTCATGATCGATCAAGAGATGAAGCTGGCCGCCTCGCTCGGCATTGCCACCATCCGGGTGGAGTTCGACTGGCCCCTGATCGAAACCAGTCGGGGGGTCTACAACTGGAGCCGGGCCGACTACATCGTGCGGGAAGCGGTCAAGTACGGTCTCCAGCTGCAGCCGGTCCTGGTCTACACGCCACAGTGGGCCTCGAGTGATCCCAGCGGCACCGATTGGTACGAAGTCCCGCCGGCGCAAAATAGTGACTGGACCGGCTTTGTCAGTACCATCGTCCACCGCTACAAGAACTGCGTCCACTACTGGGAGCTCTGGAATGAGCCGGATGGCGGCGGCTACTGGTGGAGCAATGCGGGCTCGGGCTTGCAGCAGTTCGCCCAGGCCATCGCCTCCCCCGGCTACCAGGCGGTCAAGAGCGCCGATCCCTCGGCCCAGGTGATCATCGGGACCTACTATGCCGATACCTCCTGGTGGTCGGGCTTGGTGAGTGATGGCGCCGGCCATGCCTTCGACATTGCCTCCACCCATGACTACTCCAACACCGTGCTCACCTCGGTCCAGACCATGCAGAGCTGGCTCAACAGCGAAGGCATGGGCAGCAAGCCCATCTGGATCGGGGAGTATGGGCTCGACCAAGGCAGCAATACCACCAGCGATACCCAGCACACGCAGCTCATCCAGACCGTCTTGGGCGGCACGGGGTATCAGCAAGCCCAGTACTACACCTTGCGCGACGAACTCCCTCGCTCTTGCTGTCCCATCTCCGGAGCAGAGTCCCGGTACTTGGGGCTCGTCCAGCACAACGATGTTACCCAGAAAGAGGGTTTCACCGTGATGCAGAACCTCTTGCAGCCGTAGTAATTGGGGTAGGTGCGACGGGCCGGGTGACCCCGCGGCCACTCCTACCGGCGCGTCAGGCTCACGTCCACCCGATCAGGTACGGCTGAGAACGGCAGGGACGAGACCGACGTCGGGGCAAATAGGCTCACCGAGTTCATGAGTTGCACCAGGGTCGGCAGATCCTGCACGAAATACCGCTTCCAGAGGCGGCCCGGTTCCTGGAGAAACCGGTAGAACCACTCCAACCCGGCGCCTTGCATCCAGGATGGCGCGCGGTTCAAGCGCCCCGCCAGGATGTCGAGCGTCCCGCCGACTCCGATCGACACCGGTACTTGAAGTGACTCCATATGACGCTGAATCCACGTCTCCTGCCGTGGAGCGCCAAAGGCGACGAGCAGGATATCGGGCTTTGCCCTCCGCACGATCTCTATGGTTTTCGCATCGTCAGGATCTCCCACCCGGGGCGGAGAGTAGGTGCCCGCCACGTGCAGAGACGGATAGAGCGTCCGCAACCGGCTCGCGGCCCGACCGGCCACTCCCGGGGCCGCTCCCAGCAGGAACAGCCGGTAACCCTGGCTGACGCACAGAGCCGCGCAGCTCTTGACGAGATCAACGCCGGCCACCCGTTCCGTTAGGTGATCGCCCAAAAAGCGCGACGACCAGACCAGAGGCATCCCGTCGGCCACGACCATGTGTGCCCTGTTGACCATCTCGAGGAACGACGCATCATGGACGCCGAGCCGAAGAAAGTCGAGATTGGCCGTGACAACGTGATGCGGGCTTCCTTCTCGAACATACTCATCGATGCGCTGTATCGCGCCGGCCGCATCAATGTTGTCGATTCCCATCCCGAGCAGGTAAACGCGATCCCCCGCTGTCCCCATGATCCTTGTCCCCCCGTTTGACACCAGTCGCTATCTGAGGCAGTCCTCCATTTGGCGTGCGAGCAGCGTAAGGGACGAGACTTCGAAACGACTTTCTCGACGCTTCATTTCCACTTCACATGCGACGTTAAGCGAATATTTTGTGACGCCAGGCAATCACGGCGTGAGGTGGCGGACGGTGAGGTGGCTCGTGGGCCGCCTTGCGGAAGACACCGCGGGGCGCTTATGCGCTGTCGCGTTCGGACGCTTGGGCGGAGGAGCGTGAGCGCGATTCTCTCAGGTGACGGCTCAGCTGATAGTCGCCGGCGGCTTCCGGTCGATCCCGCAGTGTGCCACGACGCAGGGAGCCGGCAGAACTCTGCAGCCGCCATGTTCCGTCTATGCAGCGAATGAGCCCTCGTCCCCGGAGGGCAAACACGGCTTCTTCGACGAAATGGGGGATGCCCTCGGACGCCTCGAGAACGGCCTCGATGATGCCTGTCTCGGCTTGGCCGTTCAGCAGGCTTTGCACGAGTTCAGTCACGTCCTGTATCGTCAACGGTTCGAGGCGTAGGGTCGATGTCGCACTGCTTTCACTGAATTGCTGCAGGAGCCAGGTTAAGACCTGGTTCGTGGCGAGCTCATCGTCCCGCACGGTGCATACGACCAACAGGGGAAAGCCTTCGACGATTCGGGCTAAATGGGCGAGGAACTCCAGACTTCGTTCATCGGCGTGTTGAACGTCTTCCAGAACCAGCACGCTCGGCGCCAACTGCGACATGCGAGCAAGGACGTAGGTCAGGGCAGCGAAGATACGGGACTCGTTCAAAGGCTCCGGATAGTACCCCATGACACGCCCGATGGTTGGAGCCAGCATCCCCAGTTCCTTCTCGAAGGTTCCAATCAGGTGGGCCAGGGACTTGGGCGGGACGCGGAGCGAGATGCCGTCAAGAGCTGCACCGAACAGTCCATACGGGCGCGTCTGCGTCTCAGGATAGGCCGCGCTCCACATGGTCAAGGCCCCGCGCGAGCCCGCTTCCTCCGCTATCTTCCGGGCCACCCAGCTCTTCCCGATGCCGGCTGGACCCATCAACACAATCACGCCACCGACGCCAAGGAACAGTTGATCGATTGACCGTCGGCACCCGCTCAAGATGTCTTCGCGTGGAGCCTCACTCGGCTCACGGGCGGGCGCGCCCGGGTCTTTCGTCACGGTCCGAGCGACCGGTGAGTCGAATTCTCCTTGCAGGATGCGCTGATAGATCGCCACCGTGGATGGATCGGGCTCCGCATCAAGCTCCTCACGGAGAGCAGCAGCGAGCTGGTGGAACTGACGCAGCGCCAACTGCCGCTGTCCCGTCGCTGCATAGAGTCGCATGACGGCAACGTGTGCCTGCTCGTGTGCTTCGTCGATAGCGATGACCCGGCGCAGTGCCTCCAGTGCTGGTTCCAGATCTCCGCGAGACTCGTGGAGGGACGCGAGATCGAGGAGCACCGACTGGTGGAGTTCCTCCAGTGCCGATCGTTCTCGCAGCACCCAATCTTCGTAACGGTCTTCAGGCAGCAGTGGCCCCGTATACAGACTGAGGGCACGCTCGTGTAACGTTGGGTCGCCACTTCCGAGTGCTTGAATGGCTGCCAGCCGAAAGTCTTCGACATCCGTGAAGATGCCGGCCTCGGACTCGAGCGCGACCAGGTCACCGTGGAACCGCACATAAGAGGAGCCGGTGTTGGGTAGCAGGTCGGGCTCCAGCGAGCGGCGTGCCACGTAAATGACCTTGTGAAGGTTGTTCACCGCCGACTCGAACGTCATGCCCGGCCACAGGGCATCAACGATCTCTCCACGGTGAAGCCTTCTTCCCGGAGCAAGCGTGAGCATCTTGATCAAGCTCTTTGCTCGCCGCAAATACCAGCTCTCGGTCGGGACAACGCGCGTCCCAACCCGCACCTCGAATGCACCGAGGAGAGATATATAAAGAGGCTCTACGTCCTCGGTCGCATGGCCGAGCCGGGAGCGGACTGCCGCGCCCGGATCACCTTCCACTTCCGCCGTCACCTTGGTCCCCCGCCTTAATAGGATCGCCTGATCGATTCCGGATCCACAGGTGCCCCCAAGACCCGGATCGCGCGCTGGTCGCCCGATGTGCGGCTGCGGCAGCACCGTCTCCTGCCACCGCGGTCCTGAAGATCGAGTTATGACCAACATACGAGCAGCCCCGCCAAGTGTCAATACCTCAAAAAGGGGTATTTTCGGCGGAACTGCTCGTGATGGACGTGAGAATCTGCTATGAGGCGAGAAGGTTGTATGTCAACGCGACGGTGACGGCCTCCGCCTTGTTTCGGGCACCCAGCTTACCCAGAATGCGCTGCACGTAGTTGCGAGCTGTGGAATGGCTGATGCCGACGTGCACCGCGATGCTGCGAGCGTCGAGTCCTTCCACGACGCACGCCAGTACCTCGCGCTCCCGAGGCGTTAGCTCGTCGATCACTCGATCGTCATCGAGATGCCGAACGCGCTCCCCTGTCAAGGCGGGGGAGTCCATGTCGTGATGGTCGGCGGCGAGACTCGCCGTCAGCATGAGGAATCCGACGCACTCGCGATTCATGATCTTGACCGGCACCGGTACCATCGTCACCGGCGTGTGCCGCCCCTTTACCGAGACAGTCACGTTCACTGCGGTTGCCAATCGGTTTTCCCGCATCGCGCGCTGTGTCCGGCAGAGCGCGCAGCACCCATCGGTGCGGACGGTGTGCACGACCGCGTGCCACTCCGCGCCCATCACTGCATCGGTTCGTACCTCAAACAGGTCGTTCGCCCTGTCGTTCCAGACAACGATGCGCCTGAATTCGTTCACGGCGCAAAAAGGCACGTCGATACGATCAAACCCGGCTAGTGTCTCCATGTATGTCCCCCCTTTTGTCGCTTCGCCGCGTGTGCCCCACGGCTTGAGGCAGATAGTAGGAGGGCAAACTTCCGTGACCCTTCGCCTGCTCTTACTTTTCGCTTCTTTTTGCGAGAGATTATTCAGATCGAGCGGTCGGGAGAGATCGTCTCATCGCCGCGCGGTGTTCTGATCCATGTCTTCGCTCCTCTCGCTACGAGCGCCCTCGCGTAGAGGTGTCCTTTCCAGAGCACATAGAGAGGCGCGGAGAGCAGCGCCGCATAGACGTGGGACGGAGCCCGAGAGATCCGCAGCCCGCAGCCGACATAGAAAGCTTCGCCAAGAAGCAGAAGAGACGCGGCCCAAACGCGTCCGGGGCTCCGGATGGCCAGTGAGACTGCCCAGTAGAGGACCGAGACACCGACGAGCACGGACAGCGGCGGAATCGCTTGCTCCGCGATCGCGTCGAGGTGGCGGGCGTCACGTCGGCGAAGAGAAGCGGCCAGAAACGGCCGCCAGTACCGGCGGAGCAGGAGCAACCTTCCACGCTCCCAGCGCGCGTTTTGTGTCTGCGCCCCTGCCAGGGTAGTGGGCATGCGTGATGTGACGCTCGTCTCCGGCGCGTAGTGGACAACATGACCGGTATCCACGAGCTGCATATGCAGCTCGGCATCTTCGGCCAGGGTAAAGGCCGTCCATCCCATCCGGGCCAGGACATTCCGCGAGAAACACATACCGTTGCCGCGGAGGCCGACGGATAGCCCGAGGCGTTCGCGGCCGAGGGGGCGCAGGTCATTGAAGAGAGCGAAGCCGAGGAAGCGCAGAGCGGCCGAGCGCGAGTCCGCGGAGTTGGAGACCATATAGCGGCACTGGAGGACGTCCTCTCCCCGCTCCAGGTGGCGATCCAGAACATCCAGAAGGTTCGGCTCGACAACCGAGTCGGCGTCGACGAAGACAAAAGCATCGTACCTGTCCATCTCTAAACGGCCGAGAAGCCACCGAAGGGCGTGGCCCTTTCCCGTCGCGTCGCGGTCGTGTCGCTCGTGCGCGGTTGCACCCATCTCTCGGGCGACGTCGGCCGTCGCATCCGTGCAGTTGTCGGCGACCACGTGGACGTCGATCTGGTCGGCCGGGTAGTCGACAGCGTGCAGGCTCTTGAGAAGGTCCGGCAACAACAGAAACTCATTGTGGGCCGGGATCAGGATGCAGAACCGGCGCCCTCGAGCTGTCGGCTGCGGTGGCCGCGCGCCAATCAGTGCCGCCACGCTCAGTAGGTCGAGATACAGCACTTGTAGCAGCGATGGGATCAGAGCCGCCTGGAACAGGCGATGAAATAACAGGCGCATCGTCGAGATTCGCGTCCTCGTCGGCAGTGTGCTTCTCGCCAATTACCCTACGTCGTCATGTGATACGGCCCAACATGCAAATGCAGCGGGCTCCCGCCCGCGACCCGCCTTCGCTCCGCATTTGCATCTACAGTCAGGTCACGCGGCGCGGCATCATGTGCATCGAGACTCTATGTATTTCAGACCACCGGATCTCGGCGGAATGAGTGGAGGGGATGCAAGCGATGGCGGTGACGGCAGAGATTCCGGTCGAGAAGAGTCAGACGGAGGCGGCGCCCCGTCCTCGCGCTTCACGATTGGCGCGGTTGGGGATTCCGGCCACGGCGGGCAACCGGTTGCCCGGCGTCGACGGCTTGCGCGCGGTCGCGGCCCTGTGGGTCGTGCTGTTCCACATGGATGCCTTTAGCCACGCACGTTTTCATCTGCTCCCGCTCCAGATGCTGCTTCGTACCGGTTCAACCGGTGTCAGCCTCTTCCTCGTATTGAGCGGCTTCTGCCTGTATATTCCCTTCGCCGGAGGCCGGACGGATCGCTTCCGTACCCGCGACTTTCTCTTGCGCCGCTGCCGGCGTCTCATGCCGGCCTACTACGTATCGCTCGCCATTTTCCTTGTCCTGAACATCGGTCTGTTTGCGTGGCTGGGATTCCCCGGCTTCTCCGGGCCCAATCTCCTGCTCCAGGCGCTGGCTCACGCCACCCTCACACATACGCTCTTCACGAACACCTTCTATGCCGTCAACGGGGCGTACTGGTCACTCGGCCTTGAATGGCAGCTCTATCTCAGCATGCCCTTCATCATCTGGGGCATTCGACGCTTCGGATTGACTCGTACGGTGGCCACGGTCGTCTGCTGCAATATCCTCTACGGCCTCGTCCTGGGTCTGTTGATTCGGCACAACGTCATCGCCGGCGGCGGGCCCCTGGCCAATGTGGTCCTTCCCAATGAGCTGTTCGGCCGCTGGGCGGAATTCGCTTTCGGCGTGGCGGCGGCTGAACTCTACGTCACCGGACGATTGAATGATCTGGGCCGCCGGCTGAAGTGGGTCATCCCGTGCTTGATCCCCGCTTTTGTGGCCGTCAGTGTGTGGTCGGGCCTGCACGGGCTCGTCATCGGGGCCGGCCGGCACATCATGTACGGCCTCGTGTTTTTCTGCCTGCTCAGTCTGGTTCTGGCGTCGAACAACATAGTGAGCCGGCTCGCCGGCTGGACGCCGCTGGTCGTGCTGGGGACGATGTCGTACAGTCTCTACCTCGTGCATCAGCCGATTGTGCAGGGATTGGCCTACGTCGGCCACACGTATTTCCATCTGGGAGACCAGGCCGACTTCATCGCCGTGTTCGCCTGCCTGCCGTTCATCCTGATGTGCGCGTGGGTACTGTTTTACACGGTCGAGCGCCACACGTTGACGTCCAAGAAGGCGAAGAGGGTGGAGGCGACGGCCGAGCGCGCAGCTCCTCTCGAGACCGCCGTACCGCAGCCGGGTACGGCCACATCCTGAATCCTTGATACCCTGCTCAGGCGCGCCGCCGCAGTAAACCGGACGAATCCAGCTCGTAGTGGCGAAGGACCTCGGCGTAGGCACGCCGAAAATGCAGGACGCGCCGTACTGACACCGCCAGGCGGTAAGGGCGGCGCGACCAGTCTCGCGACGCCTCGCGCGTGGCATCACGCCGCCATTCCTCGCCCCGGGGATCTCCCAGCAAGGTGAGCTTGGCCGCCAGCGCTCCATTCCCCCTCGCGTAGTTCTGCGAATGACGGAGGCCCGCTCGAACCCCGCGACGCACTCCCCAGGTGTGATGAACCACCGATCTTGGAGTGGTATACATGCGCACACCCACGGCTTCTAGACGTAGCTTGTAATCTGTGTCCTCGCCACACGGAAACGGTGTTCCTGCGCCGAGGCACTCGTCAAAATGACCGACGTGATCGGCCACTCCGCGCCGGATTGCAAAGTTACCGCCGATCCAGTCCCAGCCGGCGGGAGGCACGCGTGCGGTAGCGGCCGGATCGTACAGCGCCTCAGTCGGCTCCAGGGATGGGCACGTGACGAGCGGTCCTGTCATGGGAGCCAGGAGAGAACCGCCGACGACCCCAATCGTATTGTCGGAGGTGAAGCATCCGGCGATCGTCCCCAGCCACTCCGGATCGGGCTCGCAATCGTCGTCGGTCATCGCGATCACCTCGCCGTTGCTGGCCTCGATCCCGAGATTCCGGGCGACGGATAAGCCTCTCCGTGGACTGTGAATGTACCGTACCCGCTTGTCTCCGGCCGCGGCTTCAGTGACCGCGCGACAAAGCACAGGTTCATCTCCCTGGCCGACGACAATCAACTCCCAGTTATCCCACGTCTGCGAGCGGACCGCCCGGATGGCGGAGCCGAGCGTCGTCGCCCGGACCGATGCCAGGCAGACGGAAATCAGCACTCTATTTACCTCCCGCCCAACCGTATCGAGGAGACACTCCGCCGTGCAGATGCAGATGGCGGATGCCATTGACCCGCAATCCTACAACTGCATCTGTCGGAGCAGCCGACGACACACGACAATGTCAGAAGCTATGCGGGATCCGCACGGCTGAGACAGAGACGGGGAAAGACCAGGCGCTTGGCTAAACATCGTATCGTCCGCAACTTACTGATTCTGGTGAGCGGGCAGATCATTACGTGGACGATCAGCATTGCTCATCTCGTCCTGATGAGCCGGTACCTCGGGCCAGTCCGACTCGGCGAGTTTGTGCTGGCGGCGGCCATCACAATGGTGCTGGGACTGATTGCCGGGCTCGGGATGGAGACGTACATCGTTCGCGCCGTCGCGCGAGAGCCGGCACGCAGCGACACGCTGGTCAGCGCCGCGGTTGTGGCCCGCGGGGGCTTGCTCCTCCTCGTGCCGGTATGCGTGTTCGTGTATGCGACGCTCGCCCATCTGAATGCGACGACGGCCGATGCTGCATACATCATGTCGGTCGGCATCGGCTTCCAGCAGTTGAGCGGTCTCTTTATCGCCACCTTCCAGGGGCACGAGCGCATGGCGTATTCCTCCATCAATAACGTGGTGACCAATCTCTCACAGCTCGGTCTGACGCTTCTCGCCATTCTGATCAACGGCGGTGTCATCGCCTTCGCCATTAACAACACCCTCATCGCTGCAGCGGTGTTCGCGCTCAATGTCCGCTGGTCTCGCCCGTTCTTTCATCTCACAGTCCGTATTAAGTGGCGTGACATAACGGAGTTGCTGCGTGGATCTCTGGCTTTTTCCGCCGGGAACCTCTTCCAGACGTTTTACACGAGCATCGACTCGGTCATTCTCGGGTTGCTGGGTGGCAGTGCGCCGGTCGCCTACTACGGCGCCGGCTCTCGACTGCTGACGGTCCCGATGGCCATTCCCTTCATTGCCGGGCAGGTCACCCTGCCGTTGCTGTCTCGTCTTGGTATCGATCCGGGACGAGATTTCGAGCAAGCCTCCCGCAAGACGATCTCACTGCTGATCGTCACATCGGTGCCGCTTGTCGTGGCCATCATCACATTCTCGTCGCACGCGATCTCCCTCATATTCGGTGCGCGCTTCGACGCGGCGGTTCCGGCGCTCATGGCTCTCGCGTGCTCAGTTCCGTTCACTTTTATCGATATGCAGTTCTATCAGGTGCTGGCCGCTCGGGACCGCGAAGTGATGTGGAGCATTGTGATGGGTGTCAGCTGCGTGCTGAATCCGCTCATCAATCTGGCGCTGATCCCCTTCGCCACCTATCAGTGGCACAATCCTGCGATTGGCGCGGCGCTCTCGTTGACGGTCACCGAGGGGCTCATGGCAATCTACGGTGCATACCTCCTGCGCTCGGTCGTCTTCCACGCGACTGTCGCCCGCACCCTGGCCGGCACCTTGATTGGGGGATTCTTGCAGGGGGCTCTGCTGCATCTGCTTGGCCCATTGCCTCTGCTCCCGTCACTCATCGCTGAATTAGCGGCCGGCCTGGTGTACGTGGTAGCTGTTCTCGCCTTGGGAGCTCTCCCCTGGACGGATGTCAGATATCTTCTCGACGTCGCGCTTCGGCGTCCCAGACGCGCAACGGTCTAGCGGGCCGCGGGTTAGCCCCGACTGCCGAGGTGAGCGACGATCTTGCGCATCTCGTAGTAGCCGTTCTTTAGAGTCGTGTCGTCCCAGGTCACGAGGCCCCAGTACGCCTTCTTGACTATGCGCGGCGGACAGCAAGACATCGCCATGTCGTCGCGGATCGTGTACCAGGCGGCTTCGGCGTAGCTGTCCGCACTGAGGAGCACGGTTCTCATCGCGGCGATGTGGCCGCTATCGGATAGAGTGGGGGAGGTCTCGCGATAACCATATTCACCAATCCAGACGGGCTTGGAGGGCTGTCCATGGGCCGACAGAACGTGGTGCACGGTGTCAACGTCACTCTGGACGCCGTTCGGGCTCAGGACGTTGATGTACTCATGGACTCCGGCAATGTCGAATGACTTACCGCCTCCGTCGCTGTACACGTCGCTCAGGAAAGTGCCATCGGCATAATACGGCGCCCCCAGTAAAACCTTCGCCGACGAGTCGGCCGCTTTCACGGCCCGGTAGCCCGGCACGAGGATCCTGGTGACGTAGTTCTTATCTCCGTCGAGCCAGTAATTGCCGCTGTCCGGCTCGTCCCACAGTTCCCAGTAATGGATGCTGTTCTTGTACCTCCCCACGACGGCGGTCAAGAACGACGTCCACGCCGACACGTGGGTCGGGGCGACGTAAGGGCTGGGCGCCGCCCAGGCCGGGGTATAGTCCAGGACCGGCTGCAGCTGCAGCCCCAGTTTGTCGGCCAGCAGAACGATCGAGTCCGTGCGCGACCAGTCATAGTGACCCTTCTGCGGTTCGAGGAGGGGCCAGGCAAATTCGAGTCGAAGGAATCCGACGTGGAGCCCGGCCATCAATGTCATTTCACGTCGGATCATCGCCGTCGGGTTGGGATGCGTGCAGTTAGGCGGCTGACACCACCAACCATCCGGATTGGGACCGCGGTACACGGCGGGTCGCATCGCCGGCTCCGCGTTCATTCCCGCGACGTTCTTGATCACGGCTGAGGTCACGGGGAATCCCGACGTGACCCTGGGTGTCGCGGTCGGAGCTATGACTACTCGATGATGGTGGACCCTCAGCACCGAGGCCACGACACCCGCGACCACGACCACCAGCACGGCGAGCCCCAGGAGAATTGCGACGCGTCGCATGCCGGAGAGTATCACGGCAATTCATCCCGGTGCATCACCGGAGGTGGGGCATGCACGCGCACGTGCACGTTATCAGGACAAGAGTTTCGGACCGGATCGAGTTCCGGAGACGGCGTAGGACTCGGAAAACACGAGAGCGGCAGGAGCCAGGGCCGCAGGAAGCCGATCGGCGAGCTCCCACGCACGCTCGAAGATGCGGAGAGCGGCGGGCTCGAGGGCCGAAGGAACCAGCGGATACTGCTTGGTGCCGCGCATGAAAATCGGCAGTCCGTAGATGACCGGGCGAATTCGTACG
Source organism: Pseudomonadota bacterium (assembly GCA_021324655.1). GTDB lineage: Bacteria > Chloroflexota > UBA5177 > UBA5177 > UBA5177 > JAJPIP01. The sequence goes on from JAJPIP010000095.1 coordinate 68,305, forward strand.
TCGGTGAAACCCTGCTCTTTGAAGACTCTGGCAAGTTCGGTTGGCGGCAGGTAGCGCTGCCAGAACGGATGGCTCTCCGGCTCCGGTTGGCCAAGAATCCGACGCTGCACGCGCCGAATCGGCCGTGCGACGGCAAGGTTTCGCCCTGTACCCCGGTAGACGGAAATCGGCGTCTTGGTGATGATGACGCCGCGTCCGCCGGGTTTCACGGCTCGCACCAGGCGGCTTACCACCGGGCGCCAATCCTCCAGATATTCCACCACGCGGACACTGAACACGGCATCGAACGCCTGCGCCGGCTCGTACTGAGCCGCGTCGGTATGGATGTACTCGACATTGGCAGCATCGACGTACGGCCGAGCCCGAGCGATCATCTCATCGGAGATGTCAAGGGCGACCAGACTGTTGACCAAAGGGGCGACTTCCTTTGTCCATGTGCCGGGTCCGCATCCGACCTCGAGCATCGACGCGGTCGGTCGCGGCGACAACTCCTCGAGAAGAACACGTCGGGTGAGATCGTACTCAAACCGCGTCAGTCGTGTCTTGAACCAGCGCATCTGCTGGTAATACGTCGAGGCGTCGTCAAAGATTCGCTTGTTGAAGCCATGTGCCAGGATCGGCGTACCCATCGTGTTCCCCTCTGTTACAGTGTGATATTTGTGGTCGTGGAGCTGCCGGCGGTGACCGTGGCGTTAGCCGTTCCATTCGGATAGCCGGTAGCCGACGCGGTAACGGTGTATGTGCCCGCGGATTCGGGCAGATTGTATTGTCCGGCGGCATTTGTGGTTGTGGTCACGCCGCCCGCGGTTACAGCCGCGCCGGCGATCGGACTGCCGGTACCGTCCGTCACGGTTCCCGTGATGGACGTCAGAGACTTGACCATGAAGTTTTGCCAGTACACGTAGGCGTAGGTGGTCCGAACGCCGCCCATGGCGCCGGCATTGAGAATGGACTGCGTTGCCGTCACTTGCCAGCCAGGCTCATTGGACGATGCCGGCCAGACTTTTCCACTGACTTTATTGCCGACCACGTCCAGCTTCGCCTGGTAGAGGACGTTGGGCTGGAAGGCAGCCACCGAGACCGTTCCACTGACCTGAGTCCAGTTTTCGTTGTTGTTGACCCAGAGAGTAAGTGTGTTGTTGGTGACGTTGATGGCGAAGTCAATGAAGTGGTGCGCGTCGCTGATACGGGCCAGCAGTCGCGGGCCGTGCAGATAACTGTCCTGCCCCACGGCTGTGTACATGAACTGTGCCGTCACTTCCTGGTCTGGGTAATTGGCTCCCATCCAGTTGTCGAGGTCCGTTTGGCCTGTGTAGGTGTCAACGTATCCCTGCTGAGTCGCGATGCTCTCGCTGCCGAGCGGATACACGTTGAAGTCGGCATTCCATACATTACCGTCTGACGCCGTGCCCCAACCCGGCTGGTTGTACCGGCTGTACAGATCCATCGATGTGCCGAGTGGTACCGCAACCAATGCCACGGAGGCTGTCGACGAGGTCCCGCTTCCAACCGCGATCCCTCCGACGAAGGAACTGTTGTAACCGGTGGCCGTCGCCGTCACGTTGTAGGTGTTGGCGGGGACGTTGGCGATCGTGTAGTTCCCGAACATGTCCGTCGTGGCGCTACAGGACGCGTTATCGAGGGTTACTTGCGCGTTTGCGATACCCATGCCGGTGGACGCGTCGGTAATTGTCCCCGTGATGGTGCCCGACCCGTTGGATGCCGAGCACGTCGGCACTGGAGTCGCAGTAGCCGTCGGCGATAGCGTCGGTGATGGCGTCATCGTGGAAGTGGGTGACGGGGTGGGCGAAGGGGTCGCGGTCGGACCGGTCGTCGTAGCGGTGGCAGATGGGGTTGGCGTCGGTAAGGTCGAGGGCGAGCCGTTCGACGTCACGCTGACGTTGTCATACTCCGGGGTACCACTGGTCCGGAGACTGATGCCTCCGCTACTCAGGCTTCCATCACTCGCCGATGCCAGCGTCGTACTATTCACGGCGGCGCTGATCTTGCTGCCGTTGAAACTCAGTTGAACGGTGTACCACGTGCTCGTGTTGTAAGTAAATGAACCCGACGCGAGAGTGGTCCACGTCCCGCTGACTCTTTTCCCGAGGAACCACTGGTTTCCGTTCTTGAAGAGTAGCGCGTAATTGTCGTTGGCATCCTGCCAGCGGCCGGTTAGCGACCAGTTGGTTGTCGATGGGCCGCCCGGCTTGACCTGAGCCGAAACGGTGTAGTCTGTCCAGCTCGATCCGCCGACCTGCAGTTCCTTCACCGTCGACGTATTGGTGTCGCTCTGTCCGACGACCTGAGTGCCGTCCTGTAGCACCGTCCAGGTTCCTCCAAGGACGGTCCATCCGGCGGGTGGACTACCCACCGTGTCGGCCTCGAAATCATCCGAGAACATCGTGTTAGTCGGTGTCGCCGTCGCAATAGGTGTCGTGGTTGGCTGCGATGTTTGGGTCGCAGTGGGAGACGGGCCTGTCGTCGCTGTGGCTGTAGCCGTGGAGGTCGCTCCGACGGTTGCGGTGGCTGTCGCCGAGGAGGTTGGTGTTGGCGTTGCGGTGGCTGTCGGGGTGGAGGTGGGAGTGGGTGTGGCCGAGACCGTTGATGTCGCCGTCACGTTGTCGTAGTTCGACGTGCCACTCGTCGCCAGGGCAATGGAACCGGAGCTGAAGCTGCTGTCCGTCGCCGATCCGACCGTGGTGCCGTTGATGGCGGCACTGATCCTGGTGCCGCTAAAGGCGAGCTGGACGGTGTACCACGTGCTGGTGTTGTAGGTGAAAGTACCGGACGTGAGTGTCGTCCATGTCCCGCCGACCTTTTTCCCGAGAAACCACTGGTTTCCGTTCTTAAACAGAAGGTCGTACTGATTGTTGGCGTCTTGAAAGCGTCCGGCGAGGGACCAGTTCGTGGTGAACGCGCCGCCGGGCTTAACCTGGGCAGAAACCGTGTAATCCGTCCAGCTTGACGAGCCGGCGGAGAGCCACTTTTCGATCGACGTGTTGGTGTCCGTCTGCCCGACGACCTGAGTCCCGTTCTGCGAGGTACTGTCCTGTTGCACGGTCCACGTCCCGGCGACGACTGTCCAGCCGGCAGGAGCACTGCCGACCGCGTCGGCCTCAAAGTTGTCTGAGAACAAGGTGACCGTGGCGGCACTGGTGGGAAGCGAGCTACTCAGGAGGGTCATGACGACAACTGCAGATACCACCCCGCCGGCCAGCCGCAGGGACGGTGGAGAAGGTATGAAACGCGTGACCGCAAGCAGGAGGAAGAGCGTCAGCAGGACGAGAGCGACCGGTAGGCCTGCTCGGCGAAGTGTTCCCAGGGACTGGAACGATTGAGGGGGCCCTGATGTGTGCGAGAGCGCCGGAGTCACCGGGCCTCCGGTGACCATGAAGCGAGCCGCCGAGGTGTGGTCGATGTCGAACGTGCCCCCAAGGCCCAGCACCGTCGCGCGAATCTCATGGACGCCCGGCGTCACGGCAAATGTCTCTTGAGGAGGGCCTCCCGAATCGCCACCCAGGGCAACCGTAAAGTGACTGGGAATCTGCGCCATCAACTGCCATTGGCCGGCCGAATCGACGACCGTGCGGCCAAGAATGGCGGGATATCCATGCCCGGGAGCTCCCATCAACGCCACGACGACGGTGCGATTTGCGGGCCATTGCCCACTGGACGAGATGGTTATTGAACTTCCTATCGGTCCGCTTGCCAGCGAAACGGCCATGCCGGGACGAGGCGCGCCACCGGCAGCATTGGCGCCGGCAGCCCAGACGGTCGCCAGAATAAGGGCAAATAGGAGAGCCGAGATCGCCCCTGCCGTGCGCCGTGCGGTTTCGAATCTGCTTCGCTCAGCAGTACTGGCTGCGGACTGGAGAGTATGCACTATCCCGCTCCCATGCGGTCGCTGGACCACTGGTGTTGCGCACCGGCAGGCTCCAGGTAGTCGGATATAGCCCGGAGCACATGCACCGGGAGAATGGGATCGAGGCCCGCCAGGGCCACGTGATCTTCTATCTGACACCCGCTCACTCGCCCCCAGATGCCGAGTGGGCACCAGGGGCCGGGCGGCTCGGTTGACTCTCGCACCACTGTCATAGGTTCGCCGACCTCCGGGGCTGTCCATGCCAGCGACTCGAGTCCGACAAGGTTGACAACGGGCGTGCCCGTGGCGAGGGCAACCTGCGAGGCCGCGCTATTGACGCACACCATGAGATCGCACCGGGCGACGAGGTCAAAAAAGGCCGGAAGACTCGTCCGGCCGGCAGCAATTACCGGGAAATGTCTCATGTGAGCCGCGATGTCGTCGGCCAGAGCCACCTCGTCGGCACTGCCCGTGATGACGATCTGGGCCCCGTATCGTTCGACGATAGCGTCCGCAACAGTTGCCCAGCGCTCGTTATGCCAGCGTTGACAGGCCCAGTGAGAACCGGGATGAAGCGCGACGACCGGGCGCGAGCCGTGCGGCATCACTCGGTCGACCTCAATTTTGGCGCTCACTGTGGGCCAGTAAGACAGATGGGGGTCGCGCACCGGCACGCCGATGGAGGCGAGCACCTGGCGGTTCTCCTCACGGAAAGAGATGGTTCCTCCGGCCGGCTCAGGAGCGTGCGTGAGCCACCGGGCCGGGAACCGCCCGCGCAGTCCCGCCCGATACCGAGCGCCCGTGACATACGCGAGGTACGAGAATGGCCACGATCCCGCGTGAAGCACCAGAACCAGATCGTACTTCCCGCGCAGCCGGAGACCCAGAAGCGTCATTGCCCATAGTTGCTCGACGCGAGCGAAACGTGTTCCTTTGTGGCGAAAATCGCGCATAACGCGGATCCCGTCGATGTGCGGACACGACGACCAGAACTCGGCCACATCCGTGAGCACGAGCAGCTCGATGTTCGCGTCGCTATATGCGTTGCGTAAAGCAGCCAAACAGGGCCCGGCCGGAAGCGTGTCCGCAGTATGGCCGTATGCCACGACCAGGATGCGCTGCACGTCTTGCAATTCGGTGCCAAGCACCGGCCCTTCCACCATGTCCTCCCACGTTCTCCACCACTCGAGCAGCTAAGCGCAGCATAGCTCTGCGCCCCTTATTGAGGTACTGTCAAATGCATCAGCGAACCCGATCGGACAGCGCAAGTGCATCTACCCCCGCAGGCCTCAGAGCGACACAGTTGTGCGAGAACAACGCGGGCGCCGACTGAGGGTTCATGGACATCTGCTTTATCTCGCAAGAGTATCCGTCTGAAGAAAACACCGGGGGCATTGCCACGTACACGGCGAAGACGGCTGCCGCCTTGGCGGGCCTCGGCCATCGGGTGTGGGTGATCACGGAGTCGCAAGGATCCCATGGCACGGCCATCGTGGATGACGTCACCGTGATCAGCATCGCTCGGCCTCCGCGCCCGCACTTGCTCACTCGTTCGGCCGCGGTGGCACGGACAATCGCCCATCTGCCCCGCGTCCCCGATATCATTCAGGCCTGCGAGTACCGGGCCGAGGCCTGGGTGGCCGCCCTGGATCCCCGACTGCGGCGGCGTCTCATCACCAGGCTGGCCACGCCGAGCCGGCTCGTTTATGAGCTCGATGGAGAGACTCTCGGCCTACGGACCAACAGCATTGATCGGTTGGAGCGATTGCAGGCAGGGCGATCAATCGGAATTATCTCCCCGACGGAGGCCCTGGCGGACCGTGTCTCTGAGCGCTGGTCGATTCCGCGCTCGCGTATTACCGTCATCAGAACCGGCGTGGACTTTCGGGAGCGATACGCGAACACTGCCGAAGATCTGCCGGGATCACTGGCGGGACGAGAATACATCCTGTACTTCGGCCGTCTGGAAGAGCGAAAGGGCGTCCATGTGCTGGCGCAGGCGCTGCCGGAGGTATTGCGAGCACGTTCGGATCTGCATATCGCCTTTGTCGGTAATGACTGCGGGTACCGAGGGTATTCGATGCGCGAATACATCAGGTCACACAATCGGGCCTTTGAAGAGCGCATCCATTTCTTTGATCGCTGCGCTGCTCCTGCCCTGTATCCCATCATTAAAGGCTGCCTGTTCGCCGTCCTCCCGTCTTTATGGGAGAACCTGGCAAACACCTGCCTGGAAGCCCTTGACCTGGGGAAGCCGGTTATCGCGACCTCGGGGTGCGGGTTCGGCGAGGTGATCTCCGACGGATGTAACGGTTTGCTGGTACCTCCGAACAACGTGCCGGAGCTCGCGAAGGCCATGTCTCGGCTCGTTGCCGACCGGGTGCTGCTGGGCTGCTTAGGACGGGGCGCACGGCTCAGCATCGCCTCTTTCGCCCTCGACCGGACGACCGAGATACTTTTGGATTACTACCGTGATATTGCGGGTGGCGCATCGGAAAAGCCGCCACTGCGGGAAATTGTGGGAGAGCCTCGGTGATTGACGGAGATGTTTTTCGTAGTAATCGCTACGTAAGTCACTTCAAGCCCGATCAGGAGTACAATCCGTTCCACGGCATCTATGCCGAGAAGCGCGATGACATTCTGACGAGTGTTCGTGCTCAGGTGCCGGCCGGCGCGTCTGTCCTTGATCTGGGTGGCGGAATGGGCCGCATGTCTGTGCCGCTGGCCCGAGACTATCACGTGACCCTGTGTGACATCTCGACCCGGATGCTCGAGTTGGCCGAACAGAGGGCGCGAGAAACCGACTCGCCGAACCTCACGACGATGCAGCTTGATGCCGGCAGCACGTTGCCCTTCGCGGACGATACCTTCGACGCATTGCTGAGCATCGATCTTCTCGTGCACCTCGCCGATCCAGTCGCCGCGTTGAATGAGATGCGTCGCGTCTTGAAACCGGATGGCGCGGCATGGATCGACATAAGCTCAAACTCCCCGTGGTGGCTGTTGCGCTACCCGCGCTATGTCGGCCGCCGGCCCTCGCGCTGGGTGACGACCTGGCGCGGTGGCGGGGTTCTACCCGAGTGGCAGAGCATTGTCCGCCATTACAGCCCGTCGGAGTTTCACGCGATGTTGCGCGCGGGCCGGTTCTCCGTCGGCTCCTGGCATCGGTATGGTCCGCCCTGGTGTGCCAAGTGGGTTCTTGCCGTCTGCCGTCCGGGAGCTCTGTGACCACTGTCCGCCGGCAACTCCTACTCTATACAGCCCGATACGGACATCGGCAGAACAACGCCGTCGCGGCAACTCTGTCCTGGGCCGCAGCCGCGGCCGGGTCCCTGAGTGAGGTCTACTACGACGCGCCGCGGGCGGGCGGACACTACGGCGGAGGCGATCTCCGCCGGTATGAGACGGCCGAGCTCTCGGGGGGATTGGTCGTGGGAGGGCGCCATATAGAAGCGCTCGAGGCGGCCGCCAACCGTTTTGATCTCACAGCCGTCGTGCGCGGAGACGTCATGTTCTCACCGGCGCTGGAACGGCTGGCATGCGACGGCCGGGTTTCTCTCCACCGTGTCGGCGAGGAGGATGTCGCCGGTTTGTACGACGACATATTCCAGAGCCTGGGCATCGACTGGCCCGACACAGCCGTTCTGGTCAATGCTCATCCCAGCACTGCCCTCGAGGGCATTGACGCGTACCTGTATCCCGAGATTGTGTATCGTCGCGCCGTTGGACTGGAGGCGTCCGTCCCAGATGCCGACGTATGTGCCCTTCTTGAGCACGGCTGCCGCCAGATTCTCGCCGTGGGAGTCTCGGACGAACTCGTTGAGCACCTGCAGGACCTCGGGTTTTCGGTCACGCGCCTGGATGTCATTCAGCCGGGTGACGACTACAGCCGGGTTACCGCGCGTTTGGCCCATCGCTGGGAATCAGAACGGCGAGGATGGCTCCTGGGGGATCCGGTCCTCGTCTCGTCGTGGCTGCCCACGGCGGTGCGGGAAGACAGGATAGCGATCTATGGCGTACCACAGTCGACCGTCATCGATCGTCTATCGTCCGATATCGCGGCGACCGCGACGCCGATTCTGGGGCGTCAATTCGAAGACAGTGACTTCTTCCGCCTGTCCGAGTTGGGCCAATCGTTCCAGTTGATCGACCCGGCCCGCCCGCCGCTACCGGTGCTCTCGGCTGTCCCCTCGACGTCGCATGTGGAAGTGAGTACGGTGTCGGACGATCCCAGCGACGAGGACCTGCGCGCGTGGGTCTCGCAGGGTCGCGTCTTGACGTCCTTGGTTTTCTGGACCGGGATGTTGCGCGAGATGGAGAACCTGTACGCCGTGCTCGATCTTCTCGCCCTCACGGGTGTGCGTGCCGGCCTGGCTCTCACTGCCCAGTCTCTCCTCGCGCACCCCTCTCCGCTGGACCTCGTCTCCGTCTCGCGTGATCAGGGAGGCGTATTTCCGCATGCGGAGATCCTCCTGGCCAGCTGTGGCACGGGGGCTGCCATCGAGTCCTTGCTCACGCCGGACCAGCTGGGCCGGCACCTTGGCCCGGCTCTACAGGACGTCTCCAACCGAGTCGCACCGGCATTGCGCCCCACGGGATGGTGGGCGACGATGGACGCGCCTCTGGTCTCCGGAGATCGTCCCCGCCTTCCCCTCGACATTCTCTCCCACGCACCGTTCATGCGGCTGCGGTTCACGCCGCGGGGAGCCGGCTTTGACGGCGCCGCCGATCCCGGCGGCACGCAGACGGCCGGTTGGCGCAGTCGGGTGCGGCAGTTGGTGCGTGACTCCCGGCTTTCCCCCCTGTTCGAGGCGTACCGTCCCTATGAGCACTTTGCTCCCGGTCCTCTGTCCCCGTCACTTGCGCTCGCGGTGCAGGGTGCGGGGTTCAGCTACATGCTCAGCAAGAGCGGTTTCGGGGACGGTCCAGCCATTCAGTATCGCGACGGTGACTTCGTCGCGATCAATTACACGTCGGGGCACTGGGACGGCTGGACACCGTTTGAAACGGTCAACCATGTGCGGGATCTGGAGCGGGCCGAACAGACGCTCCTGCGGTCCCGCCAACCCGGATGGCTCCTTGGCGGTCTGGATACCTGCCTATGGGCGTTCTCCGGAACAATCTGGGATCGGGCTCCTGGACTGGCCGCTATTGCCCGATTTGTGTCGTCCGGCGGCCAGTCGGGCCGGCTGATCAACGTGCGGCCCTGCGTCCTCCCTCGCTACGCGCGGATCATGGGCGACCAGTCAGGCACTGAGGCCGGCAACCGGCTCACGGCCCAGGTCTGACCAGATCGATATAAGGCGAGCTCCTATCGCCTCGGCCCCGAATACCTTTCGCGCCCGGTCTGCCAATGTCGGATCGGGAGGCAGAGCCAGCAAGGACAGGATAGCCTCGGCATACCCCTCATCCGTCATGCTGGCAGCGCGGACGCCGAACCCCTCCTGGAGCATCTCGGCGAACGGATACACCGGAAGGGTGACAACCGGCGTCCCGTTGAGCAGGGCCTCGACGGCCACGTATCCCCATTCCTCGAACAGACTGGGGAAAAGCAGGGCGTCCGCCTCGCGCATGCGGCGATGCACCTCATGTGCAGGCAATGGGCCGGGAAAAGTCATTGAGATATGTGCCGGCAGACGCTCCACATCCTTCCCCAGCAGGTGGCCGTTGCGGCCGATCGCTTCGACGCTGACGGTCCCGACCGATGCTGGGATCATGCGCAGGGCACGCAGGGCAGCGGCCACATTCTTGCGTGGATGTGAGAGGTCGCCGCTGCAAAGAATGAAGCGATAAGGGAGCCCGCGATTGCGGTTCCGGCCCTCGCTCTCATTTGCGAGATGAACAGGTGGCGGGCAGGCAATCGCCGGGATCCCACGGTGGTTGAGGTGAGTTGCGAGCAAAGCCGTCGGGGTGATGACGCAATCCGCACTGTGATACCCGGCCTGGTCGTTCAAATAGTGAGACACGGACTTAAAGGTGAGAACGGCACGCCGGGTGCCGGCTCGCCCGGTGTGTCGCCATGTTTCGGCGACCCGTCCGGTCAAAGAGTGTGGATAGAACCACGCGGCAACGCACACCCGAGATGCTGCGAGTCGCGCGGCGAGTGCCAATCCCGGGTGATTGAGGTGAGCGATGGGATACCGAACGTTGTGACTCTGGAGTGTCGCGGCAAGCGCTCCGGCCAGACGCCGGCGAATTCGCCCCGGCCACAACCGGTCGGCGGCGCTCGTGCCAGCATCAGACGCGAGACCGAGGTGAATAATGTGGATGTCGAAGTCGCGGAGTCTGCACTCCAGATCGCGGGCCACCTCCTCGGTCGTCGCCACGAGCGTGACGAACCGACCTACCGAGGCCGCTGCGACGGCTACCTGTTCCGCATACGTGTCGATCCCATTGAAACCACCACCGTGCACCCCGATCAGGACACGGGCATCACCGCTAGACGTGCTCATTGCGTTTTCACCCATATGCGGGCGAAGTCTCCCCGGCTGCGGGCGAGGAGGGCGATACCGCCGGCGACGAGTCCGGTGTCGCGGACTGAAATGACGCGGCGGCCATTGACCGTCGCCGATACGATCGGACCGGTGAACTGCAATCCCAGTCGGTACCAGACGCGGGTAGAGTAGGAGAATTGTCCCGACGCCAGAGACGCCCATTCGGAACCATTGCGGCGTCCGAGGTACCAGCCGTCACCATTGTGGAGGATGAAGACGTAGCAGTCATCCGGACCAATACATCGTCCCGCAATGCCAATCGATGCGGTAGTACTAAATGTCTTGATACGGGTGGAGAGACTGTAGTCAGACCACGATCCGGGCCGGAACAGGACCTTGGATGTGGACTGGTTGACCGTATTCTGACGGATCACGAGGTTGCCATCCCGCGCCACGACCCACCGGCCGCCGGCGATCTGCCATCCTCGCGGAGCCATATGAACGCGGTCACCGTGAAAAGTCTCTGCAAATAACGGCGGAAGCGGCGGCATGTGAAGGGCGGGAGCGGGGCCGTTCGTCGAGGCCGGCCGGTGCGCGAGGCGAGTGAGGTGGTCATGGAAGATCCGGCCGTAGTTCGCCGTCGGCGTGCCGGCGTAGCTCTGAATAAGAATGTTCTTGCAGTCTCCGGACCAGGTGTTCCAGGTCCATCCGACGTAGCTCAGGTTGTGGTTGTCGGCCCAACTCAAGAACGATGGCTCGTAGGCCGCGTGACTACACACGTTGTCGCCCGTTTCTCCGACGACCACCGGTACCATGCGAGCGAGGGGAGCGATGTTTTGATTCCAGCACGTCGGCGTCGAGCAGGCCTCACCCGGATAACTGTGCCACGACACGGCGAGATTGTGAATGGGATCGGAGGGCTCATGGGCCGCCCAACCACTCAGATCGTTTGCCCAATCGAGCCCAGCCACGAGAATGAGGTTGCGGGCGCCGGTTGAGCGCACCGCTTGTACCAGCGCCTGCATCCCGGCCGCATGCCACGTCAGGGCCTTGGTATACGGAGACCCTCCGGTCAGGTACTGCGACAGATTGCACCCATCCAGCCAGCATGTCCAGGCGTCGGTGGTTGAGTTCGCTAAGTAGCTGGAATAAAGAAATGGCTCGTTGTAGAGATCGAACGCAACGTCTCCGTCACGGCGGAACGTGGAAGCGACTGAGCGCCAGAAGGCCGGAGAGTGATCACTATCAGGCATGGGCTGTTGGGACTGTGCCGGAACAGCGGCCGGTGCGCTCCAGTGCAGATCGAGGATGACGTACAGGCCCGCCTCGTGCAGGACGTGAACGTATGACACGATTGCCTTCCGGTACGCAGCGCCTCCGTACGTGGCATTCACACCATTCAGACCAAGCCAGCAATCTTCGTTGAGGGGGATCCGAACGACATTGGCGCCCCAGGCGGCGATAGCCCGAGCCGACACCGGATCGACCGGACCGTCGAATATGCCCCACCCGCGTGACGTCGGGGCACCGCCTTGAATGCACTCAAACTCGCTGCCGGACCGGTTAACTCCCAGCAGGCGAATGGCGCGCCCTCGTGCATCGTCGATCTGCCGCCCCACCACGTGCAGTCCGTGCGGATGCCGTGTCGCCGGTGACCTCATATGTTGCGCCCGTGCTGTTGATCGTGTAGCGCCGGCTGACGAGGTGGCGGCAGGATGGGGGGCCACATTCTGCGCCTGGACACAGGCGGCTGTCGTGGCGGCGGCGAGCGGTATGAGCACGAGGGCACATATGAGCCTCCTCGCCTTGCTCACGTGAATCCTATGTGGTGGAGGGGTGGACACTGGCTGCGACCTCATGCGCCTCGGGCGTCGCGTCGGCGCAACATTGTAAGGCCCCAACGATAGCAGACTTGAAGACCGTCCCGAGGGTTGCCCAGTCATACTGCCCTGTGACCAGTTGCCGGCCCTCTCTCCCAAGGCGCGCGCGCTCTGCCGGATCGTGCAGGAGACGAACGACGTGCCCGGCAAACGCCGACGGCTCATCGGCAATCAGCAAGTGCCGCCCGGGCTCGACGTCCAGTCCCTCGGCTCCGACCGACGTACTAACAACCGCTCGTTCCATCGCGAGGGCTTCGAGGATCTTCAAGCGCGTTCCGCCGCCGATCGCGAGCGGAGCGACAACCACGCCGGCACGCGACAGATGCGGCCGAACATCGGGAACGTAGCCTTCGATCACGACACCGGGTAGGTCAGCCAGTTGCCTGACATCGGGCGGTGGACTTCCACCCACGATTGAGAAAGTTGCATCCGGAACCTGCGACCGTACATGTGGCCAGATCGACCGCGCGAAGTATTGTGCTGCCTGCGCGTTCGGCGCGTAGTGCATGGCGCCCACGAAGAGGACATTGGGAGGGCCTTCCGGTCCGGGCGCCATTGGGTGAAAGCGTGCGCCGTCAACCCCATTGGGAACCACCGTCACCGGTGGGGCAGGCTGCCAGGATGCCATGGTGTCGCGATCGCGTTCAGACGTGGCAACGATGAGATCGGCCTGCGCGCAGACGTGCCGCTCTTCGCGGCCGTATTTCCACCCCTCCAGACGGTTGTACAGGCGGCGAACGCGCGACCTGTCATGCTTCGCGGCCCGGACCAGTATCTCGCTCTCAACGTTATGCTGATCGACCACGGTGAGGGTATGGGGTGGCAAGGAATAGCACCCGACAAAGGAATGCTCCAGGATCGCGACGTCATACGCCCTATCGCCTCGGGTGGCGTGCAAGTGATCCTGGATTGCCGCCGCGCGGGTCATCCAGTGCTGAGCCGAGTGGCGGCTTGCCAATGACCGCAGCTGACACCGCCGGCGCCCGTGGCGTGCCGCGATGGGACGCGGAAAGACGTGAACCGACCGACAGAGGGCTCGCAACTCGTCGAGATACCGCTCCTCCCAGTTTTCTTCCCCAGCCACCAGATCGATCCGGCACGTCGCGGCCATTGCTTTGATGAGGTGGTAGACGCGCGTCCCGCCACCGAACGTGGGCGTGGGGAGGTACGGAGCGAGCCACAGAATCTCCAGCGGACGGCCCGGCGTCATCGCGGGATGCTGGTTCGTCGAAGTTTACCGTCGGCAACGGAGAACGGGCGCGGCATCGGCAACGGCTCAGCCTGCCGTGGAGACGCGGATGTGATCTCCTCGACAGGTTCCGGCGAGCTATCGGCAGCGGGCAGACGCGAGAGCAGGCCGAGCAGGACGCCCACTGCAATGAGGTTGCCGTATTTGACCCACTGCAGATCCAGATAGCCAAAGATGACTTCCTGCACAATCATCAGCGCAACGAACACCGCGATGCCTTGCAAACGTGGATCCCGCAGCCGGCGGGCGAGGCCGAGGGACACAATAATCCCCTGGCCAATGAGAAACCAGAAAAGCAGGTAGCCAATTGTCCCGAGGCGCATCCAGACCCACAGGATACTGTTATGCGGCATGATGTTCCAGAAGACGTAGATCTTACTGATGTCCGGGAGTGGGTAGGGCAGGAGCATCGGCTTCCCGAAGCCATACCCGTAGATGGGGCTCGTCTTCATGGTGAATCTGATATCGGCGTCTTCGTTGTTCCGGTATTGATCAGACAGCGCATCCCGCGCCGTCGGGCTCACGAACGACGCGACTGCTCGCGCCGGCAGCGCGATCGACCCGTTCTGATGCTGGAACGCGAGGTAGTACGGAGGAAAGACGATCGCGAGGGTAATGGCGATGGCGCGGATCAGGTTGCGGTGCTCGGGGCGCGTCACATACACGATGAGACCCAGAGCGATCCACGCCACCCCCAGGGCGGCAATGGCGGCGCGCCGCTCATTGGCCAGAGTGATGAAGGCCACGAAGGGAAGGAAGTAGGTGGCAACCCGACGGAGCCGGGGCGGGCTTCGATAGAACAACAGGATGAGGTAGAGCGTGAGGAATCCGTTGAAGAAGAAGGACTGCTCGTGCGGATACAGTTCCTGGGCGTGACCGCGTGCCATCACAAAGAAACGAATCGTGCCTTCCACCGCCCGTAAACCGACGGCGATGACCAGGATCCAGAACAGGGCCCAGACCTGGTCGCGACTTCTGATGAGGCTGCAGGTGAGGATGTATGCCACGAAAAGGTAGACTTGCGCCCGGATTTCCCACAGCACGAGATACATCGTTCCGCCGGACAGCAAGCCGTGGACGGCGCTGATACCAACCATCAGCATGTAGAGCCCGAGGGGGAGCATAAGCATGCCGCCGTCGAAGCGTGCTCGTCCGTGCCGGCTCTTTATGATGAGGATCAGCAGCACGAGCGCCATGAAGAGCTCATTGACGCTGACGATTAGCCGCGTGTGCGTCCACATGCTGATGTCAAGGAAGAAAGGCAGAAACTGTCCGACATAGTCGGGGAAGGCGTTACTGTAGTACATCGGCAGGACGGTGGAGGCACCGAAGAGGACATAGATGCCACGCTCCGGGTGCCGCCAGATCCAGACGGCAACCGCGCTCCCGACTATGAGCGCGACGAGCAGTACCTGCGCGATGAACGCCCCCGCGACGACCGTCGCCGTCAGATCGGCGGCGCCGAGCGCCAGCACCAACCCTCCGAATACGACCGGGCTGCGTTGTCGGTGGGCCCGCGACCACGCGGCGAGGCCGGGACCGACTGCCAGGTCAGCCTGCATGGTACGCGTACGCGACGTAGCCCGCGATCAGCACCGCCAACAAGACGCGCCGCAGGCCGGTTGGTAGGCCGGTCGCGAGGCCGACGCCGACAAAGGAGAGCAGGAGCAGAAGAAGGCTGGTCATATCCGAGCGGCCTAACCGGCTCTGGATATCCAGGAGGGGAGATACGTGCGGTGGTCGTTCAGGACCAGGCCACGCGGCCGATTGCCTTCCAGGCGAGCCACGGCCTCGCGGACGAGCGTCGTCGGTGTGACATTCGCCCGGGTCACCATCAGAAGTACATCGGCAATTCCGGCGATCATGGGACCGTAGCCGTAATTCATGATGGGCGGCAAATCGACGATGACAACGGCCGGCCACCAGCCATCCCCTTGCGGAAGTCGGCTTGTTGCCAGACGGTAAAAGAACGCGCCGACATTCTCGGGGTGTGAACCGGCCGGCACGACCAGGAGATTCGGTGTTATCGGAGTCATCACGCCGGCGAGCGGCTCACCGTCGGTTACGGCGTCCACCAGGCCGCGCCGCGGCCCGCCCAGCAGCTCGTGCAGCTGTGGGTTCTCGATGTCTGCCTCGACCACCAAGACCGGCTCGGCGCTATCCTGGGCGATCGTGGCGGCCAGGCCCAGAGCGACCGTGGTGCGTCCTTCGCCCCGGATGGCGCTGGTAATGCCCACCACGGCCCGGGAGCCGGGGTGCAATTGCAATTTGCCGTAGAGATGGCGGTACACCTCATACGCCTCGTCGGGCAGCGAGAGAGGCGAGCTATACTCCTCCGCCTCTTCCATGTGTTCTGCGATAGCCATCTTATACGGCCTCCTCACCAAGATGAAGACCGAGGCCGTGCGGAATCGCCGCGAGCACAGGCAACCCGGTCATGTCTCCTACGTCCTCCAGTTGTACGCGCGCGTGATCCATCGACGTGCGAATGCTGACAAATAGCCCGCTCAACAACACGCCGGCCAGGAGACCCAGTCCCAGAATCAGTAGCTCTTGCTTCTTGCTCGAGGCTGCGACAAAGGCCGGCGAGTCGACGACCCGGTACACGCCCGTGGCTGACGGATCGTGGGTTAGCTGCGCGAATTGAATAGGAGCTTGACGGAGCAGCGCGGTCAGGACCGGAAGTGCCCGCGGACTGTTGGACGCATAGGTGACGGTGACAACATTGGGACCTGTCGCCGTGAACGTCACGTTCTTGTGCAGATCCTGGGCTGCCCATTGTTGGCTGTGATGGGCGATGGCCGCGTACTGCGGGCTAGCTTGCATCACTGCTCCGGCAAACATCGGACTACCCAGCATCTGTGACAGGTTCGTGGCAAGATTCTGAGCGGGCGTGAAACCGATGTTGATGTACGCGAGCTGCTTCAGCGCGCTCTGATTGACCCAGACATTTGCCTGCGCCTTGTAACCACCGCCCATGAGCACCAGCCCGGCGATCGCTGCCGCCGGGAAAATCAGAATCGGCAGAACGGCGAAGCGCCAGTATTGAAAAAAGGTCTCAAGATAACGCCGCATTGGATCCCCCTTGACGCATTCCCGGATGACTCTCTCGTGCCGAGTCCCGGGACATTGAAACTAGCTTAGTGGTGCCGCGCTACCCGTGCACCTAGCAAATGAATCGGCACCTGCCAGACCTGCGACAGCAATCGCCGGTGACGCAACCGAAACAGTTCGAAGGACCACGTTGGGGAGACCGCGGGAAGGACCAGCGCCGTGATAACGGGCCCGATGGCGGCTGCTCCAGCCGCCGCCGCCGCGACCACTGCCCAGGCGCCGAGCGTGTCGAGGAGGGGATACAACGCGACGCCGGCCCGCGCCCACAGAATGACCGGTGCCAGCACGATGAACGGAATTGCCCATCGGCGGTGGATCAGCAGCACCGCCGTGGCTATGAGCGCTGTCAGTATGCCGTGCGCGGAGGGAAAGCTGTTGGTCAGAGCGTGTGGCAGCAGCAGCTCAAATGGACGGAGAGGGGCTAGATGAATAACCGTCTGGGGCCGCGGATCCTGATATAGCAGGCTGGCGAGCCGGCCGAGGATCAGACTGAAGGCCACCATGAGAGACGTCGTGAGGGTCCAGCAGACGACAAAAGGATGGCGCCGCTGATACAGCAGGCCCAGCACGACGACAACCGCCAACCCGGCGTCGAAGACCGTCACATGGGCCACGGCAAACAAAAGCCATCCGTTCATCCCATCCCCCAATCCATCCCGTCCATGCTCTGAATCGTATGGGCGTCAAGCGGGAATGTCGTGATGCAGACGCTTCCGACTGGCATTTGCCTCTAGGTTCGAGATCGCCCGCGCGCGTAACGTGGGAACCACTCACGTGACGACGCACCTCGAGCAATGGAGATCAAGACATGCGCGGTAGTACCCACGTCCCGTTTACGAGCCTCGTCTGGCGTTTGGGCCTGGCAGCTGCTTTATGTTGCTGGGCCATTGAATTGGCGGGACCGATTTCAAAGACCACGCTGCCGGCTTACGCATCCGGCGCGCCGACCTCCGGGACGATTCTGATCGACCCGGGCAGTATCCGTCGGACACTCCCCAACACCTTCTTTGGCATCAACTACAGCGCGTACTACGAGCCGGCGGAGGGGAGCCGCGCGTCGGCGAGGGCCCTCGCGCAGACCCCAATTCGTGTCGTGCGATTTCCCGGCGGCAGCCCCGCCGATTCATACGACTGGCAGGACCCCCAAACGTACGGGACCAGTCATACGTCGCCCTTGCGGTTGTGGACATGGGCGCGATCATTCGGAGCGACCCACATCCTGTTTCAGACAAATTTTCGAGGTAACATTCCCAACCCGCCCGGCCGGAGTTATGCGGCGAACTCGCCCCAGAACGCGGCAGCCTGGGTGCAATACGATCAGCGACTCCACATTCCAGCCGCAATGGAAGTAGGGAATGAAGAGGACTGGCACCTGCTCCATCGGGCGGACGACCCTGCCTATCAGACCTACATCGACGGCTTCAATGCCCAGGCTCGTGCCATGCATCAAGTCGATCCACATCTCGCCGTGCTGGGGCCAGTGGGAATGAACGTCTGGTACTGGCTCAACCTTGACGGTCTCAAGATGTTCCTGCGCGGCGCGGGGAATCGGTACGGGAGCGGTCAAGTGGGAGGCATCACTCTTCACTTTTACGACGGCAGCGACTGGAACAACGCGATGCGCTCGCCACAGTGGTGGCTATCGCCGCACGGCCCGTGGGCCGCGATCGAGAACATCGTGCGCGCCTATGACACGCGGCGGTTGCCCGTGTACATCACGGAATGGAACCTCGGGAACCGCGATCAGCACAATACTTTCACGCCCACGCTTGGCCACGCGCTCGCCGTCGCCGACATGATCGGCGCCTTCGCCGTATCAGGTGTTGCCGGACAGGACTACTTCACCATCCACCGCAGCGACGGCTGGGGCTTGCTCTACGGTGCCCACGACGCGCGCCCGGCCGATTCTCCCATGCCGACGTACTACGCGATGGCCCTGTGGGACCACATGGGGCGCCGGGTCCTCGCCAGTCAACAGACCGACGATGCGGCAAGCGTCCTCAGTTCCTACGCGACCTCAGGCAAGTCTGGTTCCATTCGGGTTCTGCTCGTCAACAAGCGCCCCACGGCGCACCATGTCGTGATCGAACTTCAGCGGAGGTCGCCGGCCGGCCACCGGCTCCATATCTACCGTCTGTCCGGTGCCGCGGGTAGCGTCAGCGACCTCGACGCGATCTACGACGGCGTTCGCATGCCATCCCCCCAGCACCGGCTCCCGGGACCGATAAACGGCGGCGTTGTGCACGGTAACCGGCTCACGTACACCATTGCGCCCTATAGCGCCGTCGTCCTGGATCTCGCCGGCACGACGCCGGCGCCGCGGCTGCGTTGGCCGGCTCTCCCGGCTCCGGTCGCCGTTCCTCCATTGAAGGTCACAGTCTCCGGGGCGGTTGGCGCGCGGGCGCTCCGCGCCGGACAAACCCAAGCCATCGGTGCGACCGTGGCCAGCACGGGGGCGGTCGGATCGGTGATCGTGGATATGGAGGTCTACGACAGTCAGGGGGCGCGTGTCTGTCAGAAGGATCAGACCGTCAGTCTGAGTGGCGTCCCGGTCACCGTTTCCGGTAGTTGTTCGCTGTCTTCGACCGCGTGGAGTGGAACGTACCACTTGAAGGTCGGCGTCTTTGGAGCCAACTGGACGCCGTTGTATGCCTGGAACGACAACGCCGCGACATTCGCCGTGGATGGGGTTGCCTGGCCCAAGGTTCGGGTGGCGGGAACGGTCCAGCCGTCTTCCGTCTCGGCCGGAGATCAGGTCACGTTGGCCGCCGATATCAGCACGCAGGATGCGCCCCTTACCAACGCTCTCGTCGACTTTGAACTGTACGAAGGCAGCAAGAAGGTGTGGCAGACAGCACAGACCAGCGTGTCGGTACCTGAAGGCGCGTCGCGCTCCGTATCCGTCGCCTGGACGGTCCCGATGTCGGCTACGACCGGCTCGTACGTCCTCAAAGTCGGCGTCTTCGGCGCGACCTGGAAGCCGCTCTATGCCTGGAATGATGCTGCTGCTTCCTTCATCGTCAAGTGAGGGAGGCAGCACCGCGGGATCGGTGTGGCTTATGAGAGCCATCTGCTGATTCATTGGCTGGATGAGCGGTAGCCGCCATGGTGGAAGTAGTTGCGGGCGTGATCGGCCGAGACGCGATCGATGGCGCGGCAGATCGCGGCCTCCAATCCCTCGCACATGCGGCCGGCCGGGTGCGGGAGGTGGGCCCTGATCTCGGCAAACGCCGGCTCAATGGGGTTGAAGTCGGGCGAGTGGCTGGGCAGGAAGAGGACCCGGCAGCCGGCGGTATGGGTGAGCTGGTGCAGCGCCGGTCGCTTGTGGACCGAGAGGTTGTCCAGGATCACGATCTGCCCGGGGTCAGGGTCGGGACCCGGACCTCAGGTCGAGGGAGTATGCACGCCTGACATCACCATGCGGCCACGCCCAACCTATTGACAAATCGCTCTAATATGCGCCGCGGGCGGCGAGCACGGCAGGAATCGTCTTGAGCAGAATGCTCCAGTCCAGGCTGAGCGTCCAGTTATCGATGTACGCGATGTCCATCATCACCATCTCGTCGAATGACAGGTCGCTTCGTCCACTGATCTGCCAGAGCCCGGTAAGTCCGGGGGTCACGTGCAAACGGCGTAGCTGCCACGGCTCGTAGCGATCCACCTCTTCGGGCAGCGGCGGCCGCGGGCCGACCAGGCTCATGTCGCCACGCACAACGTTCCAGAGTTGCGGCAATTCGTCGAGGCTGAGCATCCGCAGATAGCGTCCGACCCGGGTGCGACGTGGATCGTCCCGCATTTTGAATATCGGGCCACCCGCGGTGTTGTATTGCCGCAGTGCTGCCAGATTTTCAGCTGCCCGCTGGTGCATGCTGCGCAGCTTCCAGCAGGAGAAAAGATGGCCGTGGCGCCCCACACGCACTTGTCGGATGAAGATAGGCCCCTGGGAATCCAGGCGAATGAGGATCGCTGCCGCCGTTACCGCTGGCGCGGCCAGCAGCAGGAGGATGCAGCCGACAAGCAGGTCGAACGCGCGCTTCATGGTGAGACGGAACCAAAGAGTTGCCTGGTCGCGCACGGCCAAGAGCGGAATCCCATCAAGCGCGTCCATATGGACCTGGCTGAGG
The DNA here is from genome assembly GCA_021324655.1 of Pseudomonadota bacterium. Taxonomy (GTDB): domain Bacteria; phylum Chloroflexota; class UBA5177; order UBA5177; family UBA5177; genus JAJPIP01. Next base: position 88,971 of record JAJPIP010000095.1, read on the forward strand.
CGCATCTGGAACATGTCGGGGATGAACTTGAGCTCTATACCCTGTTCGTGGCAGGCGCGGACCACCGGAGCGACATCCTGCCAGGCGGAGCCGGGTAGCGCAACAATGACCTCGTCGATCCCCCACTCCGTGATCATCTCCGGCACATCCTCGACGTGTCCTAATCGCTTGAAGCGGCCAAAATCCGGGACTCTGCTCTCGCCCCGCCGATCCACAAACCCGATGATGTCGTACCCAAGCGTCGGCCGCGACCGGACGCTCTGCATGATCATCTTGCCGTGCTCAGTTCCTCCGACGACCAGGACGCGGCGCACACCGATGCCTCGGCGGTACAGCATCTTCCGTCCGAAGTGGGCGCTGAGGCGGCCCAGGCCGGGAAGGACGATGAGTCCGACCCACAGAAAGACGATCACACCGCGTGAATACTCAAGTTGGTGGAGCATGTAACTGGCGACGACGAGGATGCCGACGCTCACGGTCGCGGATCCGACGATCGCGGTGAGCTGCGGGCCGATATCGGCATTGAGACTCCGCTGATATAGACCTTTGCGGAACAGCAGGACGATCATGACGCAGATCAGAGGGACCGCCAGCATCTGGTACGTCAGGAACGACGTGACGGCATGGATGGGCGGACCGAGTCCAAAGTCGTAGCGCATGATGTACGCTGCGACCAGCGAGGCGTAAATGAGAATTGCATCCTGCAAGACGAGCGCGGCCGGCGTCCAGACATGCCTGCCGGCCGCGGGCCGTATGACATATGGACCGGGCAGCGCCCGTTTCTCGTCGGCGATCAACACCGCGTTCTCCCTCCACCCGATATGATGGCGCCGGCCCGGCGCCGCGCTCTGCTGGCGCTTTGCACCACTATCCGTTTGTCGCCCCTGACCCTCAAAGATGCATTTGAAGGTGAATGCAAACGGGAGGAGGCCTCGGGGCCAGGCCCCGAGGCCTCCTCCAGGAGAGGAGCGGTGAGCGGCTACTCGGCGAAGGGCAAGCGGGAGATGACTCTACCTACCGAGTGAACGCGGGCCGGCGCCGCGGCGCGATGAGCGCGGAGAGGATCGAACCACCAGACCATCCGGGTGAGCGTCACGAGGGCGGCTCCCGACGTGTCCTGCGGGTTGGTCGACCTCGCCAGCATCGGCCGCATGCCGACGATGCGCTGTGTTGACGTTGCTCCGGTCGTTACTCCCGGTGAGCCGTTGACGGTGGAACCAATGGTCGTGCCGCCGAGCATCGACTGCATGAGGGAGTAACCGGCGTTCAGCGTGACGTCGTCATGCTGGACGATTCCCCAGTACTTGCCGCTGAGGTTGGAAACGGGACAGCAGTTGGCGGCGTAGTCGTCGCGCAACTCGTAGAACTGCGCTTGCTGGTAGCCGGAGCCATTCAGGACGGTCTGAATGAGCGTGGTGTGGGAGGTGTCGTTGGTGGTGTTGCTGCCCTGATCGAGCCCGTACTCGCCAATCCAGATGGGGCGGGAGCCGATGCCCTGACCATTGAGCCAACTCTGCATGGTCTGGACACTGGACAGCGGGGTGTTGGCGTAATCGTGCACGCTCAGGATGTCGAAGGAGTTCAGCCCGCCGTAGCTGACGAAGCTGGACCACCAGGCCGTGTCGGCATACGACGAATCCACGATGACCTTGGCCGTGGAATCGGCACTCTTGATGGCCGAGTAACCGGGTGCGGCGATGCTCTGTGCGAACTGCTGCACACCGGAACCGGTATTGCTCCACCAGTAGTTCCCACCGTCCGGCTCGTCCCACAGCTCCCAGTAATGGACGCTGTTCTTGTAGCGATTGACGATGGCGCTGACGAAGCTGCTCCAGTCGGACGTACTGGTGGGCGGCATCTTCCAGTAGTTGGTGCTATCCCCGGAGCTGGCCCATTGGGGGGTGAAGTCCAGAATGGGCTGGAGCTGCAGGCCGTATTGGTTCGCTTCTCGTACGATGAAGTCGGTGCGACTCCAGTCGTACACGCCACGGCTGGTTTCGATCAGCGGCCAGGGGAACTCGACCCGGAGAGTTGCCACGCCGAGGGAGGCGGCCAGCTTCATCTCTTGATCGACCATGTTGGTGATGCCCTGCACCTGGTACGGATTGTTGGGATCGACGTAACAGTCGACTCCGTCATGGCAGAACCAGCCGTCCGGCGCCGCGCCGGCATAGTGCCAGGGACGCAAGCTCGGCTCGATGTTGATCCCGGCCTTGTTCTTCAAGCTCGCTGAGGTCACCGGGAAGCCGGTCGGCGTGGGTGTCGGTGTCGTGGACGCCACCGTCGATGTCGCGGTCGGAGCCGCCATCGTTGACGTCGCGGTGGGTAGCGGGGTCTTCGTCGGAGTGCCGGTCGGAACCGGCGTATTGGTCGGCACTCCGGTGGGAAGCGGTGTGTTCGTTGGAATGCTGGTTGGGACAGACGTTGCGGTGGGCGCACCGGTGGGCAGCGGTGTCGGAGCTGGTGGGCCGCCGGTCACCGAGAGCAAGTGTGCCTGGAAGGCCTGCCCGTAGTTCGAGGTGGGAGTGCCGCTGTAGCTGGTGATCAGAACATCCTGGCAGTCGCTCCAGGTGTTCCAGGTCCAGCCGAGGTATGAGAGGTTGTGGGCGTCGGCCCAGTTCAGGAAGGGACCGATCCAGCCGGCAGAGGAACAGACGTTGTCTCCCGTTTCGCCGGTGATGATGGGAAGCGTACTGGCGATGGGAGCCACCACGCTGTCCCAGCAGGTTGATGTCGAGCAGCCCTCGCCGGGGTAGTTGTGCCAGGCGACGGCGAGATTATGGGCGGGGTCGTTGGGCTCGTGGCTCATCCAGCCGGACAGGTCGTTTGCCCAATCCAGTCCGCCCACCATGATGAGGTTCTTGGCGCCGGCGGCGCGGATGGTGTTGACGAGTTGCTGCATGCCGGCCGACTGCCAGTTATAGGCAAAGCGGGTGCCGGTCGTGGTGTACGCGGAGAAGAAGGCGCAGCCGTTGAGCCAGCAGCCCCACGGATCACTCGTATTCGTGTCAGATCCGTAGATGAACGGCTCGTTGAACAGGTCGAAGATCGCGTTGGGATCCGACCCGAACATCTGAGCCACCGACTGCCAGAAGGCGACCGAATGATCCTCGTCCGGCAGCGGCTGCTGGCCGATGGCCTGGAAGGAACCGGGTGACGTCCAGTGCAGATCGAGGATGGGATAGACGCCCCCCGCCTCCAATGTACGCACTTCCTGCTGAATGTAATCCTGGTAGTTGATGCCGCCGTACAGCGGATTGACGTTGTTGATGCCGAGCCAGCAGTCCTCATTCAGCGGAATGCGGACGGCATTGATGCCCCACGAACGGAGGGCGGCCACGTCACTGCTGGTGAATGTGTGATCGCCGATGCCCCAGCCGTAGGGAACTGTCGAGCCTTGGTCGCACTCGAACTCAGTCCCCGAGTGGTTGGCGCCGAGCAGCCGAATGGGTTGACCGGAGCCCGTGACCAACTGATTGCCCTGCACGTGGATTCCGGCACCGGCGACAGGACTCGGAATTGCGGTCGGCGTGACAGGAGTCGCGGTTGGCGGCACGGCTGTCGCCGTCGGCGGCACGGTCGTAGCGGTGGCGGTAGGCGCCACGGGTGTCTTGGTCGGCGTGGCGGTGGGGCCAGTCTTCGTCGCGGTGGGCGTTGGCGGGACCGGCGTGGAGGTCGGAGTAACCGATGTCTTGGTGGGCGTGGGAGAAGCTGCCGTCTTCGTGGGAGTCGGCGAGGGCGGGTCAAGGGTCGCGGTGGGGGATGGGGGATCGATGGTCGCGGTCGGCGACGGCGGGTCGACCGTGGCCGTTGGGGATGGTTGCGGTGTTTCGACTGTGCCGGCCGCAGTCACCAGCACGTTGTCAAACTCACCGCTACCGCTCAAGCGCAGGCTGATTCCGCCGGAGGCAAAAGTGGAATCCGACGTGCTAATCAACTGGGTACCGTTGATCGAGGCGGTGAGCCACGTCCCGTTGAGGGTGAGCTTAAATGTGTACCAGGTGTTCAGCGTGTAGTTGTAGGTCCCGGCACCAAGGGTCGTCCAGACGCCGTTGACCTGCTTTCCCAGGAACCAGGCGTCGCCCTGCTTCAGAAGGAATTGGTAGCCGTTGCCCACATTCTGCCGCCGGGCGGCGATGCCGACGCTCGGCGTCGTGCTACCCGTCACCTTGAGATCGGTCTGGACGGTATAGTTGGTCCAGGCGCTGCTGCCTGCGACCAATTCTTTGACGGTTGAGAGGTCACTGGTCTCGCTGGCGACACGAGTGCCGTCGTTCCTCACCGTCCAGGTACCGCCGGCCACGGTCCATCCAGCGGGAACGGTGTTCGGCTTGTCCTGCTCAAAGTTATCCGAAAAGAGAGTCGTCGTCGACGCCATGACGGAGCCGGTACGGAGTGATGCAAGGGGAACTACCTGAGCGATGAGAAGCACGATTGCTACGAGGCTTAGTGCCACGTAGCGTCCCGGCTTTCGTCCCCCGGTACCCTGCATCCGACCTCTTTGTCGGAACTTTGCCCATCCATTCATGAAGCAACCCCCTACTGGTAGGCATCCAAACTTCACAGCCGGCGAGCCCCGGTAGCTCGCTGCTTCGGCCACTGGTACTGGGTGTACCACTACATGTCGTGGGGGCAACAGAGACCAGGGACCAGTACTTGGTGTGACTTTCGGCAGGCAGGCAATCTGAGACTCAGCTCGGTCGCGGAAAGCGCATCCAGGAGCCCGGGTATGCCTATACTTCAGCCGAGCGTCTGCCGGTATCTGAAGGTCGCAGCGGGGGTAGGGAGACGGTTGGAGGTCAGCATGGCGGCCGCACTGACGTGGTAGGGAGCACCCATGGCGACTCAGCTTCCAGCAGGTCGCCTCGCCGGCCAATACTGGTCACCGGGGCTGCCGGCTTTATCGGTAGCCATGTTGCCGAGGGCCTGGCCGCACGCGGGGACACGGTCGTGGGGGTGGATAACTTTCACCCGTACTACGATCCAGGCCGGAAGCGGGCGAACCTGCAGGAGGCACAGGCGGCAGGCGGGGAGCGCCTCACCTTCGTCGAAGGAGACATCCGCGATCGTGACCTGATCCGATCACTCTTTGACCGGTATCGGTTCCGCGCAGTGGCTCATCTGGCGGCACTGGCCGGCGTCCGCGCGTCGGTCGAGAATCCCGCGGCCTACTACGACGTCAACGTGCAGGGATCGCTTGTGCTGCTGGATGCCGCGGCCGCCGCGGATGTCGAGGTCTTCGTGGGTGCATCCACGTCATCCGTCTACGGCTTGGGCGCTCCCATTCCGTTCGCCGAAAGTGATCGGGCAGATCGGCCGCTGGCTCCCTATGCCGCGAGCAAGCGGGCGGTGGAATTGCTGGCCCACAGCTACCACCACCTGTACGGCCTGAATATCACGATGCTCAGGTTCTTTACCGTATACGGGCCCCGAGGCCGCCCGGACATGCTCGCCTACAAAGTACTCCACAACATCCTGAGCGGAGACCACGTTCCTCTGTACAACGGGGGGCAGATGCACCGGGACTGGACGTACGTCGGCGACGTGACCGCCGGCGTGATCGCCGCGCTGGATCGTCCACTCGGCTACGAGATCATCAACATCGGGCGTGGCGAGCCTGTTCTACTCGCCGACTTCGTGCGGCTGCTCGAGGAGGTTTCCGGCAATCCGGCTTCCCTGACGCCCGCTCCTCCTCCGGACACCGATCTTCCTTACACCTACGCGGATGTGTCCAAGGCGCGCCGGTTGCTGGGTTACGAGCCGGCCACGTCCGTGGCGGAAGGCGTCAGGGCCTTCTGGGAGTGGTTTCGCGCGGCGGTACCGGCCGGCGACTGAAAACGCGGCGCCCGACCCAGGCCACAACCCCAGGCCATTCCGCCGTCCGGAGTACTCCTGTCTCCCGCAGATGCGGTACGTCAGGAGAATTGTTGCGCCTCGACGCGCAACGTACTTTGACAGTGTGACACGCCATGTGGCAGGGCAGGACGGGCTAGCGCAGCGCCCAGGACCGGACCTGCGGCGACGGGGGGAAGCCGCGAAGACCGACCTGACCTGTGCTGGGGAAAACCGCCGGGTCGGGCACGAGCCGTGGCTCCTCCGTCCTGCCCTGCCACATGACGCCTCCAATGTGATTCCGGGACGTTGCGGGTTCCGCCGTTCCGCAGCATGAGGTCTTTGTAGTCCACGGGACAGATGCACTTGCTCTTCCATAGCAATGCATGGACGAGCGGTTCTGGTTAGAGGCGTCGCTTCAACTTCGTGGTGTCACGCGTGTTTTAACTCTGACGACCGTTCGCCTGGTAGGAGTCCGAGGATGGTCGTGCGTGGTGACAGCACCGTGCATCCCGGCGAGACATAGCGCACCTGCATCTATGAGTCAAGGCACGCCATACGTAGGGTGATGGCGACGCGTCGACCAGCAACTCTGTCAATTCTCACTCAAGTTCAAGGAGGAGACGCCTATGACTACGGCATTTCGCGTGGCGATCGCCGTACTCGTGTTCGGCAGCTTGACCCTGGTCGGCAGGGCCGCTTTGCCGGGAGTCCAGCCGGCGCTCGCGGACGACACTCTTGCGAACGTCTACCAGCTGGACTTTAGCTGCTCGGGCCAGACGATGACCGGTCTTGTGCAGGTGGCTAATGCCGTCAGCGGGCAAACCGTGACGCTCGGCGTATTCGCGTACGCCGACAATGTCACCCGCACTGGCGGCATCGACACCGGTACCCCCTACACGACGATCAATCTGGTCACCGGACAGGTCAACTACAACAACGTCTCGCTGGGTCCGATCCCGGCGGCGTTTATCGCTCCGGGCATCTACCTGCGCGTCCAGGTGGTGTCGGTATCCACTGGTGTCACGGCCGGTAGCGTCGGGGTCAACAGCGACGTGGTGAGCGGCTGTACCGCTCCGCCGCCCCCACCCCCGCCTCCGCCACCCCCGCCCGCCAATAACCACGGCTGCACGCCTGGTTTCTGGAAGAATCACACGGGAGCGTGGGCAGGGACCGGCTACGCTCCGTCGCAGCTCGTGAGTTCGGTTTTCACGTCCGCTTTTGGCTCGCAGGCCTCGTGGACGCTGCTGGCGGCACTGCAGGGCGGTGGTGGTTCCGGTGCTTCCGGTGCGGAAACGATCCTGCTCCGGGCCGCCACGGCTGCGCTGCTCAATGCGAGTACATCCGGGATGAACTACCCGTTGGCCGCGTCATCAGTGATCTCCCAGACCAACAGCGCACTGGCCACGCAGAACAGCGCAACCATGTTGGCGCTGGAGAGCACATTGGACACGGATAACAACCTGGAGGGGCCTCTCTGCTAGCGACTCTTTAGGTTCGACGCGTCCACTTTCACCCCCGCCGTCGCCGTACGGCGGGGGTGATTTTGTGCCACGAGCACGACGTACGGATCGCGCACGCCTGCTCGGCATGCCGATACCGGGATGCCTCGTTCCTGCCGGATAGTGCCGTGCATGTGACGACCCATCCGCGCGTGCCATGGGGAGGACGAGAGTGGTAGACTGCGCGGTGTTTCCGGAAACGTGGGCCGGAAGTAGTTCGAAGGCTGTGGCTTCGGTCCCTTCACGTCGAGGGCTGTCCGTGATTCCATGGCGTCGTGTCGTGGCGCGGTGGCCGTGGGCTGAAGCCGAAAAACGACCATCAGTCGTTGGGAAGGGTACGAGTTATGGATCGTATTGTCGTTGGAAGCCGCCACCGCTTTGTCACGGTGCTGGTGATACTCGCGCTGCTGGCGGGGTGCATTCTGAGCAGTCGAGGCGGACGTGACGCATTGGCGGCAGGCATACCGGCCGGTCTGCCCGGCCACTTTGGAATCGGATTGAGCGCGCAGCCGAACAGCACCGGGCTGGACGGCTGGATGCCGCAGTCCGGTATTCCGTGGGACTATGCCTACCAATATCTCTCGGGCGGCGTGAATACGGGCAGCGGTTGGGAGACGTGGAACACCAGCGGCACTTTTGCTCTCAACTACGCGAAAGATTCCGCTTCGCACGGTTACATCCCTGTTTTTTCCTACTATGAGCTTCTGCAGAGCTCGGGATCTTGTGGGAGCTGCGCCGAGCAACCGAAAGATCTGTCGAACCTCAACAACGCGGGCCTGATGAAGAGCTACTTCGCGAATTTCCGGCTCCTCATGCAGCGCCTGGGGTCGGGATCATACGGCGGCATCACCGGATTCGGCAAGACCGTCATCGTCCAGGTCGAGCCGGATCTTTCCGGTTATGCCGAACAAGCAGTTCTCAACAATAGTCAGTGTTCGGGCTATTGCACGGCACAGGGCAACAACCCGGCGTACCTCAAGGCATCCGTTGCCTCCTCGGGTGATCCCGATGTCGCCGCCTATCCCAATACCTATCAGGGCTTCAACTGGGCGCTGCTGCACATTCGAGATCTGTATGCCAAGAATGTGCTTCTCGCCTTCCATGTCAGCGACTGGGCGACGGGTACCGACATCAGCTCGAGCCACAGCACGACGGTCAACGCGAGTGCTCTGGGCCAGGAAGCCGGCAGCTTCGCCGCCCAGAGCGGGATCACGGGAGTGCCGTCCGGGACGAGCACGTACGATCTGCTCTTCAATGACGTGGCGGACCGAGATGCGGCCTATTACCAGTACGTCTACAACAACCCGAATTACTGGTGGGACCGGAACAACGTGACTTTCCCGAACTTTCATCGTTGGGAAAGCTACATCGGTTCGATCTCTCAGACGGCGAGCCGCAAGGTGATGGTGTGGCAGGTACCCCTGGGTAACCAGTACTTCGACACGGAAAACAATACGAACGGGCACTATCAGGACAACCGCGCCGAGTACTTCTTCGGTCACATCGCGGAGCTCGCCTCGTCCGGGATCATCGGGATCCTCTTTGGCGCCGGTAACGGAGGAAGTACGGTCAACTACGACGGGATGAAAGACGGCACCACGAATCCCGCCGGCTTCTGCACGACGAACGGCATCAGCAGCGGCCAGGTCTGTGACTCGCACACGAGTACGGTGGCCGATGATGATGGCGGCTACATCCGTATGGAAGCGCAGCAGTACTACGCCTCGGGCGGTTACTCCCTGACCGGCGGCACGACCACGCCCGTGCCGACGTCGAGTGCGACTGCCACGCCAAAGCCGACGGCAACGACCACGGCACAGGCAACCGCGACGGCAACAACCACGCCACCGGCAACCGCCACGTCCACTCCGACGGCCACGTCCACCGCATCCGGCCTGGTGCTTGGAAACTTCGAAGGATCGACCGACGGGTGGTCGGGGAATGGCGATGTCACGAGCTTGACACCCTCGACCTACGCGCCGGCGGTGGCGCTGGGAAGTGACGCCCTCCAGATCAAGTACAACGTTCCGAGTGCCTGGAGCGAGGCGCAACTCAGCAAGTGGAATCTCAACACCACGTTGACGTCTTACTCGACGCTAAGTGTCTCTGTTTATCCGGTCGCGCCGACTGTCTCCGGAACGGGCGTCAAGGTTCAGTTGTTCGGACAGGGATCGGATGGGAACTGGTACTACTCCGCGTTCCAGACTGTTCCGATCGGGTCTCGCTCCACGGTGACCTGGAACATATCGAGCGTGCCGCGCGCTCCGATGAGACAGCTCTACGTTGCCTGGCAATTTACAACCTCGGCAACGAGCAGCGGCAACACGATTTACCTCGACGCTATCCGCGCGTCGTAGTCGCCACTGGCGCTCTGGGGGGCCTACGTCAGATGGCCGGCGGAAGCGACTCGCTTACGCTATGTCGCCTGGTCGCCAGGCCGAACAGCGCCCTGCCCAATTGGTGGGCTCGTGGGTAGACGTAGGTTTCCCTCAGGGCTCCGTGAGCCAGCACCAGCGGGATGTTAGCTAGGTTACGAATCTTCGTTCGTCCCTGGACCGCTGTTTCATACCGTTGCACCCAACTGGCGGAGACTTCGTCCGCCTGCCGGGACAGTCGTGACGCGGGAAGGATGAAATCCCGGGGCAGAGAAATGTTCAGGTATTCCATGACACCGCGAAGTGCGCGTGGGGTGTCGAGTACGAGGTCTTCATAAACGATACAGTGGGGCATGATTCCCGCGCGAGCAAAGTAACGCGCCCAGTACGCTTCCTCATCGAGGATCTCGCGCACTGCACTGTCGATAAGGTGAAAGTTGTAAGCAACTCGGTGCTTCTGAGGCCTTTCGCTGCGTCTGGCCATCCAGCGGCCTGTCTGCTTCGCTTTTACTAGTGAGACGGCTTGTTTAACCTTGTCTCGCCTGGTTACTAGGAGGTACTTCGCATTCGGGACCGCCGCTGCGATCCGTTCATGAAGTGTCCCATTGTTATCGGGCAACATGAGACGGAGAGTTGAGTCCATCACTTCCAAGTGTGAGGCGGCTACCTTCAATGCGAAGACGCCGTTTGGGGTCGTGCCCCATGCCAGAACTCTCTCGAAGTACTCATGACCGTGGACGGAGTTTTCTTCCTGCTTCCACAGCGGATCGCCTACATAGGCGCCAGTGAGGCGGTTGAAGTATTCCTCAGGATGACCGGCGACACCCGTGTTGTGCAGAGCTTCGCACAGAAGGGTACTCCCGCTCCGCGGGGTGAAGCATACGAAGTATGACAGATGAGGCTCCAAGTCGCGTACCCCCTGGCGCGAGGATTCCTGCTCCACAGCGCGTCTTACATGTTCAATACCTATGCATAATCGCGAATGACCTGACGCGGCAGCAGATGCACTTGCACTCCTCTGTCAGGACAACGTCGTATCCCGAGTCCATCCCGGTTGGGCGAAGTTGACCGGCATCAATCCTGCTGCTCGGAGATGGTATCGGGTGCCGTCACTCTGTCTTTGACAACACCTGAGGGGAGGGTAGAATGACCGGTGCCGTGATCACCTCCCACGATCACACCCGGCCATGCGTGACCACAGCCCGCCCGGCAGCCTCCCCAACCGCGAGATTCCACCTCTCTGTCTCCCCCTGCGCTCCAGCGTAGATGTTCCCCATTGTGAGGTCCTATGAAACGGATTCTGCCTCTCCTGTGCCTCTGTTTTGCTCTCCCGTTCCTGCCGACGCACGCGCACCACGCCGCCTTTGCCGCGACGACGGCTGCTCTCAAGAACAAAGGGGGCATCAATATCGAACCGGGCATGCGCCCGTGGCATTACAGCGGTGCTGCGCCGGACGGCTGGTGGTGCACGGACGGGGTGAACTGCTACGTCGATCCCAACAACCCGTACCAGAAGGCCGGTATTCTCTCGATGATCGACCGCGAGATGCAGCTCGCCGCCGGTCTGGGCGTTGCGACTGTCCGTGTCGAGTTCAACTGGCCGTTGATCGAGACAAGTAACGGTGTTTTCAATTGGAGCCGCGCCGACTACATCGTCAACGAGGCGAACAAGTACGGTGTCCAGTTGCAGCCGATCCTAGACTTCACGCCGCAGTGGGCCAGTTCGGGCGGCAGTACGAATTACTGGAAGATGCCTCCCAGCCAGGTTTCCTACTGGACCAACTTTGTCTCACAAGTCGTGAATCGGTATAAGAGCAGCGTTCACTACTGGGAGCTCTGGGATGAGCCGGATGGTGGCAATTACTGGTGGAGCAACACCGGCACGGGCGAGCAGCAATTCGTCTCGGATATTGCCGTCCCCGGCTATCAGGCCGTCAAGAGTGCCGATTCCACCGCGAAGGTGATCATCGACAGCTATTACGCCGATACCGCGTGGTGGTCCGGTTTGGTGAGTGATGGGGGCGGGAGCGCTTTCGACATTCTCGCCGTGCATGACTACACCAACACGCCACTCTCCAGTGTTCAGACAATGCAGAGCTGGCTGAACAGCCACGGCATGGGCAGCAAGCCGATCTGGATCGGTGAATACGGGGTGGATCAGGGCAGTAACACGACCAGCGACACATCACACGCCTCCTTGATCCAGACGGTTCTGAAGGGCTCTGGGTATCAGCAGGCACAGTTCTACGAACTGCGCGATGACTACGCTGCCACCTGCTGTCCCGTCTCCGTTTTGAGCATGAAGTACTGGGGCATCGTGCAACACAACGATGTGACTCTAAAAAGCGCGTATTCAACGATGCAGTCCATGCTCGGGGGCTCTGGACCCTCTGGAGGCCCGACGCCGACGGTCGCCCCGACTCCGCTGAGCACAGCCTCTCCTACGCCGCAGGTGACGGCTTCTCCCACTCCGAAGGCGACAGCTTCCCCCACGCCGAAGGCGACCATATCGCCGACCCCTGTCGCCACGTCGACCCCCGGCGATAAGCCGACCGCGACCGCAGTGCCGCGGCCGACCGCGACGTCGACACCCCGACCCACGGCAACCGCGACTCCGGCAACGAAGGGCAAGAAGCGCTGAGCATCGAGCCTAACTGACCTCATGGACCGTCCGGTTCGGGACCTACTGCAGAGTAAAGAAGCGGTAGGTCTCGGCCAGGCGGCTTCCGTGCCAGAGGCGAAAGACGATGTACGCCTTATGGCTGAAGGGGCTGGCCGCGCTCCGCGGGATCGTGAAGCGGATGGACCAGAATCCGCGCGCGTTGGTGCGTCCCCGATACATCAACTGCTTTCCGGTCGGGAATACGACGCGAATCCAGACCGCCAGCGGCAGATGAAGGGTCGCCTGGATTGTGACGCGGTCCCGGTCCCCCACGCGCAGTCTGTTCCCCATCGTGATGCGCTGGAACCCGGCGCCGGGCAGGTAATCGGCAGGCGAGAGGATGTGCACGTGCTGAGTTTTGGTCGCTCCGGCTGACGTTGCCGTCACATTGTCTGTCCCGGGGGCCGCATCAGAGGGGACACGAATAGAGACTGTGAACGAGCCGGCCGGGCTGGTCGTCGCGCTGACCGTGGCACGACGCGTGCCTCCCAGATTGTTCAAGATGAAGCTTGCCGTGGCCGATACCGGCGAGCCGGCGGGGAAATGCGTCCCGCTGACCGAGAACGTGCGGTTGGGTAGCACGGCGCCAGGAGAGACTCTCAGTGCCGGCGCCATCCCGGCCGCAGCAGGTGTCTCACGAGCCGTGAGAGCGCTGCACAGAGTGAGGACGAAAAACATCGAGCGCAGCAACTTCGGAGATCGCAGCGAGCGCGGCATGGCGACGTCCCTCACGGTGTGAAGTAGCATGACGGAATCTGATCCTGATAAAACTCGCCCGAGTACGGTTCAAGCTAGGTGCATTTGCACAGAACATGGCGCACCTCGGTGTCCGGACGGACGGTATGACTGCGCCGGTTCAAACGCGTCGGAACGGTCACGAAGCATCACGTCCGATGCACATGCCTCTACGGTCTCGTTCGCCAGGTGCCTAGAGTGGCTGCCTAGGAGGACCAGGACCTGATCGCGACTGCGCGGCTCATCGCACACCAAGGCTTCCGGCGCATGTTTCCGGACGACGGACAGGCCCTGGTCGAGTATGCCCTCCTTCTGAGCTTGATCTCGATCGTTGCCATGTTGATTCTGCACCGCCTCTCGGTGAGAGTGGACGGCGTGTGGACGGCGATGTGGGCGGCCATAGATCACGCGCAGCATGTCATTAATCCGCCACCGCCCACGGCGACGAGTTGCGGCAGGCCCAGGTGTGGGTGAGATAAAGCGAGCCGGCCCGGACGGATAAGAGAGGTACTACTTCCGCGATGTGCGAGGAGTACTTCGGCATTTCGTCCTCCGAGCCATTGATCGTCCCGTACTGCCGTCCTATGCTGCGCCCAGAGCCAATGGATGCAGACCTGTCGCTGAGGGGAGGCATATGATGACCGAGTCACACCTGTCGGATCGTTTCGGCCGCGAGTTCCGTGATTATTACTCCCTGCTGGGAATTCCATGGAGCGCGTCGCTTCCGGAGGTCGAGGCCGCCTACCGGCGTGCCGTGGCGATGAATCGCCCCGATCGGTTCTCGCACGATCCGCTCCGCCACCGCCAGGCACAGCAACTGGTCCAGACCCTCAACGAGGGAATGACGCTGCTGCGCGATCCCGCGGCGCGCTACGAGTACAATCGCCGCTTCCGCAGCGAGATGCCTCTCCGGGCGCGCCTCGAAATGTCAGCGCGCGCGGTCTAACGATCACCGACGCAGCGACTCGATCGACCCGGGCTCAGATCCTGGTGAGGCACCGCGATTGCGCCCTCCGGCATCATGAGCTCGCCCGGCCCGAGGTCCGCTCCGGTACCGGCAAGCCCAGCAGGACATCGGATGCAGGCGGTACCCTGGGAGCAATGGCGAGCATGGTCGTTTTTCAATCCTATGGGGTTCGCGTGCTGGTCGATGTGCCGTGTGAATCGGTGGCCGAACGGGTACGGCGGCTCATGCCGGCTGAGTGGGAGGTCCAGGTTCCCGATGATGCGGATGTGCGCTACGCGCTGCGGTTGCTCGAGGACGTTTGGTCGCTGAAGCTGGACGGCGTAGACATCATCGAGCATTCGGATCTCGACGCGGTGATCGATCGTCTAGCGTCGGACATCCACCATCGGATCGCTCTCCACGCGCGAAATCTTACTTTCGTGCATGCCGGTGTGGTCGCGTATGACGGAGGCGCTGTCATCCTTCCCGGCCGGAGTCACTCCGGAAAGTCGACACTGGTCGCCGCACTGATCCGTGCCGGGGCAGACTACTATTCCGATGAATATGCCGTATTTGACGATGAGGGGACGGTACATCCCTATCCAAAGTTCCTTTCTCTGCGGTCCGACGCGGTGAGATACCGAGAAGTCGTCACGGCCGAGGCGCTGGGGGGACGGACCGCCGACACCTGCCTCCGGGCCCACCTCGTCGCGTTCCTCACCTATAAGCCCGGCGCGATGTTCGAGCCGGCCGCACTCAGTCCGGCCCAGACGCTGCTCAATCTCCTTGACCACGCGATTCACGGGCGCAGGCATTCTGCCGCTGCCCTCAATCAGCTGGCGAGGGTGGTTTCCGACGCGCGCGCATTCCGGTCGGAGCGGGGAGAGGCGGAAGAGACGGCCCAGATGATCTTGCATTTTCTCGACACGGCGTCGAGTGCCGGGAGAACGTGAAGTGAAGCCAGAGATGCAACCGTTCACGTCCGCTGCCGCGACGACGAACGTGCGTCAGAGGTTTCCCATGTTCTCGTCGGCACTCCAAACCATCGTCGCCGGGTTGCATGGACTTCCCCCAGACACTCGCCGCGTCGATTGGGAGTCGGTGCACGGGCTCGCCGAGGCTCATGGCGTAACGGCGCTGCTCCACGCAGCGTGGCACGGGTCAGGAGACGTTCCCGAAGCCGTCTTGACTTCCTGGGCTCACGTGCGCCACCTCAACGCGCTCCGTGGGATTCGGGCTTGCCGGCAGAGAGACATGCTGGTGCACGATCTGCGGCAGCGGGGGATATCGTGTCTCGTGCTAAAAGGAGCGGCTTTAGCACAGATCTGGTACCAGGACTTGTCATTGCGCCCTTTTCTCGATATCGACCTCTGGCTGCCACAGCGGGATGCGGATGTGGCTCGCGAGGTCCTCGTGGCGGCGGGTTACGGCGAGCTGACAGACGGAAGCCCGCATCATGGTCTCCCTCTCCACCGCCGTGATCTGCCTTGCGCCGTCGAACTACATCGCGATCTCACCGCACTCCCGCTCCGTGTGGCTCCCGACTTTGCAGAGTTTGCTGCCCGCTCCATGGCGATCGAGAGCACTGATATCCGGATCCTCGGACCGGAAGATGCTTTGTTCCACCTGTGTCTGCACCTCGTGCAGCATCTGGGACGTGCCCATGGCTGGCGGCTGCGTGATCTCTACGACATTCGTTGCCATCTCGAGCGCTTCGCGATCGACTGGCCCGCGTTCCAGGCGCTGATCGAGGCCCATGAAAGCCGGCGGCTGTGTGCCGCCGTGCTGGGTCTAGCTCATCTCGTCGTTGGAGCGGACGTCCCGGTGGAGCGAATCGAGGGGACCGCTGCGCTCGAGCTTCTGCACATGCCGATCCCCGGCACGCTGCACCACCGCAGGCGCGCTGACTTCCTCGCTGCCGCCCTCCGTGGCGATGTGCGTCGAACGACCTCAATCGTGCACGCTGCCGCGAGTGAGTGGGTGGGAGCCGAACGAGGTATCGTTCCCCCCGGCGAGGCGTCGATGAGCCGACCTCGGGCCATTCCCACCCTCCGGGATTGGCATTCGATATATCGCCGGCTTCGCCAATGGGCTCCCGAGGTTTCCGTCTGGCATGAGCCGGAGCGTTTGATGCTTACCCTGCTCGACGACAGTTCAGCGCCAACAGGTGCACGGCCCGCCGCCATACCAGCCGCCCTGCGTTCGCCGCTTCTAGTAGTTCTCCTCCTGGGAGCCTGCATGGTCCTGGGGCGCATGGTCCGAGTGTTCCGGGTGACCGGTCGAAGTATGGAACCGACGCTCCATCCGGGACGGCGCCTCGTCGTCGATCTTCTGTCATATCGCTTCCGGTGCCCACGACGCGGAGAGATTGTTCTCCTCGCCGGTGGTGCGGGGCGACCGGATTTGGGGGTCAAGCGCATCGTCGGCCTCCCGGGAGAATTGATCGAAATGCGCTCGGGGCGTGTCTACGTCGACGGCATGCGGCTGCGTGACGACCATCCGCTCGTCCGTAATCGGGCGCGCGTCCGCTCTCTGCGATTAGGCCCCGGGCAATACTTTGTTCTGGGGGACAACCGGCCTGTATCGGTCGACTCGCGCCGCTGGGGACCGATTCCCGAGCGCGTGATTGTCGGACGCGTGAGGAACGCCCGCGCTAAGCAGCGGTAGTCGACCGAGTCCAACCCGGGACAGATCCTATGGCCGCGCATGAGCGGCGGCTCATGTCGATTCGAGGACTCCAAGACGAACCGCGACCATGACGGCCTGGGCCCGAGAGTTCACCCGTAGCTTGCTCAGTATGTGCGCCATGTGCGTGCGGACCGTCTCGGTACTGACGCCCAGTTGGACCGCCACCTGCTTGTCAGTGCCGCCAGACGCGACCTCGCGGAGCACGTCCCGCTCCCTGGGGGTGAGGCTGCCCGCGTGATGAGCCGGATGGCCTGACTCGCCGTCACGCTCGTGCCTTGCTTTGCCGGACCTGTCGCTGCTGGGTAGGCGCAGCAGACCATCGGTCTGGCCGAGCTGGACGACAGCCTGGATCAGATCTTTCCACGGGCTTCCCTTGTGCAAGACGCACCGAGCACCCAGGCGCATTGCCTCTTCAAGGTCGTCCCGATTAGTGCTACCGGTAACGACGACGGCGTGTGCTCCAGGGTTGACAGTACCCAGTTCCCGCACCACGTCCACTCCACGGCTGGCGCCCAGGTCAAGGTCCACGATCGCTACGTCTATGTCGGTCAAGAAGGGCCGGGCCTCATCGACTGATCCAACCTGGCCCGTGACCTCAATTCCGGCTTCGCGTGAGAGCATGAACGCCAGAGGCTCACGGATGACCTGATGATCGTCGACGATCAAGACGCGAATCATGCCCCTCCCGTGGTGGCCGATGGGTGAGTGAGCGCGAGTTCGCAAGATCCCCCGCACGCGTCGATCGACACCCGGGTCCTTGTACCTCCGTCACTGCGCTTCTGTCAGGATACACATGCATCTGCAGCGGCTCGAGTTCTTGCAGGGTATTGGACTTCCGGCGACTGTTTCCGGACTGCGCAGCCATCCCCCATTTGCGGGAGTGCAGCTGTAAGTTGGCTTCCCCCAGCCGGAGGCCTATGCTCGGCATCTGAAGTCCTTGGAGTACGCCCTTGACCGGGCAAATCCAACCCGTTACGAGTCCGACGTGGGGAGGAATCCGTGATCCAGCATGCAGTAGGCGCTCGGACCCGGGAGGTGAGCCCTGGAGAGTGCCCGGACGCGGGCCAAAGAAGGAGACGATATGATGCTTAGAACCCGCTACCTCGCGTTTCTCGCAGCCGTCACCATGATCCTGGGGGCGAGTTTCGGCACTGCACCCATCACAGGCAAAGTGTTTGCTGCGACGCCCCCGCTGTCGAACACCCTTCAGGGTTGTTCCAACCCGAAAGCGATCGCTCCGCCCTATAACCCAGGCACATTCGTCTGTCCCGATGCAGACTACGTGAACAGCGTGCTCAAGGGCTGGAGCGATGGGGACATTGTGCCGTTCCGGCTCTTCATGCAGGCCGGCAACTCGGCCCCGACGACCCCGACACAGTATCAAATGTCCGTGGCGGTCGATAATCTGACTTTCGGCAATCCTAACTATTCCAATGGGGTGGTCGGGTATCAGTTCCTTTCTCAGCCAACGCTGAACACGGCGCCCGCCGACGGATCCATGAAGAAGCCGCGCGTCGTGACAAACGCGTCGTGCACCTACACGGTGACCCCCACTGCAACGGCATCGCCGCCCGTGAGTAAGCAGCTGCCTGCCGATCCCTACCCCGTGAACGGGTCGGCCAGCCAATCGCTCTACTGGACGATCACCGTGACGATGTCTCGTGGTCAGAACTGCGTGTTTGACCTGTACGCGCAACTCAGCATGCAGGCCGACCAGGTCGCGCCAGGACGGTGCGATGCGAAACTCCATGCGGACCTGGCGGACGCGACCTTGAATCTGCAAAGGACCGGTGCGAAAGAGGTCCCGATCCAGATCTGCGACATTCATCCGTTGACGTTCCAGCAGCCTGACCACAGCCTGTCGCTCCAGCAGAACGTCAACTACGTCTGGACGGTGCAGAACGGTATTACGCCGGACCACATCAACTTCAGCAATACCTGCGATACCTCGCAGTCGGGTTCTCAGGGTGTCGCCGTCAACGTGCAGTGGACGCGGACGGCACAACCCGGTGTCATCAGCATTACGCCGTATGTCGCCGTCCACAATCCGACACAGCGTCAACTGTATGTAACCGTTAATGACGTGGTGCAGAACGGGGCGGGCGGTTCTGCCACTGTCTTCCAGACCCTCACGTTCTCGGGCTACGTGCAGCCGAACTCGGTGACACCCGTCATTACCGCGCCCTTCACGGAGCCGGCCGGAACCGATGTAAGCCAACTTAACCAGCAAATTACCGTGACGTACGCGAACTCCTCGGCAACTCCGGTGCTCGCGACGCTGACGGCTAGCGACTCCGCAACCCTGGTGCCGGCACAGAGCAATGACACGGCAACCATCGTCAACACAGAGACGATGACGGAGACCGATCCGGGCAACACGCTGCAGTTCTCCGTCGACAGCTACCAGGTGTACGATGCCAACAACAATCCGGTCGGTGCTCAGAATTCCGGTGGGTCCTTCAGCAACGGATACACGTTGGGGACACCCACCAAGGGTTCCGTGGTCTGGACGCTGACAGGCGTCTCCGACAGTGGTTCGGTGACCTTCAATAAGAGCGTCTCACTCGACACATCCAACAGTGCGCTGCCCCAACTACCCGTCGGTGATCTGAGCGATCAGACGTCCTTGACGCCGTACACGAACGGGACGGCCGGGTCGACCATCTCGGCAACCAATACGATGCCGATCACCTCGGGAGAGAAGGTCACGCTGACGATCACCAAGGCCATCGGCAATTTCTCGATGGGTGCCTTCGGCTCATCGGACCAGCCGCAGACCTTCACTTTTGACGTGCAAGATCCCGACGGGAACGACATTCTGGTCCCGGACGGCAATGGCAACATGGTGATGCCCAGCATCACGATCTCGTCGGGCAACGACGGCTCGGTGAGCATCCCCGGTCTCGATCCGGGCGTGCAGTACACCGTGACCGAATTGCCGACTGCCGGATGGGATACCCCGCCGGCGTCCCAGAACGTGACGATTTCGGTGACGTCAGGTAGTCCGGGCAGTTGCGGTGGAACCGCAAGCGTCACCAACACCATTCATGCCAACGTGACCGTCCAGAAGGTCACGTACCCCGTGGGCCATGAGGCCGGCTGGACGTTCAATCTCATCGGCCCGGGCGGCAGTACTCTGTCCTCGGTGACGACGACAGGCGCCAGTGCTATTGCCTTCCCGGTCAATCTCACGCAGGAAGGCCGGTACACTGTCCAGGAGGTGGGGCAGAGCGGCTGGGTTAACACTGTCGTGAGTAGTGCCAGCTTCACAGTCGACTTCCCGGCCAGCGGCGGCCAGACGTTTGCCGCTGTCTTCACCAACACGCAATGTGTGAAGCCCACCGTCACCGCCGGTAATTCAAACGGCGTTGCGACGTTCAGCATCACCGACGCGAACACCCCGTCCACCGGCACTGGGCTGATCGGCGGGTCGCTCCCGGCCCTGAGCCCGTTGGCACTTGGCAAGCAGGTGAACAGTACCGGGTCTAATGGGGTGGGCATCAAGGTCGTGAAGTTGACGAACGCGACCATGCCCGCTGCGTCGTGGAGCGACGGAGCCGGCTCACTCACGCTGGGCGCGAGCAAGGTGAACTCGTCCACGGGCGCGTCGATTGGGCTTGTCGCCACCTCCCTTGGCGGAACACCCGCCACCGTCAACGTGTCCAGCACGGGGACCGTCACGGTGACGAATGCCGGGACATGCTCCACCGTTTTCGACCCGCTCCTGACCTCGACGATTCGTCAGGCAGGACAGCCACAGACGGACACGTACAGCGGGATTGCGCAGTCGGAGAGTCAATTGACGATCTACGACGGCACTCCCGGTGTATCGACCATGAAGCTTCAAGTAAATGGACACAGCTTTACGGTGCCCGCGCTGCAAGACGGTCAGAAGGTCGGGTTGGACATCAGTTCGGCCCTTGGCTCAGGTGATAACACCATAACGGTCACGAGTGTCGGCAAACCCGGCGGGAGTGCGGTGCTCCTCGTCGCGCCGCCTGCCGGCTAGTCATAAGGTTGATCTCGGGGCGTGGGAGCATCACTTCCCACGCTCCCATTCCAAGGAGAACAGACATGCAGATGCCCCGAGCGAGAACGCAAATGCTCCTCACCCAACCGGTTGGTTCCGAACTCGTCGTCTACGACCAGAGCCGCCATCACGCGCATCGACTGAATGAAGTGGCTGCCTTCGTGTGGTCACACTGTGATGGGCGAACTCCCGTTGCGGAAGTCGTAGCGGAGTTGTCCGAGGCCATGACACTGAGAGCGAACGAGGACGTGGTCCTGACGGCGCTGGCGCAGCTGGAGAAGGCCAATCTCCTCGATAACGGTGGAGGCATGCGAGACACCACATTCCGGAACGTTGCGCTGGCGGCGGGCGCGATTGCCGTCCTGGCGCCGATCGTTGAATCGCTTCTTGTTCCGGAACCGGCCGCCGCCTATAGTTGGTAGTCAGATCGACGCTTGGTGCCGTGGCGGCTGCGTCGAGCATGGCGCGGCCGCCACGGCATTTGCCGGTCCGGCGCTTGAGAGGTTCACGATGACTACACCGCGGGGGCGGCTACTGCGCGCCGCTGCTCTCTTCAGTACGACGCTCCTGGGGCTGACTGGCGGCTCGTCCACTCTTGCCGCGGGGCGTACCAGCCCGTTTTACATTCACGCGCACGTGGCGCCGACGTCGGTGCGCAATCACTCACGTGTGACACTAAGCGTGCGCGCGGTGCGGGGAGCAAGATGCGCTGCCGCCGTGATCTACTCCGCGGGGGCCCCGCCGAATACTCTCCATCCAGCTCGGACCGCGGGCCGGAGTGGAGTCGTGCGCTGGTCCTGGCGCGTGTCCACAGCCCGCTCAGTCGGCATCGTGACGGTCACCTGTCGCATTGCGCACGCCACAGCGTCGACGATGATTACCTTTCGCATCAGGCACTGAGCGTCCAGCTCGCAGGATACGTCGGTCGGACGCTGAGGAGCCTCAGGGCGCTGTCGTTCTCGAAGTGAGGACGCGGCCCGCCGGCTTGCGCGGCGCTCACGCGGCACCGAAGAGTCGCTCGAAGCTCAAGAGACGCAATGACCATAGAAGGGCGACCGATGCGGCAAGAGCGAGTGCCGCGCTGCAGATGCCGACAGAGATGAGTCCAGGGATGCCGACCAGGATCAGGCCCTCGAACGGCACAACCGGTCCCAGGACGAGTCCGCTGATGATGTTGGCGGCGCGAGGCTCGCCGGCCAGCGTTGCGACCAGCAGGGAACTGGCGACCGCGTATGAGATCGCCGCCAGTAACAAGATGAAGAGGGCGAGATCTTGAGTCGGGGAGGCGTCGCCCGCAGCGGAGACCATCAGAACGTTGACCGCGAAGAGGGGGATAGTAACGGCCGCGGCGAACGTGACAACCGCGAGAACCTTGGCGAGAACGACGTCCGCAACGGTTACCGGTAATGCCACCAACAGCTCCAGAGTTCTCCTCTCCCGTTCGCCCAGCAGCGCGTCTCCCATGATGATGGACGGCGTGACCATTCCGGAGATCGTCACGAGGACCGGCAATGTCTCGTGACGGAGAAGAGTTGACGCGGAAATGGAGCGGGCGGATGACAGCAGATAGATCGGATGATGTCCAAACCCGAGCTTGAGGGTCAGAATGTCGCCGCCGGTGACAAAGGTCAGCATGAGAAGCGGAATCGCTGCGGCCGCCAACACTGTCCGGCGCGAGCGGATGATCTGCCGGAACTCCTTGCGAAGAAGTGGCTGGAGCGGCGTCATCGTGTCACGACCGCGACGAACAAATCCTCCAGTGTCGTAGGCACCACGCGCACTTCATAGACGTCGAGGCCGTCATCGAGGAGCGTCCGGAGGATCGGTGGTATTTGCTCCTCCGGCTCCGGCGAGGTCAACCAGACGCCTGTCTCGTCCACACTCGAGTGGACACCGTGTTCTTGAAGCGCCGCACGCAGCGCGCGACATCCCTGGCGGGCGCTCAGGTGAACGCGGGGCACGGCCTGGCGACGCAAATCATCAATACGCTCGTGAATGAGGACGCGGCCCTGGCGCAGGATGATAACCGTCTCGCACAACTCCTCCGCCTCGGCTAGATTGTGCGTGCTCATCAGTACCGCCTTCCCTGCCATCGCATGGACGAGCAGCCGGCGAATCTCCGTCGCCGCCAACGGATCGAGTCCCACCGTTGGCTCATCCAGAAGCAGCAGCTCAGGCTCACACAGCACCGCCGCTGCGATAAGTAGGCGGCGCTGGTACCCACCGGACAGGGCCGACAGCGGCCGGTCCAGATAGTCGGCGAGACCGTAGACGTGAGCGACGGCCGCGACATCTCCACGTCCATAGAGCGCGTGCACGAGATGGAAATACTCGCCCACCGTGAGATCGGGGTACAGGCCCGGGCTTTGAGGAACTACTCCGGTCCGCCTCTTCGCCTCCAGGGATGTTCCGCCGGCGGACGCCCCAAACAGCTTTACCTGGCCGTGCGTCGGGGACAGAGCTCCCTCCAGGAGCCGCATGATCGTGGTCTTGCCCGCGCCATTCGGACCGAGAAGGCAGCACCGCTCGCCCGGCGACACTCTGAAGTCGGCACGATCCAGAGCGCAAATATCTCGACCATAGATCTTCGTGACGTCGCGAAGCTCCACGGCCGGTGGGTGATCATCGTGCATCAGTCGTGCGTCAGGCTACACGACGGGCAAGGCCAGACGCATGTTAGTGGTGGACCGCTAACTCTTCAGGCACCGTGACCAATGCGAGGGGACGATGGGTGAGGCTGAGCAGTCCCCAGGCCACATCGTACAGGCCGATGTGAAGGCCACGCCGGACGGTGAAATAGCGCAGATGTGTGCTCAGCCCGGGAGGAGCGACGGCCACGACATCGTGCATCTGATCGTTGATGGCATCCGCCGCCCAGTTATGGTCGGAGGCCGGCATAAGGGAAGCACCGAGCCAGACCCGTGCCGTCATTCCGGTCGTATTGTCGATGACGTAGGTCAGAGCGAGCAGTTCGCCCACGGTGATGGAGCGACGGTTAATCCAGTAGTTGGTCAGCCGTATGGATCCCGGAGCAGCTTGAGGAATTGGAACCACGGGCTGCTCTGACAGGTTCGGGGGAAGAGGCCCGCCGGCGGCGAGGACAGCGGTTTCCGGCTGTGGATGCACCGTAGCGGTGGGATGGGGACGGGCGATGGGAGTCGGAGACGGGCCGGGACTGGCGACAACCACTGTCACGGGAACTTCTGTCGGAGGGATTGAGGTAGCGGTGGACGCCCTGAGCACGCGAGAGGAAGAGACTTCGCCGGTCGGGCGGAGTCGTGCCGCGAAATCGTGAACGGCGACGATGGTGGCCACGAGAACCAGAAACGCGGAGATCAGAACCAAGAACCGGAACAAGCGCTCCCTCCGGGGCGGTGGCTGGACCTACCGTCACTATAGGGAGACGCGCATACTCCCCGTTGCCGATCGGGAGTCGTCCGCGCTTATGTCTCCAGGCGAGCAGCAGGCCGTCATCACACTCATTCGCGGAATCAGACCGCGCGGGTGTCCACCGCGATCCACGACTTTAGTCACGAGTTTTTCCACGACCATTGTCGCCAGGCGGTGTATCTCGTACCATGGGCATCGTGCCACCCGGAATCGCCGACATGCCTGCCACCACGCGTCCCTCGTTCGCCACGCGCATCGTTCACACGTTGGTCTACTTCCCTTGGGAGAGCGAGCACCGTGAGGAGACGTCGTTCTTACCGTGGCTGCTCCTCGCGTGCTGTCTGGCTCTCGGGATCGTCGCCTCCTTGCAAAATGTCGTGCTGGGGATAGCCTTGGCCGTTGGCTGCCTGTACGGCAGCGCTCTCACGCGCTACTTGATCTCAAGGTAAATTCCTCACGGACAGTTCGTTCTGGGACATGGACACATCACGCGTACTACTTGATGCTTTGCGGGTTCATGTCTGCGGCCCGGTGTGGTACTCCTGTACACTCCTTGCATACGGGGTGATTCGGTAGAACTCGATGCGCGGGGGTTTCGTTGCCACAATTGTGATTGTCGGACTGGTACTGGGCGTTATCCTGATTCTCGATCAGGGACTGTCGCTGGATGGTCTTAGCGCTCAGTCGCAACTTACGCCGACAACCCACATCCATGGGGTGGTCGTCCTTCCCGGCCGACTTCGCCCAGTCGGACCAGCCGGCCGGTGGAAGCTAGCCTTCGATGACGAGTTTCCCAAGCGCTCACTGAACAAGGCGAAGTGGTATCCGACATGTCCGTGGTCAGGGACGAACTACGTGTGCACGGCAGGAGACGGTTCTCTCAACTGTTTCGACCCACGCAATGCGTTTGTCCACACCGGCACCTTGTATCTGCGCGTCGAGCGCCGCACGCTCCGTTGCGTGGGACGCGTTCACAAGTTCGATGGTGCCTGGATCGCCACCGATCATTGGTCGCGGCGGCCGCATTTCGCTTTCACCTACGGGTATCTTGAGGCGCGGATCAGGATGCCGGACGCCTCGGGTGGTCACGGCTATTGGGCCGGTTTCTGGAGCGGTGCCGTCAATGGCGACTGGCCTCCCGAGATGGAAGTGGCGGAATGGCAGTCGAACTATCCGACCATAGTTGGCTTGTACTACCACTACAAATGTGGGAGTGGTCACTGCGTGGCCGGAACCAACTACAACGCGCGAAGCGATCTCTCCGCCGGCTGGCATATCTATGGCGTTGACTGGGAACCTCACAGTGTCACCTGGTACGTGGATGGTCGGCGGGTGTACACCTGGAGCGGTACGACGACTCGCACCGCGATGGATATCCGACTCAGCCTTGAGGTGAACGGGTCTTGGGATCGCGTTTCACCGCGTACCGCGTTTCCCCAGTCGATGCTCGTTGATTACGTGCGCGTCTGGCGCCACTGATCCCAGGTGCTCATCAGTCAGAGCCTGCACCCGCGGTCATTTACTGCCCCGCAGAGACCGGGGCTTGTGCGGCCCGCTCGGGGCCATCGGTCCCATGCGTCGTATGACCCTGGCCCCTAACGTTCCGTCCGGCACCCGTGTAGAGTCTCTGACAGAGCCGGACGACTGATCGCCGGAAAACCGATAAAGGCAAACCCGCCGTGAGACGGGGACGCAAAGCCACGGGACTCATCAGAGTTAGCCGGGCCGCCGAAGGCGCGCGTTCCTCTCAGGTGTGGTCAGGAGGGGAGCATGAGCAAGCGCGTATGGTACGTGGCCGCGATGGCACTAATGATTGGGCTGGGCGGTCGAGTCACCGGCACTCTGGCTGCGACGTCACCGTCAACGGTGAAGGTTGTCGCGGCATCCTCTCCGTATCTCACGTTGTCGGCGGTCTCGGGTGTTGCGGGCCAGAGGATCCAGGCCTCTGGGCGCGTCAGTGGAAACTACAAATTGACAGTGGGGTACCTGGTGTGGGACTCGAGGCTCGTCGTCGACTCCTTCACGATGTCGGGCGGGTCCGGCAACTTCCTCACGCAGTTCACGGTGCCGGCCGCCGCGGCCGGCAATCACACAGTGACGGTGGTCGCGGGAGGTGTCAACCAGGCGCAGGCGACGTTCGTGGTGACGTCGACCGTGACGTCGACACCCAGCCCCACGCCGTCTCCGACGTCCCCTCCGCCTACGGCTACCCCTTCTCCGACCCAGCCGACGCCGACCGCCCCGCCAACCACCTCGGGTCCACAGCCGAATGGCCCGACAGGTACCTGGAATCTGATGTTTGATGATGAATTCCAGGGGACCGCAGTGGACGCCGGTAAGTGGTATGCGACCTGCCCCTGGTCGGGCGGCACGCCGCTCTGCTCCGCCGGAGACGGATCATTGAACTGCTTCGATCCCTCGCGCGTGACAGAGGGAAATGGCTTGCTGGACATCTCGGCTCAGAAGCTCGGCGCGCCGCTCTCCTGCGGTGGAAAGACCGACACCTATGAGGGAGGATGGATCGACACCAGCCACTGGAACTCGCCAACCGATTACTCGTTCACGTATGGATACATGGAGGCAAGCATCAAGATGCCGAACTCCGCTGATGGACCCGGCATCTGGCCCGGCTTCTGGAGCGGTACCGTCAGTGGAGCGTGGCCGCCCGAGATCGACGTTGTGGAGTGGAGCTCGAACCAGCCTGACTCCGCTTCGCTCCACTACCACTACCCCTGTGCCACTGGTGCTTGCCAGGCCGGCACCGTCGTGAACCTCGGCACGGATCTCTCGCAGGGCTGGCACACCTACGGTGTCGACTGGGAACCGAACAGCCTCACGTGGTACATCGACGGCAAGCCCGTGTACACGTTCACCGGCCCCACTCCCAACGTTCCCATGGATCTGCGCCTGTCCCTGGAAGTCTGCGGCAACTCCTACAATCTGGTCTCGCCGAGCACGGTCTTTCCGGCCGACATGCAAGTCTCGGATGTTCGCGTCTGGCAACACTGAGAGCGCACCGGACGGAGCGGTGGTTGCCGATCACCGCTCCCTCGTTTCCGACTTTGGATGAGGAAAGACGGCAGGCCCACGATCGGGACCGTCCACCCGTTTCATGCCCGGTACCTCATTCAAGCACGTTCGTCTCCGCACTCGTCCTCCGGAGAGAGAACACCTCTCGTGTGATGTCCAGGCTGGCTGCGCCAATAGTCATGGCCGCCAATAACAGCATCGCGCCGTCCAGTGACCAGATTCGCGCGTACACCATGACCTCGGAAACGATCGCTTCGACCGTCACACTGACGGCGACGGCCAGGACGAGTCGCTGGAGGTTATGTTTCTGCTTCCAGACGCCCAGCAAGGCATAGCCTGGGCACACCAACAGGAAGGTAAAGGCCAGCACCTCGCGAGTCGCACCTGCGAGATGCGCGAGAACCGCAAGTGACGCTGCGGCGGCACATAGCGCCACGAGAAATGGAAGTCCGACGGCCGGCCCAACGTTGCGTATCACCTTCATCTCCTTTACGTTCCCGGAGAATGGGAGGCAGGCGGAGAAGTCACTCCGGGCTGATATTGAAACACGACCGCATGACTACTTCGATAGACCAGGCGGAATGCTGGTGAAGTAGAGGCTTCGGCCTCAATTCGCGGTATAAGACCGGGCGAAGAGTCGGCATACAGGTGAATGCTAATTGCTGAACTTGTTGTGAACATCAAGTACGCCGATGGATAGGGCCCTTGCATGACACTGATCACGCGAGACAGGGGATACGTGCCGGGCTTCGAGTTATAAAACATGTCCGTGAGCGCCAGGTAGGAGAAATGTTCGTAATCGTGGAACTGGATAGGATCGTTGGAAGCTGCGGTGACCAGCAAAGACCCTGCCGGTGAGGTAGCAGTCACATAGGTGACCGCTCGCAGCTCGTCCCTGGGCATCAGGTTCATTCGATCGAGGCCGTAATACGCAAGGAGAAGAGTTGCTGCTATGCCCAGGGTGATGGTGGTCAACGCAATGCCTGATCGGACGGAGCGGCCGGACCCAATCTGTGGATAAAAGGCGCTTGCCGCGTAAAACACCAGAAACGGCAGCGCAAAGTAATAGACACGGTCAATTCCTTCGCTGCCATACGACGTGAGAGCGATCCAGGGCAAGGGGGCAATCACGCCGATGGCCATCGCCGGCTTCCAGCGTCCATCGTGGCGGCGGCGCATGAATCCGGCAGACGCGAGCAAGAGAATAACGAGGGCAGAGCCGCGAGCCGCGTAAGCAACCACGCGCTGGGCGAACGGCACGACCGCGGTGTTCTTGAGGCTCCCTTGAACGTTGGCGTCGAGTGTCAAGAGCGACCCGAACAACGTGTGCGTGTTCGCCGACACCCATGGAAAGGCGGGACCCAGGAGCCAGATCGCGATCACCGCTGCCATAACGACCGGTAACCACCGAAGGCTGCAGTGGCCACATAGCACAAGCAGCGTGATCAGGCCGAGAGTAAGGAACGGGGTCAACTGGTGGCTGGAGGCGATAACGACGAAGAACCCCAGGAGCATCCCGATGAGGGCAACCCTGTATGGTGCGGACAGGGCGGGTGGGTATTCGCGTGGAATCCTGCGATCGAAAAACGAGGAGAACCTGCCGGCCCGAACGCGGGCCGGGACCATCGACCACTCCCAGAGTGGTACACCGCCCCGAAACCATCGGCGGCAGACCGCGATCATGCAGAGAAACAGAAAATAGGCCAGGGCCTGCGGTGCGAAGGTATCTTGCCCGATCCAGTTAGCCAGGCCGAAGAGCCACACACCGAGCCAGGGTAGACGTTCGTCCCTTGTCTCCGAGCGCATCAACAAGAGAAGCGCTCCGGTATACAAGATGTTCATGAATATTGGAGACCACCCGGCAAAAGCAAGCGCACTCGTCAGTCCAGCGGCCTCCGTATAGAGTGCTCCAAGTGCAAAGAAGCCCGGCCAGTTGTGGTAAATGCCGAGAAAGCTTATGTAACGGTCGACCGTGCCGTGACGCATGATGTAATCGACGACCCCGGCGTGTTTGTAGATCCAGGAGTACCGAACCGCCGGATACACGATCTGCGGGGTGCCACGAATGACGACGATGAACACGACGTTGTATGCCCACAGAATTGGCGCTGATAACGGGCGAACACGTAGTGCCAGGACGTATCCTCCGATCATCACGCCAACCGATAGGAAAAACGAGAGAGGCAAAACTGACGTGAACCCATAGTCGCTCATGTGCGAGGCGATATGTGAGACAACGACGTTGCCCACAATGCAATCGCTAGAACCAGCAGAGCGAATGGAACACGCTGCCGAAGAAGAGGGAAAGGGGACGAGCGTGGATAAACCACCTGTGAATCAGTTGGCTCGCGGGAGACTGGTGTATCCGCTTCCGTTACCGGTACGCCGGCTGTCGATGTCGGATCACCCGTGTCTGGTGTCAGGGAATGCCATTCAAAGGGCATGTACGTCACGCGGAGTTGGAGTGAGTTTGTCCCGCAGGGGGCGTTGCCAGGCGCCGCGCCCGTCTCCTGCTCCGCACATAGCGCCAGGGCGCGGTAGCCATGCCACGCCATTCCGCGTGTGTCAACTCCGCGGGGTAATTTGTACTCTTCTTGGCATTCTTGCCTTGCCGGGGAAGTAAGGCGTAGGCCAGACCGGCTGGAACCTGGACGGCAAGCGACGGTAGGGCCGAGGGCTTTGACAGCAGGTGCTTGGTGAGATATCCGGCCACGCCGCCGTCAGACAGTTGGCGGAGCAGCGATGCATAGTCGCGGCGATGCTGGTGGTGGACCAAAGCGGCCGGCTCGTAGGCAATCGTGTACCCGGCCATGACCAGTCGAAAGAAGATATCGAGGTCTTCGCCTCCCACCAGCGCCCCGGCGCCCAGGGCAGGATCGAAACCTCCCACGGAGCGAAGAATGTGGGCACGAAACGCCATGTTGTTGCCGGAGCCGAGCATCCCCGCAGCGTAGGGAAAGAGCTTACCGGGAGGCCGATTCGCCCCAAGATCGAACTTCCTGGGATTGAACCCCTTACCGAAGCCCCCGAATTCCTCGAACCATACTTGGGCAGCCGTCTCCAACTCGAGGGGCAAGACGAGTCCGGTCACGCACGCGACGTCCGGATCCCCGACAAACGCCGTGACCAGGCGAGCAAGCCACTCCCGGTCGGCGATGACATCGTCGTCGGTAAATGCCAGGATCTCGCCGTGCGCCGCCGCTGTCCCGCGATTTCGAGAGAACGAGAGTCCGGGTTTGTCCTCGCGCACGTAGCGCACGCGCGCCTCGCCCGCGAAGACCTCCTGGAGGAGGTTCTGAGTCGTCGCCGTCCCGGGAGAGTTATCCACCACGATAATCTCAAAGTTCCGGTACTCTTGCTGCAGTAGTGAATCAAGACAGCGGCGAAGGACCTCGGGCCGGTCGCGCGTGGCGATAATGATGGAGGCGCTGGGGCCGCTTGAGACGACCTGTCGGTAGCCGGCTTTGCAGGCAGGTTCATCCGACGAGACAGGATACCGGAGGTCGTCGGAGTCGAGATGGGCCTGCACAGCCGAGCCCAGGGATGCATCGATCTGTTTGGCAAGCATCTCCGGATCGAGACCCAGCTCCGGTAGCGCCACGGTGATCTGTCCGAGCGGTTCGCCATGGAGGCGAACGAGCACGAGTGCTCGCACATACCGGCCCGAACTCGCGAGTGCCGGCAGCGGCCGCGACAACTCCACCTCGCTCACGAGAGTCGGCCAGATAAGTGCCGCAAAAGAGTCGGTGTTCACCTGATCTCCATTGAGGTGTACGGTGGGACGCGGCGTGACATCACGCTCGTGAGACACCGGTCTTGAAATGCTCTGTCAACAAATGACAAAGGACCATGTGAGCGTCCTCGATGTAGCCGTAGTGGTCACTACGAACTATGACTGCGCAATCGGCAAACTCCGCTGCCTGACCTCCGGCAAATCCCAGCAATGCCCCCGTGCGCAACCCTAATTCCCGCGCCGCTTTGAGAGCAGCCACGATGTTGGGCGAATTACCGCTCGCGCTGATTACGATGAGGACATCGCCCGGCTCGGCGAGATTACGGAGCGGTTGCGCGAAGACAGATTCGAAGCCGACATCGTTGCCGTAGGCCGTGATGAGCGGCATATTGTCGGTGAGTGCGATGACCTTGAACCGTGTGGCGCCGGGATCAAGATGTCGTCCCAGTACCGTTTTAGCGAGATCGCATGCCAGGTGAGAGGCGGTGGACGCGCTGCCGCCATTACCGACAATGAAGACGCAATGTCCTCCGTCACGCGCGGCGGCAAGAAGACCGATGAGGCCGGCAATCTCGTCCGGCGACAGGTCATCTAGGACGGCTCGTAGGCCCCGCCGGTACGTCTCGATGGTTGCCGCCGGATCCTGCAATTCGGTCATTAACTGCTTCCCTTCTGCGCCCTGTTCTCTGCTCGCATCGCAACGGGAGCAGCCGAGGGCGCACTATTATGGACGCTCCGTGGGGAGGGACTGGTCCAGCGCCGTTTACGGTGACCAACGCACGCGTCCGGTGATCGTCGGTCCCCGTCCATTGCCACGAGCCGCGTCTCTCCGCATGTGAGGTTGATATACTCACGGACTATGGTGCAGGTGGGGAAGGCGAGACACGGTGGATCGTACATCTGTAAGACATGATCCGAGGAGCGGCGATGCCGTGACGTCCTCAACGGCTCACGACAGAGGATGCCGGCCGGCGTGAAGCGGAGAGCGCAGTATCTATCGAGCCGCTATCTGTATTACGGGATCTTCCAGCACTGGCGGCAACCGATGCGGGTGGCGGCACGCCGGGAACTCCTC
>JAJPIP010000049.1 GCA_021324655.1 Pseudomonadota bacterium
CTCCGTGTCTGTCCTCCTGGAGGCCAATCTCCCCTCCACATCGCTACTGGGCGCCACAATCCTCGAACCCCGGGCCATCCCGCATCTGTCCCGAGAGGGCTTGGCGCACAGCGACCCTCCGGTCCCGAGGATGGTGGCGGGGCGGACAGACACGGAGCTACAGTCCCTACCCGTCGTGGAGACAGGACGAGTGGCCAGGTGGTTCCGGACAGGATACAGCCGGCATCAATCGGGCTGTGGCAGCGGTACTGCGTCACCGCTCCAGTGCGGTTCGGGGCCTACTTCCACTCCCGTTGCACGGCCTGGAGCTGGCTGAGCTGCCAGGCCACGAACGAGCGATTCAGGGGCTGTGTTTCTGTGACGCCGACGACAGGGATGCCGGACTGGCCGGCGAGCGTCCGCATCTGCGTCGTCGTGGGGTCGACGACCTGGCTGTTGTAGAAGAGCATCCGCACCGTGTCATGTCGCAGGGCGGTCTGGAACGCGGAGACCGACTGCGGCGAGGGATCGGTCCCATCCATGATCGCTTTCTGGAAGCCAGAGTCGACCGAGGTCGTGCCGAGCGCGGCCAGCATGTAGCCGTAGACCGGCTCGGTGGCGATGACCCTGCTGCCGTTGGTTAGGCTGCGGACGCGAGCCACCTCGCGGTACACCGGTCGCAACGCGCGCAACCAGGCCGCCTTCCTCCGCGCGAAGTAGCTCTTGTCGCGTGGCGCCAACCGCGAGAGATCATCGGCGATCACCGTTGCCTCTTTCGTCCAGCCGGCCGGGTCATACCAGATGTGGGGATTGTCGCCCGCCGTCTTTCCGAGGTATTCCCCGACACTGAAGACCAACCGGCCCGACTGGGGTGAGGCGCTGAGCAGCTTATCCATCCAGGAGTCATACCCGATCCCGTTCTTGATGACGAGCCGCGCCGTCGCCACCTGCTCGGCGGTCGACGCGCTTGCTTCGAACTCATGAGGGTCGGTGTTCGGGTTGGAGAGGAGGCTGACGACGTGCACGTCCTTCCCGCCGATTGCCGCGGCCATCGAGCCGTACTCATCCTCGGCCGCGACCACGCTGATCGTGCCGGGTGCTCCACGGCCCGCGGCCGGCCCGCATCCGGACAGAGCCACAAAGGCCGCCATCAGCAGCGCCCACGCAGCCTGCCGGCGGCCGGTTCGCCGTCTCGAGGCAGCATCGCCGGCCCCGCCCGCGACGTCTGATAGGGACCGGGTGCCGCCCCGCCGATGCGCATCACGGTAATGCCGGAACCGTGGGACGGCACCGCGGAGCCAATCGGTCGTAGGGCGGGGACCGCGGAGCGTAGCGGAGCAGTGTCCCGCCGCCCGCATGCGGTGGGGGAAGATCACCAGGCGTTTCGGTCCGAGATGACGGGGCGGATGGCCACTGCTGACGCGGGACGACCCGGCGAGGAGGTGTGGCCGATCTGGCGGGTATGAGTGACCATAGGCGTTGACCGGTAGGGTCCGGCTCCGCCGTGCCCGCCCTGGCCACTCGTTCCACCAGGTTCGGATCGACAGACTTGCGGACCACCAGAGGCCGGATGGTCCAAACAGTGTGGCACGAGGGAGAAAGCGGGCACCGCGGAGCCGACCCCTACCCCTGTTATGAGGATGGTCAATAGAAGCCGCTTCCCCGGGGTGCGAGGGCATCACCACGCTGTGCAGGACCAGCAGACCCAGCGGAGGGTCACTGCTGCGCGGGCACTCCCGACGAGAATTCAAGCCCGGTCTGCCTTCGGTGCCCGCTGCGCCGATCTAGGCCGCGTCCGCGGTGGCGGGCTGCGCGGTGAGCCGTGTCGATCGGATGCCGATCACGCCGCGCCAGACCAGTAATCGGACCAGCAGGTAGGCCGCCACGGCCGCGGTGGCGATAAAGAAGCTTGCCGAGTAGCCGGTGTAGTACGCCATGATCAGCCCGAACCACGTCTCGAGGACGCCGAGGACCACGGCAATGCCCAGCGCCGGGTAGATCCGCGGCGTCAGGTACATGGCGGTGGCCGGCGGGGCGATGAGGAGGGCAAAGATCAGAAGCACGCCGACGACGAGCACCGCCTCGGAGACGGCGAGCGCGACGAGCAGCAGGAATAGAGCGGACAGCAGCCGGAGGGGAACACCACCGGCTTCGGCGGCGATCGGGTTGACCGACATATAGAGGAGGGGGCGGAAGATGACGCCGAGGCCGAGCAGAACGGCGATGCCGATGATGAGACTGGTGACGACCTCGGCCCGGCTGATCCCCATGATGGTCCCGAATAGGATGCTGAAGGCTTCCGATGCGTAGGCGGTGTAGAGCTGCAGGAAGAGAATCCCCAGCCCGAGGGCGAAGGCCAGGACGATGCCGATGGCGACGTCACGGCCCTCCAGCCGGTCGCCGAGGAGCCCCATGGCCAGAGCGGCCGACAGCGTGAAGGCGAGCAAACCCCAGAGCGGATCGATTCCGATCAGGACCGCTCCGGCTGCTCCCGAGAAACCGATATGGGAGAGGGCGTGCCCCGCGAACGCTACATGGCGCAGCACGACAAAGTAGCCGACGCAGGCCGCGACGGTCGCGATGATGGTGCCGGTAAGGAAGGCGTTCTGCATGAAGCTCCACTGCAGAAACTCAGGCATGACACTCTCCGCCCTCTTCCGCCGACGTGACCAGAATGTGGCCCTGCGCCCGGATGACGTCGACGGGAAAGCCGAAGAGGCGCGTCAGCACGTCGGTCTGAACGACCTCGTCCGGTGTTCCGATGACGCCCCGCCCATGCGCCAGGTAGATCACTTTGTCCATGGAGCCCAGCAGCGGATTGACATCGTGAGCGACCAGGATCACGGCAATGTTCCGCTGACGGACCACAGAACAGACGATATTGACGACGTCGCGGCGGCTGCGAATGTCGAGATTGGCCAGCGGCTCGTCCAGCAGCAGCAAGTCCGGATCTCCGATCAGTGCCTGCGCCAGCATCAGGCGCTGCTGCTCGCCGCCGGATAGCCGTGCAATCGGAGAATCGGCATAGGCGTCGGCGCCCACCTCACGCAGCACCCGATTGACCTTCGCCGTCTTCTCCTGTGACGGCAGTGGCAGCCCCAGGCGAAACCCGTCGATACCCAGCGCGACCATGTCCCGGCCGCGCAGCGGTGAGGTTTCATCAAATGTCTGGTGCTGCGGTACGTAGCCGACCCGATGATTGCCCCGGGTCAGGGGGTGGCCGAAGAGGGAGACCGTGCCGTTGCTCGGCGGGACCAGGCCCAGGAGAAGGCGCAGTAAGGTGGTTTTGCCGGCGCCGTTTGGTCCGATCAACCCGACGAAGTCGCCGGGATAGATAGCAAAGCTCAGGTCGTTGAGCACCGGGCGGCCACCCAGCCGGACCGTCACGTTCTCCACTTCGACGATCGGGCGATCCTGGGCGAGTGCCGGTTGCTGCTGAGCTTCCCGCACTGCCATCGCTCCCGATCCCTCCTGGCTGCCCGCCGGCCCCACCTATTGATACACCATATCAGTTACACTCACTGGCGCGGACGGCAGCGGAAAGTTAAGATTTTCTGGCTGCCGTGCCCGACAAGCGGCAGAATAGAGGGCCAGGGGGAACATTGCATGCCTAAGCAGGATCTGACGCCGGACGATCTTGAAGGTCTTTTTCGGCGGAGTGTCCTTTCACGCCGGCAGTTCATCGGCGGCCTGGCTGCCCTGGGGGTCACCGCCCCGAGCCTTGAATTGATGTTTGGCGCCGGCGCGGCGGAGGCGGCAGGGCCGCAGACGGAACCCCCGCGCTATGTGGTGATGATCACCATCGACGCGTTCCGCGCCGACTACCAGCAGCTGGTCCCCATGCCGAACCTCCAGGCTCTCGCCAGGGCAGGTACCAGCTACTCCCGCGCCTGGGTCGGCCAGCTGGAGAGCGAGACCCCGACGAGCCACACGACGCTCTCAACCGGCTCCATGCCGAAGCACGATGGAATCCTGGGTTTCGAATGGGCCGATCCCAAGTCGCACAAGAAAGTGCTGGATGGCTGGGCGCCGGGCGTTCTGGCCGGGAAGATGCAGGCGGATATCGCGGCCTCCGGCGCCGACACCCTGCCGGCTGCCTTCAAGCGCGCCAATTCGCATTCGGTCTCCGTTGCCATCTCCTCTGAGAAGGTGTACGCCGCCGACGGCCTGGGTGGGCCGGCGGCCGATTACATCCTGTATCACGAGCGAACCGGTCCTCAGAACCAGATCCTGATTCCGGCGGCGGTCCCGGGCCACACGCCTCCCGCTGAGTTCTTCAAGACGATGGGGTTGCACGAGCATCTCCCCATGAAGAACTTCACCGATTGGGACTGGCTCTCCACCGAGCTGGCGATCAAGACCTTCGCCGCGTACAAACCCCAGCTCCTGATGGTCAATCTGCCCTCCGCCGATGTCTATGGTCATCCGTATGGCGGCCCCGCCGACCCGGCAATCTTCCGCCAGATCGTCGCCGGTGTCGACCGCAATATCGGCCGCATTGTGCAGGCCTATAAGAGCGCCGGACTCTACAATCAGACCCTGTTCGTCGTCGTCGGCGATCACGGCATGGTGCCGAATGACCGCATGGTCTATCCCGAGGTGGTGAAAGAGGTCGTGTACAAGGCCGGCGGGGAGTATATCTTCCACACCGGCGGGACGGCGGCCGACATCTATATCGCGAATGGATGGCACGCCCGGGCCGTGGCCGAAGCGCAGCTCCAGATTCCGGGTATCGCCGCGGCCTACTACAAGGTCGGCCATCCGGGGTCGTATGAGTACGTGCCGGCTCCCGGGCAGCGCATCGACGTGAATCTGGATGCCGCCTATCGCTACTTCCTGGATACGTTCGTCGGGCCGGACTCGCCGAATGTCGTGGCCGCGTTCCGCGAGAACACGATCGGCCGGAGCGAGACGGTTGCCTACGGTGACCACGGCGGCATGAATTGGGGAGCGCAGCATGTGCCGCTCGTCATGGCGGGACCGGGCATCAAGGCCGGCCTGACCTCCAACTTCCCGGCGCGTCTGATGGACATCGCGCCGACGATTTTGCGCCTGATGAGCATTGCGCCGGCGCGCATGGATGGCACCGTCCTTGCCGATGCTGTGGTGGACGCGACGGCGGCGGAGGTGGTAGCGCAGAACACGCTCCTGACGCCGCTGACCGGCTACCAGAATGCGCTCATCACACAGTCCATCGACAACATTGAGGAAGACCATAAAAAGGGGCATTTGCCGCCACCATTGGCGCGCGCCCAGCCGTAACCCCCGGGTTGCGGCAAGCCGCGACCGATCGACGCGTACCGGTCTGTCGTGGTGAAGGAGATTGCATCTGATGTCTGAGACGCCGACCACTATCACCGAATTGACCGACGAGTATCGAAAGGGCCACCTGAGCCGGAAGCAATTTCTGGGTGGCATGGCGGCGACGGGGCTCTCGGCAGCCGGTCTCTCCTCTCTCCTGCATCCGACGTTTGCGCGGGCCGACGTGTCCTCCAGTGCCGGCGCGGCCGAGTATGTCTGTCTCATCGTGCTGGACGGCGGCCGCCCGGATTACATCACCAACCGCCTTCACGAGCTGCCCAACATCCGCAATTTCATCAAGAACGGACGCTGGTACAACAACGCCTGGGTGGGCAGCCTGATGAGCATCACCCCTCCCGATCACGCCGTCATCGGGACCGGCTCGCTGCCGCGCGACAACGGCGGGCTGGTCAACTGGGAGTGGGCGAACCGCCATACGGGCAAGATGTCGCTGTCCCTGCAGGATCTCTCCAACTACAACAACGAGTGGGCGTTCAATCTCATTCGTGAGTCGGGCACGCCGACGCTGGCGGGGGAGATCCGCAAGAAGTATCCGAATGATCTGGTGATCGCTGGGAGCGGGGCGCACTTCCACGCGGCTGGCCCGCTGGGTGGTCCCGATGCCTCCTGGATCTACTGGTTCCAGCACGTGGGGAACGAATGGATCCCACGCTCGATGGGGCCCAACCCCGTGCCGAAAGAGATCCTCAACGATCCCTCGCTGCGTGCCAAGGTGCCGCCCACCAGCGACACTACCGTTCCCAAGTTCTACTCGCCGCTCAATCTGGGGCAGCAGGATACCCTCGTCATCGACACCGCGATCAGGGCACTGCAGAGGTACCGGCCGCGGGCCATTCTCCT
Organism: Pseudomonadota bacterium; assembly: GCA_021324655.1. Taxonomy (GTDB): domain Bacteria; phylum Chloroflexota; class UBA5177; order UBA5177; family UBA5177; genus JAJPIP01. Next base: position 6,142 of record JAJPIP010000049.1, read on the forward strand.
CAACCTTCCCGAGACCGACGTGGTCGGACACTGGTCGCTGGAATGGAAGCGCGACGAGGGGATCCTCTACCGCGCCTTTGACAGGGCGTTGGGCCGGCTCATCGCGGCGTACAAGCAGGAGGGCATCTTCGACAAGACGCTCTTCGTGGTGACGGCGGACCACGGCATGATTCAGTCGGTCCACCGCGTCCTCGACCGCGAAGCCGTCCTCAAGCAGATCAAGACCGAACTGGGAGAGAACTCGATCATTCTCACCAATGGCGGGGGTGGCGGCGGTCCGACCATGACCTCGATCTGGCTCAAGAATCCCACCCACAGCCGGCGGATGGCGACGCTGATCTGGGAGAAGCACTACGACAACGTCTCGGCGATCTACTACCGGAACGGCACCAAGTACCATCCTGTCGGTATCGAAGACGGCTCCGCCGCTCTGGAGAAGGCGTACACCTATCTGCTGGAGACGGAAGGGACCAACGGCGAGGACATCGCTATTCTGCTGCGGGAGAACTCCCGCAACAGCGGCTTGCCCCGCATGCTGGGCCGTCACGGCGGCGCCGACTGGGGCTCGCAGATGGTGACGCTGATGATGATGGGCCCGGGCGTGAAAGTCGGCAAGTCGAACGCACCGGCGCGGCTGGTGGACATTGCACCGACCGTCGAGCGCTTCATGGGGATGACGCCCAATGCGCGCGACGGCGTCGTCCTGGCTGATGCCTTCCAGACGCCGCACCCGGACGACGTGCCGCCGTTCAAGTCCACCATGGCCCAACTGGCCCCGATGGTCGCGGCGTTGCAGAGACGGGCGGCCAGAGACATCAAGCTAGCGGCCGAGGGACAGCTTCCTAACTTCATCCCCGCCAATGAGATCGTCATCCACTGGAAGCGCCGCATTGCCGTGACGGCGGCCGCCGCGGCCGTGCTGGTGGGTGCCGCCGGGTTTCTCGCCTGGGCGGTCAAGGAAGTGCGCCGCCAGGGCACGGGCCTGAAGTGGACGGCCTGACCGACTGCTAACTCCCCGCGCACCCGGGGGGATGGTGCCTGGCCCCGACCTGCCGGGTTCTATGCTCCGGCGGATAGCTCCAGATGAGACTCCGCCTGCATGGCCGCCACCACCGGCACCAACTGATTCGACATCTGCGCCTGGCGCCACGGGGCGTCGGGCGGAGGAGACGTTAGCGCGTCCGCGAGAACCACGCCCTGCATGCCGTACGGTGTGATTCCCATCGCTTGCAGCGCCGTCGGTGCCACGTCGATGAGCCGCGCCGGAGCGGTCGAGACAGCGCCGGAGCGGAAACCGGGGCCGGAGAAGACGAGCGGCAGGTGCTGAGACTGCCAGCTGGTCCCGCCGTGATCTGCCTTCCATCCGGATTGCCCGCCGGGTTCGCATCCCGCTCCTTCTGTGAAGACGGCCACGACATCGGGGCCGTTCGGTCCGGCGAACGTAGAAAGGAGGTATTGGTTCGCACGCTCCACGGCCGAATCGTGCAGCAGGGAGGAACCACTGACGCGGCGATAGGGCCGGCCAACCGTCGTCAGATCCACCGCATACACCGCCTGAATGAGGGGATTTTTGAGATTGGCGATGTTGAGCGCGGCGTCACCGGCTTTCGACGAGTCTTGCAGCCAATAGCATGCGCTGGTGTTGTAGCTCGACGTCACGATCGGTGTACCCGCTTTCTCGACCGCTTTGTCGAGGAGGCCTTCGTCGATCTTGCCGTGGAGCGGCATCATGCCGTGATCGGCCAACAGAACGAAGAGGGTTCGGTCCAGCACACCGGCGCGTCGGAAGGCATCTTGTAGCAGACCGAGGTCGTGGTCAAAGCCTTGCATCAAGGTTGTGACCTGACCCATGTCGATCGTCCCGCCGTCGACGTGACCGAGCGGCCAGTCGAACTCCGCCAGATTGATGAGCGTGACCTGCTGGTGCATCCGATTGAAGGTGTCGATGGCCAGCCGCATGGTGAGATGGTTCTCGACGCCGAGGGGGATGTTGTGATTGGGGACGGCGAGGTGTGGCGCCGTCAGCACGCCGGCCGGAGGCTCGTGCGCCGGCACCGCCGTGGGCACAAATTGTCCGTTCGCCGTGCCGTAGTAATAGAGGATGGCGTCCGCATCCGGACCGCCGAGCGCATCGGCCGCGTAGTACTTGTGGCCGGAGAGAGCGACGACCTTGGAGCCCGTGTATTGGGTATGCACCAGGCTGGCGATGGTCGGGACACCGGCCTGACTGATGATTGCTTCCATCGCCCCGTCGTTGATCTGGCTCGGGTCGAAGAGGTCGACTTTCTGCTTTTGCAGATCGCCCCACCAGAAATTAACGATGCCGTGACGGCTAGGATTGGATCCGGTCGCGATCGTGGCGTGCCCGGGGGGCGTCTCCGACTCCAGAATGCCGGCAAAGGCATTGGAGTAGGAGATGCCGTTGCGGATCAGCCGCCGCACGTTCGGCATGTTCGGAACGCCGAGATACTCCGGCGTGGCGCCGTCCAGCACGATCAGCACCAGATAATCGGCGCCGTTCATGCTGGTCGCACCGGTCATGGAGTGGGTCAGCATGCCACCGACGAGAGCCATGCCGAGCCCTCCGCCGGCTGCCTGCAGTAATTGCCGGCGGCTAACGGGAGACTGGAGCCACGAATTCTCGTCGCGTCGCGGCTGCGGCGTCGGGCGGGCGACGGCGCGCACGCGCCGCGCATCGTCGTGGCGGACCGTGCGGTGCGGAGAGCATCTCTCACACATAGAAACGTCCGATGCCCCGCCCGGTCTCCAATGCGCTTGACGCCATGCTTAAGGCTAGCGAGTAATCATCACAGTACAAAGTGGTTCTGAACATAGCGTTAACTGTCAAGACGCGGAAAGACGATACACGATCCTTTATGGGCATAATGCCGGCCATGAGAAGTTCACGCCGGATCCGTCGCTAACGTCCCGCGTAATCTCTCGGCGAGCGCGCCAATCTCATCCCAGCCGCCACGCGGCGCCTCCGGCCACTCATCCACGTGGACGCCCCAGAACTCCGTCGGCGCTCCGGGATAGCGGGGAACGATGTGGACGTGGAGATGCGGGACGTGATGGCCCATGACGAACACGTAGATGTGATCCGCTGCCTCGCTTTCTTTAAGGGCGCGGCCCACCCGTGTCACCATGACGCCCACCGCGGCTGCCTCTCCGTCGGTCAGATCGGCGACGCCCGGCGCGTGGCGCTTCGGTTCGATGACGATATGGCCCAGGTACGTGCCCAACTCCCCTCCCACGTGCGTCACGGCCAGGAGATCATCCTCGTAGATCATGCCCCCGGGGATCGGTTCCTCACCGCGATGCTTCCGGCAGACGAAACAGTCCGGACTCACCGGATTCTCACCGGATGGATTGCCGTCTCTCGCGTCACCGCGTGCCACGCGGGATTCCTCATTCGCCACGCACGAACCGTCTGTGCTGCGTTCTAGATCCCGGATCGCGTCCTGCACGAAGGCGCTCTTCCGTTGAGCGTACTCGACGGTGTCCGTGACGCCGGAGGCGATGATGGCACGCTTCTCGGCGACGTAGGCCTCGCGAAGCGCGGGATCGGCGCGCAGACGGTCGCGGAAAGCGCGATTGAGCCCGACCTCCGGACAGTCGGCAGCGATGACGTGCGCATGGATGCGGAAGATGTCTCCCTCGTGCGCAATGGCCCCGATGCGCATCGGGCGATCTTCCGGGAAGGGGTTTCGGCCCCCCTGCGGCTGGAAACCGAGGCGGCCCAGAACGTCCTTGACGGCATCCAACCGGTGCGGCGGATAGATGATCTGCAGATCGATCACGCCCTTACCGTCGCACGGCACCGCGGTGCTGCCGATGTGCTCGACCTGTGAATCGGGGAGCCAGCGCTCGATGAGCCAGGCGAGGCGCGCGGCGACATCCGATGCGCGTGGGTCCGGTGGAAGACATCGTGGACCGCGGACGGCGCCGGAAGCGTCGTAGGGAAGGATCGGCCGTCCGTCTACCACGCCACGAACATCCCGGCTTCTTTGCCGATGTGGAAGGGGCCGCGCGCCACCAGGTCTTCGATCCGACGGTCGAGTTCCGCACGTCGCGTTTCCGGTATGTGCCAGTAGTCTCCCATCGACCGGATGTACGCCTTCAAGGGCTCAGCCTGAGTGATCCGGAAGGCATCGTCGTACCGGTACAGGACGACATCTCTGAACGAGGCGCGCAGTTGTGCGGCCCCGTCGTCCAGGCCGAAGTCCCATCCGCCCCGCATCGGCATGTCCGTGACGTACTCGGCCAGCAGATCGCGCAACTCCTGAAGGTGTCCTTCTCCGTTGGTCGCGGCATAGAGCCGGCCGCCCGGCTGCAGAACGCGCCGGAACTCCGCGATGGCGCGCCGGCGGTCGGGGACGTGATACAGCATGTGGTTGGCGAGCACGGCATCGAAGGAGGCATCCGAGAAAGGCAGTGCCTGCGCATCGGCGACCGCAAACCGCGCGTGCAAGCCGGTGAGGGACCGCCTGGCGTCGGCGAGAATGCCGGGTGATAGATCGGTCAGCGTGAGTTCCCAGCCGGGTGGAATGCGATCCGCATTCTCACGCCAGAGGGCGCCGCTGCCGGCGCCGACTTCCAGGACATGCGCCGTGGCCGGCAGATCGAGTCGGTCGAAGTACCAGCGGTGGAACGGGTACGGATTGGTACTGAAGTCACGATGCAGCCGGATACGTGCCTCCAGATTCGAGGCATCACGGTATTGATGCTCGGTGAGGGAGTCGCGATCGGTGAGCCCGGTCATGTCATCAACTATTCTCCCCTGACCTTCTATCGGTCAAGGACCATTTTCCCTCTCCGAGGGAGGACCGTCAGACGGAAAAGAAAAGTTCAGACACCGGCAAAGGGAGGGTAAGCTCTTCTCTTTACTCTCGGGATAGGCCGCACTGGCCACTTTCAGCTGAAGGAGTCAACTCACATGCGTTTCAATCGTGTCGCTTCCGGCGTCCTGGCCGGGACCCTGCTGCTTACCGGGGTCTCCAGCGCATTCGCCGCATCCGGCCTGCTGGCCCGGACCCACCCGGCGGTCGCCGTGGGGCAGGTGTCGAACCTTTCGACGAGTGGGTTCACGCTGACCCGACTCAACAAGAAGACGAACGCGTCCGTCGTGGTCAACGTGACAGTCTCGGCTACCACCAGGGAGCGCGCCCTGAAGGGGACGGCCGGCGCGCTGGCCAATGGTGAGTATGCCGCTGCCGTCGGCGTCAAGAGCAGCGACGGCAGCATCACGGCGACGCGCGTCGTGTACTCGAGCAAGCCGCTTCCGGTTCGGCGCGCCGTCCAGCGTGTCCGAAACCATCTGCTCCGCGCCGTCGGGGGCACAGTTGCCACGTCTTCCGCGAGCAGCATCTCCGTCACGACCAAGAAGGGTAAGACCTACACGTTCAACATCACGGCACAGACCAAGTTCCGCGTCAGTGGGAAGGCCGTCACGACGGCCCCGTCCTTCACGCAGGGCGAGCATGTGTTTGTGGTCTTCCGGGGCGCCACGGCTCTGGCGGCGGCCACGCCGGTTGACGCGGTGGCGATCATCGTCCCGAAGTCGTAATCGACACCATCGCGCGGCGGTAGGAAGGGGGAGTCTTCGGACTCCCTCTTCCTCATTTCGGGCGGAGGTGCATCGGGAGGAAGGGGAAACCTTCTTACGCGGGCAGGTCGGTCCTCGTGCCCGCGGAGGCGCTGTTTGTCGCCGCGTGACGGTCGACCGCCTGCACCGTGCGAACGACCTCGGCGAGGATCTGCTCGCGGCTCAGCTTCCCCTTTTCCAGCACCGTCTGCACGTATCCATTGAGGCGCTTGCGGTCATCGGCGGTCAGGTCTTTCGCGGTGACGACCACGACCGGGACCTTCACGTCACGCTTCCGGAGTTCCTCGGCGAAGGCGAAGCCATCCATCTTGGGCATCATGAGATCGAGCAGGACCACGTCGGCCGGCGCCTGGTCCAGACGTTCCAGCCCTTCGCGTCCGTTGGTGGCTTCCACGACCGTCCACCCCTCACGTTCCAGGATGCGGCGAAGCATGACGCGTGTGGCGCCGTCATCCTCGACGACGAGTGCGGTTCCGGTCTGTCCATCGGAGAGGTGGTGGCGCAAGACGGCGAGCAGCCGATCGCGATCGATGGGCTTGGTCAGATAGTCCGATGCGCCAAGCGCGTAGCCCATATCCTTGTTGTCGACGATGGTCAGCATGACGACCGGCACATCCGCCGTCGCCGCATCGGCCTTGAGTTCGGAGAGCACGCTCCAGCCGTCCCGGCCGGGCATCAGCACATCCAGCGTGATGACGTCGGGGTGGAGGGAGCGGGCCATCTCCAGGCCCTCATCTCCGCTGGTGGCGGAGATGACCTCAATGCCCTCCTTGAGCAGGACTCGCTGCAGCATCTCACGCACGTCGCTGTCGTCGTCGATCACCAGGACGGTGCGGCGATCGGCGTGGCCCGCGTCCGGAGCGAGCGGCGGTGATGCCGGCCTGCGCTGCTCGACCTGCCGCGGCAGCCGGATGGTGAAAGTGGATCCCGCGCCGGCGGTACTCTCGACCGTCACGTGGCCACCCATCAGGATGCAGAGGCGCCGGGTGAGGGCAAGGCCGAGGCCGGTACCACCATAACGCCGCGTGATCGAGCTGTTGGCTTGCGCGAACTCCTCGAACAGCCGAGCCTGCTGCTCGTCGGTCATCCCGATCCCCGTGTCGCGCACCCGAAAGACGATGTCGTCTCCCGCCTCGAGGACGTCCAGCGTGATCGTCCCGTGATCGGTGAACTTGGCGGCGTTGCTGAGGAGGTTGAAGACCGCCTGCCGGACCTTGGTCAGGTCGGCTTTCATGTCGCCCAGGTCCGCCGAGCAGTGCACCTCAAGGGTGTTGGCGTTCTTGGCGATGAGCGGCTCGACCGTGCTGACAACCTCGCCAATCATCTGGGGAACGGAGAAGGTCTCCAGGTAGAGATCCATCTTGCCCGCTTCAATCTTGGAGAGATCGAGGATGTCGTTGATCAAGGCCAGCAAATGCTTGCCGGCTCCGGTAATCTTCCTGAGATCGGGCAGATAATCTTCATCACCGCGGTCTTCCGCCTCTTCCTGCAGGATCTCGCTGTAGCCGATGATGGCGTTGAGCGGCGTGCGAAGCTCGTGACTCATGTTGGCCAGGAACGTACTCTTGGCGCGGTTGGCCGAGTCCGCCACTTCGCGTGCCTGCTGGATCTCCTCGAAGAGGCGAGCGTTCTGGATGGCAATGCTGGCCTGCTGGGAGAGCCCGATCAGGAAATTCAGATCCGCCTCGGTGTACAACTCGCGCTGGCCAAACCGCCAGACTACCATCATCCCAATGACGCGATCCCCCGCCAGCAAGGGCGCTGCCATCAGCTGCTCCACCTCGGACTCGGCAGTCCCCTCAATGTGTCGAGCGCGAGGATCGACAACGGCGTTGGGAATCGCCTCGGCTGCCGCGCGCTGAGCAAGATCGCCGATAATTCCCTTTCCCAGGGTGATGCGATCGCGGAGGATCTGCTCCGAATCAACTCCCAGCGCCACGATCGGGATGAAGATATCCTCATCCTGCCGTAGATACACGGCACCGGTCTCCGAGAGGAGAAGATCCTTTGCCTGGTCTGCAATGCGCTCGAGGACAGCATGAAGATCGAGGGTCGAGGAGATGTCACGTCCCACCTCGACGAGAGCTGTCATCTCCTTGGCCTGGCGCTCGAGAGCGGCCGTGCGTTCTCCCACCCGCTGCTCCAGCTCTCGATTGCTGTTGAGCGTCTCCTGGTAGAGGCGCGTATTCTCAATGGCCGTCGCAGCCTGCGCGGCCAGCACGGCCATGAGGTCGAGGTCGGTCGTGGTAAACCGACCGAAGAGGTTGCGCACGTCGCTATACAGGACGCCGATCACAGTGCCGCGTGCCACCAGGGGAAGACAGAGAATTGAGCCTTCACGCAGCGGAGCCGGATCGGCCGTCCCTTCGCGTATGTCAGGGACGTTCTGCAGCAACTGTGGTTGGCCGGTGTCGAGGGCGACACGCACCGGTCCGCTGCCGAGCAGGCGCGCAAGATCCGTATCGTCCAGACCGCGGGAGAGAACGGTCCCGATATGACGGTCGTCATCCACCAAAATGAGAGCCGCGCGCTCGGCCCCGCTCAGTTCCACGGCTTCGTCCAGCACGAAGTCCAGCACGGTGACGTCGCGCCGCTCGTTCATGCGGACGCTGACATCAAGCATACGTTTGAGCTGATCCTGCACGCTCTGCTCGGATCCACGCGCCGCGATCTCCTCCAGATCGAGGCGGACATCGCGGAGCTTCGCCTGGCGCGCCCACTCCTGCATGATGGATCGATTGATGGCGATTTTGTTGAGGTAGTGGCGGCGAAGCCCGATGTCGCTGAGGGTGACGATACCATCCAGGGCTGTCTCGGCCGCTCGCTGTAGCGCCCGCCAGGCCTCGTCGGTGCGTCCCAGTTCCGCCAGCACACGATACCGGTGCCACCAGGCATCCTGGCCCGGATAGTCGATGTCGACGGCACTGAGCTCGTCGAGAGGAGCGACGGCTTCTGCCGTCATACGGTCGGCCCTGGCCAGATCCCCGGCTTCGAGACAGGCAGCACCGAGCCAGGCAAGAGCGTAAACCTGCGCGGAGAGATAACCGGCGTGCGTGGCGTGGTCGGCGGCGATCTGCAATTGCTCGCTGGCCCGCTCCGGCTCCCCGATGGCAACCAGTACGCGGCCGACGTCAGCGCGGCCGGTTCCCGAGATAAACTCGTCGCCGCTCTCGATCCCCGCGGTAACAGCCTCTTCCATGGCCTGCAACGCCTCGTCATGACGCCCCAGGCCCTCATACGCTTTACCGAGCGTGTTCAACAGATGTCCAAAGACACGCGCGCCCATCAACTGGCTTCCCTCGACGGCGAGACGGGCGTACTCGAGGCCGCGGTTATAGAGACCGAGTCCCAGATAGACGGTTGCCAGGTTGTTGTAGAGCCGCATCTTTTCCGCGGGATCGCCGACGATCTCCCAAATTGCCGCGGCCTGCTCCAGGAGAGCGCGGCCGCGCGCGATATCCGGAGACGCAATGGCGAGACGATCCAGGGCACGCGCTTCGCCGCGCCGATTGCCCAGTTGGCGGTGGATCTCGACGGAGCGTTCCCCTACCTCCTGCGCCTCGGCCGCGCGTCCCTGAAGCCGGTACACGTTGCACAGGAATGCAAGATTCCACGCCTCACCGGAACGATTTCCGATCGTCCGGTAGAGCGCCAGGGCACGATCGTGACGTTGCTCCGCGTGGCTGACATCTCCCAGAGAGAAATGCATCTCACCGAGGGCAGTCAGGACATCGGCTTCGAGCTCGACGTCCCCCAGCGCCTGTGCCCGGAGAAGCGCCTCTTCGCCCTCGGTCTCCATGCCCCGAGCCGATCCGGTCTGTGCGGCCAGAGTGACCTGTCGCGCAACAACTTCGATCTGCCGGCGCTCGTCACCCAGATCCTGGGCGAGGCGCGCCATCGCCTCCAGGTCGCTGCGCGCTTCATCAAACCGGATAAGCGTCCGGTGGCACACGGCGCGCTCTGCCAGCGCGTCGAAAACACCGGCCGCATCACCCTGCTCGGTGAGAAGAGCGATCAGACGATCATAGAGCTTGATCGCGGTTTCCGTGTCGTACGCGGCTCTCGCGCGCTGGACCGCCTGACGCAGTTCGTCGCGCGTCATCGCCTCGTCGATAATCACGACTTGCCGTCCAGAAGCGTCTCGATTTTGCTCAGAAGCCGCGGCAACTCAATGGGCTTGGTGTCGTAGTCGTCACAGCCCGCGCTCATGGCCTTCTCCCGGTCTCCGGCCATGGCGTGGGCGGTCAGAGCAATCACGGGAATCTTGCTCGTTTCCGTGTCCGCCTTGAGCTGCCGCGTGGCCTCCCAACCGTCCACCACCGGCAGGCTCATATCCATCAGGATGAGGTCCGGCGCGGCGCTGCGGGCCATCGCCATGCCCTCGCCGCCGTCCACCGCGATCACCACGTCGTAGCCCTTGCGCTGTAGTCGACGGGAGAGCATGTCCCGGTTCATCTCGTTGTCTTCCACGATCAGAATCTTTGCCATCACCGTTCCCCCTGCTCCGATCTCGGGCGGCCAGCCGCCCTCGTGTCGTGTGTTCTCTTGTTACACCGCCGCGCGGTTGTCCAGCGCCCCCCGCACACGCTTCGTATGTGGCTGCGCCCCCAGTCGCTCAAAGATCGTCAGTGCCGCCTCCAGATCGCGCCGGCGCTCAGGGGAAGACGGATCCAGGGCGCTGCGCCGCAGATAGATCCCAGCCTGTTCGTAAGGATGAGGTATTCGCTCCGCCAGCGCAAGTGCCTCGTCCAGGAGCCGGTGCGCCGCGTCTCTGTCGCCCGACTCGACCGCAATGGCAGCCGCCACCGAGAGCCAGCCCAACCGAGCCATCTCGTTCGCCTGACCCGTTGCCTGGTCCAGCCCGCGCCCCGCGATCTCCGCCGCGGCCGCGCGATTGCCGGCCGCGAGGTCGGCTTCCGCTACGATCTGCATGGCCCGATGGTCGAGCGTCGTCTCGAAGACCGGCGTCTGGAGTAAGGGATTCAGACGGTCCAGGGCCCGTTCCGGCTCCCCGTCCCAGAGATCCCAGGCGGCGAGGGGAATCTGCAGATAGGGCAGCAAGCCCACCCGGCCGCTGCGCTCAGCGATGACGAACGGCTCTTCCAGATACCGCGAGGCGCGCTCACTGTCCCCAAGACGCAGATAATGCTCGCCGAGCGTCATGAGAGTCCACGCCGAAAAGTGAGAGTAGCTCATGGAGCGGACGAGATCGACCGCCTGTTCCCAGTGGCTCTGAGCGGCGGGCCAATCACCGAGCACAAACGCGGCCTGCCCCAGGCGTCTCACGGCCTCCGCCTCTCCCGCGCGATCACCCCGGCTCCGGGCCACCTCAAGTGCCCGCGCGAACATCGCCTGCGCGCCGCCGGGCCTCCCCTGTGCCAGATCGATGTCGCCTCGCCACAGGAGCGCCTGCATGAAGACGGCGCCGTCACCGCCGGCTTCGGCCTGCGGGATCACGTCGCCGAGGACCCGCCCAGCCTCGTCCAGCCGTCCGATCCCGCCCAGCGCCAGGCCATAGCGGACGGTGGCCTGCACCACCAGCCGATCACTGTCGTGCGGGCGCGCCAGCTCAACCGCCCGATAGGAGGCCGTAAGAGCGTCCTCGAAGCGGTTCAGATGATAGAGCGGATCGACCAACGCCATATAGACGTCGATAAGACCGTGGGGAAGATCCGCATCGTCGGCGTCCTCGTCGAAACGGGCCAGCATGCTCTGGAGACGCGTCACTGCGTCCTCCGGCGCCCCACGCAGGAAGTGCACGTCGCCGATCTGTGCGGCGACCTGCGCTTCGCTGTCCACATCCCCCAGGTCGCGGTAGAGCCGTGCCGCCGTCTCGAGTTCCTCCAGTGCCTCGTCATACCACGCGATGATGCGGAAGATGCCGCCCAGCTTGGCGGCCAATCGGGCCGCGCTCGCGGCATCGCCACCGGCCTGCCCCAGCCGGGTACGAGCGGTTTCGTAGTGGTCCACCGCGCCCTGGTTGGCATACACCTCCGCTGCCCGGTCGCCGGCGCGCTCGAGCCAGAGGGCGGCATCGGCATGCCGGTCGGTCTGTGCCAGGTGGTAGGCAACCGTTTCGACGGCGTCCTCCGCCAGGTGTAGCGCGATCATGGCGTCGGCGATCGACTCATGCAGTTCCCTGCGCCGAGCGGCGAGCAGCGTGCTATACGCCACGTCGCGCATTGTCACATGCTTGAACGCATAGTCGGATTCGCTCCCCGGCGGAAGGACCACGATCTCGCTTCGGGTGAGCGCGGTGAGGTGTTCACGCGTGATGTGCTCGGCAGTTCCCATCACGGCGGTCAGCAGGTCAGCACTGAAGGTGCGGCCGATGACGCTCGCCGTCTGCACGAGGCTTCGGAGCGTGCCGGGAAGACGGTCGAGACGGGCCAGCACGATCTCGGTGAGGGTCGAGGGGAGGTGCGCGGCGGTCGCGGCTACCAGAACGGCGCGGCCGTTCTCATACGCGATCCCGCCTTCATCCTGCAGCGTATTCAGCAACTCCTCGACGAAGAAGGGATTGCCTCCCGACCGGTCGATGATATAGCGCTCGAGGTCGGGTGCCAGCGCCGCGCCCTCCAACACACTTTCGGCCAGCGCGATCGTCTCCGGTTGTGTCAGGGGACGGAGGACGATCTTCTCCACCCAGGCCCAGGCATCCCAGGGCGGGGTCCACGGCGGACGATAGGCGGCGAGGACCAGCAGCGGCAGCCCCACGACATCGCACAGCACCTCGGCCAGCACCTCGGCGCTCGCGCTGTCCATCCCGTGGGCATCTTCCAGGATCATCACCGACGGGGCGCGCTGCGCGAGACCCATAAAAAGTAAGCGCAGGCTCTTGACGAGGGTCTGGCGGCGGGCCTGGGGGCCGGCGTCGGTCACCGATGACCGGATATCGGCGAGGCCCAGTACCTCCCCGAGCACGTCGGCGGCTGTGCTGCGCGTTTCATCATCCGCCGGGGCGAGCAAGTCGTCCAGTATCGCCGTCAGATGTAGGCGCAAGACGGCCGGGTCCTCGCCGTCCCGTACCGCAAGGACGGCACGGAGCAGTTCGGCCACCGTCCCCAGACTGATGCTCCCGCCATGACTGGAGCAGCGGACCCAGAAGACACGATCGGACGCGAAGCGTTGCGCAGCGTCGGCCAGTAGCCGGCTCTTGCCGAATCCGGCCTCCGCCAGCAGCGCCACCAATTGCCCATCGCCGGTTTGCGCCCGCTCCCAGGCCCGCTGCAGCGCGCCCAACTCGTGCTCGCGCCCGACCAGGGCCACCGGATGCCGCGCTCCGGCCTCCTGCCCCTGCGTCTCGACCGTTCCCAGTACGGCATAGGACGCCACGGCCTGCGCCTTCCCTTTAAGCGTCAGGTCATGACGCTCACCAAACACGACGGAACGCCGCGTCAGGCGCATCGTATCGAGACCGACCATAATCCCGCCGGGCTCGGCCGCCGTCTGCAGTCGGGCGGCAGTATTGATGACGTCTCCCGTGATGGAGTAGTCTTTCCGCCCGCCGGCGTCCAGCATCCCGCTGACGGCCTCACCGGTATTGACGCCGACCCGGATCGCCAGCTCGACGCCGAAATCCCGCCGGACCTCACGTCGCAGCGGGATGAGAGCTGATTGCATGGCCAGCGCACACAGGACGGCCCGTTCGGCATCATCGCCCTGGGCGAGGGGCACGCCGAAGAGCGCGAGGATGGCGTCGCCGGCGAACTTCTCCACGACGCCGCCGAATCGAGCGATCTCTCCGCTCATGCGCTCAAAGTAGGTCGTCTGGATGGCGCGCACGCCCTCCGCGTCGAGCCGTTCCGTCAGCGGCGTGAAGCCGACGAGATCGCAGAAGAGCGCGGTCACCAGCCGGCGCTCTTCTCGCGCCGTCTCATCACGCGTGGAGAGCGGCGCAGCCGGCCGCCGTTCGCCGGGCAGCGACACACCCGGACCGGCCGCCGCGCCGCAGGCGCCGCAGAACGGCTTGTTCGGCGTGACGGCCGAGCCGCAGGCAGCGCACCACGCTTGCAGCGGGGATCCGCAATCGTCACAGAAGCGGTTGCTGCTGTCCTGGATGCTTTGACAGTGTGGGCAGAGGGTGGGCAGGCGGGTCCCGCAATCGCCACAGAAGCGTTTCCCGGCCGGGCTGGTTTCACCACAAGCCCGGCAGATGAGGTGGCTAATTTCCGCGCGCGCTGCCATGTGGGGCCATTATTGATGACCTGGCACTCTCATCGCATCCTGGACGGCTGTCAGTGGTGTGCGGCCGCTCGCTTTCCCGTACCGCGTGGATACAGTCCCGGCAGGTCAACCGGCAGGACGCCTTGAGCCGGGCGCATCCCGAACAGGACGTCGAGCGTCGCATCCAGCATCGGCGCCGTGTCGTCGTAGCTCACCAGGTAGGTTGGTACCTCGGGAAAGGAGAGGAGATCGAACGGATCGGCGAGGGCGACAACCACCACGCGCTTGCCGGCGGCGAGCAGAGCTCGCACGACGTCCGCCTGGACGGGCCGTCCCGTGGCGAACGCGGTCCCGACCAGCACTGTCTCGATCCCCTTCAGTGCCGCCAGTACGTCGCCAACATCCATTCCCGGCTCGACCGCCACCAGGTGTGCGTGCCGGTGGCGTGCTGCGACCGCACCCGGCAGGGCCGGGCGCCGGATCGCCTTCGGTCCCTCCACCACACTCGCCGCCATCGAGGCGAAGGTCACCACGGCGAGTGGCTGATCACTACTGAGCGGGAGCAAGCCGGCCTCATCCTTGACCAGGGTGACGGCCCGCCTCGCGATTTCCCGGGCTGCCTCCGGCCCGCCGCCGCTGTCTCGACCGTTCACCGAGAGGCGATAGCGAAGCGTGTCCAGCCGCCGATTCGCCTCTTCCAGGCGCTCGCAGGGCAGATCTCCGCTCTCCACGGCCCGGATAACCGCGTCGAGCGCCTCCTGCTGGAGTTCGGCGGTATGCGAGATCAGCACGAGATCGACGCCGGCGGCGAGGGCACGGACTGCCGCTTCCCCCGTCGTCATCCGGTTCTGGACGGCGCCCATCTCCATGCAGTCGGTGACGATCACGGTCTCGTCGCCGCCTATCTCACGGGCCAGTCCGGCAACAGCCGGCGAGACGGTGGCAGGGAGCGGTTCTGGATCGAGCACCGGATACCAGGCGTGACTCACCATGATCGCCTCGGCTCCCGCCGTCACCGCCGCCGTGAAGGGCACAAGATCCTCGGCGCGTATCAGCTCGATGCTCTTGCTGATCTCCGGGAGGTCGACGTGCGAGTCAATAGGGGTCGCACCGTGGCCGGCAAAGTGCTTGGCCGTCGAGGCAACGCCGGCCTCCCGGTGGCCGGCGACATAGGCGGCGCCGAAGCGGGCGGTGAGGTCCGGATCATCGGAAAAGCAGCGCGTGCCCAGCGCCGGATTCCGGTGATTCGCCAGGAGATCGACAACCGGTGCGAAGTTGACGTTGATGCCGAGCGATCGCAGCTCGGACGCTGTGGCTGCCGATGCGGTGCGGACAATCTCTACATCGCCCGTGGCGGCCCACGCCATCGCGGACGGGAACTGCGTGGCGGCTCCGCTCGCGGCCAGGCGGTTCACCCGCCCGCCCTCATGATCGATGGCAATCAGAGCGTCGTCCCCAGCCTGTGCGCGCAACGCGGTCGTCAGTGTGCGCACCTCCCCGGCAGATCCGATGTTGCGAGCAAAGAGGATGAAGTTTCGCACACCCCGCCGGATGAGTTCGTCCGGAATCTGTGTTCCCGGAAAGCCGACCATAAGGGCGCCTGCCGCCAGACGCTCGATCTCTTGTCGCTGCATGCCCTGTCCTCTCCTATTCATTCTGGGAACAGACTACAGGTAGAGAGACCCTTGAGGCCTGTCACGGGTGCCGCGTCTCGTGGTCGTGGCGGCCGTGGTGGCTGCTTCGGCCGATGGCCTCGATGATCGTCCACGGCCCTCAGCGTGGTCCCGATCCGCCGCGATAGTGGGCGCATCGGAGTTCGCCGGCTTGCCGAAAGTAGTGCAGCGATCGGGGGTCAGGCACGTCTGCGGCGTGCGACGGCGGGTCCACGCCTGACCTACGGCCGCAAATGCACGTGCTCAATATTCCGGCTCGGACTCTTCATCGCCTGTCGCATGAGTGCCCGGAAGTTGGCTCCCGGGGTAATAGAGCCGGTGATGGACGGCTGGGATGCACCGGTGCAGCGGGGAAGCGTGCCTGCTCGCCCGTGAATGGCCTCGTATCCAAGCAGGGCAAAGGCAACGGCCTCCTTTGCATCGCTCGGCAAGCCCAGGTCGTCGCTCCGCGTGAGGCGTGACGCGGGCAGCCGTTCGGCGATCAGGTGCAGCAACGTCGGATTCCTGGCGCCACCTCCGCTCACCACGATCTCGTCGATGCGGCCCGGACCGAAGGCGCGATAGCCGCGCGCGATGCTCTCGGCGGTCACGGCGGTCAGTGTCGCGAGCGTCTCGGCGGGAGAGAGCCCGCGAGCGACCGCCCGGGTCAGCAACTCGTTGCCAAAGGCGGCGCCGAACATCTCCCGCCCGGTGCTCTTGGGTGGAGCGCGGTGAAAGTAGGGATGAACGAGGATCTCCTCGAGGAACGCCTCGTCAATCCGGCCGGCAGAGGCGACGGCGCCGTCGCGATCGAAGGGAAGGCCCAGGAGAGACCGAGCCGCCTGATCGATCAGCATGTTCCCCGGACCGGTATCAAAGGCATACGGTTCCCCTGGGGCCGGGAGGAAGGTGACGTTGCCGATCCCGCCGATGTTCTGGACGGCGCGGGTCAGGGTGGGGTGGTGAAAGAGGAGAGCGTCGAGGTAGGGCACCAACGGCGCCCCTTCTCCGCCCCGCGCCATGTCGGCTGCCCGAAAATCGGAGACCACCGTGGCGCCGGTGTGCGCGGCAATGATGGCCGGATTGCCCATCTGCCACGTGCCGCGCTCACCGGTGGTGAGGTGATAGATGGTCTGGCCGTGACAGGCGACGAGGTCGGGGGCGGGCAGCTTGAGGTCGGCCACGGTCTGCTGCACGGCACCGGCAAAAGCCTGTCCGAGCGCCGTCTGCAGTCCCGTCAGTTCGGCGAGAGCTCCCTGCCCGTCGGTCAGGACGCCCATGATCCGCGCTCGCAGCCCATCGGGGAAGGGTTGCTCGCCGTAGCCGAGGACACGCAGCGTCAGGGTACCCGGATCGGCAGGGACGATTTCGCAGATCGCTACGTCGATGCCGTCAATCGACGTGCCCGACATGACACCGGCGATATGCATGCTGTCCTCACCACGTCTTCACTGTCCAGCCCGCTGCGCACGTAAAGCCATTTATCTCTAAACAATGCACGAAAAGCACAGGGTCGGCCCGCTATCGCACGATTTTGGTGCGACAGATGAGTAGCGAACTGGTGATGTTGCGATTCCCGCTGGATACTCGTTTCCATACGTGCATAATGGGAACTATCGGCAAGGCGGTGGATCCCTCGCGATGACACATGAGGAGGAGTGGAGTGAGAGGTCTTAGGTTTGTCTCGGGTGTCCTGGTAGCCGCGGTTATCGCGATCACGTACGTCGGGACGGCAGGTCGTGCTGTTGCCGGGTCGGTGTCGGCCAACAACCAACCCTACGTGACGATCGGCAACATGGCGCAGGGGGCGCCGATTAATTGGTACAACGACCAGGGATTGCAGTGGGCCGGCCTTGACGTGATGCCGCTCGGATTCGTCAAGATCGGATCGCCCAATCCCCTGGCGTTCTTCCCCGGTCTGGCCAAGAGCTGGACGATCAGCAAGAACGGCCGCCAGATCACGGTGCACATCCAGCCGAATGCGCACTGGTCCAACGGTCAGCCTGTCACGGCAAAGGATCTGATCGAGACGGCCGCCATCGGATTCGCCAGCGGTGCCTCGCAAGGCTTTTACCTGGGCTCGATCAAGGCGCTCAATAGTAAGACCGTCGTCTACAAGATGCTGTCGGGGTCCAAGTACAACCTGTTCTCCCGCCTCGTTCTCGAGCAGGACATCACTCCGGCCTCGGTGTACAACAGCCAGTTGCCGTCCGATATCTGGACGACGATTGCCACCTCGCAGTACACGGGCACCGATCCGACGCTCTCCGCGAAGCAGGCGGCGGCGGTGAAGTCGCTGCAGGATCTCTACAAGAAGATCCAGGCCTACGCGCCGTCGAAGGACGTGTCGTCCGGTCCGTACGTGCTGAAGTCGTACAACCCCGGCGAGGCAATCCTGGTCAAAAACAAGGGCTTCTACGCTGCCAACAAGATTCACATCGCGGAGGTCATTCTTCGCAACTACAACAACAGCAATCAGCAGATCTGGAACTATCTCCTGGGCGGCCAGGTGTACCAGGCCACATCCGGGGGCATGAGCAGCAGCCTGGTGCATCGCATCGCGTCGGTGCCGCATAACCATCTGTATAAGGTGTCGTCGACCGCGTCCGCGCAGCTGGTCTGGAACGAGAGCATCTACCCGTTCAACATGGTCAAGGTGCGCCAGGCGATCGCGTACATCATCAATCGGAAGGCAGTGCAGCGTGTGGGCGAGCCGGTGGGAGGAACCTACAACCACTGGCCGACCACGACCGTCGATTCCAATACCAAGACGTACCTGACGAAGGCGCAGCTCAAGCACCTCAATCCCTACCTGCCGAGCCCCAAGGCGGCGACGGCCCTCCTGCGTTCGGCCGGTTTCAAGAAGTCGGGCGGCGCGTGGACCATGCCGAACGGCAAGCCCTTCACGGTGACGCTGACGACGGTGAATGGATTCAATGACTGGGTGGAGGCCTCCTCCGAAATCAAGAGCGAGATGGACTCTTTCGGCATTCCAACGACCGTCGATCTCTCACCGACGTTTGCCCAGTACCTCAAGGATCTCGGTAACGGCAAGATTGCCTTCGGTTTCTGGATCGGCACCGGGCTGACCCCGGCCGGCATTGCTCTCCGCCTCTTCGGCGGCGCCGACGGCTATCAGCTCGAGGGCGGCAAGCTGGTCTACTACTCGCCGTCCGCTCAAGGGAAGGGCAACTGGCTCGACTTCCCCAAGACGGTCAGTGTCAAGGGGTACGGGAGCGTGTCCGTGGGCCCGCTCGCCAATAAGCTCAATGTCATCACCAACAGGGCCCAGGTGCGGCGGATCATGCAAACGTTGCTGATCACGGCCAACCAGTACGTGCCGGAGATCACGCTCTGGAACTACGTGACGGACGGGTTCGTCAACGACAAGTACTTCACCGATTACCCAACCAGGAATGCGACCGTCATGCAAAGCTGCAACGGTTACTACCCGCCCATTGGGTGTTGGGAGATCATGGGGTACGTGAGGCCCCGCTAGTCGCACACGAGACGGCCGCGGCGCTGTAGCCGCGGCCGTCTTTCTCGATCGAGGGATCCGGGATGAGAGGCTTTCTGCTCCGGCTTGCCAGGCGGTTGGTCGGCGCGCTCGTCATGATCTGGGCGGTTGCCACCTTTACCTTTTTCCTGATTCGCATGATTCCCGGTGATCCGGTCGCGGCCCAGCTGAATATGCTGGAGCAGCAGGGGATGAGCGAGTCGCAGGCGGCCGCCCGCGTCGCCGGCATGTACGGCTTCTACCCGAAAGATCCGCTGCCCATCCAGTACCTGCATTACATGCAACAGATGGCGCATCTCGATCTGGGGCAATCCATCTCCTACACGGGCGTGCCCGTCATGCACATCATCCTGTCGGCCCTTCCCTACACCCTGGGACTGGTCGTCACCGGCATCATTCTCACCTTCATCGTCGGCGTCATCGGTGGCGTCTTCGCTGCCATCTACCGGAATACGTGGGTCGGGAGCTCCATCACGGTTGTCGGATCGATCCTGCACGGCATTCCGCAGTTCATGGTCGCCCTGCTGCTTGCCTACCTGCTGGCGACCGCGCACCCGATTTTTCCGTTTGGCGCGCCGTACGATGCCGCCATCTCACCCGGAATCACCTGGACCTTTCTCTCCAATCTCGGCCTGCACGCCGTGTTGCCGATTGCCGCGTTCATCATCTCGGGGTTTGGTTTCTGGGCACTCGCCATGAAGGCGAGCGTCGTCACGACCCTCGGTGACGATTTCATCCTGGCGGCGGAGCTGCGGGGGATCAAACCCTCGATTCGCTTCCGCTACATCGCGCGCAACGCCTTCCTGCCGCTCTTCACCTACCTGGCCATCGCCATCGGGTATACCTTCGGCGGCGCCATCTTTATCGAGCAGATCTTTGACTACCCCGGTCTCGGACTGCTCCAGTTGAACAGTATCGGAGTCCATGATTACCCCTTGATGCAGGCAGCGTTTCTCATGATCACCGTGGCGGTGATCGTGTCCAATATCGTCGCGGAGATGCTGTACACGGTCATTGATCCGCGCATCCGGACCGCGAGGTAGCGATGAACACCATCGTTTCCGAAGAACCGCAAGCCCTATCGACCTATCCCAGCGCGCAGACGCCGCGCCACAGGCCGTCGTCGTGGGCGGTCGCCTGGGATGTCCTGCGCCGGCGGCCGACCGGGCTGCTGGGCCTTGCCATCCTCCTCTTCTTTATCGGCATGGCGGCTTTCGGACCGCTTTTCTACCCGGCGGAGCTTCCCAGCAATCCCTCGAACATCTTTGCCGGGCCGTCGCCTGCGCATCCACTGGGCACCGATTTCCAGGGCACCGATACCCTCGCGCTTGTGATCACGGGGTCGCGGTACGTCCTGCTCTCGGCATTCCTGGCCGGCCTCTTCACCGCCGTCTTCGGCACGGTGACGGGGTTGATTTCCGGCTACTATCTCGGCGTCCCGGATTCGATTATCACCAAGCTGGCCGATTTTGTTCTCACCATTCCGAGCTTCCCGTTGCTGGTTGTGCTCTCCACGGTCTGGAAGTTCGGCAGTCCCCTGGCCATGGGTCTGGTTCTGGGACTCATCGGATGGGGGGCGCTGGCGCGCGCCGTTCGATCGCAGGTGCTGACGCTCCGTGAGCGTACCTTCATTGAGGCAGCCCGCGGCCTCGGCTTCTCGTCGGTTCACATCATCGTCAAAGAGATCTTTCCCAATATCACGTCGTATGTCGCGATGAAGTTCCTGCTGGCGGTCACCGGCGCCATTTACGCCTCGGTGGCTCTCTTCTTCCTGGGCGTCCTGCCGCTCTCCACGAACAACTGGGGTGTCATGCTGCAGTTCGCTTTCTCCCAGGCCGGCGCCATGTACACGACTCAGTCCCTCCCCTACCTGCTGGCGCCGTTGGCGTGCATCCTGTTGGTCACATTCGGTGTGGTGCTCTTTCTCGATGCGGTTGATGAGATGCTCAATCCGCGTCTGAGGAGAGGCTAGGCGTGGCGACACAGGCGGCGACGCGGGTCGAGCAAAACGCGTGCAGTATTCGCGGGCTGACGGTCGTTTACCGGGTTGAGCGACACGAGTATGCGGCGGTCCAGGACGTCGACCTTGATATTCCGAGCGGTGAGATCACGGCCGTCATCGGCGAGTCCGGCTCCGGCAAAACAACTCTGGCCATGGCCATGCTGAATGCCGTGCAGCCCCCGGGCCGGATCGCTGCCGGGTCCGTCGTCTATCCCACGGCCGGCGACATCTTGCGCCTCAGTGGGAAACGCCTGCGCCGCCTGCGGGGCGATTCGATCAGCATGGTGTTTCAAACCTCGCAGAACTCACTCAATCCCTTGAAGCGGATCGGCGGGCAGGCCATGGATCTGGCGCGCTCGCACGGGCGTGATCCCCGCGGAACGCTGCGCGAGGCGCGGGATCTCTGTGCCAAGATGTCACTCGATGCCGATCGCGTCCTGACGTCGTACCAGCATGAGCTCTCCGGCGGGATGCGGCAGCGGGTCGGCATCATGCTGGCCCTGGTGTTACAGCCCGAAGTTGTCCTGCTCGACGAGCCGACAACCGCGCTCGACGTGCTCTCTCAGTCGGAAGTCTTGCAGATCCTGCGTGACCTGCAGCGAGAGCGGCGCTTCAGCGCGGTCCTGATTACCCACGATATGGGGGTGGTCGCCGAGCTGGCCGACCGTGTTGCCGTCATGTATGCCGGACGCATCGTGGAGCGTGGCCGGACGCGCGATGTGCTCATTCGGCCCGACCACCCGTACACGCGGGCCCTCATTCGCTCGATTCCCCGCCTCAGCGGCGATCTCTCCGAGGCGGTGCCGCTCCCGGGTCTGCCCCCCTCCCTCACCACGATCCCGGACCACGGTTGCGTCTTTCGCGCGCGTTGCGCATATCGGATGCCGATCTGCGACACGGTGCAGCCGCCGCTGGAGAGCGTGGGGCCCGATCACGACTCGGCCTGCTATCTCGAGGGATTCCCGAGTGATTGAACTGATCGACATCAAGAAGACGTTCCAGGGGCGGACCGGCATGCTGAGCACCGCCGATGTGCACGCCCTGCGCGGCGTGTCCTTGAGCATCGAGAACGGCGGGGCCCTTGCCCTGCTGGGCGAGTCGGGCTGCGGCAAAACGACGCTGGGGCGCATTCTGGCAGGGCTGGAGACGTATGATTCCGGCGACATCGTGATCGACGGGACATCACTGAACGGTGCGCCAAAAGGAGAGCGGGATCGGCTGCAGCGCAAGATCCAGCTCATTCACCAGGATCCGTACGCGGCTTTGAATCCGGTGCGCACCATCGAGAAGTCTCTCACCGCGCCGCTGAAACTCCGTGCGAAGCAGAGCGGCAAAGACAAAGGGTGGGTCGAGCAGCGCGCACGCGAGCTGCTGACGATCGTCGGGCTCGACCCGGATGAGGTGCTCTACAAGTATCCGCACAATCTCTCCGGCGGACAGCGGCAGCGCGTCGTGATCGCCCGCGCCCTAACGGTGGATCCCACCGTGCTGGTCGCCGACGAAGCGGTCTCGATGATCGACGTCTCGCTTCGTCTCGGCATTCTTCAGTTGCTCAACGATCTGCGTCGCCGCCTGAAGATTGCCGTGGTCTTCATCACGCACGACGTCGCCGCCGCCCGCTACGTCGCCCTGGACGGCGATATCTGTGTGATCTACCGCGGAGAGATCTTTGAATACGGCCGAACGGATGACGTCATCCACGCACCGGTGAATCCGTATACGCAGTCGCTCCTCTCCGCCGTGCCGGTACTGGTCGGCCTCGAGCGGCCCGGCCCCGATCGCTTCATCCCGCTGGAGGAGTTGGTGACCGGGCGCGCCGTGAGCGGGTGCCTGTTCTCCGACCGGTGTCCCTTCGCCGTCGAGGTATGTCATCAGGATCATCCGGATCTCCTTCCCATCGAGGAACTGAGCCGGCTGAATCGCTGCTTCTTCCCGACGGTGCGGCACGTGACTGCCGTATCGGCGTCGGGAGAAGCCAGCGCATGAGGGTGGCGAGGTTTTGACCACCGCTCAGTCCCCCCAACCCATCGCCGGTTCAACCCTGCTCCGCGACGCGGTCGCGGCCGGCGAGGTGCCGGGTGCTGTCGCGCTCGTCCGACAGCATGGAGAGGTCGTGCTGCATGACGCCTACGGGTTTGCGGCTATCGAGCCCGAGCCGATTCCGATGCGGCCTGATACCATCTTTGACCTTGCCTCGCTCACCAAGCCGCTGGCGACGACACCGGTGATCTTGCGGCTGGTCGAGGAGGGAGCGCTTGCTCTGGACGCGCCACTCGACCGATATTTACCGGCGCTTGCCGGCACCAATCTTGGCGCGGCGACCATCGAGCGTCTCCTCACTCATACCTCGGGCTTGCCTGCCCACTTTCCGATCTACAGCCGCGCCACGTCGCGTGAGGATGTCCTGCGCGTGATCGCCGACTTGCCGTTCTCGTATCAGCCCGGGACCAGAGTCGAGTACAGCTGCCTCGGCTTCATCACGTTGGGCCTGCTGGCGGAACATGTGACCGGGACCACGCTCGACCGCCTGGCGGACAGCATGGTATTCGCCCCGCTCGGCCCCCACACCACCGGCTATCGTCTCGACTTCCCGGCCGAACGTTTCGCCTGGACGGAACGCGGCACGACCTACGAGAAGGGAACGATGGAGGCGATGGGAGAGGCATACGGCCGCCTGCGGACCGACTTCCATCCCGGTGAGGTCCACGACGGCAACGCCCACTATGCCATGGGTGGTGTCAGCGGTAACGCCGGCCTCTTCGGCACGGCGGAGGACGTGGGCGTTCTGGGGCAGATGTGGCTGGACGGCGGGATCTTTGCCGGCACCCGCATCCTCCAGCCGGAGACCGTGGCCGCGGCGATCATCGACCGCACGCTGGGGCTGGAGGAGGGACGTGGACTGGGTTGGGTCATCAACCGCCCGTCCGAGGTCTTTCCACGCTCGGTCGGCTCACGTCTCTCCCGCCGGACCTTCGGTCACACCGGCTTCACCGGCACGTCCATCTGGATTGACCCGGAGGATGATCTCGTGATCGTCCTCCTCACCAATCGAGTTCATCCGACGGTGGATGACGGCATGACCAACATCCGCCTCCGTCACCGCTTCCACGACGCGGTCGCCACGGCTCTCAAGGGCCGAACCGGGATGTAGTGGCAGAGCAGGGCTCTGCCACTACCATCGGCGGTTTGCTCTGGGACCGCTACCAGGTCTCCGTCACTTTCCGTAGCCCACGAGGCTCGTCAGGATCATAGCCGCGGGTGCGCGCCAGGCTCCAGGCCAGCAGCTGGACGGGAATGATGAGGAGGAGCGGAGACAACACCTCCGGTCCGAGGTCGGCGAGAGGCAGCCCGACCGTGCCCTGCCCAGCCGCGTCCGGCGGACCGATGATCAGGGTATCGGCACCCAGGTCCCCAAGCTGGCGGAGCACGGGCTGGAGTGCCGCCCTGCCCGGCCCGTCCGGGACGACGGTGATCACCGGGAAACCGTGCTCGATCATGGCGATCGGGCCGTGCACGAAGTCGGCTGCCGAGAAGCCTTCAGCGACCAGATAGCTCGTCTCCATCAACTTGAGAGCGCCCTCGCGCGCCGTGGGGTAGTTGTAGCCGCGGGAGAGGAGCACCACCTGCTCCGCGAAGTGATAGCGCACGGCCAGCTCCGCGGCAGGAGAGCGTGTCGACAGCATCCGGTGGGCGCGGTCCGGGAGCTCGTCAAGCGCGGGCTCGGCGGTCCCGGCCAGGGCCGCGACCAGGAGATAGAGGGTGAGCAATTCGGCGGTGTACGTTTTGGTGGCGGCGACAGCCCGCTCCGCTCCAGCCAGGATATCCAGGTGGAACTCGGCGGCCTCGGCCAGCGCCGAGTGGGGGGCATTGGTCACGGCCAGCGTGAGAGCGCCGGCTGCCCGCGCGCGCTGGAGCGGCTCGAGTAAGTCCGGTGAGCCGCCCGACTGGCTGACGGCTATATAGAGAACGCCCTCCATCCGGGGGTGCGTGTCATAGACGGTCGCCGTGGAGGGGGAGACCAGGCCGCAGGGGAGGCCGAGCTGCGTTTCGGCGAGGTACTTGGCATAGAGGGCGGCATGATCGGACGTGCCGCGCGCCACAAAGAGGATGAAGCGCGGCCGGCGCGCGCTGAGCGCTGCCGCGACGTCCTGGATCCTTTCTTGACCCTGACGCAGGATGCGCTCAAAGACGGCCGGTTGCTCTTCGATCTCGGCCAGCATGAACTGTCCGTTCATTCCGGCCTCTGATAGACCCACATACCGCCGATCATGGTTCCCTTGACCTTCAGGCCCTCGTCGAGCACAACCAGATCGGCCGGCGCGCCCACTGCAATGCGCCGTGCCGGTACGTCGAGGATGCGCCCCGGTATCTCCGCCGCCATGCGCAGCGCCTGCGGCACCGTGGCCTCTGTCCAGCGGACCATAGCGCGGACCGCGTCGTCCATGGTGAGAGCCGCGCCGGCCAGCGTGCCGTCCGGCAAACGCACCGCCCGGCCGTCCGCAATCACCCGTCGGCCGCCCAGTTCATACTCCCCGGGCGGCATCCCGGCCGCGGCCACCATGTCGGTCACCAGCAGGAGCCGATCCGGTCCTTTCGCCCGGAAGGCGAGGCGCAGCGAGGCCGGGTGGCTGTGGATGCCGTCGGCAATGACGCCGGCCGTCACACGGTCGTCCAGCAGGGTCGCGCCGATGGCGCCCGGGGCGCGGTGGCCGAAGGCGGACATGGCGTTGAAGAGGTGGGTCGCCATCATGGCACCGGCATCGGCACCGGCCTCGAACTGCTCGTAGGTCGCGTCGGTGTGGCCCAGGCTGACCGCGATCCCGTGGGAGCGCACGAGCCGGATGACGTCGAGCGCATCGGGCCGATCGGGTGCCACCGTCATGAGGCGGACCTGGCCGGCATCCAGGATGCGTCCCAGCACGCTGAGATCGGCCGATTCCATCAGGTCGGGACGGTGGGCGCCGGCCCGTCTCGGCGAGAGAAACGGACCCTCTAAATGGAGGCCGAGCGGCCGAGCCCCCGCACAGCCCGCGGCCTCCGTGAACGCTGCCGCGACAGACGGGTAGACGTCGGGTTCCGAGGTGATCACGGTGGGCAGATAGGCGACGACCCCGGTTTCCGGCAGCCGGCGGGAGATGGTGCGAATCGCTTCCGGTCCCTCGGCAACATCGACCCCATAGCCACCGTTGACCTGGAGATCGACGTATCCCGGCGCGATGATGGGCCCTGTCTCCTGCTCGTCCCGCGTGACGTCGGCAATCGTCTCGCCGTCGATCAGCAACCGGCCGGGGATGATCTCATCGCCCAGCAGGAGCCGTCCCCGGATCTCTTCGCTCACGAGAGGGCCTCGCGCACGCGGCCCTCCACGGCGTGTAGCCGCCGGCGAGCCTCCTCAGGCGTGACCCCGGCCAACACCGCGACGATCGCCGTCTTGGCATCACCGCCCGCGTCCGCCAGTTGCCGGGCCGCTTCCTCCGGTGGCAGTCCCGTGACGGCCGCCACGATCCGCACTGCCCGGTCACGCAGTTTGGCGTTACTCGCGCGCAGATCCACCATGAGGTTGCCGTAGGTCTTGCCGAGCAGCACCATGGCGCCGGTACTCAGCATGTTGAGCACCATCTTCTCCGCCGTTCCGGCTTTGAGACGGGTCGAACCCGCGATGACCTCCGGTCCAACGACCGGCTCGATGGCGATCTCGGCTCGCGATGCCAGGGTCGACCCACGGTTACACGTCACAGCCACGGTGAGAGCGCCGGTCTCACGAGCGTACTCCAGGGCACCGATGACGAACGGCGTGCGGCCGCTGGCGGCGATGCCGACGACGGCATCGCGCGGCGTCAGCCCGATGGCCGCAAGAGCTCGCCGGCCCTCCTCCGGCCGATCTTCCAGTTCCTCGATCGCGTGCGTCAGCGCCCGCTCGCCCCCCGCGATGACGGCCTGGACGAGCGATGGATCGGTGCCGAAAGTGGGCGGGCATTCCGCCGCATCCAGCACGCCGAGCCGTCCGGAGGTTCCGGCCCCGACATAGATCAGGTGACCGCCGGCACGGAGTCGTGTCGCGATCCCCTCCACCGCCCGGGCGATCGACGGGAGCTCGGCTCGGACCGCCTTCGCGATCCGCGCATCCTGCTCGTTCATCAGGCGCACGATGCCGAGCGCGTTCAGGGAGTCAATCGCGGCCGTCTCCGGATTTACTGCTTCGGTCGCCAGATCGCCCAGTATCGAGCCTGGCCGGTCCCGCATGTACCCTCCCGTGTCCATACCCACCATACAGGGAGGTGAGGGACGACGTCGCTGTCGGCGCGGTTTCCTCTA
>JAJPIP010000011.1 GCA_021324655.1 Pseudomonadota bacterium
CAGGAGGATGTCATGGGAACGACACATGTGGCGATCGTGCTGGACCGCAGCGGCTCGATGGAGACCTGCCGCCAGGCGACGATCTCCGGGTTCAATGAGTATGTCGGTGAGATCCGCCGCACGGCGGAGCGCGAGGAGGTACCCACGCGGGTGACGCTCACCACCTTCAATGGGGACGTGACGGTGCACTACGTGGACGAGCCGCTGGCGCGGCTGAAGCGGCTCAGCTATCGCACCTATGTGCCGGGCGGCAACACCGCCATGCTGGACGCGGTGGGTGAGACGATCGACCGCCTGCAGCCCCTGGACGCGGAGGACGACACATTCCTGGTCTGCGTCATCTCCGATGGTCTGGAGAATGCCTCGCGGCGCTACAGCTACGCCGACATCGCCGAGCGCATCCAGCAGCTGACGGCGACCGAGCGCTGGACTTTCACCTACCTGGGCGCCAACCAGGATCTCTCCGTGATCTCGCGCCAGCTGGCCATCCCCGTGGGGAACGTCGCCGCCTACGACGCCGATCCGACCGGCACCAGCGACGCCTGGATCCGGCACTCCGCCTCCACCGCGCGCTACTTTGAGGAGCGTGCAGTGGAGTCCCCGCGGGGGGCGTTCTACCGGGAAGAGGAGGAATGACCAGCTACGGCCATGCAGGAGGCGGGGAGCCGGCGCGAGAAACGGGTCCCGCCATCCCGGGCGGCAGGAGAAGCATGACAACTGAGTACGAGATAGGAACCTACCCGTACCTGCGCATCTGCGGCACGTGCGGGCACCTCTACGAGGAAGGGCGGCCCGACGGCAAGGAGCAGCGCTGCCGCTGCGTCCCGAGCGGACCGAAGTGGGAGGACGGGCGCGACTTCAACGAGCGCGCCTCTCTCTGCTACTGCTGTGGCCTGGAGGCGGTCCATAGTGGCAGCCGCTGGTCTCCCTTCTTCTGCTACTTCTGCCGGACGATGGCGATCGCCGTCTCGCTGTGGGAGAGGCGTCTCATCTTTCCCATCGGCCGGCACACCCTGATGCACTCCTGGCTGCCGGAAGCGCCGCCCGCCAACCTCACCCATCCCGGCACCACCATGACCGACATCACCAACGGCGTGCTATCCACCCTGGATTCCATCGACGCGGGCCGGAAGGCGCTGGACGCCTGGTCCGCACAGGTGATGCGGCACAACCTGGAGACGGTGGGACTGCCCCCGGACGTTACCCTCGACGAGTACCTGACGAAGGTCGCCAAGATGGGACTCGCCACACCGGCCGACAAGCAACACGCCTTCGCCGGCCTCCGCGAGCTCTACCGCCAGGGCCGTCCGGGTACACCTACGGGTCCCTCGGACACAAACTGATCCTCACGGGTGGTTCTCGCACCTGTAGGCGCACCCCTTGTGGGTGCCCGGCAGGGCCGCCAAACAGCCGGCCGACCGCCAAGATGCCCGACAACCAACCCCCAGACTCGCGGCGGCGTGGGGACCATCGACTCACCCACCGCCGAACCACTGCACCCACCACGGGGCCAGCGACAGGGCCTCGAGCCCACACAAGGTACTGAGACCGCCATGCACCGACGTGAACGCATCCCACTCATCATCCAGACCCTCGGCCGGCTGGCCGCGGGCGACGCCGACTTCGCCGTCTTCGAGGACATGACCTTCCCCGAGAACTACGTCCAGATCGCCGACGTCCGTCCGGGCAGCATCCCCTACGTCGAGGTCACCTGCCGCTCGTGGCCCGGCGACCGCCTCCCGCCCCTCTCGGCAGAGCAGATCGACGCCCTGGCCGCCCTCGGCTTCGGCCGGGAGCTGGACCCCAACCACTCCGGCTGGTTCGACTGGCCGGACCCCGCCTGCCTCGCCAGGCTCATCGAAAGCGCCTTCATGATCCTGGGCGCGGCCCCCGACTTCGACCTGCACGTTGCCCGCACCGGAAAGTGGTCCACCCCGAAGCAGGAGCCGGCAACGCCCATCACCGTGCACCCCGACCCCTGCCCCAGCGTTCACCCCCCTCCCCCGCACCCGCACCCGTAGCCCGCGTACCCGTAGAAGAGGGCTTTAGCCCGCCGTCCATACCCCGCACTAACCGGCGTGAACGCCTCTTCTACTGTGGCCTCGCCACTGAATACGCCAGCAACTCCGCCGCATTCACCGTCCGCACGATCTCATCCACCAGCTCGACATTCACGCCCCGCTCCCGAAAGAGATCGATCATGGCGCGGTAATACCAGAAGGTGCCGGCCTTGCCGCCGTTGAAGCGATCCCAGAGGTCGTTCTCCTTCACGCGGAGATCCTGCAGGATGGCCCGCGCGTTCTGCAGTTTGTCGGCCGCGTAGACGAGAAGGGTCGACTCGCCGGCATGCCGCATCGCCGCCAGATGTCTCTCCTTGCGCTCGCGCCACGCCGGCTTGGGGTGCTCCTCGGTGTCCGTGCACTCCTCCACGATCCGCAGAACCGCCTCGCCGAACCGCTCGCGGATCGTCTCCCGAACCGGCGCGGAGTCGTCCGCATCCTCCAGGGCGTCGTGCAGCAAGGCCCCAATCGCCTCGTCCTCATTCCCGCCGTAGTACATGGTGATGCTGGCCACACCCAGCACATGGGCCAGGTAGGGGCGATCGCCGCCCTTGATCCGCTGCCGCGCATGCACCTGCGCCGCATACTGCAGCGCCTCCGCCATCCGGGATGCCTCTCCCATCGTTACCTCCCTCGTCACCCGCTCATCGCGGCGCGGACCACCCCCCGACGATCACCGTCACCCGCCGGGTCGATGGTGCCCGCCACACCAACATGGTAGGGCCCGGCTCCCGCCCCCTAGACGCGGCTGATGTCGGCATCCAGCGCAGGCATCGCCACCCTCTGGCCCAGCGTCAGATAGATCCGCAGGGCCTCCCACAGACGCGCCTCGGCATCCGCCGCCGTTGGCGCGTCGAACGCCTCGTTGCCGGCCGGGATCAGGTTCTCGGCCAGCTGGATCGCCATCTGCGCACGTGCCTGAGCGGCGTCGAACGCGGCATCGGTGCCGGGACCCGGTACTCGGTTCATGCCGCCGGCCGGCAACAGGAGGATGGACAGATCCTGCGCCGCCTGGAGGAGTCCACGGAGGTAGGCGGCCGTCTGAGGCTGCGGCATCGCCGGCAGGGCGGGAAAGGCAACCGGCAGCGCCTTGATCGCGCGCGGATCGGGGGCATGCACGAGGGCGCTCGCCGTGCTGAGCAGATCGCCGGTGCGGCGGAGCAGGGTGAGGGCGACCTCGTGCGCGGCAGCGGGCATCACGCCCCGATCGCCGGCGTGAGCCGCATCGTAGAGCCCCTGGGCCACGGTGAAGAACACGCGCGCCACCCACAGATAGGCCTCCGCCGCATCCAGCCGCGGCGTGCCCTGAGACCGTGCCGCTGCCGCCGGCGACGCTCCGCGACCGCGTGCTTCCTCCAGGTCGGCCGACAGATCGTCCAGCTGCAGGCTGCCGCGCAGGTAGCGCTCGACGTCCGCCGCCGGAACCGTCCCGCCCCGAATTGCCACGCGACCGGCAGACATCGTGGGCGCGGGCCGCGTGGCCGGTACGGGACGCGGCGGCGCGCCGGCCGGTAAGACCGGAAGCACGGAGCGGCCAACCAGCGCGATGACCGACACCGCCAGGAACACCAGGACGCCCACGCCCTGGGCATTGCTCGTCCCGCCGCCGGCCGCCGCGACTATCACTCCCAGCAGCGACGCCCCCGCCACGATCGCCGCCGGCACCGCCAGCGCCGCCACCGCCCGTTTCACCCACCGGCAGGCCTCGACCGTCAGCTTCCAGAGAAGTGAAAAGACCCAGAGCAACAGCAGCCCGCCCAGAATCGCGTGCATGGCGCCTCTCCCTGCTCGTTTCTATAACAATTATAGAGTGTTTATACTGAGAACGCCAGACCGAATTCCGGGCGACAGGCAACGCCGACACGCGTCCGGCGGTCACGACCGCATGTTCGGGTTCCGGATGTGGGGCTAGACCGCGCGATCGTGCAGGGTGGGGGCAGCACTGGTGCGGTACGCGAAGCAAGGCGACCTGGAACATCGCGGGGAGACCACCGCATGGCGTACGATGGCGGCACTCGTGTGATGGGATCGGGAGGAGGAACGACGGTGGAGGGGACGGACACCACGGCGCCGGCGGGCCAGGACGGGCACGCGGCGCCCCGAGAGACGGCAGGTCGCACCTGGATCTTCGCCTGCAACCCGAAGTTCCATAACCTGGCGGCCGATTTACCCCTCTATGCCGAGGGGGACACCATGAACTGGAGCATCCGCCAGCACCGGGAGGAGATCCACGCCGGTGACCGGGTGATCCTCTGGATGGGCGGCGAGGACGCCGGCCTCTACGCCACCGGCATCCTCGCCGGCGATCCGTACGACCGCTACTGGGAGGTCTCGCCGCCCGAGGCGGAGCGCCGGCCCTACATGGCCTCGGCGCGGTGGGCGGATCTTACCTTCACCTGCATCTTTCCGCGTCCCATCACGCGGCGGGAGTTGATGGCGCACCCGATCCTGCGCGATCTTCCCATGCTCCGTGCCCGCCGCGGCACCAACTTTCCCGTCACCCCCGAGCAATGGGGGGCGCTCCAGCCTCTGCTGCCTCCACCGAACGACTGGGCGGAGCGTGCGGTCCGCTCGCTGCCGGAGGTGCATGATCTGGTGCGCGATATGACGCCCGTCCTGAACTCGCTCCGCCGGCAGGTCAACGCGTTGGCCGACGCGCTCTCCGCGGAGGCTCTGGATCCGCACGAATTCGCGCTCATGGACCAGTCGGCGGCGGACCGGATCCCGCAGCTGCTCGCCGTCGCCCGCCGCCTCGGCGACCTCTGCACGACTCTAGAGCTGCCCCTGGCGGCCACGCATATCGCCTACGCCGTCTGGAACCTGGGGAAGGCGGCAGAGCTGGGCACGCGCGTCGGTGCGGAGGGGGAAGACACGCCCACCCTCGTCGGCGGCGCCTTCTCCTACTGCCTCACCGCGCTCGTCCATTTTGGCCATAGCCTGATGGTGGCCCAGGCCGAAGAGACGGACGACGACAGCTGGGACGGCATCAACCTCCAGCGGCAGGCGGTGATCCTGGCCAGCATCCTCCGCGCCGGCGAGCTGCAGCAGGCAGAGCTCACCCCGATCGGCCACCACAGTGAGTACCGCGACGAGGAGGACGGCGCCTGGCTGGAGATCCGCAGCTACTGGGGGAAGGATCCCGGCGAGGGCTGGGGCTGGGTGAAGCTCGACCTCGAGCTGGACAGCGAGGAGGATGGCGACGAGGAGGAGGACGAACTGCCCGCCATCCTGGACGAGATCTTCGACAATCCCTTCTGGGACCGCCCCCTCATCGCCTTCCTCACGGCGGTGGGGGAGGATCTGGATGAACTGGCGGAGGCGGATGAGATCGACCCGGCGGACCTCGCCGTGCGCGGGCACATGATCGTGAGCGTCCTGCAGCGCCTGGATGCGCGGCTGGGCGATGTGCAGGCCTGGGTGACCGCCGGCGACGACCCGATCCTGGCCGGGGCCGAGCAAGCGCTGCACTGGGTGAGCGTGCAGCTGGACGCCGCCGCCCGCTCACTGGAAGCGGCCGTCCAGGCACGAGAGGCGGAGGCGTGGCCCGAGGAGCGCACGCATCTCCTGGGGGCCCTCCACGCCACCGGCCCGGCCGCCGCCCTCCTCGGCCTCATCGAGCGCCCGGGCGGCGACGAGGATCTCGACGGGTAGCACTCATGCCCAACCTGGTGGGGCCTGACGGGGACGCCGGGATCCACGCGGTGATGGTGCCGATCGCGATCGAAGAGTGTCGGAGCTTCCTAGGCACCAGTTCGACACGGGAGCATGATGCCGACGTGCTGCTGTTGGTACAGTTGCCGGAGTTGCCGCCCTCCCGCCGGGCATCGCCCCGCCTCCGGCCCTGCTCGACGACCGCTACGGGTTTCTCAGTTTCAGCGTGCCGGGGGATAACGTTCGGCTGGACAGCTGCGTCGATCGCTGCCGGCTGGGCGATGCCCGTCCGCTGCTCGGGCACGGCCTGACCAGCATCACGTTTGCCCTTCAAACGACGTACAAGAGGATAGCTCGGGCGGCCGAGGAGCGGCGCGGGATGAGTCGGGCGCTGAAAGAGGCGACGGAGGTGGTGGAGGAGCAGCGATTCTAGTCGGACTGGTATGGCATCCGCGGTTAGCCCATGCGGCGCCCCTCCTAGAACTCGGCTAGCTTGCGTTCCAGCAGGCGAATGCGGCGTTCTAGTTCGTCGATCTGGTCTAAAGCCGTCTGCAGGTCGGGCAAAGACAGAACCCCGGTCGGATCACCCCGAAACAGACTGCCCATCGCGTCAGCGAACGTGGCATTCTCGTACAGCTGGCGCGCCGATCTCTGAACACCACCCCTGCTCCTCAACGCTGGCTCCAGGAC
This sequence comes from Pseudomonadota bacterium, assembly GCA_021324655.1. GTDB lineage: Bacteria > Chloroflexota > UBA5177 > UBA5177 > UBA5177 > JAJPIP01. Next base: position 6,402 of record JAJPIP010000011.1, read on the forward strand.
ATCAAACGCCACCATCTCAGCGGCCAGGAGAGCCTGCCGCGACGAAAAATCCGGGTGCTCCCACCAGCGCACTTCGGTGACATGGTCCGGTAGTAGCCCGACGGCCCAGACCCCAGTTGCAACACTGCTATCGCGCGTCAAGAGGTGCTGGGAGATCCTCGCCCTGAGTGAAGCCGCCACGCCGACGTATGCCGGCTGCGCGTCCCGGCCCCTGCCCCCATAGAGACAGTAGACGGCAGCCGCACTCGGCAGGTCCGAGATCGACCTCGCCGGGCGGCTGGCTGTAGACCAAGCCTTCCCAGACCCGATGCCTCGTCCACCGGTGGCGGGCGTCTCGCTCTGCGATCTCGGTTGACCCAGCCGACGGCCCTCCGGAGGCACGGTGTCACTCACGTCCACTACTCGGCAGCTCGCTGAAGACATCGCCGACGAAGAGATCAGGCAGCGGCGTGTGGAGAGCATCGGCAAGACGCACCAAGTTGGTGAGGGCTATGTTGCGCATGCCCCGCTCGATGTCGCTTACATAGGTGCGATGTAAGCCTGCGCGGTGCGCCAACTCTTCCTGGGAGATTCCGTTCGCCAGCCGCAGCTCTCTAACCCTTACGGCTAACGCCCGAAGAACTTTCTGTGCGCGCTGCTCCCTGTCCTGCATGACGCCGGAATGTAGGAAGTCTGCCTGATGCGCGTCTACAGGATCGAAGTGACAGTACCTCACGTGCATTGTCTGGATAGACCGATCTCCTCCGACCTCTTTTACTCTCACGGAGAGCCCGGGCGAGGGCAGTCTACCTGTTGACGCCGGAAGACGTGCCCCGGGTGCCAGGCCAACGACTCGCCATCCGGAGCAACGCGTCACGCTGTGTAGGAGCAGAAATCCACGAAGTGGAGACCAACGAGGACCTCGGGCAGCCGGTAGCCCGGAGCTCGGATGCGTACGCCTAACTTGCAGCGCGAGCCGCGAGGAAAAATAGAGGCGGTATCTCCCACTCAAGTTGCCACACGATGGAAATCGGGCGATCACCCTCGTGTCGGACATGGGTTGCGGGCCCGAGGTACACGAACGGCTGTGTTGGGAGCTCACGAGCGAAAATAAGCACTCGACTTCCACGGGCAGCATGGTTGATGTACCTCTGCCCGGTTGGCGAAGCCACTGAGGTTGTGGACTGGGATTCCCAGTGGAACAGCCACGGAGAAATCGCATAGTCCCGATACATCGTGGTCGGCGAGAAGTGCTTGTCCGACTTTCGCAACGTGACGAAGAATATGTCCGCGTTCGCCTGTTCAGCCCACATTACGCCCTCCCGCAACGGTCGCGGCCGTTCCGGCGTGGCGGCGCCGAGGGCAGCCAGCACTTCATCCCGCGAGTAGCGCGCATGCACCGCCAAAGGCTCAAACGACGAACGGTCCTCAATAGCCAGCGTGTCGGTCTGGGCTGCCAGCACCCCAAGAACCTCCGCCAATTCGAGACGGAGGCCTTCATGGGGCCAGAGCCGTGCAAGCGAGTCGGCTAGCGACGTCGGCGGCGTCCCCCTCTGGAGATCGACGTGGAGCATGTTGAGCAGGCGGATGTCACGCTCAGACAATGCACTGATCGAGGGCGGTTCCGGTCGCACGAGCCACGTCCTGTACTTATCGAGACGCTCGCGGTCATCGACGTAGGTCATCCGGCCAACGGCGCGTGTTAAGGCGAGGTCGCCATCGTCCCTTGCAGGAGCACGTAGCCCTGCATCACGCCGAAGGTTCATCCAACCGGGACGCGTCCACCGATAGATATCGTCCAACGACCGGCCGGTTCCCTTAAGAAATTCGGCCAGGGATACGTCTCCCAGACCACGCAACTCGCGAACGAGTAGATCGCGTCCACCTTGAGAAACCTGCCGGAGGTTATCCAGCACGATCCGCGTCGCCACCCGATCGAGCTGGATGTAGCAGCCGGAGGGCAAGTAGGGGAAGCCGTGCTCAACCGCGTTGGGCAGCTCCTTTGCGGACAGATCGGTCAGCGCCTGGAAACGCGGACCAAACCGGAACTCACGCCGCTGCTGGCCAATGAAGTCCAACACCGTCAGACCCGCCTTTCCTTCGGACAGCCGCAGTCCACGCCCCAACTGCTGCAGGAACACGGTAACGCTCTCCGTCGGTCGCAGCAGGAGGATCGTGTCTAGCTCCGGGATGTCAACGCCTTCGTTAAACACGTCGACCGTGAAAATAGTGTTGATCTCTCGACTTCGCAGTCGCTTGATGATGCGTGCTCGCTCTGCTGGAGCCGTGCCGCCTGTGACCGCGCAGGACGGAATACCCGCCTTAGTGAACCTGGTGGCCATGTACTCCGCGTGTTCGACGCTGACGCAGAACCCAAGGGCACGCATTTGTGACTGATCCGATACAACATCATGCACGGCCTGTAGAATCTTGGCAGTTCTGAACTCATTGGCGGTGTACAGGGAGCTCAGAGCGTGAGTATCGTAACCGGTCCGTTTCCACTCAAGCGCCGACAGGTCGACGTCGTCGGCTACTCCGAAGTATTGGAATGGACACAACAGGCCCTGATCAATTGCCTCCCACAGCCGGAGATCGACTGCGATGTGGCCATCAAACCATCGCAGGATGTCCCCCTGGTCCGCACGTTCCGGGGTCGCTGTTAGCCCGAGAAGGAGCCGCGGCTCGATGTGTTCGAGCAGGCGACGGTACGTGGGCGCCTCCGCGTGGTGGAATTCATCTACGATCACGACGTCATAGGCATCCCGCGGCATAGACGCGAGATCAGCGTGTGAGAGCGATTGGATAGAAGCGAAGACGTGACGCCCATGCAGGGGACGCTGTCCGCCGACCATGAGTTCACCGAACGAGCCGTCACGGAGTACGTTCCGGAAGAGGTGGCGGCTCTGCTCAAGAATCTCTTGCCTGTGGGCGACAAACAGGAGAGACGCGTCCTTCCACTGTTCCGCCACACGCTTGTAGTCGAGTGCCGCCACTATAGTCTTCCCGGTCCCAGTAGCGGCGACGACCAGATTCCGCCAGCGTCCGTGCCGCATCCGCTCCGCCTCGAGCGTGTCTAGCATGGCCCGCTGATACTCAAAGGGCACGATGTCGAAAGGAGTGTATTCAGTCGAGGAATCGTTGTGGGTTCTCTGGACAGCAACCGCAAACTCGTCCGGTCGGTACGCTCGGAAGTGAGCGTCGGACCAGTATGTCTCGAATGCCGCCCGGAAGCGATCGAGGAGCGCGGGGGACCGTGCCTGCGTGAGACGGACGTTCCACTCGAGCCCCTGGTGCAACGCCGAATGGGTGAGATTGGACGAGCCGATATATGCGGTGCTGAATCCGCTGGCACGCTCAAACAGCCAGGCCTTCGCATGAAGTCGGGTCGCGCGCGTATCGTACGAAACCTTTATCTCAGCGCCTATTCGGGCCAGTTCGTCAAGTGCTCTGGGCTCGGTGGTGCCCGTGTAAGTCGTCGTAATGACACGAATTGGAACGCCGCGTTGCGCTACCTCTTCCAGCTGCTGCCGAAAAATGCGGATGCCATTCCAGACGATGAACGCGCACAGGAGATCAACTCCGTCTGCACTCAAAATCTCTGTTCGCAGCTCGGCGGCCAAGGTGGGTTCATGGGGCGCGTTAACGAGTAGCGCATCCTCGCTCAAGGGCGTTTCGGGCCGGGGCCACGCCGATGGCTGGGCAACGTTCGACAATGGGGGCCGTATGGCGGTGAGGAGTTCGGCAGGGGACGGGATCCGGTCGCCGGGCACCACGGCGCCGACGGCGTCCGATTGACTGATCTCGATGAGAAGTTGATTGCACAGGGCCACAGACTGTGCCATGTCGAGGCGCGTCGAACTGAGGGCTCGGTTCAGGGCACGAGCCACCTGCAGCGTCAAGAGATGGGACGACTCCGGTACCAGGTCCCGCAGCTCCGACCGATCTCGCGGCACACGGCTCAGCAACGCTTCCGTAAGGAGCTGCTCGTACAGGCCCGGCGGAAGTGTCGCCCCGTCGTCACTCATGCCACACAGCCGATCACCGTGTTCCCCCTCACCTCCTAGGCAGTCCCGTCCCCTGCTCCCCTGACGTGCATTGAGAATGTACCAGATGGTTGGCCGGAATCTCGACGAAGATCGCTTAGTTCGAGTGGGGCGTCGATGAAGGGGCCATCCCGGTCCAAAGTGGTTCGAGCTTCTGTCATTGGGGGGGCCCCCGTGCTACAATCCGCCACTTTTGTCACGTCGGAGCCACCTCCTGTCCGATCTCCTCGCTCGCCTCAATCCTGAGCAACTCCAGGCCGTCACCTACACCGGCGGTCCGCTCAAGATCGTCGCGGGGGCCGGCACCGGCAAGACCGGCACACTGACCTGCCGCTTCGCTTATCTCGTCGAGCAGGGGACGCCGGCCGATCGGATTCTGGCACTGACCTTTTCGCGGCGGGCCGCCACCGAGTTCCGCGAGCGGGCGCTGCGGTCGCTGGATGCATCGTACCGCCAGCTGTGGATTGGGACGTTCCACAGTTTTTGTCTGCGCGTCTTGCGGGAGGAGCGGGGGTATTTTGCGGCGGGGCGCAAGGCGGGCACGGCGGAGCCGGCCCCTGCGTCGGAGGGCTTGGAGACGACGAGCCGCACGGGTGGCCGCGTGGGGGTTATGGGGGATGCGGAGATGCGGCGTCTGGTGGCGCGGGCGGTGCGGGAGGACGCGAGTGCCCGTTCCTATTACGTCGGAGAGGCCGGCGCGGCGCGGCTGGTGGAGGATGCCGTCACCCTCATCGCGCGCACCAAGGATGAGGGCATCTCCCTGGCCGACTTCGTGGAGTATGCCGATCGGCGGGATGTGGGCCGGTTGCGTGAGCTGGCGGCGGTCTATCTGGGCTATGAGGAGCTGTGCCGCCGGCTGGGCAAGGTGGACTTCGGCGATCTCGGCGCGCTGCTGGTGCGTGCCTTCGAGGGAGATCCGGATCTCCTGGCCCGCTGGCAGGGACGCTTCGATCACGTCATGGTGGACGAGTTCCAGGACACCAATGAGAGCCAGTGGCGCCTTCTCACCCTCCTCGCCCCGCCACCCGACGGCCGGCTCACCGTGGTCGGCGACGGCGCCCAGGCAATCTATGCCTTCCGCGGCGCTTCCCCCCGCTACTTCGAGCGCTTCACCCAGGAGTATCCCGAGGCGGCAAGCATCCATCTCACCACCAACTACCGCTCCCGCCAGTGCATCCTGGATGTGGCCCACGCGCTGATCGCGCGCAATGATACTCGCCACCAGCATCTGATTTGCCAGGACGGCGATCACGGGGAGCCGGTCCGCCTGGCCTCTTTCCCGGATGAGGATGCCGAGGCCGACCACGTGGCTCGCAGCATCTTGCGCCTTACCTCCCGCGAGGGGCTGAATCAACCCGACTGCGCCATCCTCTGCCGCTCGGTGCGGCAGCTCGCGGCGCCGCTGGCCCGCGCCCTGACGGCCTACGGCATCCCCTTTCACGTCCGCGGCTATGATCCCGCCATTCAAGAGGCACTGGAGGATCTCCGCGCCGTCCTGCGCTGCATCACCGGCGAGGCGATCTGGCCCGATGCGGCGCGGGTGCTGGTGCGACGCCAGATGGCGCTGCTGCATGGCGCCGAGGGAACCCCCGAGGATGCCCTGGCCCGGCGCTATGCCGGCCGGCTCGGCCCGAATCAGGATCTGCTGCGCGCCGTTCCGCCACTCGATGCCATCACTTACGGACGCGTCACCGATTGGCTGGACGGCAGCGAGTCGTGGCGGCCGCTGGATGAGGTGCGGGCGCTGGTCCCGGAGGCGGCGGCGCGCGACGCGCTACGGCGGCTGGAGGAGGCGTGCGTCTGGCTGCGCACGCTCTCGCTGGAGACGCAAGTGTACGCGGCGCTGGCGCTGGTCGGCCGGCTCGATGCCACGTGGGCCGGCAGCGTGGAGGGGCGATCCGGCCTCTCCGTCTGTCGCCGCGCTCTGCGCATTGCCCACGGTCTCGCCCGCGCCGGACTCGGCGCTGACGAGATGCTGGGCGAGCTGGGGCGGCTGACCGAGGAGGAGACGGAACTGGGCGATCCCAAGGCAGGGCCGGGCGTCCCGATCCTCACCTTGCACGCCTCCAAAGGGCTGGAGTGGCCGGCGGTCTTCATCGTGGGAGTCGCGGCCGGGTTGCTGCCGGCGCCGCTGCGGCTCGACCGCGCCTTCGATCTGGATGATCTCGCCCGCTATGTCCGGGAGGGACGGCGCCGTTCGGTAGCCGAGGTGGCGGCCGTGTATGAGGAGGAGCCGGAGCGGGAGCGCGCCGCTCGCTTCCTGGCCGAGGAGCGCCGTCTCGCCTATGTCGGCTGCACCCGCGCCCGCCGGTATCTCTCGGTAACCTGGGCGGCGTCCTATGACCGCCAGGAGGCGCAACCCTCCCCCTTCATCGCCGATCTGCAGCGCGCCGATCCCGCCACCTGGGTGGTGGATGGGGATAGCCGGGTCATGGTGCCGCTGGATGTGGCGCGCGCCACGCGCCAGCAGGCACTGGCGGCCCTGGGGGTCGGGGGACGACCCGTGCCGCCGCGGCACATTGGCGGCGCCGACGGCGCCGTAGTAGAGGGCTTTAGCCCGCAGAGCCCCGGGGGCCACACGCGGGACGACGGGGAAACGGACGGCGGGCTAAAACGCTTGGTGTGAATTGGGCTACCAGGCGATGAGGTCGGCGAAGGCGAGCAGAGGGCGGCCGAGCTGAGCGTTGAGCCACATGGAGAAGTTGTGG
>JAJPIP010000064.1 GCA_021324655.1 Pseudomonadota bacterium
CTTTCCTTGCAGCCAGGACTCACTTCTCGCCACCGCACGGTCTCGATCGTCGAAGATTGCGGTCGCCCCGGCGAGGTGAGACACGATCTGACGCACCGTCCAGCGCGAGCAGTACGTCGGTCTCTCCCAGTCGTTCGCGTCGAGCGACTCGAGAAGGGTGAGCAGGCGGTCGAACTCGACTCGGGCGAGGCGCTCCGCCTCGTCCGCGTCCGCCGGTCGAATCGCTGCCGCCTCGTGAATATCAGCCTCCTCGGTCACCGGATGGGTTTGCGGCACGGTCATTTCCTCCTTTGAGTGTGTTGTCGGACTGTGCTGGCCCGGACCGTTGCCGGGACCACGTTGACCGAAAGAGATCGAGGGCATCCGGAATGAGGGAACCGAAACGGCCCTGCCCCACCGGCAGATGCGGCTCGTTGGCGAGGTGCTGCATCGTGATGCCGCTCGTCACCGCCAGGAAGAGATCGAGGGCCCGCTCGACCGGAACTCCAGGAGCGATGATGCCGGCATCGATCACCTCCTGCATGGTCTGCCGTGCCGAGTCGAGCCGCTGCCGGCTGAGCGCCATGCTGTCCTCCGACGGCGTGAAACCCGGCACGTCGCGCCCAAAGAGGATATGCTCGAGGTCGGGATTCTCCTGAGCGAACGCCATCCGCGTCTCGGCCCAGGCCCGCAGGCGCTCCCAACTCGGAGGATACTCGGCATAGACCGCCTGCAGACGCTCGTAGATGAGCGTCATGCCACGGCGATAGAGCTCATCGTAGATCGCCGCCTTGCCCGGGAAGTACTTGTAGAGGGCGGACGTTTGCACGCCGACCATGCGCGCGATCTCATGGAGGTTGAGCGCCGCGACGCCGTCCCGCCGCATGATGACCCGCGCCGCCGCCAGGATGGCCTCGGTCATCTCCCGGCGATTCCGCTCCTGCCGCTCCTTCGGTGAGAGCGGCTTCTGAAACTCGACGGCCATCACGACAACTCCAGCGATCTAGCGTCCACTCTGGTGAACAATATTCACTTAGATGGACAGCATTATCGTAAGGGTAGCCGCGCGTGCTGTCAAGTGGGAATCTCGTGGCGAGACGAGATCTTGCCACGACGACGGAGCGTTGCCGGGACTTTAGAACGCGCGGGACGCGTTGGCAGCTCGACTGTGATAGCGCGGGCCGTCAATCGGCCAGTCGGCTTCCAGCGTGACCTCGTCGACGTAGCACCAGCCCCAGTCCTCACCCGGCTCAAAGGAGGTGATGATCGGGTGGCCGCTGGCGTGGAAGTGCTTGGTGGCATGCTTGTTCTTCGAACTGTCGCAACAGCCTACGTGGCCGCACTCCATGCAGAGGCGGAGGTGGACCCACCGGTCGCCGGTCTTCAAGCAGTCTTCGCAGCCGTCGGCGCCGGCATGGACCTCGTGGATGTGGTCGGCGTGGGTGCAGGTTCGTTGCATGATGAGTCCTTTCGTTATCTGCCCGTGAGAGTCGCCCGTTACTCGGCGCGGGACGGCCCCGTCGTCTCCGGCAAGCGCTCCATGATGTACGCGGCATACCAGGCCGGCCAATCGTCGTCACGGTGTCCCAGCGTCGTCTCGTAGGCAGCGTGGGCCGTCTCCGCTTCCCGCAGGAGTTGCTCGAGAGCGGCCTGCGTCACGATTCTCTCGTCCATGTCGTCTTCTCCTTGACTCATAGGATACTAGACGTATATATGAGGAGCGCGACACGCCGGTTGAGCCGGGCCCGGCTGGACGATCGGCCCGGACAGGTCACGCAGCTGGCAGCCAGGTGGCGCAAAGAGTAGGGTGGATGGAGATGAACGGCGGTGAAGGACAACGGGACACGACCGTCTTTGCGGTGTCTCCCGCTCCGCTCACCTTTCTCATCGCCGATGTCCGTGGCTACACCTCCTTCACGGTCGAGCACGGCGATGAAGCGGCTGCCCGGCTCGCTCGCCGCTTCGCCGAGATCTGCGACGGGATCGTCGGTACCCACGGTGGCCGGGTGATCGAGTTGCGGGGCGACGAAGCGCTGGCTGTCTTTCCCTCCACGCGCGCTGCCCTGCGGGCAGCAATCGCTCTGCAGACGAGGTTCGCGGAGACCATGGTGGATGACCCGTCCCTCCCCCTCCACGTCGGCATCGGGCTGGATGCCGGAGAGGCCGTTCCCGTCAATGACGGCTATCGTGGAGCCGCTCTCAACCTGGCGGCACGCCTCTGCTCCATTGCCGGACCGGGCGAGATCCTGGTCAGCGATGCCGTGACCTATCTGGCCGGGAGAGTCGATGGAGTAGCGTACGCGGGGCGGGGGCAGATGCACCTCAAGGGCTTCACCGAGCCGGTCGCCATCCTGGAAGTCAAGCGTGAGCAGGATCAGGGCGTCGCGGAGACCGTTCCTCCCGAGGGGGTGTGGTCCCGTCACGTCCGCTTCCGGTCGGAGGCTTTCTAGGGGCGCTGCCGTCCGGCCCCCTTGTCTCGCGGCAACAGGAGATGGCGGGAGCCCTGCCGGCGGAGCAGGTGTCTCTCGATCCGGCGGGGAGGAAAATCGCGTGGTTCCGGCCGCGTACCTCGTCTACTTCGCGGCGAGTGTCGGCGCCAGCGCGGCGCTGACAGGCCTCCTGTTCGTCGCCGTCTCGCTCTCGCCGGCGCGCATTGTCGGCCCGGAATCGACGGTGGCGCAGCGCGCCCGCGCCGGGAGCGCCTTCATGGCCCTTCTCGATGCCTTTTTCGTGTCCTTCACCGCCCTCATTCCCGGCGTCGACCTGGGCAATCCCGCTCTGCTGACCGGCGTCATTGCCATGATCAATACCCTCAGCCTGGCCCGCCGCTTCTGGAGCGAACCACGCCAACACCACGAACTCCACGGTGTCACGCTGCTCATCGGCAGCTTCGCTATCTACCTGTTGCAGATCTGGTATGCACTGCCCCTCATCTTCAACCCGCACGCCGTCCGCAACGTCGAGGCTCTGGCCTATCTCCTCATCGGGACTTACGCCCTCGGTCTGGGCCGCTCCTGGGTACTGCTGGGAGCGCAGCACGAGGGCCTGTTCACGTTATTCGGCATCGGAGGGAGCGCGGCGACGCCGGCTGAGGGGCCGCCTGACGAGAGGACGGATGAGCCGGCGAAACCCTAGCAGCAGACTCGACTACGACGCGAGCACGCGCGGCCCGGCGGCGCGCAGCAGAACGGTGGCCCAGGTACGGTAGGGGCGCCACCTCTCGGCGATGGCGTGCATTTCCTCGGGACTGGCGTCATGTCCCAGGCCATAGAGTTGACCGGCCAGTGCCAGCGCCTTCGGCTCGTTCTCGGGGAGGACATCGGTGTGTCCCAGAGCACGGATCACGATCAGAGCGCTGTAAAAAGGACCGATGCCCGGTAATCTCTGCACATCCTCCATGGCATCCTCCGGCGGCAGGGCGCGCAGTCGCTCCGTGTCCAGATCGCCATGCTGCGCGACTGCGGCAATCCCGTGCATGCGGTGCAGTTTCTCCTCGGGAATGCCCGGGAACGATGCGACGCCGAGCATCTGCTGAGGGGTTGGCAGCGCCGCCGTTTCCTCCCCGGCGACCGTCAAGACCTTTCCGTGCTCCCGGCTCAGTCGCTCTCGCGCCTGCGCCATCTGACGGGCCGGACGCCGGGCGCTCAGCACCGACCAGATCGCCGCCTCGTAGGGAGAATAGAAGAGGGGCGGCCGCAGGCCCGGGGCTGCTTCC
>JAJPIP010000021.1 GCA_021324655.1 Pseudomonadota bacterium
AACAAGGTGGACTACCTGGTGCATGCGCCGCAACGGGGCGACATCGTGGTCTTTCGGGCCGTGCCGGCCGGCGAGCCGGACAAGGACTTCATCAAGCGGATCATTGGGTTACCCGGAGAGACGGTGGCGGTCCGCAACAACACCGTCTACATCGACGGCCGGTCCCTCAATGAGCCGTACGCCCACTTTCCCGAGGACTACACGTTTCCCCCGAAAGTGGTTCCCCCGGGAGATTACTTCGTGCTGGGCGATCACCGGAATGACAGCTACGACTCGAGCAAATGGCCGGTTCCGTGGCTCCCCCGGGCGGATATTGTCGGCAAAGCCTGGATCGCGTATTGGCCACCGAGTGATGCCACAATACTGCAGACGCCGTCTTACAGGCGCTAGCTGAAGGGACACGAGAGATGGCAACCACCATTGGCGAGAACAGGCTCCTGCGTTATCTGGACACCCGGTCCGGCCAGGCGATCGATGCCTCCGCGGCGGCGGTGTATGCGGCGCTTGACGCTGTAGCCGGTGTGTCGCCCACGGTTGCCGGAGCGGTAACCCAGGAGCTTCACGACCAGAGAACGAACCTGAAGCTCATCGCCAGCGAGAATTACAGCTCGCTTGCCACCCAGCTCGCCCAGGGCACACTCTTGAACGACAAGTATGCCGAGGGCTACCCGTATCACCGCTTTTACGCCGGCTGTGACAACGTCGACATCGTTGAGGCCGAGGCGGCCGATCTGGCGTGCCGGATCTTCGGCGCGCGTCACGCGTACGTGCAGCCACACTCCGGCGCGGACGCGAATCTCGTCGCGTACCTCGCGATTCTGTCGGCGAAGGTAGAGACGCCGATCCTAGAGAAACTCGGCCAGACGGATCCCACAAAGCTGTCTCGCGAGCAGTGGCAGGAAGTCCGGTCCTCCTTCCTGAACCAACGCCTACTCGGCATGGACTACTACTCGGGCGGACATCTGACACACGGATATCGACATAACGTCTCCAGCCTCCTTTTTGATGCTTTCACGTACTCGGTTGACCCGGACACGCGGCTCTTGAATCTCGACCGTCTACGCGAGCAAGCACGTGAGGTGCGACCGCTCATCCTGCTGGCCGGCTACAGCGCGTACTCACGCAAGATCAACTTCGCCCACCTGCGCACCATCGCCGACGATGTCGGTGCCGTCCTCATGGTCGACATGGCGCACTTCGCCGGATTGGTCGCGGGTAAGGTCTTCACGGGTGACTACGATCCGGTTGCCCATGCTCAGGTGGTGACGACGACGACCCACAAGACACTGCGGGGCCCGCGCGGTGGCATGGTACTGTGCACCGACGAATATGCCGACTACGTCAACAAAGGCTGTCCCATGGTCCTCGGGGGTCCGCTGCCGCATGTATTGGCCGCGAAGGCGGTGGCGCTGCGTGAAGCCGCCGAGCCCGCTTTCCAGGAGTATGCGCGCGCTGTCGTTCGCAACGCACAGAGCCTGGCTGACGCATGCCTCGCGGAGGGCATCGATGTCCTGACGGGCGGCACCGACAATCACCTTCTGCTGCTTGACGTTGCGTCCAGCTTCGGCCTTACCGGGCGACAGGCGGAGTCGGCGCTTCGTGACTGCCACTTGACGCTGAATCGGAACGCGCTGCCCTTTGATCCCAATGGTCCCTGGTACACGAGCGGACTGCGGCTGGGGACGCCGGCCGCCACGACTCTCGGTATGGGGGCGGAAGAGATGCGCGAGATCGCCCGCGTCATCAAGCTCGTGTTGGGCCATACGCGTCCCGCCACCGTGACGAAGGGCGCTCAGGCTGGGCAGCCGAGCAAGGCCCGTTACGAGATTGAGCCGAGCGCCCAGGACGAGGCGCGGCACCGTGTCGCCGACGTCCTCTCACGGTTTCCGGTCTATCCGGAGCTGGACCTCGATATTCTCATGTCGGCTGTTCCCGCCCAGTCGAGCTGACGGTTCGTCGCTGGCACCGATCGTGCACTATGCGCCCCGAAAGGTGGTAACCGGCGATGTACGTCGTAAGAGTCAAGTACCGAGGACGTGATCTCGTCACGCACACGGTGGAGCGAGCCGTCGAAGCGCGCCAGTTGCGCCGGGTTTACGAGCTCCTGGGCTACGATGCGGACAAGATCATCGTGGAGCGCCGGGACGAGCCAAGCCGGGAAGCCGCCTGATCAGAGCCTGCTCAGGCCCGATGCTGCGTCGCGAAGGCGCGCTTGAAGTCCGCCAGAAGATTCGGGTCGTCGATGCATGCCGCTTCGATCGAGCGCGCCAGCGCCCGGCGCGATTCGCGCACGGGGACGGCGTCCGGATCAAGGTGGCACAGCCGCAGCGCATCGACGTAATCCTGGTAGCGCGCCAAGACATCGAGCCGCCGCTCGTCGCGCTGCGTGCGCTCCATCAGCAACTGGATCCGCAGCGAAGGTGATACATCGCCCCGTTGACGCGCATGACAAAAAGGATGGTGGAGGCACCGTCGCCGTGCACCATGACGTGGTACACGCGCTTCTGATGCACGGTCAACGAGATCTTTCCAGCCTCACCGCAGCGCTTAGAAGGGCAGCGAAGCACCAACTGCTTGACCATCATCATGGGCTGCCCGCTCAGGACATAGACACTGAGAGTACAGACTTTGTACGTACGAGCGCTGCACTTGTCAAGTGACGCCTGGATCGTCACGTGCCCCGGCCGGAACCCGGCGGTGAACCACCGATCGAGACAGCTGCACGTCCCGGTTGTGCCGACCACCGTCGTCGGATGATTCAGGATCTGCCCGGTCAGCATCGGACCGTGCGCCGACACGGGCGCGGCCTGCGTGAAGATAGCTGCCAGGAGCACGCAGAGCGCCGCAAATCGCATGCACCACTGTAGCACGGTGGGGAGGCGCGCGGCCTTGCGTGATCGGTCGGAACCTGGGTACGCTAGTACGGCGGTGCGGGATCGTCTAATGGTAGGACGGCTGACTCTGGATCAGTTAGTCTAGGTTCGAATCCTAGTCCCGCAGCCATTTGCCCCGTTAAAAACGGGGCCTTTTTCATGTAGCCAACTGGGACCACTGCGCGCTATAGTGTCATCAGTTTTGACGCCTACACTTTTGAGGCCGATGGTGACACGTGCTGACCCAAGCTAGCGACGCGACCTTCTCGCCCCGAGTGCCCGAGACACTCGACGATATCGGGCTCCCCGCGTCGTTTATCGACGATCTCCTGCTCAAGCGCCTTTTCAATGGTGGACCCCAGCCGGCCGGTGATGTCGCTGACCGTCTGGCGCTCCCGTTTCTCGTGACCCTCTCGCACTTGAACGAGTTGCGTCGCCTTCACCTCACGCACGTACTCGGGTCGCAGGGCTACGGAGAGCGTAACTACGTCTACGCGCTGACTGTCGAAGGGGAAGAGCGGGCCGCGGCCGCCTTCCAGCGCAATGCCTACGACGGACCCGCACCGGTGCCGCTCTCCGCCTATGTCGAGTCGGTGCGGCAGCAGAGTGTCCGCGACATTACCATCACGCGCCGCGCGATCGAAATGGCGTTTCACGACCTCGTCCTGCATCCCGAGATCGTCAACGAGATTGGACCGGCCATCAATTCCGGCCAGTCCATCTTCTTTTACGGCGCCGCCGGAAACGGCAAGACCGCCCTGGCCACGCGAATTACCCGCGCCATGGGAACCGAGGTCTACATTCCCTATGCCATCGAGACGGACGGCGCCATCATCGAGCTCTTCGATCCGGTCTCTCACCAGACGGTTGAGGACCACGAGCACGTCGATCCCCGCTGGGTGCGGATTCGGCGGCCAACGGTTGTCGTGGGCGGCGAACTTCGCCTGGAGGGCCTGGATCTCAATTTCAGCCAGACCCGCCGGACATACGAGGCGCCGTTCCAGCTCAAGGCGAACACCGGCATGTTGCTCATTGACGACTTTGGGCGCCAGCAGATGAGCCCCGCTGATCTCCTCAATCGCTGGATCGTCCCACTTGAATTGCGTGTCGACTTCCTGAAGCTCCAGACCGGCCGCAAGATCGAAGTGCCGTTTGACGAGCTCCTCGTCCTATCGACCAACCTGGATCCGGCGAGCCTCATGGACGAGGCTTTCACGCGCCGTATCAAATACAAGGTCCAGGCGCGCGACCCCGATGCGGATATGTTCCGGCGCATCTTTCAGATGGCGTGCCTCCAGTACGGCGTGCCCTTCGACGATGCCGGGTTCAAGCACCTACTGGAGGAGCACTACCAGAAAGCCGGCCGCGCCTTCCGCGGCGTCCATCCGCGCGATCTTCTCGATCAGCTCGTGGCGCTGTGCCGGTATGTAGAGGAGCCGCCGCGCATGACTCCGGAAATGCTGGACGCGGTCGTGCACACGTACTTCATCAGTCCCCAACCGGCAACATCAGTCCGTTAGCGGCTCGGGTTCAGTCCCGCGCGAGATGAGGTCGGCAAAGGCGCGCGCACGCTCGCGTAGATACGCCAGGCTGTGGCGCTCACAGTAATAACCGCCCTCCCAGATCTCCAGCGGATCGCCGTCGAAGATGTCGCCCCGGCACACCACACAGCGGGCCAGTAGAGGGCGCAGCGTGTCCTCATCCTGCATTCGGCACCTCCCAGTTGCGCGAGTCTATCAGATGATGTCGGGGTAAAATGTGACCGTGACGACAGATATCTCGACACCCCCGATCGTGTCGGTGCGTAACGCGTTGTCGGTCTCATCTATCGGCCTCC
>JAJPIP010000050.1 GCA_021324655.1 Pseudomonadota bacterium
TAGGGACGTGGGATGCGGCCGGAGCGGGGTGGCGCAGGATATCGTGCGGCCCGCCCGGGAGGTCGGTCACCTCCCCGACGGGAACGCAATCCCCCCGGCGCAGGCCTCGCCCCTCGAACCCTCCGAAACGTGCTTCGAGATTGGTGGAACGGCTGCCCAGAACCGGCTCGACGGCGATGCCGCCGTGCACGGCAAGGTAGGCGCGTGCTCCGGCCGTCGCCTTCACCGCGACCCGGCCGCCCGACGGCACGAAGAACCCGGACCAGGCCGGACGCCAGCGGCCATCCAGCGTCACGTCCTCCGCTCCCGCCGTCGCCAGCCAGCAGTCGTCCGAGGCGACGAGAGTAGGACCCAGCAGGACCGTTTCCAGCACGGCGGCATCGGGCGGGTTGCCGGCCAGGCGATTGGCCCAGGTGAAGGCGAGGGTATCGAGCGCCCCGCCGCGCGGGATGCCCAGCGCTTCGTACCCGCGGCGTCCGCCATCCTGCACCGCCGTCAGCAGTCCCGGCTCGATCACCTCGAGGACCGGCCCGGTCATGAAATGACCTCTCCCACCGGCATCTGTCCGCGCCGCCGATCGAACTCGTCCCGGCCGATGGGCTGGAATCGGATCACATCACCGGGTGCGTACGGCACGGGTGGCTGGACGCGGACATCGAAAAGAGTGAGGGGCGTGCGGCCGATCAGCCGCCAGCCGCCGGGCGTGCTGGTCGGGTAGACGCCGGTCTGACTGCCGCCGATGGCGACCGAGCCCGCCGGGACACGGGATCGCGGCCGGTCCAGCCGCGGCGTATGCAGGCGCTCATCGAGACCGCCCAGGTAGGGAAAGCCGGGGGAGAAGCCGAGGCAATAGATCGGGTAGTCGCGGCCCGCGTGGAGGGCGATGACGTCATCGGGGCTCATGTCATGCAACGCGGCGACCTCTGCCAGGTCGGGCCCGTCTTCGCGCCCGTAGACGGCGGGCACAGTGAAGCGGCGTCTGCCCTGCGGCGGCATGTCTGCCGCGCCGGCGACGGCACGGCGCGCGATCGCTGCCAGGTCCTCGTACGTGTGCCGGACCGGATCGTACGTCACCAGCAGGGCAGCGTAGGCCGGGATGATCTCGATCGCATACCCTTCCAGATCACGGTGTAGCTGCCGTGCGGCCGCGTGCACGCGCCGGTTGATACTCGCATCCGGCGTCGAACCCAGGTCCAGCATGATTCCTGCGTCCCCGGCCGGCCGAATCATTCGGTCCGCGACATCCTCGTCCCTCAGCATCCGTCCACCGCCTGCCTGATTATGTGACTCACTCTCGGTCTGGATGGGGAGTGAGAAAATAACGGGAGACCGTCGCATGTGGAGGGTAGACGTGGCAGTTGATGAGGCGGATCGTTCCGAGGTGATGGATTTTGTGGCGTGGAACGGCATGTTTGACGCCACCTACCGCCCGCTCATGAAGGAGCGCTGGGTCACCTTCAAGATCGCTCTCAACCTCTTTCTGCAACGCCACGGGTCGGTGATCGTCGAGACCGGCTCGGAGCGCAGCATCGGACACGGCTGGGACGGCGACGGCAACTCGACCTACCTCTTCGGCGAGATTCTGGCCCGCTACGGCGGCCGCCTCTGGACATGTGACATCAATCCGGAACACACCGCTGTCGCCCGGCGGGCCACGGAGCAGTTCACCTCCCAGATCACGTATGTCACCGATGATTCCGTCCACTTCCTGCACGCGTTCGATCGTCCGATCGATCTTCTGTACCTGGACAGCATGGACTGTCCGCGCGACGGGGATGCCACGATCCCTCAGCAGCACAACCTGCACGAGCTGCAGGCGGCGCTGCCGCACCTGTCTCCCTCTGCCGTGATTCTGCTGGATGACAACTGGTACGAGAACGGCGGCAAGACCCGGCTCTCCAAGCGGTACCTCGCCGAGCGCGGCTGGATCTGTCTCCTCGATTCCCACCAGTCGCTGTGGATGCGAGATGAATGTCGACGCCCTTCCCAAGGTTGAGCTGCACCTGCACCTGGATTGCTCACTGTCCTATGACGTGGTGCGGGAGCTCGATCCAGGCATTACGGAGGAGCAGTACCGGCAGCGATTCATTGCTCCGGCCAAGTGCCGCGACCTGGCCGACTATCTGACGCGTGCCCTGGCCGCTGTTGCTCTCCTCCAGGATGAGCGCGCCCTCCGGCTGGCGACGTGGGACCTCTTCCGGCAGTTGCAGGCAGACAACGTCATCTACGCCGAGATCCGCTTCGCGCCGCTGCTTCATACGGCGGGAGGTCTTGCGCCGACACGGGTTGTGGAGGTGGTGGAGGCGACCGCACGCCAGGCATCGGCGGAAACGGGCGTCGAAGCCCGCCTTATCCTCTGCACCCTGCGCCACTTCTCCGGGGAACAGAGCATGGAGACGGTGCGGCTGGTCGACGCCTTCGAGGGGTCGCTGGTGGCGGCGTTCGACCTCGCGGGTGATGAGGCCGGCTATCCGCTGTCACCCCACATTCCTGCTTTCCACCACGCGGCGGAGCGGGGTTTGCCGTTTACCACGCACGCCGGTGAGGGCGCGGGAGCGGAGAGCGTTTGGGAGACGTTGCATGTCACCGGAACGCGGCGGATCGGACACGGCGTGCGTAGCATCGAGGACCCGGCTCTGCTTTCCCACCTGGTGGCAACCGGTATCCACCTCGAGGTGAACCCATCGTCCAATGTCCAGACGAATGTCTGCGAGACGCTCGCCGAGCATCCGCTTCCCCGATTGTTGGACGCGGGCGTCCTGGTCTCGATCAACACCGACTGTCGCACGATTACCGACGTGACCCTCGATGAAGAGTACCGTCGCGTCGCGGACGCCTTCGGATGGGGCAGGCGGCAACTGCTGCGCTGCAACCTCAACGCCGTGGAGAGCGCGTTTCTGGCGGACGAGCAGCGTGAGGTGCTGAGGAGAGCGCTGACCGATGCCTGGACGGTGGGGGGTTAGCGCGTATGGTGAAGATGGAAGGAGCGGACCATGATTGCGACACAACCCTTCGGCCGCACCGGTCACCAGAGCACCCGAACCATTTTCGGCGCCGCCGCCCTCGGCGACGCCTCGCAGGACGTGGCCGACCGCACCCTCGAGGTCTTGCAGCGCTACGGCGTCAATCATATCGACGTGGCCGCGAGCTACGGCGATGCCGAGGAGCGCATCGGTCCCTGGATGGGCCGGCATCGCGGCGACTTCTTTCTCGCCACCAAGACCGGGGCGCGGGACCGCGCCGGGGCGCGCGAGGAATTACACCGCTCACTCGACCGGCTGCAAACCGACCATGTCGATCTCTGGCAGCTCCACAACCTGGTGGATCCAGCCGAGTGGGATGAAGCGCTCAGCCCGGGGGGCGCCCTCGATGCTGCCGTCGAGGCACGGGAGCAAGGATTGGTCCGCTTCATCGGCGTGACGGGCCATGGCTCCGCCATTCCCGCCATGCACCGTCGCAGTCTGGAGCGGTTCGACTTCGATTCGGTGCTGCTGCCGTACAGCTACGTCATCATGCAGGAACCGGACTACGCCGCTGACTTCGAGGCGCTGGCGGCGATCTGTGTCGACCGCAACGTTGCCATGCAGACCATCAAATCCATTGCCGCCGGACCGTGGTGGGGCCAGGAGCACACCGCCAACACCTGGTACCGGCCGCTGACCACGCAGGGCGACATCGACCATGCAGTGTGGTGGGTGCTGGGCCGCCCCGACATCTTTCTCAATACGGTGGGCGACGTCGATCTGCTGCCCAAGGTACTGGATGCCGCCTCCCGTTTCGAAGAGCGCCCCTCGGATGAGGAGATGACGAATTTGACGGCGCAGCGGGAGATGGTGACGTTATTCCCGTAGGGCACGGCCCAAAACGTTGGACGGCGGGACCGCGACGCAGACGTAGGGCGGCCGCGCGATAGACGCAGGCCGCTCTCGTTGCACGCTTGCCGTGAAGGCGGCGGGCCAGTGCTGCCTTGTGGCGCCGGGAGCGAGTGAATGAGACCGCGGTTCTGCCCGGCGTGTTATAGGTATCGCCTCCCCCTAACAGCAGCGGCTATTCCAATCGTCCTCTTGCATGACAGGGGGGAATGCCGGACTGGCCTCCTTCTGCAGGCGGCGGCGGAGCTCGTCCAGAGACATGATTCCCAGGTCGCCGGCATCACGCGATCGGACGGACACCATGCCGGCACCTTCGCGATCGCCCACGATCAGCATGTAGGGGATGCGATGCACCTCGGCGCGGCGGATCTTCTGGCCCACCCTGTCCGATGCCGCATCGATCTCGACACGCCTGCCGTCGTGCCGTAAGGTGGCCGCGACCTTCTCGGCGGCTGCCAGGTGGCGGCCGGCCACCGGAATGATCGTGACCTGCACCGGTGCCAGCCAGAGAGGAAAGGCTCCGGAGTGATGTTCGATCAGGATGGCCAGGAAGCGCTCCATGCTGCCCATCATGGCGCGATGAATGATGACCGGCCGCTGTTTGCTGCCGTCCTCCGCCACGTACTCCAGACCGAATCGCTCCGAGAGCGTGAAGTCGTACTGGATCGTGCCGCATTGCCACTCTCGCCCCAGGCTGTCGCGGAGGAGAAGGGATGCTTTCGGGCCGTAGAAGGCGCCGCCGCCTTCGTCCAGACGGCTCGGAATCCCGGCCTTTTCCAGAGCGGCGCGCAGCGTTGCCGTCGCCTCCTCCCAGGCCTCGTCCGGACCGACCGCTTTCTCCGGGCGCGTTGACAACTCGGCGATGAAGTCCACCAGGCCAAAAGCGCGCGCCGTCGCCAGCGCGAGATGGAGGGCGCCCTCGATCTCGGCGGGAGCATCCTCGGGCCGGCAGAAGATGTGGCCGTCATCCTGCGTCAAGCCGCGCGTGCGGGCCAGGCCAAGCAGAGAGCCGCTCCGCTCGTAGCGGTAGAGCGTGCCGAACTCCGCCAGGCGCAGCGGCAGATCGCGGTAGGAGCGTAGACGGCTCTTGAAGATCTCGGCGTGGAAGGGACAGTTCATCGGCCTGGCATAGTACCGCTCACCATCGGCGTCCATAGCGGGATACATGTCGTCCCGAAAGAACGCCAGGTGTCCGGACGTTTCCCAGAGATAGGCGCGGCCGATGTGCGGCGTGACCACCCACTGGTAGCCGGCGTCGTCGAGCGCGCGGCGCAGGAACTCTTCCGCGGCCCGCCGCAACTGGGCTCCCCGTGGATGCCAGAGGATCAGACCGGGCCCAACCGCGTCCGAGATGCTGAAGAGTTCGAGCTCGCGGCCCAGCACGCGGTGATCGCGCCGGCGGATCTCGTCCTGACGCTGCCGGTAGTTCTCCAGGGATGCCGCGTCCGGAAACACGACGCCGTAGACACGCTGCAACATCGGGTTCTTCTCGTTGCCGCGCCAGTAGGCGCCGGCGATATGCGTGAGGTGAAGCGCTTCCGGATCAATCTCTCCCGTTCTCTCCAGGTTGGGCTCATCACAGAGATCCTCGAACTGGCCACAGCGTACGATGCGATAGCGCACACCGCGCTCCCTCTCCGCCAGAATCTCACGACGGTACGGCTGATCGGCGAAGGAGGATGTCGCCTCCGCGAGATTGATCTCGTCCGCCTCAAACGGCTCATTGGCCAGGATGATGGCGCGCATGCGCTCTTGAAGTCGAGGCAGATCGGCTGCATCCAGACGGCGTGCCGCCTCGACATCGCAGTAGAAGCCCTCACCGTCGGCCGCGCCGAGGCCGAGCTTGCTGCCGGGGAAGAGTTCGGTGATCGCCCGGGCCAGCACATGCGCAGT
The DNA here is from genome assembly GCA_021324655.1 of Pseudomonadota bacterium. GTDB lineage: Bacteria > Chloroflexota > UBA5177 > UBA5177 > UBA5177 > JAJPIP01. Next base: position 5,766 of record JAJPIP010000050.1, read on the forward strand.
CGAGTGGCGCAGCCGCTCGAGATCGTCGTTGGGATGCGGGGCCAGGGCGAACATCGGGGGCTCCTTTCGGCGGGTGCCGGACCCAAAAACAGAGTGCCGCTTCGTCCCGGGACGAAGCGGCACCTCGTGGTTCCACCCGATTTCGGAGGCCTGGCCTCCCTCATTCGCTGCCGGTAACGGTGGCTGCCGTGGCCGCTTCGGCGGCCCGCTCGCGGGTGGTTTTCCGCCGTCCGTGTCGCTGAAGGGCTCTCAGTCGGTGACCCCTCATCCCTGTTGACCCGGTGGCAGCGTACTCGTCCCGCTCGCCGCTTGTCGATCTGTGCA
>JAJPIP010000016.1 GCA_021324655.1 Pseudomonadota bacterium
CTGGTCAGCGTCGCCGCCGCGCTCGGCCCACCGCTCGGCGGCGTGCTGGTCCAGTTCGGCGGCTGGCGCGCGATCTTCGCCGCCAATATCCTGCTGGTCGGGCCGGCTCTCGCCATCGGCTGGCAGGTCTTTCCGCGTGCCGCAGTGCGACGGCAGCACCCACGCTTTGATCTGCTCGGGGCGATTCTCCTCTCGTCCGCTCTGGTGGGGCTCGCGGCGCTTCTCATCCGCCTGCCGAACCAGAGCGCTGTTGTCTCCGCGCTGTGGGGTACCGGCGTCGCCGCGCTCGGTCTCCTCTTCGCCCGCCACGAGCTGGCCGCGGCCGATCCGGTGCTGCAGTTGCGCCTTTTCCGCAACGCAACGTTTGCCGGCGGGAACGCCGCCATCGCGCTCAGCAATCTGGCGATGTACACGACGCTGATCGCCGTCCCCTTGCTGGCAGCGAGGCGAACGCACCTGACGCCGGTCCAGGTCGGACTCCTGCTGGCCGCCATGTCCGCGACCAATGTCCTGGCTGCGCCCCTCGGGGGACGCCTGGCGGACCGACTGGGGCGCCGCCTGCCGACTGTCATCGGTCTCGTCCTGGCCGTGCCGGGACTGGTGGCGCTGGTCGTCGCCGGGGCGCACATCACCATCCCTGTCCTGGCTGGTGGCCTGGCCGTGGCCGGCTTCGGTTTCGGAATGGGCTGGGCGAGTTTGCAGACCGCGGTCATCGAATCCGTCCAGCCGCGCCTGGCCGGCTCCGCCTCCGGGATATTCTCAACCGCGCGCTATCTCGGCAGCATCGTGGGTACCAGCGTCCTGGCCGCGCTCGTCGCCGGCTCGGGGGAACACGATTTCACCCCGATCTTCGCGATGGCAGCCGTCGCTGCCGCGGCGGCCGCCGTCTCCTCTCTCTGGCTGGCCAGCCGGCCGTCAACTGATTGACGGCTCAATTGCCAATTCCGACCGGCGGGTGTACACTGCACTCTCAGTGCCTGATTGCTACGCCCTCATTTTATGAACGTCAATATGGCGACAGGCGGGGCAGTAACGATGCAGGCAGAAGGAGCGCCGCCTCATGGAAACGCGTGACCGAGCTCAGCATGCCCCGCCCGGGCCTGGTGAGACCATTCCAGTCCCACCGGATTTCCCCGTGACCTGGCGGACGGCCGCGGCGGAGAACCTGTTCTGGCAGCGGGATCGTATGCACTTTCCCGATCCCTTGCCGCCCCTGGTGACGACCCTCTTTATCGATGAGGTGTTCTCGCAGGCGTTCGGGTATGCCGCAGATGCGCATGCCTTGCCGATCAGCCTGGCGGCCTGCGCTCAGAACGGCTACTTCTATCAGACGGCTATTCCAAAGGGACACAGCCCGGAGGAGATGGAAGAGCTCGGGGCAAAGGCGCAGGAGGCGCTGGGTTCCGCCATGGGCCGGCAGCTGGAGCGTTGGAACACCGAGACGCTCCCCGAGGTGCGTGAGCATATCGCCGCCTGGGATCGCATGGACCTGGCGGCCGCCTCGCCCTCGCAGCTCCGCGCCTATCTGGACGAGACGGTGGAGCGGACGCTGCGTCTGTGGCAGCTCCACTTCCTGACGGTCATTCCGGGTTTCCCCTCGGTCAGCATCTTTGAGGACATGTGTCGCGATCTCTTCGCGGACGACCCCGAGTTTGTGCCGCATCAATTGATCCAGGGCATCCCCACCAAGATCACCGAGATGGGCCTCGCGCTGTGGGGCCTGAGTCGGCAGGCCCGCGAGATGCCCTCGGTGCGACAGATTTTGGAGGAAGAGGCCGCTGCCGACGTGATCCCCGCGTTGGTGCGGACAGAAGAGGGCCGCGAGTTCCTGGCCGATTTCCACGGGTACCTTGCAAAGTTCGGACAGCGCGGCGATTCGGCGCTGTGCGTGGCCGAGGTGACCTGGATCGAAGACCCGACACCGGCGATCAAGATGCTGAAGGACTATGTCGGGCAGGACGATCGTGATTTGCAGGCGGAGGCGGAGGCGCTGGCGACGGAGCGCGAGGCGGCGATTGCTCTGGCGCGGACGCGGCTGGAGGGTTTCCCCGAGCAGGTGCGTGGCCAGTTTGAGTACCTGCTGGACGCTGCTCAGCAGGGGATCTACCTCGCCGAGGAGCACAACTACCACATCGACTTCTGCGGCATGTACCGGGTCCGCGTCGTCACGCGCGAGCTGGGACAGCGGCTGGTCGAGGCGGGCACCATTGAGGACGCCGAGGATGTGTATTTCCTGACACTGGACGAGCTGCGCGCCGCCCTCGACACCTTTGGCGAGAGTGACCTGCGCGCGGCAGTGACCGCGCGCCGCGAGGAGCACGCGCGGCAGAGGGCCATGCAACCTCCGCCCGTTCTCGGTGCCATGCCCCCCGGCCCGCCGCCCGATGATCCCCTCAGCCTCGCCTTCATGAAGTTCTTCGGCGGCCCACCGCAGATCTCGGAGGAGCCGAACACGGTCCAGGGCACAGCCGGGTCGCCGGGTGTCGTGCGCGGCACAGCGCGCGTCCTGCGCTCACTGGCCGACGCCGACCGGCTGCAGCGCGGCGATATCATCGTCGCCGAGACCACAGCCGTCCCGTGGACGCCGCACTTTGCCACGGCCGCGGGCATCGTGACCGATACCGGTGGAACGCTCAGCCACTCCGCGGTGACGGCGCGCGAGTACGGCATCCCCGCGGTGGTCGGGGCCACGATTGCCACCGCCGTCATCCGCGATGGACAGATGATCGAGGTTGACGGCTTCACCGGCCTCGTTCGCATTCTGGACGCCGTATAGACCGGCCGCGGGGGAGTGGCGTGCGCCGCTCCCCCGCCCGGTGCCGGAGGGCACGCATGACGTCAACCATCGACCAGATGGTGCTCTGGCTGGACGAGCCGGGCAGCATCGACGTGGCGCTCGTGGGGGGCAAAGCAGCCAATCTCAGTGTGCTGGCCGGACGCTTCCCCGTGCCGCCCGGCTTCACCGTGACGACGCCGGCGCTGGCGGGCGGGATGAATGAGCGCGGGTCTCGACTATCACCGGATCTGCGTGACGCCATCTCGCGGGCCTACGCGGCTCTCGGGGCAGGGCTGGGCTCCGCCCAACCCCCGGTGGCGGTCCGCTCGTCGGGGGTGGATGAGGACGCGGGCGACGCGGCTTTTGCCGGTCAGTTCGAGACCCTACTCAACATCTCGGGCCCGGAGGCGGTGTGCGAGGCCGTGGAGGCCTGCTGGGCGTCCGCGCGTTCCGAGCGCGTCGCCGCCTACCGACGCACCCATGGCGGGGGCGACGGAGCGGTTGCCGTGCTGGTGCAATCCCTGGTGCCGGCCGACAGCGCCGCGGTTGCCTTCAGCGTTAACCCCGTGACCGGAGACCGCGGCGTCGTCGCCGTCAACGCCAATTACGGCCTCGGCGAGAGCATCGTCGCCGGCACCGTCACGCCTGATTCGTACCTGGTGCGCAAGTCCGATCTCACCCCGGTGGATGTCCGGATCGGAAGCAAGCAGCGCATGACCGTACGCACCGCGGGCGGGACACGGGAGGTCGGCGTGCCGGCGCTGCTGCGCTCGGTGGCCGTCCTCGATGACCGGCAGCTCGCGGAGGTTGCGCGCCTGGCCATCGATCTCGAGGCCGCGATGTGGCGGCCGGTGGACATCGAATGCGCCTACGCCGGGGGAATCCTCTACCTCCTGCAATGCCGCCCGGTTACAACGCTCGGATGAGTTGGTGCGAATGGCATGATCGACGCCGATCGCTCCTGCGCCGGCACGACGTCGCCCCGCAGGCAGACGCTGTTATCCGCCGCCGGATTGGAGGGTTTCCAGTACGTCGTCGGCGTGGCCGTTGGGGCTGACGCCGCGCCAGATGTGGGCGAGCTTCCCCTCCTTATCGATGTGGAACGTGCTGCGCTCCGTGCCCATCGCCCTCCGGCCGTAGCTCGTCTTCTCGACCCACGTGCCGTAGGCGCGAGCCACCGTATGGTCCTGGTCGGCCAGCAGCGGGAAGGACAGGCCTTCCTTCGCGGCAAACTTTCGGTGTGATTCCACTGAATCCGGGCTGACGCCGAGGATGGTGACACCCAGCCGATCGAAGTCGTCCAGCTTCGCACGGAAGCCCTGTGCCTCGGTCGTTCAGCCGGAGGTGTTGTCCTTCCCGTAGAAATACAGGATGACCTCGTGGCCGCGGAGGTCGCTGAGCGTGATCGGGCCCTGTGTCGATGGGAGGGTGAAATCGGGAGCCGTATCGCCGGTTTGCACGCGATCCATGTCCTTCTCCGGCAAGAATCTCTGTGCTATCCTAGCGGGTTCTATGGCGTTTCGCTCTCTTGGCCGCGTCGTCTCGGCCGCCGCCGTGGCCGTCGTTTTCCTCGGCCCCGCACATCCCAGCCACGCCGCCTCCGGTCCCGTCATCCTGGCCGGTTTCCCCACGCTGCGCCAGCAACACACGCTCACCTGCGAGGCATCGGCGGCCAGCATGGGCACGCAGGGCGCGCTCTCGGAGGGGCAGATCATGGCGGTGATGCCCCGCAGCCCGGATCCCAATCGCGGCTTCCGCGGCAACCCCGACGGTGAGCAGGGGACCAGGCTGGTGGATTACGGTGTGTACGCCGGCCCCATCCAGAAGGCGTTGGCCCGCTATGGGTACGACAGCCGCCTCGTCATGGAGGCGACCCGCGGCGACATCGAAGGGGCGATCAACGGCGGACGGCCGGTGGTGGTGTGGGTCACCTACGCTTTGCAGCACGCCGTTCCCCGGTTGGAGCAGTGGCACGGCCGTCCCTTCGTGCTCGTGCCGCACGAGCACGCCGTCCTGGCGGTGGGCTATGACGCGCACCACATCGTGGCCAATGATCCCTGGACGGCGAAGCAGGTCCAGTACACCTGGACGGCCTTCGAGCACTCGTGGGATCTCTTCGGCAATATGGCGCTCATCATGGATCCGTGCCCCACGCCGGCGTCCGTGCCCAATCTCGCCGTGCAACACGTGAGCACGGCCGGTGTGACCTGGACATGGGGGGCGGCTCGCTATGCCGTCCAGTACGATGTAACGGTCCGCGAGGTGAGTCCGGTGAAACGGCTCGTCCAGCACGGACGCCAGACGGCGCGTACCCTCACCCTGGTCTCCCCGATTGCCGGCGCCTCTTACCGCATAGACGTGCGCGGCGTCGCCGCTTGCGGCATCGCCTCACTGTCGCCGACCCGGCTCTGGGTGACCTTGCCGGCCCCGCTACCGACACCATCTCCCACGGCCACGGAAGGGACATCCCCCGTCTCCACGTCGACTCCAACACCGTCTCCGGCCACAACTGGCACGCCCACGGGCTAGCCTCTGCCCTCTGGTAGAATGATGGGCAATTTTGGCGCCGGTATTGGGATCGCGGCGTCCGGGGACAGAGGTGGAGAAGGAGACGCCGCTTTACGCGGAGCACGTGGAGGCCGGTGCCCGCATGGTGCCGTTTGCCGGCTTTCTCATGCCGCTGCAGTACTCCTCCATCATCGAGGAGCATCGCGCGGTGCGGGAAGGCATGGGGATGTTCGATCTTTCCCATATGGGGGAGTTGCGCGTCTCCGGGCCTGATGCCGCCGCGGCCGTTGATTATCTGGTCACCAACGACATCGCCGGACTGGAGCCCGGCCAGATCCGCTATACCCCCATGTGCTATCCCGATGGCGGCATCGTGGATGATCTCCTCGTCTACCGCTTCCCCGATCACCTGATGCTGATCGTCAACGCGTCCAACATCGAGAAAGACCTCGCCTGGGTGCGTGATCACCTGCGGGGCGATGCCACTGTCGAGAACGAGAGCGACGCGACCGCCCTCATCGCGGTGCAGGGACCGCGCAGCGTTCCCTTTGTTCAGGATCACACCGACACCGACCTGGCTCCCATTGCGTACTACCATTTCACGCAAGGGACGGTCGCCGGCCGGCCGGCGGTCATCTCACGCACCGGCTACACCGGTGAGGACGGCGTCGAGTTGTACGTGGCACCGCAGGACGCCGCGCCAGTGTGGGAGACGCTGTTGGCGGCGGGAGAAGCGCTGGGCCTGAAACGGGTTGGCCTTGGGGCGCGAGACACCCTCCGGCTGGAAGCGGGCTACATGCTGTACGGCAACGATATCGATCACAGCACCTCGCCGCTCGAAGCGGGATTGGGGTGGACGGTGAAGCTGGAAAAGGACTTCATCGCGCGCGACGTGCTGGAACGCCAGAAAGAGGAAGGCGTGCAGCGGCGCATGGTGCAGCTGGAGATGTTGGACCGTGCCATCCCGCGGCCGCATTTCGCCATCTGGCAGGGACCGGGCGATGTTGTTGGATCGACGACGAGCGGAACGATGTCGCCGACCTTCAATCGGGGCATTGCCCTGGGCTACGTGGCGCGCGGTGCGGCGAAGGCAGGAACGGACGTGGACGTCGAGGTACGCGGTGCTCGCCACCCGGCGCGTATCGTGAAGAAACCACTCTACAAGCGGGAGGCATCCTGACATGGCGGATTTTCCGGACGATCTACGCTACACGACGTCGGACGAGTGGGTGCGCCTGGAGGGAGACGAGATGGTGTCCGGTATTACCGCCTACGCGGCTGAGCAGCTGGGTGATATCGTCTACGTCAAGCTTCCCGAGGCGGGGCAACAGATCGAGCAGAGCGAACCGTACGGTGAGATCGAATCGGTGAAAGCGGTGTCCGATCTGAAGGCCCCCCTGTCGGGCGAGGTCACGGTCGTCAATGCCGACCTCGATCAGAACCCCGCCGTCATCAACGACGACCCATACGGTCAGGGCTGGATCTTCCGTTTCCGGCCATCGAACCCCGGCCAATACGACTCACTGTTGACCGCAGAGGCGTACGAGGCGAAAACGAAAGAAGGATAGTTGTGTCATATCTGCCCCATACCCCTGCGGAGCGCGAGGAGATGCTCCGCGCCATCGGCGTGCCGAGCGTCGAGGATCTCTTTGCCAACATCCCGGAGCACCTGCGGGGCACGTTACCGATTCCCGATGCGCTGAGCGAGATGGAGACACTCCAGCTCGTCCAGGCCCTGGCCGCCGAGAACCTCAATCTAGCCGGCCGCCCGGCCTTCCTGGGGGCCGGTGCCTATCGGCACTACATCCCGGCGGCCGTCCCGGCGATCACCGGACGCTCCGAGTTCTATACCGCCTATACCCCGTACCAGCCGGAGCTCAGTCAGGGCACGCTGCAGGTGATCTACGAGTATCAGTCGATGATCGCCGAGTTGACCGGCCTCGACGTCGCCAATGCCTCCCTCTACGACGCGGCAACCGGCGTCACCGAGGCCTGCACCATTGCGATCAACGCCACGGGACGCAGCACGATCGCCACCGTCGGCGGCCTGAATCCCCAGTACGCGCGTGTGCTGCGGACCTATCTCCATCAGGAGGGCTTCAATCTCCTCGAGATTCCGGAAGAGTGGGTCCTCGATCCCGAGCAGGTGGCCGCGGCGCTCGACGAAAGTGTGGCGGGGCTGGTGGTCCAGTCACCCAATCTCTTCGGTTCCATCGAGCCCATGGCGGATCTGGCGGCGGCCGCGCACGATGCCGGCGCCCTCTTTATCGCCGTCAGTAATCCGCTCTCGCTGGCGATTCTCGCGCCGCCCGGTGACGTCGGCGCCGACGTGGCGGTCGGCTGCGGGCAGCCGTTCGGCATTCCCCTCCAGTACGGGGGTCCCTATCTTGGAATCATCGCGGCCCGCGCCGGGCTGGCGCGTCAGCTCCCGGGGCGAATTTGCGGCGCCACGGTTGACGGTGAGGGACGGCGCGGCTACGTCCTGACGCTGCAGGCGCGCGAGCAGCACATTCGCCGTGAGAAGGCCACCTCCAACATCTGCACCAATCATCAACTGATGGCGCTGGCCGCGACCGTCTATCTCTCGCTGCTCGGCAAGCAGGGACTGCCCGAGCTGGCGACGCTGTGCGCCCAGAAGGCACACTACGCGGCACGACGCATCGCCGCCATTCCCGGCTTCGCCCTGGCCTCCGACGCCCCCTTCGTGAATGAGTTCACGGTGCGCACGCCGGTCCCGGCGGCGGAGGTCAACCGTTACCTGCTGCGGCGTGAGATCATCGGCGGCTTCGATCTGGGACGTGTCGATCCTGCCCTGCAGAACTACCTGGTCCTCGCCTTCACCGAATTGAACACGCGGCAGCAGATCGACGATCTGGTGTCGACGCTGGAGAGCCTGCAGCCGGAAGTGGCCGTCGAGGCGCTGCAGAGCGCGGGGGGTGTGGCGTGACGGAACCTCTCATCTTCGAGTTGGGTGCGCCGGGCCGCAAGGGCTATACCCTACCGGCGCCGGACGTGCCCGCGGAGCCGCTGGAGGAGATGATCCCGGCCCGCTACCTCCGCCGGACGCCGGCCAACCTGCCGGAGGTCTCGGAGCCGGATGTCATCCGCCACTTCACCCACCTCTCGCAGATGAACTACAGCATCGATTCCGGCTTCTACCCTCTCGGGTCCTGCACCATGAAGTACAACCCGAAGGTCAACGAGGTAGCGGCATCCCTGCCCGGGTTCCGGGATATCCATCCTTTGCAGCCGGAGAGCACGGTGCAGGGCGCCCTGCGGCTCATGTACGAGCTGCAAGAGCTGCTGGGCGCTATTGCCGGCATGGACGCCTTCACCCTCCAGCCGGCCGCCGGGGCTCACGGTGAGCTCACTGGACTCTTCATCATTCAGGCGTACCTGCGCAGCAAAGGCGAGCACCGCGATGAGGTGATCGCTCCCAACTCCTCGCACGGGACCAATCCGGCGAGCGCCGCCATGGCGCGGGCCAAGCTGGTGACGGTGGGAACGGACGCGCGAGGACGCGTGGACATCGAGGAGCTGCGGCGGCTGGTCAGCGACCGCACGGCTGCTCTCATGCTCACCAATCCCAACACGCTCGGCCTCTTTGAGGAGGACGTGGAGGAGATGGCGCGCATCGTCCACGAGGCGGGTGGTCTGATGTACTACGACGGCGCCAACCTCAACGCCATCATGGGCAAGGCGCGCCCCGGCGACATGGGCTTCGACGTCGTGCACCTTAACCTGCACAAGACGTTTACCACGCCGCACGGCGGCGGTGGACCGGGCGCCGGGCCGGTGGGCGTCAAGGAGTTCCTCAGGCCCTTCCTCCCGGTGCCGATCGTCGAGAGGGCTGACGCCGGCTACATCTTGCAGGAAGATCTCCCCCAGACGATCGGCAAGGTGCGCTCCTTCTACGGGAACTTCGCCATGCTGGTCCGTGCCTATACCTATATCCGTGAGATGGGGCGCCAGGGCCTGACGCAGGTCAGCGAGGATGCCGTGTTGGCGGCCAACTACCTGCGGGCGCGCCTCCAGGATCTCTACGAGGCGCCCTTCCCCGGTCCCAACATGCACGAGGTCGTCCTCTCCGCCAGACGCCAGAAGGCACAGGGCGCCCGGGCTCTCGACATCGCCAAACGCCTCATGGATTACGGCTTCCACGCGCCGACCATCTACTTCCCGCTGACGGTGGAGGAGGCGCTGATGATCGAGCCGACGGAAACGGAGAACAAGGGCACGCTGGACGCCTTCATCGAGGCGATGCGTGCCATCGCCGGTGAAGCGGCGGAGAACCCGGAGATCGTGCGTGGGGCGCCCCACGACGCCCCGGTGAGCCGGCTGGACGAGGCGCGGGCCGCCCGGCAGCCCGATCTGCGCTGGCGCCCCGCCGAGGAAGCGAGCGCGTAGACCGGGTCGTCTGCTTCTTCTTTGGCGCTATACAGGTCCATGGCTACTATGGGACAAACCATCTCACTTTCTCCGTGCCGGCGTTACGGCATGGCATCGTAAGGATCACAAGCCCATGGCAGATGAGGCCGGGGGCGACACCCTCCTCCAGATCGAGAACCTGCGCACCTACTTCCATACCCATGCCGGCATCGTGCGGGCGGTGCAGGGCGTCAACCTCCACCTCGACAAGGGAGAAACGCTCGGCATCGTCGGCGAGTCGGGAAGCGGCAAAAGCGTGACGGCGCTCTCCATCATGCGTCTCATTCCGCAGCCGCCGGGTGAATTCGCCGGCGGCCGCATCCTCTTCCGCGGCACCCCCATCGTCGATGTCCGCGAAGAGAAGCGTGGCAACGAGATCCGCCGCGTCGACAAGAGCATCTCCGAGTCCCAGATGCGGCGTATCCGCGGTGGAGACATCGGCATGATTTTCCAGGACCCGATGACCTCACTCAATCCCCTCCTCACCATCGGGCGGCAGATCGCCGAAACCGTGCAGGAGCACATGGGAGTCGGCCGCAAAGAGGCGTATGACCGCGCGACGGAGATGCTGATGAAAGTGGGCATCCCCAGCGCCAAGCAGCGCCTGAAGGACTTCCCTTTCCAGTTCAGTGGCGGCATGCGGCAGCGCGTGATGATCGCCATCGCCCTCTCCACCAATCCGGATCTCTTGATCGCCGACGAGCCGACGACGGCGCTGGATGTGACGATCCAGGCGCAGATCCTCGATCTGATGCGTGGCCTCTCCGCCGAGTTTGGATCCTCGGTGATCCTGATCACGCACGACCTGGGGGTGGTGGCCGGCATGGCTCAGCGCGTCGCCGTCATGTATGCCGGCTATGTGGTGGAAACGGCGGTGCTGGACGACATCTTCTACCATGCCCAGCATCCCTACACGCACATGCTGTTACAGTCCATTCCGCGTCTGGACCTCCCGCGCGATCAGCCGCTGCATCCGATTCCGGGCTCGCCGCCCGATCTGCTGACGCTAGGCCCGGGCTGTCCCTTCGTGCCGCGCTGCCCCAACGCGCTCCCCATCTGCCGCCAGCAAATGCCGCCGCTTGATCCGGTTGGCGGTTCCGGCGGCCACCTCGCGGCATGCTGGAATCCCGTGAAGGAGAAAGCCGCATGACGGACGGCAAGAACACGCTCCTCGAGATCCGCAACCTCACCATCCAGTTCCCCATCAAAGGCGGGTTCCTGGGGCGTCAGGTCGGTGCGGTGCATGCCGTCAACGACGTCAACCTGACAGTCTACGAAGGAGAGACGCTTGGTCTGGTGGGGGAGAGCGGCTCGGGCAAAACGACCCTGGGACGCGCCATCCTCAAGCTGCTGCCGATTCGCGCCGGGCAAGTGATCTTCGAGGGGAAGGACATCACCAACCTCTCGCCGGGCCAGGTGCGGCCGCTGCGGCGGGATATGCAGATGGTCTTCCAGGACCCGTTCGGCTCGCTCGACCCGCGCATGACCGTCTTCCAGATCGTCTCGGAACCGCTCGTCAACTTCAAGATGGGCGACAAGCGGCGCCAGCGCGAGTACGTGCAGGAGCTGCTCAAAACGGTGGGTCTCAATCCCGACCACATCAATCGCTATCCGCATGAGTTCTCCGGCGGCCAGCGGCAGCGCGTCGGCATCGCTCGCTCCCTGGCGCTGCGGCCCAAGTTTGTGGTGGCCGATGAGCCGGTGTCCGCCCTCGACGTCTCGATCCAGGCGCAGATCCTGAACCTGATGGAGGAACTGCAGGGAGAGTTCGGCCTCACCTACCTCTTTGTGGCCCACAACCTGAGCGTGGTGCGGCACATCAGTGACCGCGTGGCGGTGATGTATCTCGGCCACCTGGTGGAGATCGCCGACAGCGAGGATCTGTACGACCACCCGCTGCACCCGTATACCCAGGCGCTGATGTCCGCGATTCCGCTGCCTGATCCGATTCAGGAGCGCAACAAGCAGCGGATCATTCTGACCGGCGATATTCCCAGTCCGGTCAATCCGCCCTCGGCCTGTCCCTTCCATACGCGTTGTTTCAAGGCGCGCCCCATCTGCAGTCAGGTGACGCCCGCCTTCGAGGAGAAGCGTCCGGGTCACTGGGTGGCCTGCCACTTCGCCGAGGTGCCGGGTGTGACGCGGCCGGAAGAGATCAAGCCACCGGAGGCCGCTACTCCCTGAGCGCGTCTCTTACGGCCCGCCAGATGTGCTACTGTGTGCATCGTCTGGCCTTATGGAGACGCGCAAAACTCGCCGCATTGATTCGCGCGCCGCCGCCCTCGTGCTGGCGAGCGCGGCTTTTGTTGCGCTGATCGCCGCCGCCGATACGGCGGGCTTCTTTGGCTTGATCACGCTGCACCATCTCACCGATGCCGGCTGGACGCTGTGCGCCCTGGTGGCGGTTGCCGGGTGCATCTCGGCCACGCGGCGCAGTGACGGCCTGGCCCGTCAGGGCTGGATCGCCTTCACGCTGGGGACCGCCTCCTGGTTGGCGGGCCAGCTGGCCTGGGATTATTACGACCTGGCGGGCCATTTCCCCGCCTCTCCGAACCTCTCCGACATCGCCTGGATCGCGCTCGTTCCCTGCTTCGTGATCGGGCTCTTGATCGTGGGCGCGCGCTCCGGCCAGGCGCGCCTCCTCCTCGGACTGGATATGGGCGTCATCCTGCAGGTGTCCGGCCTGGTTTATCCTGCCGTGTTCTGGTCGGAGATCCAGTCCTCGACTCTGAGCACGCCAGGGCTGACGACCGCCCTTCTCTACCCGATCCTGTACTCGCTCCTGCCGTTCGCCCTTCTCCTGCTGCCGGTAAGAGAGATTCGGCACAACTTCAGCATGCTCGCCCTCTTCGTGGGCTTGCTCGGCCAGGTTCTGCCGTTCATCCTCTGGACGCCCTTGCTGCTGGCGGGAACCTATCGAGAGGGCACTCTTCTCGACGTCATGTGGATGATCGGTCTGCTCTCGATCGCCGGCGCCGGGTTTACCTTCGAGCGCTTTCCGTCGCTGGACCCGGAGCGGCAGGTCCATGGCACGCTGGCCAACCTTTCACTCGCTCTGACCGGTGTCGCCGCGCTTCTTCTGGTCTGGCGTTCCACCGACCAGGAGATTGCCCGCGGGACGGAGACCATCTTCGTCGCCGTCACTGCCGCCGCCATCGCTCTGACCAGTCTGCGGCAGATTCTCACCAACAGCAGCAGCCGGCGCCTTTTCGACCGCGCCCGGACCCTGCTCGACCGAACGCGGGAGGCGCAGCGTGAGCTGCTGGAAAGCGAGGGGAGACTGGCCGCGATCGTGGCCGCCCAGCGTGAGATTGCCGAGACGCATCTCGACCTGGACGCGGCCCATGCGCTCGTCGCCGGACATGCGCGCCGCCTGACCCGAGCCGACGGCGCGGCGGTGGACATGCTGGACGGCGACATCCTGCACACGACGGTGGGAGTGGGGACGCTGGAAGCGGCGCAGGGACTGCGTGTTCCGCTGAAAGGGAGTATTGCCGCCTGGTGCGCGCGTACCGGCTGGGTGGCCCGGGTGGACGATGCCGAGACCGATCGGCGAGTGAACGGTGAGATCGCCTGGCGGTACCAGGAGCGATCCCTGATCGTCGTTCCCTTGCTTCGTGAGGAGCAGCTGGTGGGAGTGCTGCGCGTGGCCTCGATCCAGCCGTCCGCCTTCGGACAGCGCGAGGTACAGACCGTCCAGCTGCTGGCGTCCGCCCTCTCGGCGGCCATCAGCAACGCCGCCGCCTATCAGGCCAACCAGCAGATGCTGGCAGAGCGCACCGCCACGCTGGAAACGGTCCAGCACCAGGCGCTGCACGACGCAATGACCGGCCTGCCGAACCGCGCCCTGCTGCACGACCGCCTGGATCAGGCGGCGCGCTCGTCTCACCGCCGCGGCGTCAACTTCGCGCTCTTCCTTATGGACCTCGACGGCTTCAAAGACGTCAACGATTCACTGGGCCACCACCGTGGCGACCAGTTACTGCGCGAGGTGGCGGGACGCCTGGATCGGGTGCTGCGCGACTCGGATACGGTCGCTCGGCTGGGAGGCGACGAGTTCGCCCTGGTCGTGACCGACGTGACGGCGGAGGAAGCCTCGCTGGTTGCCGCGAAAGTGCTGAAAGCGGTGCAGGAGCCGGTGTGGCTGGGTGAGCAGAGCGTGGTTATCTCCGGCAGCATCGGCATTGCGCTGTATCCCGACCACGGTGAGGACGCCACGGCGCTCCTGCAGCACGCCGATATCGCCATGTACGATGCCAAGCGTTCCGGCATTGGGTGTGCCGTGTACGATCCCGGCCGCGACATCGATCTCCAGAGCCGGCTTGTCCTTCTTTCCGGGCTGCGGCAGGCGCTGGAGCTCGATCAGTTCCGCCTGCTCTATCAGCCGGTCCTGGATCTGAGTGACGGGCACGTGCAGGCGTTCGAGGTCTTGCTGCGCTGGGAGCATCCGGAGCGAGGGTTGGTGTCGCCCGACGAGTTCGTTCCACTGGCGGAACGCTCCGGACTGATCAGCCCACTGACGATGTGGGTGGTCGAGCGAGCGCTGGACCAACAGGAAGAGTGGACGCAACGCGGCTGGGACGGTGAGCTCGCCGTCAATCTTTCGGCGCGGGCGCTGCACGACCGCGCCCTGGCCGACGCGCTCGTCGCGCAGATACGCGACCGTGGCCTCGCACCCGGCCGCTTCTCCATCGAAATCACGGAGAGCGCGCTGATGGAGGATCCGGAATTGGCGCGAGCCACCATTCAGCGCCTCCACGATCTGGGCGTCCGCATCGCCATCGACGATTTCGGCACCGGCTACTCCTCACTGAGCTACCTGCGCCGGCTGCCCCTGACCGAGATCAAGATCGACCGCGCCTTCGTGCGCGACCTGGCGACCAACGAGAACGACGCCATCATCGTGCGTTCCATCATCGATCTCGGTCACAACCTCTCGCTCAGTGTGGTGGCCGAAGGCGCAGAAGACAGGGCCACGATGGACCGCCTCGCCCTCCTGGGCTGCGACCGGGTGCAAGGGTATTACGTCAGCATGCCCGTGCCGGCGGATCAAGCCGAGGAGTGGTGGTTACCGGCCAGGGAGCAAGCAGTCGGGGAGTAGGAGTGGTTGAGGGCCACGTCACACCACGATCGAGGATCTCCCCAACGGCCCCAGCAATTCGTTTTCCTCGTAGGCGAAGTGGGAGAGAAGGGCGTCACCCAGCTCCTCCGCCATAGCGCGGATCTCTTCCACGCCGTCCGGGTTGGCCAGCATGTCCACCAGCTGCCGATCGAACCGGTCCAGCACCTCGGCGATGATCTCGTGCTCCTCGCCCAGCCGATTCAGCACGGCGGACAGCGCCTCGTCTTCCTCCCGAAGGGCGGGGAACATGTAGCGGTCCTCGATGGTGTGATGAACGGTCACGACGCGGCAGTACTGGGCGCAGAAGGCGCCGAACGTCCAGTAGTTCTGGCGCAGCGTCATGGTGTTGATGAGGGAGCGCGCCTCAGCGGCGGTTAGCTGTCCGGCCGCAACCTGGGCGGCTGCGTGCTGAATCTGCGCCAACTCCTGGCGCAGATGCTCGTGTACCGCCAGGAGGGTCTGTTGGCCGGCCCGGCCGGTGGGAGTGACGGTCCCGTCCGATGCCGGCGGCAGATGGGGCCGGTCGGCATCGGGCAGGAGGGGGGAGTGGGGCGCCTCGTGGTGGGAGGCGCTCATTCCCTAGTGATGGCCGCCGTGACCACCGCGGCCGCCGCTGCTTCCTTCGTGGCCGGTCCCTTCGGATGAATCATGGTGACCGCTGCGGCGTCCCAGCCGCTCATCGCGGGTCTGTTTGGCCGTGCCGGGCACGGGCGTAGAGGGCGGATGGCCCCAATAATCCGGCTCGCCGGGAGCCTCGGGATCCTGAATACCGTAGCGCTCGGGATCATCCATCCCGGGAATGACGTCTTCGGTCATGATGGTCTCCTTCCGTACGGCTAACTGCGTGCAAGACGTGTTCCAGCTACCGCATCAGCAAGATCGACCGGTTCCATTCCTCATCAGCTATACGTCCCGGTTCCATTCCTCGGCGCATACGTAGTGGTTCAATTCATTGAACCACTGCGCCGCAGCGCAGCTTCGGTCCCCCCACCACATCGTCCATCCGGGTACGAGGCAACGACCGGCAATCAGAGGGCGTGGCCATGGATGAGGGGTCTGATGGTCAAGGGGAAGCTCGGCTGCGGCCGAGCGGTTCGATGAAGTCGAACCCCTACCAGGGGAAGCGGTTCAATGGAATCGAACCCCCAACCAGCGATACCGCGCGGTTCCATGAAATCGAACCGCCAGAGGACTGGAATCAGGTGTATGCAGTCACCCTGCATACCCATGCGTGGGCATGCCCGTCACGCCGGGCCGATAAGCAAAGAGGGCGCCGGCATGGGGTTGCCGTGCACGCTCGGCATCGGGCACGCCCACCGATGCCGTGGTGATGAAGAGGACATCCAGATCCGGACCGCCGAAGACGCAGCTGGTGACGCGCTGGACGGGGAGCGGGATGGTGCGGTCGAGAGTGCCGTCGGGGGCGTACCGGCGCAGACCCCAGCCGTCCCAGAGGGCCACCCAGAGATAGCCGTCGCTGTCGACCGTCATGCCGTCCGGGTAGCCGGCGGCGGCGGGAATGTGGAGGAGCGGGCGGCGATTGCGAATGTCGCCCGAGGCCTGGTCGTAGTCGAAGAGGTCCACCCGGCCGGTCGGCGTGTCGATGTAGTACATGTGTCGCCGGCTCGGATCCCAGCCGAGGCCGTTGGAGACGGTGACATCCCCGAAGACGCGCCGCACCGTGATCGGGATCGAGGCGGTAGAAGGCGCCGAGCGGCTCGGCCTCGGCATAGGACAGGCTGCCCGCCCAGAAGCGCCCCGCCGGATCGCATTTGCCGTCATTCATCCGGTTGCCCGGCTGATCGGCTTCGACGGCGGCGATCATCTCGAGGGGAGAGCCGAGGTCTGCGGACACGGCGAAGCCGCCCTTGAGGGCATAGGCGTAGCCGCCACGCGCGCGGGGCACCACTGCCCCGATCTCCCGGCCGATCTCATAGGCGTGATCCTCACCGGACGCGGGATCGAAGCGGTGCACGGTTCCGGCGGGAATATCGGTCCAGAGAAGAGAGTTGTCACGCGCGTCCCAGGAGGGTCCCTCCGCCAGGACGGCATGGGCATCCAGGACCAGTTCCACGTCAGTCATGCGGCGCTCCCCACCAGGACGGACAGGAGATCAACCCGATCCACCACCCCGATCAAGCGCTCTGAGTCGTCCACCACCGGCACGACCTGGCGCTCGTTGCGAATGACGGCGGCCAGCACCTCACGGATCGGCTCGTCCTCCGCCGCGATCACGGCATCCGGCAGCATCAGGTCGCGGGCCGACTTGCCCGTGGTGAGCCGCCACATGTCCTCCTCCCCGGCATCACCGTGCATGAACGGCAGGTGATGCATGAGCGCATTGAGACGGGAGGGATGCAGAGACGGCGTGAGCCGGCAGACCAGCTCGGCATCGCTGACGAGGCCCACCACGTGCCCATCGCCGCCCACGACGATCGCCCGATGCAGGCGAGTGGAGAGGACCGCATCGACGATGGCACGCAACGGCGCGTTGTAGGCGACGGCCGGAGGATCGAGGATCATGATGTCGCGCACCGGAGTGAGGCCGTCGGCTCCGGGGTGAATGGGACGGGGCAACGGCCGCTCGCCGGCCCCTCCTGCCACCACGCGCAACAGATCGGCCCGTGCCACGATGCCCACCAGCGCGCCCTCGGCATCCGCAACGGGTAAGCGGAGCAGACCACGCTCGCACATGAGGGCTGCCGCGTCCCGCACATCGGTGTGGGGCTGAACGGTGGTGACGGGTGTCGTCATGACGGCCGCGACATCCGGTTGCGGCTGGGTGAGGTGGGCAAGCTCCTGGTGAAAGGCCGGCGTGTCGAACGTGGCCGCGATCTCGGGTGGGACGGGCAGGCCCCCTTTCAGAAAGAGATCGCCGATGGTGACGATGCCCACCACCTGTCCGTCCTGCACCACGGGAATCGCATGCAAACGCCGCCGGATGAGAAGCGCCACCAGATCCGCCATTGGCGTGTCGGGGGCAACCGTGATGACATCGCGCGTCATGATGTCGCCGACGGGAACGTGGGGAGGCAGATCAGGCACGACACTGGTGGCGACGCGCACGATCTCGACGTCGTCCACGGTGATGATGCCGTCGGTGATGAGCGGCTCGATAAGAGGCAGGATGCGCTCGACACGGGCGGCAGTGTCGATCCAGAGGATGACGGAGGGGAGATCGGGCACCACATCGGCCAGCCGCACCGTCTCGACATTGCCGAGGAGGCCCAGCGCGGCAATCGAGCGCATCACCAGCGCCTCACCGGCTCCCTCCTCGCGCAGCGTCTGCAGCACGCGTCGCGTGGTCGGCTCGTGATGCCCCACCACGATGGTGACCCGCTTCCCCGTCCCCCGTGGCAGCACGCTCATGGAGTGTCCTCTGGTGTGGGTGGATTGGATTCATGATAGGCAGATTTGCCGCGAGGTACGGTGCTACCTGGACGGGACGGGCGTAAACGTATGTGCGTGACGCCGACCCCCTCCGCTACCCGGCAGAAGCGATGACATCCTCGTCCAGGCCCTGCCGAAACGTCCTCAAGCCGGCACGGCCGGCCAGGCGAGTTGCCTGCAGAGGTGGGATGGCGAAGGGAAAAAGGGCCGGATCGCGTGAGAGAGATTGAAGGGGGCGCGGCGGCCCGCCCTGGAGGATGATCTCCACCAGCCATCCGGCCACGTCTTCGTCCACCTTGTGGCCGACACCTGTCCGATAGAGACCCTTCTCGCCCGTCTCCGCCAGGAGGTCCCAGCCGACGAGAGTTCTCAGTGCATGGCGTGCCGGTCGGGACACGAACTGACGATCGCCGAGCTGCTCTTGCAGCCGCCTCTGCACCTGCGCTGCACCCACCGTGTCCTGGAGTGACAGCAGCCGCCCGGCTGCTGCCGTGACGTGCGCGAAAAACGGATACGCCGCCGACGTCATGCCCCAGTGCAGCGGAAGATGCTGCTCGGACGGTAGCCGGCGAAGGTGGGACAACCCTTCCTGACGGAGCCGCGCGACCTCCTCGCGCGGCGTCACCCAGATACGCATCAGAAGCCTCAGCGTTTTCTCGCGCCCCTCGCGCCCCTGCGCCGGATCGGCCGCCTCTGATGCCAGCATGTCGGCGAGCAGGCGCCGAATCTCCGTGGACGGTGTGCCCAGGAGAGCCAGCGAGGCCGCCTGCTCCAGCCAGCGAAGCTCGAGACGCCGGTCGAACCCAATTATCGGAACGGTACTCACGAATCCTCCATCATCACGCGCAGAAATGGAACGACGACCTCGTCGAGGGTGATTCCGCCGTGGGCAACGATCCGCTCCCCTCTGGTCTCGAAGGCTTCGCCGGCGGCGGCCAATAGCGGCCAGTAGTCGGGCGGCAGCCCATACGACGGCGGCCAGGCGATCGCATTGGGAAACGCCGCCAGAAAGCGAGCGCGAATGACCTCGCTCTCGTATGCCCGCACCCGCGCGCCGCGCGTCTCCGCCATCACACCTTCCTGCGGCCGGCCGACACCGACCGCCTCGACGTTTCCATGGTCAGAGGTCAGAAACACATCATACTCACGTTCGTGCAGCATCGACAGCAGCCCGGCCAGGACGCCGCGGTCGGTCCACGCCGCCAGTTGGCCGTGTAGAGCCGACATCCCAAGGACAGCGCCGTGCATGATCTTATCCGCCGTATCCAGCACCAGTCCGATGATCTGTGTTCGCGGGCGGAGCGCATCGTCCACCCGGGTGACCGTATCATCCCCGCCCAGGCCGCGCAGGTACACCACCTCGTCCCGCCGCGCCACGTCGGCCCAGGCGCTTTCCCACAGACTCCCCTCACGGTTCGTTGTCCCGATGGACGGCGCGAAGTCTCGTGGGATCTTTCCGGCAAAGAGAGCCTGGCGCGAGACGGGCGTGATGGTCGGCACCCAGGCGAAGAGCGCCTCCTCGTCATAGTGGAACGTGGCCGGCAGCCGGCTCCGGACCACCAGCCAGCCGGCGAGGGAGAGGCCGTCGAGGACGAGGAGGGCGATCTTGCGCCCGCTCTCCGCCCGGTGACGGCGCAGGAGTCGGGGGATCTGGTGCACCATGGTTCGCTGCCGGCTGTAGAGTGGACCAAAGTGGGTGAGTAGCCAGTCCTGGAGAGCGGTATTGACGTTCGCGTGCAGAGCGCCGATGCGTTCGTCCAGCGCCCCCGGGAGTGGCGACGCGTAGCGTAGTGCTGAGAGATCGCCCCAGCGCCCCGCCAGGGAGAGCCAATCCGCTGCTCCCCCGACCGTATTGAGATCCGACTCGATCGCCCCCATCAGCCGCTCCAGGCGCCGCCGCCTTTCGACTTCCGGGTCGGTCCGGATGCCGATGGTCACCCAATCCCGCCCCAGCACGTCGCCACTGGCGTGCTCGACCGGAGTCAGGCGTCCGTCCAGGAAGAGCGTATCGATGTGCGCCCGGACGGGAGGATGGTCGAAGGGTAAGTCGAGCGGCCCGGGAACCTGCATGTGATACGTGATGTTCGTTTCTCGCGCGGCGCCGGTGGCCGCGGCGACCTTTTGCTCCAGAAATAGCGGCCAGCGTTCTTGCAAGAACTGCAGGAACGCAGCACGATCGAGGACCAGGGTTTCCAGCGGCCAATCGGCGAAGCGCCCCTCGCGCCGCAGAGAGGTCACAGTGTAGTCGTCGAGGATCGCCGGCAAACGATTCCCTGCATGGTGCCGGATCAGCAGCAGGTTGAGGAGGTCTTCCGCACGTGCGACGGCAGCAACGTCGATGTGAAAGAGGCGCCGCAGGAGAAGCTCTTTTGTCTCGCTTTCGGTGAGCGGCTCGGGCCGAATCTCATCACGAATCTCCCACAGACGGTCGAGAGACGAGTGATCCAGCGCGCGCACGACAGTGGAATCGAGTGTGGCGAAGAGATCCGCCGGCGAGAGGCGTACCAGCCGGCCCGCATGCAGCAGGTCGTCGGGCAGATCCGCGGGATCACCGGCCGTCCAGAGGATAGGAGAGGTTTCCACCGGTTCGCCGCGATCGCGGGGAGCGCGGTAGGCGGACTCGTAGCGGCGCCGGAAGGTCACGTGATCCTCGAAGGGGATCAACTCGAAGCCGCGATGCTGCAGCTCGGCGGCGATTACCTCATCTGCCAGCAGGTCATCGGGATCGACGGCAATGGTCAGAGGTGCGAGACCGGGGACAAACCGCGACACGATCTCGTCACGCCACGACGGCATCACCGGCCTCGATCCTCAGCAGGGACACCGGTTCCAGGTCGGGCGTCACCGTCTCCCGTGCCGCCATCTCCCGCTGCCAGGTCCAGCGCTCAATCTCGAGCTGTGCCAGCCGGCGCGCCCTGACAGCGGGCAGTCCCAACCGCTCAATCGCCCGGCGCCGCGCGGTAAAGGCGCGGTGCCCCTTCTCCCGCTCACGCTCCAAACGCTCACGGTGGATCCGAATCATCTCGCCATAGACGGCTTCGCCATGCGTTTCCATTGCCTGCCGCGCCTCGGTCAGCACAGCGGCCGTCTCTCCGGTCGCAATGCCGCGGACGGTCGGAGGCGCGGCGATCAGCGCATCCCAGATGAACTGCGCCGTGGGCAGAAAGACCCGCCCGTTGTCGTGGCGGAACATGGGTGCCAGGCGAGTGAAGCGACGTCCACCGGCGCGGGCGGTGATCCGCCACAGCGACCAGTACCCGGCAACCGACGCGGGGAGACCTTCCACTCTCACCGACGGCACCGGGTCTCCCTCGACGAGACGCGGCAGACCGTCAACCAGGCGCCGTACGCGATCATTGTCCAGGGAAAGCCGCTCCGCCTGCGGGTGGCGCGCTGCATCGGCGGCGGTGAACACGGCATCGTGCCGCGTGCCGTCCGGCCAGCGGAGTGCCCAGATCCCTCCCTGCTGCTCGCAGGCGCCGTGAGCGCCGAGATAGGAGACGGTCATGCGCTCCACCCAGTGCGGCAGCGGATGCTGCGTGAGATCACGGGCATCCGCGGCGGCCGGATCATCGGTTCCCAGGATCGCTGCGGCGCCGACCACCTCCTGGCCCTGGCGGCGGATCTCCTCCAGGGCGACACCGATGCGCTCTTCCAGTCCCTCCGGGTTGACGATGCCCTGCAGATAGAGATCATCGAAGATCGTTCCCGCCTGCGCCGAATCAAGCACGTCTCCCGTCTTGTCGACGCCGAGATCGTGGAGGATCACGGCGAGCTTCTCCTCCAGGACGTCGCGGACGCGGTGCTCGACCGATTCCTCCAGCACCAGATTGAGCGCCTGAACCGCGTGCGTCTGTCCGATGCGGTCCACCCGGCCGATCCGCTGCTCCAGCCGCATCGGGTTCCAGGGAATGTCGTAGTTCACGACCACGTGGCAGAACTGGAGGTTGAGGCCTTCCCCACCGGCATCCGTGGAAATCAGGATCTGAGCGTCACGGGCGAAAGCGCTCTGCACCCGGCCCCGTGCCTCCAGATCCATGCTGCCGTTGAGGCAGACGGCCGAGAAGCCGCGATCAGCGAGGAACGAGGCGAGCATCTCCTGCGTGGCGACAAACTCGGTGAAGATCAGTACCTTCAGATGCGGATCGGATTCGGCACGCTGCAAGGCATAGATCTGCGCGAGAAGCTCCTCCGCCTTGGCGTCGGGACCGCGCGCCTCGGCGCGTTCGGCCAGCGCGAGCAGCCGCTCGATCTCGTCCAGCTCGCTCCCGAAGGCCTGCCGCAGCTGTAGCACCAGCTCCGCCTGCTCCGCCGCATCGAGATCTTCCCACTCCTCCTCGGCGGACGCCGGGATGACGCTGAGCCGGCTGTCCGGCTCACGCAGAGCGTCACGTCGCCGTTCCAGGGCCGAGCGGATCGCCGCTGTCGAGGAGGAGACGAGGCGCTGCATCAGGATCATGAGGAAGCCGATGTGCCGGCGGCGATCCTGGAGCGCGGCGTTATATCCCTCACGCACATACTCGGTGACTGCCTCATACAGGCGCTGTTGATCGGCGTGGCGATCCCAGCGCACGGGCAGCATCCGCGTGTGGCGCGGCCGGAAGAGCGCTTTGCCGTCACTATCCACCGCATGCCGCTTCTCCGTCCGAATCACGTATGGACGAACCCGCTCTCGCACCACGCTGGCCGTATCGGGGAAGGCGCGTTCGTCGAGCAGGGTGATGAGGCGATGGAAGGCATCGCTCTTACCGTTATGCGGCGTGGCGGAGAGCAAGAGAAGGTAGGGAGTAGCGGCCGATAGGCCCTGCCCCAGGCGGTAGCGCGCCACGTACTCGCTGCTGCCGGCGAGACGATGCGCCTCGTCGACGATGATCAGGTCCCAGCCGGCGTCGATCAGATCGTCGAAGCGTGGGCGGTTGTACTCCGCGAGCTGCTGCGGCGACCAACCACGCCGCGCCTCGATCGGTTTGACCGAGTCCATGGGACAGACGACCTGATCGAAAGCGCGCCAGATCGTGCCGTCCGAGGAGTGATGAGGCAGCGCTTCGCCCGGCTGAATGAGATGGAACTCCTCGCCGAAGTGAGTGCGCATCTCCGCGACCCATTGCGTGACGAGCCCCCTGGGCGCCACGACCAGCGCTCGCCGCACCAATCCGCGCAGCTTCAGCTCCTGCAGGATCAACCCGGCCTCGATCGTCTTGCCGAGTCCCACTTCGTCCGCCAGCAGAAAACGCACATCGTCGCCGGTAATAGCGCGCTTGAGGGCATGAA
The DNA here is from genome assembly GCA_021324655.1 of Pseudomonadota bacterium. Taxonomy (GTDB): domain Bacteria; phylum Chloroflexota; class UBA5177; order UBA5177; family UBA5177; genus JAJPIP01. The sequence continues at coordinate 23,496 of JAJPIP010000016.1, forward strand.
TCTGATGCGGCAGCGGGATAACCGATGCCTGGAGCGGCGCCAGGATTTCGTCACGCTGCGTCGCATCAAGAATCCGCGCGGCGGCCGCGACATACGAGATCTGCGAGGCCGGCGGGAGGGTGCTCTCGTCCGGTAGGCACACGCCAGACGCCGGTAACCGCTCCAGACGATCCTCTGCCGGCAACCAGACGGTATAGATCGCTTGCCCCCATAAGGTCTCGACCTCAACGATCCGGCACGGCGTGCCATCCGCCGCCCTTCGCAGCCACGTCCCCGGCGAGTACGTCTCGCTCACCTCCGGCCTCGGGCGCAAGCACCGCGTGAAGGCCTCACGCCGTAGGGGCCGGCTCCTGCCGTGCCCGCCCTGACCCCTCGTGCCGTCATGGTGGGATTGGCCGACGGGCGGAAGACAGACGGCGGGAATTCTCGCGAGGAGTGGGCACGACGGACCAAGCGGGCACGGCAGGAGCCGGCCCCTACCAGGCATGGTGGCCCCTCTAATGTCAAGACGCCACGAGCCGGCCGCAGCCAGAGGATGGTGACCCCTCTGATGCCAATACAGCAGGAGGCAGTCCCGATAGGTGGATGATGCCCCGTCTTCACGCCAATGCGGCAGGAGTCGGCCCCGACGCGCAGACCAAACGATCGGTCTTGCGCGCCGCGTTCAGCGATCACTCGGTTCGCGGTCCCAATGTGACCGGCTGCCATCTCCGCCCGTAATGGATGCCGAGAGGTGAGAAGCCGGACGTCCACTCAGGAAAGCGCCTGCTCAATAACGGGAGACTGATCCTCCAGCCAGGACGCCAGTTGTGCCACGTCCGCATCGACCGCGTACCCGGCCCTCGGTTCATTCAAGGCAACCTCGAAATGCGGACCTTCCGCCAGGATCATGCCGTCATCGCGCAGAACCTCGGCGTACAGGTCCACAACCCCGGCGGCGCCTGTCGTCTCCCGCCGGCACTGCAGCGACAGCACGAGCACCTCATCGGCACTCGGGCCCGATCCGCGCACAGCCGAGGCATAGGCCCAGAACGGGAAGGACTCACTACCGGAGACATCGTAGTGCCAGTGAATGTCAGGGGAGATGAACCGAAGGTGAGTCACAACTCCCTCCAGGATCGCGCGTAGCGATCCCTCTGTGATTCCCGATGACCCGATCGTCTCTATCATCTCGTCACTCGCCTCTCGTCAATTATCGCCTGCTGCAGCTCGCGCGTGAGGGGGTGCACATAATCCTCTCGTCCGCGACTTGCGGCCCACTCGTCCAGTTCTCCCTGCGACTCGGGGCGGATCGTGATGTGATGGGCATCGTCGGGATCGTGAACCAGCCGCAGGCTCTGCAGCCGGGCCGTATCAATGACCTGCACTTTACCACCCCGCGGCGCGGCCATGCCCGGCTCGTCGAATGTCGACAGTCCCTTCGGATCGTGCGCCGTATCGACGTCGGGCCGCGGGGTGAGATTCATCGGCGTCCGTGGACCGGAGCGATAGATGTACCGCGGTCCACCGGCCGTCACGAGCCGCCGCTCACGTGCGGCTCTGCCTGGCCCGCACCTGTGCCTGGTCGAACCAGTTCAGTACCTGGGCGTCTCGCTCCAGGAGTTCCTCGCGAACATGCTCGCCCACCGCGACGATCGTCCGATAGTCATGACGCTGCCAGGCGTCGCGGAAGCCGGCGCGTAGCGCCTCGAGGCTGATGTCACGTCGCCCCGGTGATTGGCGGAAGGCCTCGAAGTCTCGCAATAGATCGGCCTCATGCAGGCGTGCCCGATCCTCGGCGCTCTCGCGGTCCGGGACGTACCAGAGGCCCTCATGCGCCGCCCCGTCGTACGGAACCTGCCCCTCGGCGAGCGCCCGGGCAATCTGCCGCGGCACCGGCTCACCGCCCCGGTATTCGAGGAAGTGTGCCAGGATCCCCTTGAGCTCCTCCCGCGCCTCGTCCGCCGTCAACTGCCCCTTCACGTGTCCCGCGAATAGCGGCAGCAGCTCATCGAAGGTGCGGGGCCGTTCCTTGAGGAGACCACTCACCCACTGGATGAGGCGCGCCTGGTCAGCGACCTCCTGGAGGTGCCGCTGGATAAAGATCCGGCCGTCGCGCTCATAGACCAGCGCCTTTTTGCAGAGATCGTCCGACACATGGCGCGCGGCAGCGACCGTGATCGCCGCGGCCGAAGCGATCTCCTCCGGTGTCGCCCCGCCGGCGTCCGCCGCCAGTGACAGCGCCAGCGCCTCCTCCGGCGAGACCTTGACCCCGAGTCTCTCGCGCCAGAAGGTGTCGGACACATCGAGGAGGCGGTGCCAATCGAGGACAAGGGTGAAGGAGTTGTGCTCCGGATCGGAGGCGATGCTCGGCGGGCGGCGATGTTCCTCTCGCCAGGCGTGATGGACCATGCGCAGGCCGGTCCCGGCGAGCTCCGCGAAGTGAATGAGGCGAAAGGCGCGGGCGATGATGGGGTTGCGGGAGTGGCTGACGCCGCCCTCGATGAGCCGCGCGGCGGCGACCAGCGCGTGTCCCGGATTGAAGAAGGTGCAGCGCTCCGCCTCCAGATCGATCTGCGCCGGGGCCGAGGCATCGTTGTAGTCCTGGTGGAGGAAGGCATTGACTATCGCCTCGCGAACGGCGATGTAATCCGCCGTGCCACCGGTGGTGTCCAGGTTGTCGAGGGTCGCCTCATCGAGGTCGAGATGCTCCCGGAGGAACTCGAGTGCCGCACCCAGGCAGCGAAAGATGTTCTGCTCGCACTCGAGCCGGGCATCCCAGCGCGGACTGCCGGAACTGCGGATGCGCAGGTCGAGGACGGGCCGGTGCAGGGTATGGCGGACCGACTCGTCGGTGCCGAAGAGGAGGGTGAGCTGCGCGATGTCATCCGGGTTCAGGCGGTTGCGGCCGTCGATCAAGCGCTCCTGAATCGCCGTGCGCGCCGAGGCGGGCTTGACGCCGAGCCGCGCCGCATACCAATTGACGGTATCCTCATCGAATGTGTCCCACGGGATCGGCTGCTGGGGCAGCAGGGAATCGCTCAGATGCTTCCACTCGGCGGTCAGCGTGGTGCCGTCGGCCAGGCGCACCTGCTCCACCGGTACCGCTTCACCGGCCATGATCGCCTCCACCCGGCGCAGCAGGTCGCCGTTCAGGCTGACGTCCTCACCTCCCAGAGGCTGGTACGAGAGGCTCTTCTCCTCGATGCGGTCGAGGATATAGAGCGCGTCATGACCGGCCGCCGGCAGGTAACGCCGGACCAGCCACGGCGCGAGGGGGACGGCGCCGCCCTTGACAGCGATATACGGCGCATCGTCGTGTGTCAGGCAGCCGTCGATGGCGATGTCGTCCGGCGCCGGGTCGCCCGACTCACCCATGAGCAGGAGGCGTCGCGCTCGCGCCTGGCCCGCGCGAAAATACTGGAGCTCGAAGACGAAGAGCGGCAGCGAAAGCAGCGAATGGGTCGCGGACAGCGCCTCGTACAGCAGGGCGTCCGGCCGGCGCGCGGTGAGGATTGCGGCGGCCTGGGGCGCGGTCATGGCCTGCAGATCGTGACTGACGTCGTTGCGCAACTCGAGGAGCTTCACCAGCGCCTCGTCGGCCGCTGCCGGCCGATCGCCCTGCGCCACAAAGGCCTGAGCGAGGGGGCCGCGGAGCGGATGCTCGGCCGGAAGAGCGGCGACAGCCTGGACCACCGCCAGGAAGGTTCCCCAGCTTAGCGGGCCGTGCAGCCTGGTCCGGATGTCATCGGGGAGCATGGCAGACAGATCGTCGCGGGCGGCGAAGGAGGCGAGCGCAGCGGCGCAGAGGTAGCGCGTCAGAACCTCGCCGCACTTGATGACGGCGGCGAGCCGATCCTGCGGCTGCGCCGCGTGCTCGATGCGGCAGCAGCTGATCGCGACCGGTTGCGGGTAGAGCCGGCTGGCGCGCTCAAACGACGGGCGCTGTCGAGGCGTCATTCCTCGTCGCCCGTCCTCATGAGGGCCAGGTCGTAGTACTGGAACAGACGCTGATCTCCGACGAGGCGATCCTCCGAGATCCGCGCTCCCAGGGCGACGATCGTCGCATAATCGTGCGCTTCCCACGCACGCTTGAAGCCCTCCCGCATGGCCTCGCTGCGGAAGACCTTCAGCTTCCGCTCTGACGACGCCACGTAGCCGTCGAACTCCTTCAGTAGTTCCCGCTTCTTGATGCGCTCCAGGTCGGCTTCACTCCGTTTGTTCGGTAGATACCAGTAGCCGGCGGCCTTTTCACGGAGCCTGGGGTCGTCTTTGGGGAGGTTGCGCAGATCTTTGAAGTTGGTCGAGAGATAGCTGTGGACAGGACCCGGGACGTCACCGTCACCGTCGTATTCGATGAAGTTTTCCTGCAGAAGCTCGCGCAGCTCGAGGCGCGTCTCGCCCTTATCCCAGGCCATGACTTCCTTCAGGAAGTCACCGGTCAGCTCCTGCTGGGTGTGAGGCCTCTCCTCCAGCCGGCGCCGCAACCACTGGATGGCGCTTGCCTCGTTGTTCACGAACAACTCCAGGGGCTCGATCTGCTCGGCGCGGAGCCGCTTCTTGTCGTACTCGGCGACCTGATCGGGCAGGAAGTACATCCCGTCACGCTCCGGGAATCGGTCCTCCAGCCCGGCGCGGAACTCGGCGAAGTCCAGGGGGATGGTGAGGCCGCGCTGGAGATTGAAGGCAATCATGCGGTCGTACAGACGATGATTCGTTCTCTCCACAATCGTCTGCAGTGAGCCATCTTTGCCGGTGACGGCGACCGGCAGCTGGCGCAGGTGGGCGCGAACGAAGTCCCAGACACCCTCCGGCGTGCCCTGGGACGCCTGCACTCGTCTCTCAAACTCGGCGCTCGGCTTGTACGCAGAGATCACCAGGTCCTGCTTCATGGCCGTGCTCGTGACCTGTCGGTAGGAGCCCTGCTGCTTGTCGAGGGTACGTACGTCGGCGATCATGAAGCCGGCCGCGAGCATCCCCTCCTGAATCGCATTCCAGACGGAATTGCTGGAGTTATGGAACACGACCGTCATCCAGCGGCCTGACTTGAGGACGCGGTGATACTCCTCAAAGCAGCGTTGCATGAGGTGCTGGTACTCGGGCAGACCTTTGTGCTTCGCCTGGTCGACAATCGCCTCCGGCTGTGAGTTCGTCCAGACGCGGTGCCACGACTCGACGAGGAAGTTGAGGTCGGCGTAGTAGATGTTCTCGCCGAACGGCGGGTCGGTGAAGATGTAGTCAACGGAGCCATCGGGCAGGCGGAGGGTGGTCGTGCTCGAAGTCTCGGTCGTGACGCCGGTGTTTGTCATTCCACTGCTCTTGAACGCCCTGACGAGACGCTGGAGCTTTCCATCGAGGATGTACCAGGGCGAGACCTCGGCGTGCTGCGAGGCGACGTAATAAACTCCGTTCAGTTGTTGATTCACCTGGGAGAAGTGTGTCGGACTGTACCGGTTGAGAACCGACAAGCCCCAAATCGCCTGCTCGACAAAGAACAGGATCATGTGGCGCAGACGCGCATCTTGGATCGCCTCCGCAGCGGACCACAGCCGGCCGAGCGCTTGCGCGGCTCGTGGAAGGTACAGGTGGTGGACGTGCGTGAACCCCTTGGGCGCGAGCCGTGACCCGTGATACATGTCCTCGATTGGAAATCGGTTGGTGGGCACGCCGGCCGGCAAGGCGAGCTCACTTATCCGTCGCAGCGTGGCCAGATCGTCCTCGTCCGGAACCTTCTCATACTTGGAGCGGCCAATGTGGTAGGCGATGAGCGCGGGAACCAGTCGGATACGCTGCCACGCCTCACCCGTCGCTTGATCGACAAGCGTTTCCAGCACCTTTTCAAGATTGTCCTTGGTGAGGTCGGCGGTGCAGTGCGGACACGGGAAGGTCTCATGGACACGTTTCGTCTCGGGGTCGAGCGCTTCTCGGAGGAACACGACCTCCTCGCCGCAGTTCGGGCAAGCAAATACCTGGCTCCAGACGGTGTAATCGATCCGACCCACTGTCTTCCCGTCGGCGTGCAGCGTTTCATACATCCAGCTAATCTCTCGCTCCAGCTCGGCGAGAATCCGCTTGCCTTCCTTCTCGAAACGCCCCACATCGAAGGGGATCGTGTAGTTGGAGGCGATAAAGGTCGCGGCCGGACCCAGGTCGTTGAGTATCGAAGGCCGCTCTCCCCACCTGGGAGTCCCCTGTCCCGCTTCGTGCCAGGCTGCCTCGACCGAAGCTTTCAACTCGGCGTCCGGCCGGCCGCACATTTGCGCGGCAACGCCGGTCATGCCTGACCCCGCGAATCCGTCCATTACCAGATCACCCGGTTCCGTGTAGTGCAGGATCGCCGGGACGATGGCCTTGTAGGGGACCTTGGTGTGGTACGAGTGCGCGGCATAAAACGGGTCAGTCTTCCCCTCGCTCACGTCGACTGCCAGCGGCTCGCGGTGGTAGTCGTCTACGGTCTCAGCCGCACCGTTGCCGACGACGTCCGTCAGGAAGGGGTTCGGGCAGGCCGTGTAGTACGGCGGGTCGGAGAGGCGCAGAATATCCTCGTCGGAGCCAATGGGGAAGCCCTCGATGGCCCGAAAGTCGGGATCCTTGAGCTTCTCTGCCAGGATGCCCAGGAAGTATTCACGGCGGGCATTATCGTTCGGAAACGTCTTGCCCAGGCATTCGACCGGACCGCTTTCCCGCTCATCCGATTCGCCAAACAGCGATACCTCTGCCACGTCTTCCCCTTATTCCAGTACGATGCGTACACGCTGCGGGTCTTTGCCCCGCGTCTTGTCGGTCAGAAAGTCGTCGAAGCGCTGCCGAACCTCGTCCACTCGGGCCGGCGCGCCGCCGTTGCCGAGGGCGGCCCCGAGGTCGGCGGCGCTGACGGTCACCGGGCTGAAGCCTTTAAGGACTTCCTGTACACCTTCGATAAAGGTATCGCTCAGCGGGTCCGGCAGCCGGCCGGTGTCAATGAGCCGCTCGATGGGCTCGCGCTGGCTCTCCGGTAGATAGGTCAGGCTGTCCTTCACGATCGGGTCGGCCAGGTTATCGGCCAGCGTTGCCGTCCAGGTGGCGAGCAGCTGATCGAGGCCCTCATCGGCGTTGGCCAGCGCTCGGTCGGCGGCGATCGCGGCCTCCTCGTTCACGGGCTTGAAGCTGCAGTGCGGACAGATGGCGTGCGTCTGCATCTCGGCGTCGGTCAGCTCGGTGCAGGTGCGGAGTGAGGCGAGTTCGGTCTCCAGGTCGTGCAGCTGCGCCGCCGGCATCAACTCGATGCCGGCGAGGCGGCGTAGCTCCTTCAGCCGCGGATCATTCAGCAGCGCTTTCTTGCGCCGATCGTCCGCCATGCCGAGGCGGGCGCGGGTGTGCAGAGTCAGATAGGTCTCGACGTAGCGGCGTTTCAGGTCCTCCAGCGTCCGGCGCAGCTCGCCGCGCAACGCCGGGGCTGCCGAAGCTCCCCGCGCGCGCAGCGCGTCCAGCAGCTCCCGCCGCCGGCGGTCTACGTCCTGCACCCAGGCATCGCCGGAGGGCAGGGCGATCTCCGCCTGGGAGAGATAGGAGGCGAGCGGCCCCAGCTCCGCCGCGATGCCGCGGAGAGCGTCGACGGCCGCGAGCGCCTCCAGCCCGGCTTGCTGCGCCGCGATCTCTCGCTCGTCGTAGCGCAGGTTCTTTAGCTTGGCCGGCGTGTTGTACGCCTGTAGCGACTCCAGAAAGGTCTTGGCGCCGTCCAGCAGCTTGCGGTACTCCTCCTGCTCACGCGCGTCGAGCAGCGTGCCGCCCCAGAAGGGGATACCGCTCTGCACCTGCTGGCCGGCCAGGACGAGCGCTTTGACCAGCTCCCCGATCTTTCCCTGCAGGGCGTTCACCGCACCGGCATCGCCCTGCGTCACCAGTTGCGCGTTCCCGGGAGGGAGGTCGACCAGCGCGTAGAGGGCGCGGATGGCGGGGAGCGGCCACTCGCGCGGACGCTCGATGTGCTTGAAGTCGGCGATCCGCTCCACCGGGGTGGTGACCAGGATGTCGAGATTGCCGGCATCGAACTTCTGGCCGGGCAGGGCGAGCACGGCATCGCCGTTGTACACGAGCGCCGCCAGCAGGACGGCAACCCACTCCGGCTCGAGCCGGAAATCGTGGGGGGCCATGTAGTCCACGCCCCCTTCGTCGGTGATAATCTCGTCGCGGTTGACGACCTGCCCCTGCCCCTTCCGATTGAGGATGTCCAGGATGTAGCGGGCGTATTCGGACCGGCGCGGCACGATCTGGTCGCCGTCGAGGAGCTGCAGGGCGTCGAGGACGGCCGTCCCCTGCTGGGTCACCGTGCCACGCAGCACGCGGAGCGCGTCCTGCGCGGCCTGCGGCCGGTTACGTGCCGTGATGAGGACCGAGAACTTCGGGTAGCGCGGCGCCTCTTCCTCGAACCAACCCGCGAGGCAGACCGAGCCGGCGGCGTTGATCGCGTCGCGCACGTTGGCGCTCGCGCCCTGCACCGCGGCGCTCTTCCCTTTCAGCCACTCCAGCAGCGCCTTGCTCTTTCCGCCGTGCGACACCTCCATGTACAGCATCATGTGGTCGCGCAGCCAGCCGGTGAGCCGTTTGCGATAGTCGTCGGCCTTCTCGTTGTACGAGCGCTTGGCCTCGCCGGTGGCGTCGGCCGACAAGAGGCGGGCGGCGGCGTATTTCTTGAGTATCTCGATCAGATCGTCGTCCGGCTTGAGGCGGAAAAAGACTTCGTCGGGACGCTGCTCGTTCCGGAACCTGGGCGGCGCGAACGGCTGCAGGAAGTAGAGGTAGAAGTCGCGCTCCGGCACGGCGGTGGAGCGCTCGTTGGGCGCGCCGAAGAACAGGTAGCCACGGCGGGTCGCCCGCCGCTCGGTCCACTCCAGTTCGTACTCCCAGATCTCGTAGCCCGTGACGTAGGAGCCGGCGTCCGGATCCTCCAGCACGACCTGGCGGAGCGCCTCGTAGTAGTAGCGATCCAGCTCGTTCTCTTGCAGAGAGCCGGCGCGGTTGGCGATGCGGGCGTCGTAATCGACGTTCTTTTTCAGGTCGAGGTAGTACTGTCCGTTCTCCTCGTTCCGGGAGATAAATTGCCCGCTGACGGTCCGCATGATGTGCCCCAGGACGCTCTCGACCTGAGTCAGGAGGTTCTCGGCGACATCCCCGCCGAGCTCGGCCGAGGTGGGATCGAAGAGGCAGAGGCCGTCGCGCAGCTCTTCGGCGGTAACGCCGATTTTCGAGTAGATGTCGCCGGTGGTGAGGCGCTGGATGGCGAGGGCCCGGATGATGCGGATCGCCATCGGTCGGGACGCCGGACGGGGGAAGCCTGCCTCGATGCGGCCCTCCAGGACACGGGCGCAGTCCACCACTTCGCGGATCTCCGGAACGGCGCGGAGGCCGGGGTTGGTGGAGAGCGTCTCCCAGTAGCTGTCGTAGGCGATGACACCCGGCTCATCGTCCGGCACCGGGCGGTCGAGGCGCTCTTGCATCTCCTTCGAGAGCGTCTTGAGGACTTCCCGCTTCTCGGCGTAGCTGATGCGGTCGAACACGTCGATGTAATCGGGGTGGACCGGGAAAAGGCGGACGAAGTCTTCCATCCGCTCGTTCATGTGGCCGTAGAACTTGGGGAAGGGGCTCAGGTGGTCTCTGATCTTGACCTGCTGGTCGGCGGTCTTCTTGAGGAGGCGCTCGGCGACGACGTACTTCACGTCGGTGCGATCGATCTGAATCTGCTCGAAGCGGTCCTTGACGCGCGCCAGCGAGGATGCGGTGAAGCTGAAGCGCGGGTTGTCGAAGAGCATCTCTTGCAGACCGGCGATGACGCGGAAGCGGAGATCCCGGCAGACCTCGCCGAGCTCGCGGAGCAAGCCGAGATCCAGAATGAGGTCGAGATCCTTGCGCGCTCGGAGGTAATCGAGGAGCTCGTCGATGACGAGAAGCAGACCCTGGTCGGGGTACACCGCGCTGAAGGCGGCCATCATGTCCTCGAACGCCGACTTGTTGTTGACGATCTGGTCGGCGGCGGGGAAGCGGTAATCCACGCCCATCGCCGCGAGGTGGTCGGTCAGTTCGGCGGTTATGATCTCGCGCAGCGACATCGTCGTCGCTCCGATCTCGGTGCGGATCACTTTGAACTTGCCGGCAATGGGCGCGGCGGCTTGCGCCACCTCCTGGCTCTGCAACTCCCCCGCCAGTTCGGCATGCTCGGCGACGGCCGAGATGACCGACATGAGGTGCGATTTTCCGGTGCCGTAATTACCCACGATGAGGAGGCCCATATTGTCGTGCGGCTCCTCGAACTGCAGCTCGGGGATGATGACGCCGGTGAGCTTCTCGGCCATCTGCTCGGAGATGACGTAGCTGGAGACGAGCCGCTTTGCCTGCCGCTCCCTGTCGGCGGAGCGCAGCTGGACGACGGACTCGATGGGCTCGAACTGGATCAGATCGCCGTAATTCATGTCTGCTCGCTCTCTAGAGGACGGTTCGCCGTCAGGTGAGGGTGACCGCCAGGAAATCTCCCGTGGGATAGGTCCGATACTCGCGGTGGCCGGGAGAGGCGTAGCTAAGCCTCTCCCCGGTCCTGTGCCCGGTCCAGGCGGCAACGACGGTTCGGTGACGGGCCAGGCGCTTCAGCGCAGCCATCGGGTCGAGCCGGAGATCGGGATAGAACAGCATCTCAAGGTTGTCGAGGAGGACGAGCGGCGCGCCGGCAGGCAGGAGGTCATCGAGAATCTGAGGTGCCCGGAGCGCCCGCTCCTCCCCGGTCAGTCCCTCAAGGGCGCCGGCCAGCTCCAGGTTGACGTTGACGAACGGGGCGCCGGTCTCTCCGGCCAGCTCGCGCAGGATGCCGGTCTTCCCGGCACCGCTCGGTCCGACTACTAGAACTAGCCGGTAGTACTGATCCTTTGCTTCGCGAATCGCCGTCCTGATGTCCCCGGCGAGGCTGGTCCGTCCTTGCGTCCCCACGTGTCCTCCACGCAACGCGCATTATGTCACAAACGCAAGTGGCGTGCACGCCGTCCAGCCGAGGTCACGAGTTGCTACACTCGGTGCCGCCATCCGTCTCGGGCGATGGCTGTGTGCGGCCGGCCACCTGGCGGACTTTTAGGGGTAACCATGCAGCGCGTTGACCTCACGGATTTTGAGCAGCTTGGAGCGCTGTACGGGCCCTTCTGGCCGCAGTCACTCGACCCGTTCCATGATCCCTGGGACAGCCTTGCCCTGTTCCTGGGCGGCTACGCATACGAGCGTCAGGGTGCGCCCCGCATCTACTCCCAGGCGGCGGTCGATGTGATCCGGGGCCAGCAGGGGGAGGGACGAGCACTCACGGACCCCGGCCTCGGACGTTGCGTCTGGGACCAGTACGTCGAGCTCCTTGAGTTCCTTGCGCAGCTCAGGGCCAACCCACGGAACAATCCCCTGGCTACGTCGGAGGTTGCCCGGCAGATGTCGGTGGTTGAATACGCGGCAGATCTGGCGAGAGACGGAGGATCGACGCTGGCCGGACGGTCTCGAGCTGCGCTGCAATCCGGCAGTACCAGAGAGATCCACACCCAGCTGACCGGGATCAACGGGGTGGGAACGAAGATCGCGTCATTCTGGCTGCGTGATATTGCCCTGGTCTCGCGCCTGGCCGGGGACACCGACGGCGAACTGCTGCAGCCCATTGACGTGTGGGTGCAACGGGCTGCGGAGATCAGCATCGGGGCCGCAGACGACCAGGCCGGCGCCATTGTCGAGGCCAGCCGGCGGGCGAGAGTGAATCACATGAGGGTGAACGCGGGCATGTGGTACATCGGCGCGCGCGTTGCGTTGTCGGAGTACCGCTTAGGGCAGGCGCTGAGCAACAGGAGCTTATTCTGGTCGCTGGTGGCAGATCACTTGCGAGTCCTTCAAGGCGCGGTGCGTGCCTATGAGGCGCTCAAGTCAGGTCCATCGTCTCCATGGCGCGCCGAAACACCTGCCGATCCTCGTCGGTGAACAGCACCATGGTCACCTCTTCGATGCCCGTCTCCCCCTCGAGGTAGTCCGCTATCGTCTTCAGAACCAGGGGCGCCGCCCGCTCGACCGGGTAGCCGTAGATCCCGGCGCCGAGCGAAGGGAAGGCGATGGTGCGGTCGCCGATCTCGTCGGCGACCTCCAGGCTGCGGCGGTAGGCGGAAGAGAGGAGATCGTCCTCACCGAAGGTGCCGCCGCGCCAGATGGGAGCGACGGCGTGGATGACGTGGCGTGCCGGGAGCCGGCCGGCGGTGGTGGCGACGGCATCGCCGGTGTCGCAGTGGCCGATCGCCGCACATTCGCGCGCGATGTCCGGTCCGCCGGCGCGATGAATGGCACCGCAGACCCCGCCACCCGGCACCAGAGCCGAGTTCGCGGCGTTGACGATGGCATCGGCCGGGTATCGGGTGATGTCGCCCTGCACGAGACGGATCGTGCGGCCGTTGCTGGTGCGTTCCATGGGCTCTCTCACACAGTACGGTAGATGTGAGACGAAGGGTCGTCAGGTAGTTGCACCAACGGCGTGATCGTTCCGATCAGCTGGTTGTCACCAGCGAGACTCTCGACGTACTGGTGCGCCCGCTTGTCGAGGCTGCCAATCCGCACCAAATTATTTTCTTCGGATCCTACCCCGCGGGGACCCTCACCGGCGCCGCCGATCAGGACGACAACCTGATCTGGTTCACCGAACAGTGCCCGAGTCATGCTCTCAGGCTGAAGACGTACCGGCAGGACACAGATCCGGATCTCGGCTATGCTCTTGTTTGAGGCCCGTATCAGTCGAGGCGCACCACCGGCAGGAGGCAGATGTGGAGCAGCAGATCGTCGTCTGCGTGGCATCGATGCCGGAAACGGACGCGAGGGCAGACGACATCGCCGCCCGTCTCCGGACCGCAGACATCGAGGTGCGACGATACCAGGCGCGAGCCTACGGGAGCCAGGACGAGCAGCAGGCGGCTTATCATGCCGCTCTGGACAGAGCCAACCGGTTCATCCTCGTCATATCCGGTGGCTGGGCATCCTGGTTCGATCTCGACGCCTACACTCGATTTATCAAAGAGCCCTTTGGCCATCCGTACTGTCAGATCGAAGACATGCTGGACGACACGCTTCCGAGTACACCGGGGAATGAGCACGTTCTGATGGTGCTGGATGGAGCGCGGGCCGATCAGTGGCTGGGATATGCGCCGTACAACAAGGACGTCCTCGAGAACGTTATGGTGACCATCGGACCAGAGGGACTCGACGGGGTCATGCCGGCTATCTGGAACCTCATGGAGACAGACGACTAGACACGCTCGCCACTGCATGCTGTTCCGGCGGCACGGAGAGCAGCTCTGATAAGGGGCTGCGGAGCCAGTGGGGCACCAAGGGCTCTATCGCGCTGCTCACGGAGATCGGCTGATGTGGCCTAACGAGATGTATCGGGCACCTATCTGCTCCTTGGACAGGGTTCGCCCGCTCCCACTCTCTGCTACCCTGAGGCGCATTTCTGCCATGTGAGGTACCAGCTATGTCCGACACCCCAACCTATTGGATGATCGTCACCTCGCCTCAGAACTTCGCCAGGACACGTGAATTGGGCTTCACCCTTCAGGGCATCAAGAGCCGGCACGGCAAGAAGGCGGCGAAGATGCAGGCGGGAGATCGGCTTCTCTGGTATCTCACCGGCATCCAGTCGTTTGCCGGCACGGCCACCATTACCGGCCCGGCCTACGAGGATCACACCATCGTCTGGACGTCGAAGCCCGGCGAGGATTATCCCTGGCGTTTCCCGATCAGGGCGGACACGATCCTCGATGCCGACTCCGCGGTGAAGGCCGCCGATCTCCTGCCGGGGCTGGGATTCGTGAAGAAGTGGCCGATCGAGCACTGGCATCTGGCCTTCCAGGGGAACGTGCACACCCTGCCGGCGGCCGACTTCGATTTCATCGAGCGATCCCTCCAGACGGCACGCGCCGCCGCCTGATCTCATCGCTGTGGCGGGCATCACCTGTCTCGTCACCATTCACGGTATCGGCTTTCAGCACGCGCCGGAGGCCGGGAGGCTGGGATACGCCGATGGCCTGCAGGTGCGCCTCGGGCTGCATCTGGCCGGCCTCCTCGGCGGCGATCCCGTCGCCGAGTTCGGCCGCCCCGCCGGCACCGGAGCCATCTACGTCCACAGCGATTGGCCGCCGGGCAGCGGCAAAACGGCGGAAGGACTGCTGCGGATCGGCCACTGGCAGGCGGGCGATCTCAGCCACCGGCGGATCGATACCAGCGGCGCGCCGCTGACGGACGGCAGGCATCCCATCGCCCACGTCGCGCTGGTGTATGCCGGGCTGGAAGAGCAGCAACCTCATCCCGGCGCTACCTTGAGACGCTCGCCAAGGCGGTTGTCTCCGCGCGCCACTACACGACGGTGTCCGGAGTACTTCGGTCCGCGGGCGCCGATCTCTGGGCGATTGCGCGGCACCGGCCGCTCACCGGCGTGCGGCTCACGCCGAGCCTGCAGGTCCGGCCGCGCATCACCGGCACCAATCCGACGTCGGCCGCCGCGCCGCAGCCCAGCGGCCCGCTCGCCATCATCCGGCAGCTTGACGATGACGTGACGACCTACGTCGCGCGCAACGATCTGCGGGAGCGGGTGCGCGGGTTCGTCCACGAGGCGATTCTGCGCCTCGCCTGCCGTGATGATGTGTCCCACCTGGTGGTCAACGCCCACAGCCAGGGAACCGTCCTCGCCTACGACGTGCTGCGCGAAATGCCGCCCTTCGCTGCCGCCAAAGTGCAGCATCTCGTCACGGCCGGGAGTCCGCTGCGCAAGTACGTCGACCTCTTCTACTGGGGTACCGATGCGTCCGGCATCAACACCACGCCGTGGTCCAATTTCTGGGACGCCACCGATCCCGTCGCCGATCCACTCGAGCCGCCGCGCAGCTGGCGCCTCGGCGACCCGGTTCCGCCGTCCAGCGGTGTGTCGCAGCTCTATACGGCGACTGACCCCGACACCGGACACACTCTGCCTGTCCCCCTGCGTGACACTGAAGTGAGCAACGCCGCCCATGGCGCGGGAGGAGGGCTGCCGGCGCACAATTACTGGGACAACGATGCGGAGTTTGTGCGGCCGCTGGCGGATATTCTGCGGGGTGTGACGGCCGGGTAAGGGTCTGTCCATCAAGCGATTGCATTCGTGACCGTCCGGTGTGGCGATTGGTGTAGGGCGGTACCGCGCGTCGCGCCGTGTCCCGCCGCCCTCGTCCTCGGGTACGAGACCGGCGGGAGTTGCCGGCCGGTTGGGGATGCGGGACGGCGACCAAGATCGACACTTTGGTACGAGGGAGTGACATGAGGACAGAGGCGTCACGCTACAGGTTGTGGTGGCATCGCACGTTGCGGTAGATGAGGTGTAGCGCGGTATCTCTGTCTCCGTGCCGGTCACTCGTCCCAATGGGCTCGGACGGGTGGACAGTGCAGAATCAACAGGGCGGATGACGGAGGCGGCGGGACACGGCGTCGCTACGCTTCGCGGTCCCGCCCTACGGTTGGGCCGAGGCCCTGCCCCCTGCCGGTCGGGTTGAGGTGGTGGGCGAGAGGCGCACGTCGCCTACGCGAAGAGCGCGCCTTCCCATTGCAGCAGCCGGCGCTTGGCGTCGGGGCCACCGAGGCTGTACTGACCGATCGTCCCGTCGGCCCGGACAACTCGGTGGCAGGGGATGAGCAGCGGAATGGGGTTGTGGGCCAGCGCCGTGCCGACGGCGCGCGAGGCGCCGGGACGCCCCATCTCGCGAGCGATCCAGTTGTAGGGGCGAACCTGCCCCCGCGGGATGCGGAGCGCGGTGTGGAGCACCTCGCGCTCGAAGGGCGTCACCCGATCCAGGTCAAAGGGGACCGTGCTCTCCTGGCCTGCCAGGTGCGCGCGCACCGCCGCTTGCAGCGCGGCGTCCTCGGCCGGCAGGGCGCGGCGGCCCGTCTCCGCGCGGTAGCGCGTCTCAAACTCCTCCGGCGAGGCCGCGAGGGAGACGCGCGTCACGCCGCGCTGGTTGTACGCGACATAGACAGTCCCCAGTGGAGACTCGAGGGGAAAATACGCGTCAGCCGGTAGCACCCGTCGCATCACCGCGGGCAGCAGGTCCGCCGGCGCCGTCACCTGGCGCATCTCCGCCAGCATCTCTTCAATCGTCATGCCGTCACCTCTTCCGTCATCAATTCGCGCAGGGTGCGCAATCCGCGGTGCACGTGCGATCGCGCCGTCCCTTCCGGGATCCCCAGGACACCCGCGATCTCTCCGTAGCTCAATTCCTCCACGTACCGCAGCACCACCGCGGCACGCGGGACCTCCGGCAGGAGCGTTAGCGCCTGTTGGAGATCCCGTACCCGCTCCGCTCTCACCGCCAGCATCCCCGGATCCGGGGTCCCGGCGGCATGTTCCCCCAGTTCCTCCCCTGGAGGTGTCCGCCGGCGCAGCCGGTTGCGCGCCACGTTCAGGGTGATGCGATAGAGCCAGGCGCGCAGCGAGAGAGCCCGGATGCGGTCCGGCATATACCCCTGTAGCGCGCGATAACAGCGGACAAAGGCATCCTGCGCGATCTCCTCGGCGTCTGACGGTGATCCGCTGACGCGCAGCGCGAAGCGGTAGAGACGGTCTTGCCAGGAGATCACGAGGTGCTCGAAATTGCCGTCCAGATCGGCGGCCAGGGCATCGCAGAGGGCGCGATCGTCGGTGTTCATATCTTTATCAACACGGTTGTGGTGAGATTTGTTGCACGGGCCGGCCCTTCGGGCTCGTGCATTATGCCGTGGTGGTCGCCCCGCGTGGCGACCAGCCCGGTGTGGTCGACGCCTGCGTCAGGCCGGCCGGCACTCGGGCCGGCCACGACGACCCGGCGATGCCGATCATGCACGAGCCCTGGGCCGGCCCTCGCCCTCGCTTGACTTTTCTTTGTTCAGTGTTATGGTGACTTTGAGTCCCGAGACGGAGAGGACGATGCGCATCACCTGCCTCGATGACGATAGTGGCTTCCTCGATCTGTTGCGCTGGGCCGCCGAGGAGCGCGGATGGCAGGTATCCGTGCACGACGAAGCCGTCAGCGCGCTGCAAGAGATTCCGCGCCTGCGGCCTGATGTCATCATGCTCGATCTGCGTCTTGGCCCCGGTCTCTCGGGCTGGGACGTCATCGCCCTGCTGGAGCGTGACGCTCGCACCGTCGGGATGCCGATCATCGTCTGCTCGGCGGCCATTGATGATCTGCAGCGTGGCCAGGCGGACCTGGAACGGCGTGGCATCCGGTTCCTGCCGAAACCGTTCGATATCGACGACCTCTACCGTATTGTCGAGGAGGTTGCCGCCGCTGCCACGCCGAGGAGCGTGGCCGGCGCCTAGGCGGTTCCTAGCTGGGGCATTGACCGGCCGGGATCGGGATGCTGAGCTCGGTGCTGGCCGTCCAGTTCGTGACCTGAATCTCGATGCCGCGGTCGATATTCTTGCAGTTCAGGCTGTAGCCGTCGGCCACCAGCCCAACACCGACACCGCAGGCAAGGACGGGAGCAGCGATGATCAGCAACGCCATGACCCAGCGGCGCATCCCCATGCCTCGGGGCCGGAGAGTGACGGGCTGTTGGTTCATAGGGGAAGTGTATGCCCTGAACCGCGTCATATCAAGAGGGAATTTCGGCTTCTCTGCGACCGTGACAATCGGCCCTTGCCCGCCGGGTCAGGGCAAATCGCCGAGATACTCCGCGAGGACCTGGGCGTTGTTGTGCTCCGGATCGCGGGCGGCGAAGAGGAGCGTCAGGGTGGAGTTGACGGCGCCCTGTGCCAGGGCCCGGAGATGCTCCGGCGGCTGCGCCGCCAGCTGGGCACGGTAGGCGTCGCGAAACGCGGCCCAGCGCTCGGGACGGTGTCCGAAGTCACGGATCACGTCCGGCGTCGGGGCCAGATCGCGTTCCCAGGCATCGAGGGCGGCCGCCTCGCGACTGAGACCGCGAGGCCAGTAGCGATCGACCAGCACGCGGCGGCCGTCGTTCGGCGACGGATCGTCGTAGACGCGCTTCACACGGATGGTCACGAGATAGTGTAGGCACCAGGTAGACTCGGATCGGACGCAAAGTGAATTTCGGACGAGGATCGGAGGGGAGATGAAGTTTTCCTTTGCGGTGGACGAAGGCGCGCTCGTCAATCTGCCGGACGTCACGAGCCGCAACATCGATGTGGATGTGACATCGGATCAGCTCGTGGTGCACTTCGGGCCCGAGTTCAATGCTTCCATCGATCGGACGCGCGTCGCTTCGGCGGAGGACATGGCGGACCCGCGCCCTCGGGTCTACTTCCCCATGGGCATCTCGGCCGCCGTCGAGCAGTTGGGGCGCGACACCATCTGTGTTGTCACCTCGTACCAGGGCCTGGTCCGGATCAACTTCGACCGCGCCGTGAACGGCACAACCGTTGCGCCGAATTACTCAGGCAAGGCCTCGACCGAGGCAGGAGTCGACGTGCAGTTCGGCACCCTGATTCTGAGTCTGGAGAAGCCGGCCGAGTTCATCCGCGCCCTGCGCGGATCCTAGCTGCGCTCGGCCGCACGGGAAGCATGCCGTCCCATCCCGCCCCGGCCCACCGACAGACGAACCGCACGGATCGGTCATGTCGGGAGGCGTCTCGACGGAGATGGACGCGGGAACCGATCTGCTAGGTGCTAGGCACCTGCCGGCGCTCTCTCCGCTGCCTCTTGCCGCAACGGGGTCAGAGCCTCCGTCAGCTTGTACAGCTCGGCGAGCATGGCGTCGGCGGCTTGTTCCAGGATCTCGTTCGGCTCGAACCGGCCGTCTTTGATTAACTGCTGGACGAAGGGAATCTGCACCGCTTCGACCACCGGATACATCTTGAGGGTCGTCACCACCTGCTTCAGCATCTGAACGGCGCGCGTTCCGGCCGAAATGCCGCCGTAGCTCACGAAGCCCACCGGCTTGTACTGCCATTCGTGATGGAGATAGTCGATCGCGTTCTTGATGGGAGCGTTGAAGCCGTAGTTGTACTCGGGCATGACGAAGACGAAGGCATCCGCCGCCTCCACCATCCGGCTCCAGGCCCTGGTGTGCTCGTGTATGTATTGCCGGAAGCGGGGATGCTTGGGCTCATCCATAAAAGGAAGGTTGAGCGCGGCGAGATCGACGACCTCGAGGTCGAAGTCACCTTCCTCCCGGGCTCGCCGTTCAAACCAGTCGGCCACCACGCCGCCGACGCGCCCCGGCCGCGTGCTGGCAATCACAATCATCAGTTTCGGTTTCCGCGTCGAGCGGGTCTCAATCTCCACCAGGGCACCTTCCCCACATGCATTTAGTTGAGCTTACAACAATTGCGAGTGATCTGTCACGGGGTGGCCGTCCTGGACGCAGGGCTCGTGCATGATCGGCATCACCGAGTCGTAGTGGCCGGCCCGAGTGCCGGCCAGCCTGACGCCGGCGTCGACCACACCGGGCTGGTCGCCACGCGGGGCGACCACGACGGGAGAATGCACGAGCCCTATCCTGGACGTCTCTTATGAGGCGGCTTCCACCACGCCGTCGGCGCACTGGGCCTCCACGCGACCGTCGGAGAACTGCTCGTGGTAGAGGGAGGCGTAGGTGCCGCCGCGCCGGAGGAGCTCCTGATGAGTGCCACGTTCCACGATGTGGCCGCCCTCCACCACCAGAATCTGGTCGGCGGCCAGGATGGTGGAGAGGCGGTGGGCGATCGCCA
Organism: Pseudomonadota bacterium; assembly: GCA_021324655.1. Classification (GTDB taxonomy): domain Bacteria; phylum Chloroflexota; class UBA5177; order UBA5177; family UBA5177; genus JAJPIP01. Next base: position 43,177 of record JAJPIP010000016.1, read on the forward strand.
GGGTGGTGCGTCCCTGCATGAGGGGACGCAGGGCGGCCTGGATGAGGCGCTCGGAGTGGGTGTCCAGCGAGCTGGTCGCCTCATCGAGGATCAGGATGCGGGGATCTTTCAGCACGACGCGCGCGATGGCGAGACGCTGCTTCTCGCCCCCCGAGAGGCGGTAGCCGCGCTCGCCGACCACCGTGTCGAAGCCCTCCGGCAGCTGCATGATCCGGTCGTAGATATTGGCGGCGACCGTGGCGTGCATCAGATCCTCGTCGCTGGCGTCGGGGCGGGCAAAGAGGAGATTCTCGCGGATGGTGGAGTGAAAGAGGTACGTCTCCTGCGTCACCATGCCGAGGATGTCGGCCAGCGACTCGAGGCGGATGTCGCGCACATCGGTCCCGTCGATGCAGACATGTCCCTCGGTGACGTCGTACAGGCGGGCCGCCAGGTAGGAGATGGTGGTCTTGCCGGCCCCGCTGTGTCCGACGAGGGCAACCAACTGTCCCGGCTCGGCCGTGAAGGAGATATCACGCAGCGCCCAGATCGGTCCGGTCTCCTCCTCCAATCGCTCTTCCGCCAGGAGATCCGCCGGCGACATGCCCTCGGCCATCGCGGCTTCGTCAATGGGGCGTTCCACGCCGTAGGTGAAGGACACGTCGTTGAAGCTCACCTCACCCCGCACCGCCTCCTTGGCGATGGTGCGGGCGTGCGGGGCGTTTTGAATGCTGATGGGCAGATCGAGGTACTCGAAGATACGGTCGAAGAGGGCGAGAGCCCCCTGGATTTGCACCTGGACATTCAGCAGCTGGCCGATGGGGAAGAAGATGCGGCTCTGCAAGGTGGTGAAAGCCACGATGGTGCCGACGGTGACGGCCGGTATCCGTCCCGGCGGCGTGCTCAGAATGATGCGGCCGGCGAGGTAATAGACGAAGGCGGGCACGATGGAGAAGAAGGTGCCGATCAGCATGAAGAACCAACGGCCCACCATCTGCTGCCGCAGCTCCAGATCGGCCAGGCGCTGGTTCTCGGTGCGGAAGCGCTGTGCCGAGCGCTCCTGACGTCCGAACACCTTGGTCAGCAGAATCCCCGAGACGGAGAGCGTTTCCTCCACCAGCGCGCTCATGTCCGCCATGCTCGACTGGGTCTGCTTGCTCAGCTCACGGCGTATATTGCCGACGCGATACGTGATGAACATGAAGACCGGCAGAAGCGCCAGGGAGAGGACCGTCAGTTGCCAGGACAGAATGAACATGGCGATGACGGTTGAGGCGACGGTCGTGATGTTCGCGACGACGCTGGTTGCGGTGTTGGTGATGACATCCTGCACGCCGTTGACGTCGTTGGAGAGGCGGGACTGGATCTCTCCCGTGCGTGTCGCCGTGAAGAACTGCAGCGGCATGGCCTGCAGGTGCGTGTAGAGGTTGTTGCGCAGGTCACGCATCACCCGCTGCCCGATGAGTGTGTTGAGATAGGTCTGCCCGACGCCCAGGAGCCCGGTCACGATCGGAACGACGATCATGATCACGACGTAGAGCGTGAGCTTGCCCAGATTCCGCCCGCGAATGGCGTCGTCGATGATGAGCTTTATAAGGAGGGGGTTGATGATGCCGAGGAGGGCGATCGTCAGGATCAGAACGAGGACGACGGTGATTTGCAGGCGATACGGTTTGAAGTAGGCCGCGATGCGCCGCAGCGTGCCGGGGCGCGCCTTACGCTCCGGCTTGTCCATGAGGAACCCGCGTCCGATACCGTGTCCGCCTCGTCCCATCGACTCCCCTTTCGTCAACCGTGTGTACCTTGACCATAAGCCGGACCTCTCGTGTGGTGCGAACCGGTCACACCATGATCAGACCCTGGCGGATGCCGATCGTCACCGCCTCGGTCCGGCTGGAAGCGCCCAGCTTACCCATGATGGAGCCGACGTGAAATTTGACGGTGTGCTCGGTGATGCCGAGATCGCGGGCGATGCGCTTGTTTCCGGCTCCCTCCGCCAGCAGCGCCAGCACCTCCTGCTCACGCCCCGTCAGGCGTTCGGTGCCTTCACCGGTGCGGCGCATGAGCGGCGCCATATCCTCCGGACGTAGCGCGACCAGGCCGGCCCCGGCCGCGGCGACCGCCGCCACGATTTCCGCCTCATCGGCATCCGCGGGGAGGACGGCCCGCGCTCCCCGGGCAATGGCGTTCCCTGCATCGGCGTCGGACAGCAAGACCGCGGGCAGGGGAAACTGCGCGACGCCGTCGGCGTCCCCTGCCACCAGCAGCACGTCGGCATCGGGGTGGGGCGGGAGGGACGGCACGGCGCCGGCGACCTCGAGGCCACCGGCGCCGGCGAGGGAAGAGAGTCCGGCGCGCTCCACGGCCGAGCGCGCGATCACCAGGACGCGGGTCACGCCACCTCCGTCTGCGGCTCCCATTGCCGGAGAAAAGCCTCCACGGCGTCGAGCGGGATGGCCAGGCCGAGTCCACCGGCCACCATGGCGTTGATGCCGATGAGCCGCCCCTGGACGTCGGTGAGCGGCCCGCCCGAGTTGCCGGGAAGCAGGCGGATGTCGGCACGAACCCAGTGGGCATCGGCGGCGTGCAGGATCCCGGCGCTGACGGCGCCCGACGCTCCCAGCGGATGCCCGACGGCGATCACCAGAGAGCCGGGGCGCAGAGAGTCGCGCGGCGCCAGGGGCAGCGGGGTGAGGTTGGTTGCCGGAATCTGCAGCGCGGCGAGATCGCGCTGTCGGTCGGCGCCGATGATGGTGGCGCGGTAGACACGACCCTCCGCCTCGACCTCCGCCCGTCCGGCGGCGACCACATGGGCATTGGTCACGATGATCCCGTCCCGGGACCAGACCACGCCGGCTCCGCCACCGCGCGGGCTCTGAATCTGGACCGTCGAGCGCTGGATGCGTCCCACCAGGGCTGTCATCGCCTCGTTGACCTCTGTGATGGCCATCTTACTCTCCTCGCTCGCCCACCGTAACGGAGACGGTCTGCGGCTGACCGCCCCGCAGCAGAGACACCTCGACCGGCTTGCCGATGCTGTCACTGTCGAGGGCCGAGCGGACGGCGCCGTGCTCCTGGACGGGCTTACCGGCGATCGCGGTGAGGACGTCGCCGACGATGACGCCGGCCTTCGCCGCCGGGCCCTCCGGCTCCAGGGAGACGACCACCAGGCCGGCCTGGTCCTCATTGAGACGGACGGGCTGGAGGCCGACCCCCAGGTAGCCGCGGGCCACGCGGCCATGCTTCAAGAGCTGGTCGGCGACGCGCTTGACGGTCGCAGCCGGAACGGCGACCGGCAGGCCCCGCGTGAGACCGGAGGTATTGATGCCGAGCAGCGTTCCGTCGGCACCGATCAGGGGGCCGCCGGAGAAGCCGGGGTAGAGGGTGAGATCGGCGCGGATGAGGGCATCCAGCCGTCCGCCGCTCCAGCTCCTCCAGGCACCACCCCAGTGACTGATCACGCCCATCGTGGCGCTCAGATGCTCGGGCCGTGCCACCGCCAGCGCCAGCGAGCCAACCCCGGCCGGGTTCTCGGCGGGGGTGAGCGCCGGCAGATCGGCCTCCACCCGTAACACGGAAATATCGGTCCCGCCGTCCGATCCGGCGAGCTGCGCCTTGACCTGCCGGCCGTCCGGCAGCGTGACCGCGATGTCCTCGGTCTCGATCGTGTGGGCCGCCGTGACGACGACGCCCGGCTGCCAGATTGTCCCGCTGGAAGATACGCGCTGCCGCGCGTGCACGGTAACCACCGAGCGTGCCGCCGTCTCGACGGCGCTCGCCAGGGCAGCGGAGAGCTGGACCAAAGGATTGTCTGTCATATGAATCCTCCTATCTGCCTCAGCATGCCGCCGAACGGGAAGGGAGCGCGCCACCCGGAGGTCTGGTGATCGCCTGCCTCTTCGGCTAGGGAGGAGCCCTCCATCTATCGCTGGGGGCCCTCCATCGATCCGGGGTGCCCTGCCCTATGCCCAACGGTGGCGCCCGTGGCCGTATGCGAGGTAAGTGATAGGACCATCATGATAATGAAGATGGCGTTGCATTTTCTTTACTTGCGCTTTATGATGATCTCAAAGGAGGGCAATATGCATCCGGTGATCGGGCGCTGCCCCATTTGTCAGGACGAGCTGGCGGTCACCCGCCTCCACTGCGATACCTGCGGCACCACCCTGGAGGGAGCCTTCAACCTCGGTCCGTTGCAACGGCTGAGCAGCCAGCAGATTCGCTTCGTGGAGTCGCTGGTGCGCAACCGCGGCAGCCTGAAGGATGTGGGCGCCGAACTGGGCATGAGCTACCCCACGGTGAATAGCCGGCTCAACGACATCCTGATTGCCATGGGGTACGGCGATCGGGTCAAGGCCGCCGAGCCGGCGGAAACAAGCACGAATCCCGACCGCAAGCGCGAGATCTTGACCGCGGTGCGTGAGGGGCGGATGACGGCAGCAGAGGCGGAGAGCCTGCTGCGCGGCTAGGAGGAACGATCATGGGCGACAAATGGGACATCGACCTGAGCGGGATCGGGGAGGCGGTCGAGGCGGCGATGGGCAGCCTGGGGGTGATGCATGAGGAGGACGACGTGGACCACGACACAACCGCTGACGATGTGACAACCGGCGTGTTTGACGTTGGGTCTCCGGCGGCGCTCCAGGTCAACACGGTGTCCGGAGAGGTGCGCGTTCGTGTCCATGACGAGCCGGTCATCCGGGTCCACGCCGAGAAGAACGGCAGCCCGCGCGCCCGGCGCGGCACGACGATCGAGCATCGGACCGAGGGTAACACGCTGATCTTGCGGACGCGCGGAGGCGGTGACCACGGTACTCCGGGCTGGGTAGGGAACAACCTCGCCTCGGTGGACTACGACATCACCGTGCCGCGGCGGTGCTCGGTGCGCGTGAAGACGGTGAGCGCAGAGGTCGACGTGCGAGGGCCGGAAGGTGCTCTCAATCTGGAGACGGTGAGCGGCGAGGTGGATGCCGAGGACGTGCGGGGTGATCTCGCCATCAGCACGGTGAGTGGCGACATCACGGTGAGCCGCGCTGCCGGCGAGTTGACGCTGCGGACCACCAGCGGGGACGCCGATGTGCGCGATTCCTCGCTGCACGATTTCAACCTCCACACGGTGAGTGGTGACCTCACCATCGAGACGCCGCTCCGCCGCGGGGCTCACTATCAGGCCAAGACGGTGAGTGGCGACCTGGATCTCATCGTGCCGCGCGACACCGGCGTGACGGTCGTCATGAAGAGCATGAGCGGGGATGTCGAGTCCGAGCTGCCGGCTGAAGTCATCAGCAAGGGAAAGCACAAGTGGACCGGCCGCATCAACGGTGGCGGCGCCACGATCGAGATGAACTCGGTGAGCGGCGACCTCAGCATCCGCGGGGGAGACCGTCGGGGGCAGCCGGAATCCTGGGACGTACCGGGCCGGCACGAGTCGGATGTCAGTCCCCGTTCGGAGACATCGCCCGAGACGGAAAGCGTGCCGGACGAGGGCACGACCAACGTGCTGCAAATGCTCCAGGACGGCGAGATCGACGTGGAAGAGGCGCTGCGGCGCCTGGAGGAACGCTAAAGCGCGGTTCCTGGCACCCGGCTACGTGCCGGGTGCTAGGATAGCCGCATGATCGCTCCTGCCTGCTTCGACACCCTGCCGGACGGCGCGGCGTGGCGAACCTGCTTCGAGCTGGCCTGGGAGGCGTTCCGCGCCGGCAGCATCCCGGTGGGAGCGCTGGTCGTCGACGCCGAGGGTCGCATCGTCAGCGTGGGGCGCAATCGGATCTACGAGGACGATGCGCCGTCCGGGGAGCTGCGCGGAACCTTTCTGGCGCACGCCGAGATAAATGCGCTGGCCGCGCTGCCGCCCGGTCACTATCCCGACCACACCCTCTACACCACGCTTGAGCCCTGTCTTCTCTGCACCGCCGCCTCCGTGCACTCGCACATCGGCACGGTCCGGTTCGCCGGCATCGATCCACTGTGGGAGGGTGTCGTGCGCCTCCCGGAGATTAACGCGCACGTCGCGCGCCGCTGGCCGCAGCGCATCGGTCCACTGCCTCATCCGCTGGCGCTCTGGGGGACGCTCCTACCGTTGCTTCGCTCCCTGGAGTTGTACCCGGACGGGGTCGTCGTCGAGACCCACCATCAGACCATGCCGGCCCTCGTGGCGCTGGGCCGCGATCTGATCAACTCGGGAGAAATGGATCGGCTGGCGGATGTGACCCTCGATGCGGCACTGGAGGTGATGTGGGCGCGTCTGGAGAGTTGTCTGCCGGCAGCTCCCACCGAATCGACACTCTGAGCAGCGCCTCCACCGTGCGGTCCCTCACCGAATGCAGGCAGCATGTGTAGGGGCTTGATTCATCAAGCCGCTGCGCCGCAGCGCAGCTCTCACCTCCGTTGCCGGATTGTCTGTTCCGAGACGAGGCGATGGACGGCGATTTGACGGCGCGGAGTGAGCCGATAGATTGGATCGGTGACCGGATCCTCGGCTGCGGCCGAGCGATTCGATAAATCGAACCCCGACACGAGATATGGTGCGGATGGGTGAAATTGAACGCCACCGTCGGGCGACGGTTCGACGCGGGTCAGTGACCTCAGGCCCCTGGCACGCTCCTTGCAGTTAGAACACATGTTCGCAACAGGAGGTGCACGATGGCTCAGACACAGACCTCGCCCACGGAACGGAGCGACGATCTCCAGGCGTCGCCGATGATGCGACATCTGATGGATGCGCTGAAGGACGGCAAAGACATCGGCCACTATGGGCGGCTGGTGTTCGTCATGGTGGCGCGGTTCTTCCTTCCGGAAGAGAAGATTGTCGCTTTGCTCGCCAAAGATCCGGACTTCAGCAAGGAAGACGCGAAGGCGCTGTATGCGGAGGTGAAGGCGCACGGCTACAACCCACCGAAGGAGAACAAGATCCGGCAGTGGCAGCAACAGCAGGACTTCCCAATCTGTCCCAGCGCCGACGATCCCAACGCCTGCGATGTGTACCAGACGCTACGCTTTCCTGATGAGGTGTACGACAACATTGAAGAGTTCTGGGAGCAGCGGGTCGAGGCACAGAGCTAGACGGTGCGGACGGGACCGGCCCCAGCCGGTCCCGTCTCACTGTTCGGGACAAATGTCCCAATAAACGGACCGATTGACACTATTCCGTCCTCCGGCCGCGGGGTATGCTGCCGTTCGTGGTTCCGATCCGGTTCTCCTCCCACCGGATCACACCGCCACGGAGGTGAGACATATGCCCCACGACGCGGACCAGCACCCCGGCTCTGACTTCTACCTCGGCCGTCTCCTGCCTGACGATCGCGATGCTTTCCGGGCCGCCTCGCCCGATGCGGATCTCTCCCACGAAATCCGCCTCCTGCGCGCGATCCTCTCGCACCTGGCCGAGGACTTCTCGTCCAATGGACGCATCCTGGCTCAGATGCTCGGCCTGCTGGTCCGCGCCGTCTCCCTCCAATCGCGCCTCGCCGACGGGCCGTCCGATCTCTCGGCCGTGCTGCGTGATGCCGCCCGCGACGTCCTGGAGGGGAACGGCGATGACTGAGTCGCTGCCGCGCCTCGTCATGCTGGAAGAGATCACCGAGCCGTCCCTCCCGCTGCGGCCGGACGACCCCAATCCGCCGGTGCGCACCTTGCGCGACCGCCGCGGCAACCGCTACGTGTTGCTCTCTGTCGCCGGCTACCTGCGCCTGCTCTCCAGAAAGGAGGACGACCATGGGGTTGCGTGAGCTCTACCGCACCCAGATCGCCCGCGAGCGGCAGCTCCGCGAGCAGGTCTCCGCCCCCGTCACCACCGAGGACTGGTTCTGGGGCCGCATCGGCACCACCGGCTCCGAGGAGGACTACTTCTGGCGCCGCCTCTCCGACAACTGGACCCAGAAAGACGTCCTCCCCTCCACCTACCTCGAGATCCACAACCAGGTCTACGAGGCCTACAACGCCAATCCCCTCGCCAACGCCATCGTCGAGATGGGCGTCAACTTCACCCTCGGCGACGGCCTCCAGATCGATGCCCGCCACAAGAAGGTCCAGCGCCTCATCGACGCCTTCTGGCACGACCCCGACAACCACATGGCGCTCCGCCAGTTCGACATCGCCACCGAGCTCTCCCTCTACGGCGAGGTCTTCATCCGCTGCTTCGTCAACCCCTACTCCGGCCATCTCAAGATCGGCCAGATCGATCCCTCGCTGATCGACGAGATCGAGTGCGATCCCGACAACATCGAAAAGCAGATCCGCTGCCACCGCCGCTCCCTCGGCCAGACCAACGCTCCCACCACCACCGTCACCGCTCCCACCCCCAACCCCGGTCCCGGCGTGATGCAGGGCTCGATCGAGCCCGACCCCAAGTTCGTCAACGGCGAGTGGTTCGCCATGCCCGACGAGGTCATGCACTTCGCCATCAACAAGGTCGCCAACGCCAAGCGCGGCAAGAGCGACCTCGCCACCATCCTCCCCTGGCTCCGGCGCTACAAGGACTGGCTCATCGACCGCGTCCGCATCAACAAATACAAGTCCGCCTTCCTCTGGGACGTCACCCTCACCGGCGCCAACCGCCAGGCCATCGAGGCCAAGATGATGGAGTACGCCCGGCCCCCCGAGCCCGGCACCGTCCTCATCCACAACGAGTCGGAAGAGTGGAAAGCCGTCCAGCCCCTGATCGACGCCGGCAACGTCGCCGCCGACGGCCAGGCCATCAAGATCATGGTCGCCATGGGCGCCGGCCTGCCCGAGCACTATCTCTCGGAAGGGGGCGACGTCAACCGGGCCACCGCCAGCGAGATGAGCCTCCCCGTCCTCAAGCGCTACCAGCGCCGCCAGGACATGCTGGCCCACATCTTCCGCGCTCTCCTCGATCGCGCCATCGCCGAGGCCCAGGACGCCGGCACCCTGCCCCGCACCATCGACACCACCTACACCCTCACCTTCCCCGAGCTCCGCACCGAGGACTCCTCCGACATCGGCATGGGCGCCTACCACATGAGCCAGGCCCTCCAGGCCGGCGTCGGACTCGGCATCATCTCGCGCGAGACCGCCACCGCTCTCTTGATCGGGGCGACGCGGACAGACGTTGATGTGCGCGAGGAACTGGAGCGGATCGCGGCGGAGCGAGGAGACGGCGCATGACGGAAGTCGTCGCACCAGACCTGAGTGCAGCGATTGCTTCTACCGAGACACGGCTGCTACGCGCTCTCAACGAAGGTCTGCAACAGGTGAGCAGTGCTCTCACCAACCTGTCGGAGATGCACCACCGCGCCATGCTCGAGCAGGAGCGGCGCAACGCCTCATTCGCGACGGTGGAGCGCCTTGATGCGCTGGCGGTGCGGGTGGATAGCGTCAACGCCGCGCTCTCCGGCGTGTGTCAGAGATTGGAGAACGTCGAGGCGGGCCTGGCGCGGTCCGAGCGGGAGTCCTCCTCGCTGCGCCGCCAGCTGAATGAGAGTTCGGTCTCGTCGCTCACCACGGCGACCGGCTATCTCGTCACGGCCCTGCTGCTCATCGGCTCGAACATTCTGACCTTTATCCTCGCCCACGTCGTCGTCCACTGATGATCAACGTTGTCTGCACGATTCGTGACTACAACGCGGCCGACGATACCTGCACGGTCGAGATCCAGGGCGTCGGGATCATCGATCTGTGGGTCGACGGCGTGGCAGTCGCACCCACCGTCTCTCGCGGCTACCTGGTGTACGGGGCAAGCGGTGTACTCTCGCTGCCCGATCAGCATCGTCTCTGTGAGGCATCGCTGATCCAGGTCGTGCCTCCCACGAACCTGCAAACGCTGCAGGGTGGGAGCGTGCAGAGAACGCTTACCGGGCGGACCCTGATCACGACCGACGGCACCGGCAACGGCAGCGCCACCGTGACCTTCAGCAGTGCCTTCACCACCGCACCCACCGTCAGCCTGCTGGGTGATAACCTGGCCGGTCTCACGGTCTCCACCGTCAGCACAACCGGCTTCACCGCTGCGCTCACCAAGCCGGGTCTGGTCCACGCCTATGTGTGGTTCTCCTGGAGCGCCACCGGGACATAGGGTCGCCGGGCGAGGGGCGGCCCTCACCCCCAGCCCCTCTCCCATTGCGATGGGAGAGGGGAGATGTGGTGCGGAGTGGGCTGGAGAAATCAATGTCCAGCTCGCTGAAGGGCGTGCTGATAGCGGTACCTTCCCCTCAAGATTCCCCCTCGCCCACCGCAGTGGGAGAGGGGGTAGGGGGTGAGGGCCAGCAGGGGGTGAGGGCCACCCGGGCATCACGGCCGCCCGGTCCGGGTCTTGCTGCGGGGCTGAGCATGGTCAGCGTCAATCGGGTCTGGCAGGGAATGACCGTCTATGGGTCGGATGGCGAGGAGATCGGCACGATCGAAGCGGTCTATCCGGAGGGTTCCGACGTGGCCGTCGGCGACTCCAGGCCGGCGAGGGCGCCGGGGGAACTCGGCGCGCCGTCCGATCCCGATTTACTGGCCGGTTCGACGGATAGCGCGCCGGGGAGTGGGACAGCACCCAATCCGATAACGGAGCGGACGCAGGTGGGGCGGATCGAGGTGACGCGCGGCGGTCTGCTCGGCATCGGAGCCCGCAAGTACTCCGTGCCGGGCGCTGTCATCGCGTCGGCGGAGGCGGGGGAAAGCGTCACGCTCACCGTGACGGCTGAGGAGTGCCGCCGGCGCTACGGATAGGGGTTGTCCGTCGCTACGTTTCGCGTCCGAGAGGCAAGCGGACGGTGAACGTCGAGCCGCCGTGCGATCCGCTCTCCACCGTGATCCAGCCGCCGTGCTGTTCCACGATGGCGCGAACGCCTGCCAGGCCGATGCCGGCGCCATCGATGCCTTCCGTGTTGGAGCCGCGGTAGAAGCGATCGAAGATGTGCGGCAGATCGTCCGCCGGGATGCCGATCCCGTTGTCAGTAATCGCCAACACTGCCGTCTCCCCCTCTCGTGCGGCGGTGCAGGTGATGGTGCCGCCATGGGGGCTGTAGCGGATGGCATTTCCCAGCAGGTTGCCGGCCACGCGTGCCAGACGGTGCCGGTCCCAGTAGCCTTCGACGGGTCCCCTGGCCTGGACCTCAATAGAGTGGCGGGAATGATGCGCCTGCTCAGCCACGGCGGCCCGCACGACCTCGACGAGATCAACCCGGACGCGGTCCAGTTGGAGTGCGTCGGTGACCTCGAGGCGGGTGAGATCGAGCAACCCGTTGATCATGGCCGTCATGCGAGACGTGGTCGCCGTGATCGTGTCGAGATGCTCGAAGACACGGGCGTCCGGCTGAACGGTACCGCGCCGGATGTCGCGAGCAATGAGCTGTGTCATGCCGCGAATGACGGTGAGCGGTGTTTTCAGGTCGTGGGCGACGGCGGAGAGAAAGTCATCCTTCTGACGCTCGAGGAGACGCTGCTGGGAGATGTCGCGGATGGTGACGACGGCGCCGAGCGGGACGTGATCCTCGTCGTGGATGGGTGTCACACTCGCCTGCACGTCGAGCCGGCTGCCGTCGGGCCGCCTGATGTCGGCCAGCAGATCGGTCGCCGGGATGCCGTCCGAGAGGGCATGAGCGATGACCGGTTCCTCGGATGCCGTCTGCCATAGCGCGTCGGCCGCGGCACCAACCAGCTCACGTCCCAGCAGGGAATGGGCCGCGCGGTTGGCGTAGGTGATGGTGCCGCCGGCGTCGACCAGGAGCAGGCCGTCCACCATCTGCTCCAGCACCACATCGCGCTCCGCTGCCAGGAGCTCCGTGTGCTTGCGGGCCTCCACCAGGTCCGTGACGTCGGTGCCATGGAAGATGGTCCCGGTGATGGTCCCCTCCCGGTCGCGAGTCGGCTGGATAACCACATTGAGGTACCGCTGCTCGCGGCGCCCACTGCGGCGGCGACGCAAGGAGAGCGGCACCTCGTTGGCGACGAACGGCGTCCCGTGAATGAAGACACCGTCGAGGGCTTCCAGGATGCCCTGGCCGGCCAGATCGGGGGCGATCTCCCGTGCCGGACGCCCCACCGCGTGGCGGCCCGGCAGGAGACGCAGGACGCTGTCGCTGCAGAACTCCACGGTTTGCTGTGGGCCGCGGAAGGCGATCACCAGGCTGGGAGCCTGCGTGAACAGGGCGGCGAGACGTTCCCGTTCCAGACGTGCCTCCAGCGCCGCTGCCCGTTCTGCCTCGAAGAGGATGGCACGGTGTAGAGCGAGGGCGCACTGTCCCGCCGCGATCAGGATAAAGAGCCGATCGTGATCGACGAACGTCTGCGGACGGCGGAATGAGATGCTCAGGACGCCGAGCGGAGTGCCGTCGGCGATGAGTGGGATCGTGCACGCCGATCCCACTCCCAACTCCTGGCGGTGGTGAACGGCGTTGGGGAATCTCTCATCCCACTCTGCGGGGGACTTCAGCCAGACCGCTTCGGCCGAGCGGAGGGCCACCGCGGTCGGCAGATACTCGTCCAGCGCGATGGAAGGGCGGAGGCGACCGAAGGCGAGCGCTCCCTCTACCCCGATGCACTCCAGACGGTCGGCGCCGGGCGCGAGGAGATAGAGGCTGGCGGCGTCTGCCTCCAGGGTCATCACGCCCTGGCTCAGGACGACATGCGCCACCGACCGCACATCCAGCGTCGACGCCAGGGCACTGGTGAGGGTCTGAAGGCTGATGAGACGCGAGGTAGAGACGGACGAGAGCGCTGTTGCCCCGTCGGCGAGGTGGTCGGGCACCGTTTCCCTTTAAACCGGGTTCCGCTGATGAATGCGCGAGTGTACCACAGTGGTACCGCGCCCGGCGCGGGTTAGCGCGGCAGCAGATTGGGCGGCCGACGCAGCTGCGTCGCCTGTTCGTAGGCATACGCCAGCCGGATGAGAAGGGACTCCGACCATGCCGTACCCATGAAGGTCAGACCGAGCGGCAGCCCGGAGGCAAAGCCCATCGGGACCGTGATGGCGGGGTATCCGGCCATGGCGGGGACGGTTGATGTGGACGGCCCTTCCGAGCGGTCCCCGTGCCCATCCAGGTTCTCATAGGCGATCGGCCAGGGAAGGCCGGCCGTCGGCGCGGCGAGCGCGTCCAGGCCGTGCTCCGTCAGCACGGCATCGATGCCCTCGGCGCGGGAGAGGCGGCGTGATTCCTCGAGGACGGACCGATATTCCTCGGCATCGAAGCCGGCGGTGGCCTCGGAGAGGAGAAGGATCTCCTGCGCGAAGTACTTCAGCTCGTCGCCGGCGGTATCCACGTTGAAGTGGATGAGATCGGCCAGCGACTGGATGGCCGCGTCGGGGCGCGTCCGCAGATAGGCATTCAGATCCTGCTTGAACTCATAGAGCAGGATCTTCCACTCCGCTTCGCTCTCGGAGATGCGCGGCATGGACGGGATATCGGCCGGATCGATGATCTCGGCGCCGAGGGCACGCATCACCGTGATGGCCTCCTCCGCAGCGGCATCGGCCTCCGCGCTCTTGCCGAAGATACCCTCGCGCGGGATTCCGACGCGTTTGCCCTGGAGTCCGTTGGGATCGAGAAACAGGGTGTAGTCGCCGGCATAGTGACTGTCGGCGACGAGAGTGGCCGGGTCACGCGTATCCGGACCGGCGATCGCGCTCAAGACGGCCGCGGCGTCGGCCACGGTGCGCGTCATGGGACCGACGGTATCCTGCGTGTGGCTGATGGGAATGACCCCGGCTCGGCTCACCAGCCCGACCGTCGGCTTGATGCCGACGACGCCGTTCATGGCCGACGGGCAGAGAATGGACCCGTCCGTTTCGGTCCCGATGGCGCCCGCACAGAAGTCGGAGGCGGCGGCCACGCCGGAGCCGGAACTGGAACCGCACGGTGTTCGCGTCAGGTCGTAGGGGTTGCGGCACTGACCGCCGCGGGCGCTCCAGCCGCTCGTCGAGTGCGTCGAGCGAAAATTCGCCCACTCGCTCAGATTCGTCTTGCCGAGGATGACGGCACCGGCTTGCCGCAACCGGGCGGCGACCGTAGCGTCGTCGCGCGGGGTCGAGTCGAGCAGCGCCAGAGATCCGGCCGTCGTCTGCATGCGGTCGGCGGTGTCGATATTGTCCTTGAGGAGGATGGGGACGCCATGGAGCGGTCCGCGGACGTGCCCGGCCCGACGCTCGGCGTCGAGCTCGGCAGCGATGGAGGCGGCATCGGGGTTGGTCTCGAGGACGGCGCCCAGCGTGCCGTCCAGTCGGTCGACGCGGCCCAGGTAATACGACACCAGATCGGCAGCCGACGTCTCGCCCGCCTCGAGCGCCGCAGCTAGATCGGCGATCGAGGCCTCGTTCGGAATCACCACACCCCAGGGTAGCGTGTCGGCTTACCGGTCCAGATGGTATGTATCTTGCCCTCTATCAGGTGAGGAGGTGCACAATGTCCGACGACAATAGTGACAGCGTGCTCGACAAGGCGAAAGGCGCCCTGGAGGAAGTCATCGGCGCCAAGCCGGACGTCAACCTCGAAGATCCCAAGGGCCTTGCCGACGATCTGAACCTCAGTCCGCACATGCGGCAGGATGTCGGTCTCGGCCTACGCGACGTCGACTCAAATCCCTACGGCGGCAGCGCGGGATCGCAAGCGCTGGAGATGGCCGAGGGGATAACGCCCGGCACCAAACGCGCCGTCTCGGATTACCGGGATGATGACAGCGCACTCGCCCCAATGGATGTCGACACGGAATAGCTAGTATACTGTTACTCCTGATTTGACCGTTTGGAGCGAGGTCGGTATGCTGGGCATTATGCACAAGAAGTATCCTGTTACCCTGACCGACACCGAACGAGACCAG
>JAJPIP010000041.1 GCA_021324655.1 Pseudomonadota bacterium
CGAACGGTGGGCGGCGGAGAAGTGGTCTTCCTCGATCCTCACCACCGACGGAGCGACCCGGCAGTGCCGGCACTGCTGGCTCAGCTGGCCGGCGCCGAGCCCGGCCCTCGCGTGACGGCCGCCGTGGAGATGGGCGTGACGTCGGCCGCCGATTTGAGCGGGCAGTTGCGTCTCCCGGAGCCGGCGGTGCGCGCCGAACTCTCCCGTCTCGAGGTCGCCGGCTTTGTCGTGCAAACGGGCGATCGCGTGTGGTCGCGACAGAGGTGGACAAGCTTGGCCTCGCGCGGCGCCGATACATTGAGCAAGTACCACCGCGAGCACCCGCTCAGGTCCGGCATGCCCTCCGAGGAGTTGAGGCAGCGCCTGCGTGTCCGGCCGCAAGACTGGGGCGACGTCCTGGGCGTATTGGAGCGGCAGGGAACCATCCGGAGGAAAGGTCCGGTGGTGGCGCTGGCGGCTCACGAAAGTTCTTTGAAGTCCCGCGCCGCGGATGTCGATCGTGTCATGGGAGTGCTGGCCGCAGAGCCCACGACGCCGCCTTCCGGGCGGGACCTTCTGTCGGCGGCCGGCGTGGACGAGAACTTACTGGCGGCCCTGGTCCAGGAGGGTCTTGTCGTGCGCGTGTCCCCCGGCCTGTACTTGCGGCGCGAGGTCTACGACCGGCTTGTGAATGAAGCGATCGCCATTATCGACACGCGGGGCCATGTGAACGTCGCCGAGTTTCGCGACGCCGCCGGTACCTCGCGCAAGTACGCGCTGGCATTCCTCGAGCACCTTGACGCGATTCGGGTGACACGGCGCGTCGGCGACGAGCGGGTCCGCGGCACGCGGGCACCCACGTGCGCGTAGGCGTTCTCGCTTACTTACTCCAGAGTCGGCGCGACTATCGCGCCGCGGGCGTGAGCGTGTATACGGAGCAATTACTGCGGAACCTCAGCTCGGCCGCGCCCCACCTCGCTTTGACGGCATTTGTACCGCCGGACGCGCCGCCGCTCTCCGCCATGGCGGTACGCCGCGCGCCAATCAGTACTCATCGGTCGGCGGTCCGCATCGTCTGGGAGCAGGCAGCCGTGCCTTGGTTGGTGCGCGGGCAGGATGTCGTGCACAGCACGGTCAATACCCTCCCTCTGATGGCCGGCCGGCCCACGGTGTTGACCATCCACGATTTGTCATTTCTACGCTTTCCCGATCGGCTCCCACCGGGGCGGCGTGCCTTTCTCGGGGCGGCCGTCCCCGTGTCGGCCCGCCGCGCGACACGCGTCATCGCCATATCTGAGAGCACGAAACGCGACATCGTGGAGTTGTTGCGCGTTCCGGAGGACAGGATCCGCGTGGTGCATCAGGGTGTGGACGCGCGATTTCGGCCCGGCCCCAGCGCGGTGGCCGGCGAGTATTTCGGCGGGCGTCCGTACATCCTGCACGTTGGAACGCTTGAGCCGCGCAAGAACATCGATCTCCTCGTGCGCGCCTTCTCCGGCCTGCGTCGAGACGGCGCTCCGCACGTGCTGGCACTGATCGGGGCCCGAGGCTGGATGTACGAACCGCTCTTCCACCTCGTGCGCTCCCTTGGCCTGGAAGATCACGTTCGCTTCCTCGATTACGTCCCTCCAGACGAATTACCACGCTGGTATAATGGCGCCGATTTGTTCGCTTACCCTTCGGCGTACGAGGGTTTCGGCCTCCCCGTCCTCGAGGCCATGGCGTGCGGAGTACCCACGGTGACCTCGAACGCGAGCAGCCTGGGAGAAGTGGCGGGAACAGCAGCGTTGACCGTGGAAGCCGGATCCGACACCGATCTGCGTGGCGCCATGGCGCGCGTGTTGGAGAATCCCTCGCTGGCCGCGAACCTCCGTCAGTCCGGTCTGGTCCGGGCACGCGAGTTCACCTGGGAAAAGACGGCACGTCGAACGGCCGAGGTCTACGAGGAGGCGGCGCGCGGGTGAGCATTTCGGAGGCGAAAGAGGTCGTCGCGGCACGGGCCGGCCACCAATCTTCACACTGGCGCCGCATGATTCCGGCCTTCCTGGCAGGTTTGGACGCGGCCCTTATCTTGTTGGCCTTCGCCGCGGCCTACTGGACGCGCTACTCCCTCAAACTGGGGCCACACATCCAGGACCAGGTCTCGGCCGGGCAGTACCTCCCGCTCGTCGCGCTCTTGCTTCTCGTGCTGATGTGCGTGATGACGCTGAAGGGCGCCTACAGCACGAGCCTCAGTCGGGAGTCCGTGGACGAGATCACGGTCATCGTCAGCTCAGCCACGATTTCGATCGCCGCGATCGTCGTCACCACGACGATGCTGCACCGCTATGAGTACTCCCGCGGTGTCATCATCTATCTCTGGTTGCTGATCATTCTGCTGATGTCCGTGGGACGGGTCGTGTTCCGCGGTGTCCAGGCTGCCTTCTATCGGAGAGGAAAGGGCATCCGCCGCTTGCTCGTCGTCGGTGCCTCCGACACCGGC
Organism: Pseudomonadota bacterium; assembly: GCA_021324655.1. Classification (GTDB taxonomy): domain Bacteria; phylum Chloroflexota; class UBA5177; order UBA5177; family UBA5177; genus JAJPIP01. The sequence continues at coordinate 2,462 of JAJPIP010000041.1, forward strand.
AAGATGATCATGCAAAGTGTCATGAGCCGGCCGGACCTCGGCTATCAACTCGCCGGTTTCGTGGACGGGCATGTTGGCCGAACGGTGCGTGACTTTGGGCGCTTCCGGGCACTTGGGACGCTGCGCGAGATTCCGGGTTTACTGGATGCGGGCGACGTGGACGAAATCATTATTGCCCTGCCGGCATCCGCCCACGAGGAAATCACGCCGATTCTCGGGATGTGCGAACGGTACGGTGTAGGCCTGAAGTTGGTCCCCGACCTGTTTGAAATGAGCCTGGGGCGCGTGCATCTGGATGACATCGCGGGTATCCCGCTGCTGGATGTCAAGGATCGCCCGCTTCGGCAGCTGGAGCGCTCATTGAAGCGGGGCATCGATCTTGTGCTGGCCTCGGCGCTGCTGCTCGTCTCGCTGCCCATAGGCGCGATGATCGCCGCCCTCATTTCCATGGAGTCAGGGCGGCCGGTGCTGCTGCGGCAGGAGCGGGTGGGTGTCGGGGGCCGCCGGTTCCGCTGCTACAAGTTCCGCACCATGCGACACGACGCGCTGACGCTCAAGTCGGTGCTCGATGACCACAACGAGGCCGACGGGCCACTCTTCAAGATGCGCAATGATCCACGCTGCACTCCGGTGGGGCGCGCACTCCGGCGATGGAGCCTGGACGAGATCCCGCAGCTGTGGAACGTGGTGAAAGGCGACATGAGTCTGGTCGGACCGCGCCCCCCTCTTCCCGACGAGGTGGCTCACTACGACGCGCGCCAGAGGCGCCGGCTCGACGTCAAGCCAGGCATGACCGGCATCTGGCAGGTGAGCGGGCGCAGCGATCTTGGATTCGATGAGATGGTCCTGATGGACCTGTACTACGTTGACAACTGGTCGATTGCTCTCGACATAAAGATCACGATTCAAACCGTCAAGGCGGTCCTCGCGCGCCGCGGGGCGTACTGATGGACTGGATGTCTTACCTGGCGATTCTTCGACGGCGCTGGGTGATCATCGCGGCCATTCTTGTCCTCGATCTCGCCGCCACCGGCTACCTGTACCACAAGGCACAGAGATCTGCCGGATATCAATCCTGTCTCGAGCTCTACGTCGGCGATGCCGGAGCCGCCTCGTACATCATCGCGCCCGGAACCAACCTGATGGACACGCAGAGCCAGGCCCTCGCGGGCGAGACGGCCGCCAACTTCTTCGCCGACGACGTGGTAGACGTCTCGGGGAGCCGGAGTGTGAGCTCGTACATTCAGACCGACATGCAGCACGGCAGTGCACTGGTCTCTGGGCCGATCGCATTCTCCATCAGCGGCTCACGGGTCGATCGGACCGTCAATCTGTGCGTGAATGACGCCGATGCATCGCAGGCGGGAGTTGCCGCGGCGTACCTGGCTCGCGCCATGACCACCGACCGCAAGCTGTTCTTCGGTCCGGTCGCCAAGCGCATCTATACGAATGTGATCGGCGCGCCGGTGACGAGCCCCGTCCCATCCGGGCACGCGGCGCTTACTGCCTTGCTCCGGCTGGTGCTTGGACTCCTGGTCGCGCTCGGTGTTGGATTCGTCTGGGATGCGCTCGATCCCACGGTCCGCGACCGGGCCGACGCAGAGCGCGCTCTCGGCGTGCCGGTTATCTCCAGCTAGCGTGTCAGACCGTCGGCTGCCGATGCTGGGCGCGCGTCTCGCCGTGCTCGCTTCCGATGCGCGGTCCGTCCTGCTGGCCGGCGCAACGTCCGATGTGCCAACGGACGGACTGGCCCGGGCGGTTGTGACAGCGCTGGGCGAGACAGGTCGCGGGGCCCGCGCGGTGGACCTGGCCGACAATCCGGACCTGGCCGCCGGCGGATCCTCCGCGTCGCCTGCCTCCACCGTCACGGTGATCGCGGGACGCGGTCTCCTTGATGATCCTGCCACACTACTGACAGCCCGGCGCGTCGACGCCATAGTGGTCGTCGTTCGGCGTGGGCGCACGACGCGGCGTGATCTACAGGAAGTACGGCGGGAACTGATGGAAGTCGGCGCGCCCCTAGTTGGCTCCATCGTGGTCGACTGAGTCACGCTCGTCCAGCAAAGGGACGATTCGATCCCAGAGGATGCGCGCCACCTGCCGCTTCGACATCTCGGGAAGTCGTTCGACGCCGTTTTCGGTCACGAGCGCCACGCGGTTGGTGTCGGCGCCGAACGGCGAACGGTCTGCCGCGACCGCATTGGCCACCACCAGATGCTGCCCCTTGCGACGCAACTTGTCCCGGGCACGCGCCTCCAGATCCTCCGTCTCCAGAGCGAACCCCACATGGACGGCATGTGGCGCTACCGTCACCGCTTCCGCCGCGATATCACGCGTGCCTTCCAGCTCGATCCGGAGGGAATCGCCGCGTGCGATTTTCCCCGCGCGCCGTGATGCCGGCCGGAAATCCGCCACCGCAGCCGCCATGACCACCACATCCTGACGAGGCGCGAAGGACACGACGACATCGCGCATCTGTTGGTGCGTTTCCACTCGCACAAGCTCGACTCCATCGGGCGGCGTTACGGCCGTCGGACCGGCGACAACAGTCACCTGCGCACCGCGGTCGCGCGCCTCACTTGCCACGGCGAATCCCATCTTGCCGCTACTGCGGTTACCGATGAACCGCACGTCGTCGAGCGCCTCGTAGGTGGGCCCGGCCGTCACGAGGACGCGGCGACCCTCCAGGTCCCGCGTTCCCATCGCGGCCTCGATGGCATCGACAATCGGGAGCGGCTCCGCCATGCGCCCTTCTCCCTCGGCGCCCGAGGCAAGGCGTCCGGTCTCCGGCCCAACGATGACCGCCCCTCGGTCGCGCAAGATCGCCATGTGTCCGATTGTTGCCGGATGGCGCCACATCGCCGTTTCCATCGCCGGCGCCACCACGACAGGACCTGGGAAGGCCAGAGCCGTGGCTCCGAGGACGTCGGAAGTGAGTCCGAGTGCAAGGCGGGCGATGGCACCGGCACTGGCCGGAGCGACCGCGAGAACTTCAGCCCAGTGAGCGAGGTCGAGATGCTCGATGGCCGCTTCGTCATCCCAGAGTGAGATCGCTACCGAATGACCGGTTATTCCCTGGAACGTCGCGGGCGCGACGAAGCGGGAACCGCCGGTCGTGAGAATGACCCGGACATCATGTCCCCGCCGGACCAGTTCGCCGGCGATAGCCGCGGCTTTGAATGCCGCAATGCTTCCGGAAACGCCGAGGAGCACACGCATGGTGAATCCTTGACTGATTAGCGAATTGACGGCTACAATTTGGGTGATTGAGAGGCCACAGGCCCGCCGGGAGCCCCTGCTCCCGGCACTTTTGTCGGGGAGGGTGCGTCCATGAGCGATATCAGTATCCCGCGAGAACCCAGGCCGACGGGCTCGCCCCTCATTCGCAATCTAACGATCGCCGCCAGCGGCCTCACGGCAGCGAGCATCGCGGTCAATCTCATCCTACAGATCGCACACTACATGAAGAAGAGGCCCGTCCAGCCCGACCAGAGAGATCGGATCCAGGCCGTGCAGTTGGTCATCATGATCCTGAAGACCTCGCCCGGGCTGGTCAAGCAAGTGCGGCTCTTCGTCGATCAGCTTCAGGGAAAGGCCTAAGAGAGGACATCAGATGAAAAAGGGGATCCATCCCGAGTACGTGGAGTCGACGGTGACCTGTTCGTGTGGCAACACGTTCACGACCCGTTCGACTCGCCCACAACTACGAGTGGACGTATGCTCCAACTGCCACCCGTTCTACACCGGGACCCAGCGCATTGTCGACGCCACGGGACAGGTGGAGCGGTTCCGCAAACGCTTTAACCTTCAGAACAGCAAGTAGCATGAGCGCGTGAGCCGGGCCATGGCCCGGCTCTCTGCGTACTTTCTCCCCATGCCTCAAACGTTCTACGGCGGTCAGGCGGTCATCGAGGGCGTCATGATGCGCGGACCGAGCGCCGCTGCGGTAGCCGTCCGGAACCGGCAGGGCACGATTGTGGTGCGGCGAGAGGATCTGTCGTCGCCGACGCGGCGCGTCGCCTCACTGCCGTTCGTTCGCGGCCTCGTGCAGCTTCGCGAGATGCTCGTGCTGGGGACGCGGATGCTCCTGTACTCCGCCGCCGTCCAGGCGGGGACGTCCGATCAGGAGATGCCGCGCGGCGTGCTCGTTATCGTCATGATCTCGTCTCTCGCCTTCGCTCTCGGGCTGTTTTTCGTGCTGCCGTTGTTGGTCGCCAGGGGTCCGCTGCCGGCGCCTGTCGAGGGCGTGGTCCGTCTCGCGATCTTTCTGGGTTACCTTGCCCTTATTCGCCGTTTTCCGCGCGTGCGCCGAGTGTTTCAATACCATGGGGCCGAGCATAAGACCATCAATGCGTTCGAAGCGGGCGCCGCGCTCACCCCAGCCCACGTCCAGAGCTTCAGCACGGCGCACACCCGGTGCGGGACCGCCTTTCTCCTGTGGGTCGTCGTGCTGTCGGCGATCGCTTTCTCGGTAGTCAACCCACCGTCGCTCGTCCTGGCCATCGTGGCGCGGATTATCCTGATACCGCTTATCGCCGCGATCGGCTACGAGATGCTTCGGCTCGGCACTCGGTACTACGGGGTGCCTGCGGTCAGGCTCCTGGTTCAGCCGAGCCTCTGGTTACAGAGCCTCACCACGGCCGAGCCGGACGACGACCAGGTCGAGACGGCGATCGTGGCGCTACGGGCGGTACTCGCGGACGGAGTCAGCGTCCGATGATGGATCGTCTGACCGCCATCCTGGAGCGCTATAACGAGTTGGGCGAGCGCATGGCGTCGCCGGACGTCGTTTCTGACGCTGGTCTGCTGCAGAGGTATGCGCGGGAGCATGCGCAGCTCAGTCCGATTGTGGATCTCTTTGGGCAACTGCGCCGCACGGAAATCGGGATCGAGGAAGCGCGGGACATCCTGAGCGACGGAGCGGACGAGGATTTGCGCGACCTGGCTCGCGATGAATTGCGCGAGCTGGAAACGCGCCGGCAGCACCAGACTGAAGAGCTGAAGCGCCTGTTGGTGCCGCGCGATCCGAACGATGAAAAGAATGCCATCATGGAGATCCGCGGGAGCGCTGGAGGCGAGGAGGCGAACCTTTTCGCCCAGGAACTCTTCCGTCTGTATACGTCGTATGCGGAGCGCCAGAGATGGCATGTCGAGATCCTGGACCTGACGGAGAGCGACCTCGGCGGGGTCAAAGAGGTGATCTTCGAGGTCCGTGGTCCGGGTGCATACGGCCGCCTGAAGTACGAGAGCGGCGTGCACCGTGTGCAGCGCGTGCCGGTCACGGAATCGGGTGGGAGAATTCACACATCCACGGCCAGTGTGATCGTGCTCCCGGAGGCTGAAGACGTCGACGTGGAGATCCGGCCGGACGACCTGCGCATCGACGTATTTCGCTCGCACGGTCACGGCGGGCAGGGGGTCAACACCACTGACTCTGCGGTGCGCGTCACCCATCTCCCGACCGGCATCGTCGTGACGTGCCAGAACGAGCGATCCCAGATCCAGAACCGAGCCAGCGCGATGGCGGTCTTGCGGTCACGCCTCTACGCGCTAGAGCAGGAGCGGCGGGAGAAGGAGTTGGGCGCGGCCCGCAAGTCGCAGGTGGCGAGCGGCGAGCGCTCGGAAAAGATCAGAACGTACAACTTCCCGCAGGACCGCGTCACTGATCACCGCGTCAATCTCACACTCCACAACCTCCCCGGCATCATGCAGGGCAATATCGACCAATTCATTTCGGCTCTCGAACTTCGGGAACAGCAACGGTTGCTCGACGACGAGGGCATGTGAGCTGACACGCCCGGGCGACGTTCGGACCGTGTCGGAGGTGCTGGCGGAGGCCCGGAGACAGCTCCACGCCTCCCACACCGCATCACTCGACGCTCAGTTGCTCCTCGGCCACGTCCTGGACAAGCCGCGGTCGTGGATACTCGCCCACCCCGACGCCGGGCTCGACACTGACACGTACGGGAGCTTCGCCGCCCTGGTCGCGCGGCGCGTCGAGGGCGTTCCAGTCGCATATCTGCGCGGCTGGGTCGAGTGGTTCGGACTGCGGCTCGAAGTGACGCCGGACGTGTTGGTGCCCCGGCCGGAAACAGAGCTCCTGGTGGAGCACGCTGCCGAGATTGCGGAGAGCCGGGGCGCGCGGGTTCTGGTGGACATCGGAACGGGAAGCGGGGCAATCGCCATCGCCCTGGCACGCCTGCTTCCGGCGGCCCGGGTGATCGCCACCGACGTGAGCTCGGCGGCTTTGAAGGTCGCATCTCGCAACGTGCGGCGGCTGTCTCCCGATCGTGTTGCCCTCTACGAGACATCCTTGCTGCAGGCGCTGCCGGAGAAACCAGACCTGATCGTGGCGAACTTGCCCTATCTTTCGGACCGGATGATGCGGGAGCTGGACAGAGATGTACGCCACGAGCCCCCGCCGGCGCTCTATGGCGGACCCACCGGCCTCGAGTTGTATGAGCGTCTGATTGCCCAGGCGGAGAGGCAGGAGACCCGTCCGTCTGCTGTCTTCGAGATCGATCCGCGGCAGGCCGAGCGGGCGCGGCAGCTATGGGGTAACCGCGGCCTGCGCCTGCTCGACGATTATTCCGGCCGCCCGCGCATCGCTATCCTGGAAACGTCCTGATGGAAAGCGCTCCAGTCCTTCCGGCCGGGAACCCCGAAAGCATCGTCGCCGCCGCGCAGTTGTTGCGCGACGGTGGGGTGGTCGTCATTCCCACCGATACGGTCTACGGCCTGGCAGCGAGCGTCTTCAGGCCCGAAGCCGTCGCTCGTGTGTTTCAGGTGAAGGAGCGGGCTCCTGACGTGCGCGTGCCCGTTCTCGTCGCCACCGCGGCCGATATCCCGCTACTGGCCCGAGAGGTGCCCCGAGACGCCTGGAATCTGATCGTGCCGTTCTGGCCGGGCGCGCTCACGTTAGTCCTGCCCGCTCGGCGTGACTTGCCGCCGGAACTGACGCGGGGAGGAGACACCATCGCAGTGAGGGTTCCTGCGGCGCTCCCCACCCTGCGGCTCCTCGAGGTCCTGGGAGAGCCGATCGTCGGCACAAGCGCGAACATTAGCGGATGGCCGGCTGCCCGAACATGGGAGGCAGCGGCAGCGCAAATCGGCGGCCGGGTCGATGCCATCCTGGCGGACGATAACGCCGTCACCGGCGGATTGCCCTCAACGGTGGTCGAATTGCAGGAGGGCCAGCCGATCATTCATCGCGTCGGCGCGATCTCCTCCGAGCAGATTCGTAACGCCCTGGGCGCCCGCCGAAAGGTGCGCGAAGACTTGACGTACCGGTCTCGCCCGCGGTAACATTTCGTGCAACTGAAGAGTGGCGGCGACGGAGAGGAGTAGAAGCTCCGACCGGCATCAGAGAGGGAAACCAGGGGCTGAGAGTTTCCGCCGGGCAGGCTTCGAAGGTCGCTCCCGAGCCATGGAGAACGAGCGCCCCGTGCGGGCGGAAGCAAGGTGGTACCACGCCGGCCCCCGTCGTCCTTGCGACGAGGGGTTTTTTGTTCTTATGGAAGGGATCAAATGAGCGAGGCACTCACTGAGGCGATGGCACCGCGCTATGCGCCGGCGGACGCCGAGCAGCGCTGGTATGACGTGTGGGAGAAGGCCGGGTATTTCCGGCCCAGACCCGATAGTGACCGCGGCGCGTTCGTTATCACCATTCCGCCGCCGAATGTCACCGGCGAACTGCACATGGGCCACGCTCTCACCTTCGGCATCGAGGATGTCGTTGCCCGCTTCAAGCGCATGCAGGGCTATTCCACGCTGATAGTCCCCGGTACCGATCACGCCGGCATCGCCACGCAGAATGTTGTCGAAAAGCAGCTCGCCCAAGAGGGGCTCTCCCGCTACGACCTGGGACGCGAGGCGTTCCTGGACCGCGTGTGGGCATGGAAGGACCAGTACGCCCACAGCATCCGGACTCAGTTCCGGGCACTCGGCGTGTCGTTTGATTGGTCACGCGAGCGCTTCACGATGGACGACGGCTACGTCGACGCCGTACTGGAGTTCTTCATCCGCTTGTACGACGAGAAGCAGATCTACCGCGGCAAGCGCGTCATCAACTGGTGTCCGCGATGTCGCTCCGCCATCTCGGACATCGAAGTCGACGATGTCACGCGCGACGACAATCTCTACTACGTGCGCTATCCTCTCGCTTCCGGCGAGGGCGACATTACGGTGGCAACCGTGCGCCCCGAGACCATGCTGGGCGACGTCGCCGTCGCGGTGAATCCAAACGACGAGCGCTTCGCCCACCTCATCGGGAAGACAGCGGTGCTTCCTCTGGTCGGCCGGCGGCTTCCGATCATCGCCGACGATATGGTCGATGCGACCTTTGGAACCGGAGCGGTGAAGATGACGCCGGCCCATGATTTTGCCGACTTCGAGGTTGGCGAGCGCCACAATCTGCCCATGCCTGTCGTCATCGGCCCGGATGCCCGGATTACCGAGAACGGCGGCCGGTATGCGGGACTGACGGCGGAAGAGGCGCGGCCGCGGATCGTCGACGACCTGGTTGCGGGAGGCTATCTGGTCCGGACCGAACCCTACACGCACAATGTTCCGACGTGCGAGCGGTGCGGCACCATCCTGGAGCCTCTGCTCTCCGAACAGTGGTTCATGAGAATGGACAGGCTCGCCCCTCCCGCCATAGCGGCCGTTGAGAATGGCGATGTCCGGATCATTCCTCAGCGGTGGGAGAAGGTCTATCTCGACTGGATGAACAATATCCGGCCCTGGACGCTCTCCCGTCAGCTCTGGTGGGGTCACCGCATCCCGATCTATTACTGCGCGGACGGGCATGCCACGGCCGCCAAGTCATGGCCGGAGGCCTGTGAGAGCTGCGGGAAACCGATCGAGAGGCAGGAAGAGGACGTTCTCGACACCTGGTTCAGTTCGGCGCTCTGGCCGTTCGCCGCCCTGGGCTGGCCGAATCATACAGAGGATCTCGAGCGCTTCTATCCCACCTCGTTCATGAATACGTCGAGCCAGATACTCTACCTCTGGATCGCCCGCATGATCATGACAGGCCTCAAGTTCATGGGGCGTGCGCCGTTTCCCGCTGTCCTCATTAACGCCACGATCCTGAACAAGCATGGCCAGCGCATGAGCAAGTCACTGGGCACCGGCGTCGATCCCCTCGATCTGGTGCGGGAGTTTGGAGCCGACGCCTTGCGCTTCGGACTGATGACGGCAGGCAGCACGCAGCAGCAGGAGATTCGTTTCTCTGAAGAGCGTGTCGAGCTGGCGCGCAATTTTGCCAACAAGGTTTGGAATCTCGCCCGCGCCGTCCTTCGCTTCGAAGCGCCCCCGCCGGACGAGCCTCTACGGCTTAGCCCGGAAGATGAGTGGATCCTCAGTCGGCTCGCGGCAACCGTGGGGGACGTCACCAACGACCTTGAGGGCTACGAGCTGAGTGCCGCGGGGAACGCGATCCAGGACTTCATGTGGGGCGAGCTCGCGGACTGGTACCTGGAGATCGCGAAGGCCCGGCTCTATGACGAGAACGACGTGCAGGGAGCGGCCACCGCTGCCGCCGTCTTATGGTCCGTGCTCGAGCGCTCGGTGCGACTGTTACACCCATACATGCCGTTTCTGACCGAGGAGATCTGGCAATACCTGCGACGGACAGGCTCGCCCCAGGCGAGAGCCCTGTCGGGATGGGTGGAGGAGCTGCCGGAGAGCATCATGCTCGCGCCGTGGCCCGTAGCGGGCGAACGCAATGAGGATGCCGAGCGAACCATGGAGTTGGTCATGGAGGTCGTGCGTGCCGTCCGGGCAATTCGCTCCGAGTACGCCGTCCCGCCCGGCAGATTTGTGCCGGCGGCGATCCAGGCCGGGACGGACGCAGAGAAGCTGCGGTCGCTGGTCGGTACCATTGCCCGCCAGGCCCGCCTGCAGCCCGTGTTGTTCGATGTCGCGATTCCTGGAGACCAGGTTCCTGCTGGGCCCGCCGTTTCGGTGAATGTGGGCCCGATCACGGTCTCTTTGCCGCTGGCCGAGCTCACGGATCCGGAGGAGGAACAGCGGCGGCTCAGGAAGGAGCTGGAAGACGCCCGCCGGTACGAAGCCGGCCTCAGCGCAAAGTTGTCGAACGAGTCGTTCGTCGCGCGCGCTCCTGCCGCAGTCGTCGAGCGGGAACGGGCGAGAGCGGTCGAGGCCGCCGAGCGCGTCCGCCGCATCGAGAGTCAGTTGCATGCCCTCCGTTCCTGAGGTAGTGTCGGAGGCGGCTTTCCTTCGCCGTGCTGGGGACGCGTTGCTGGCGTCCGGAGCGCGGCCTGTATCCGGCCCTGAGTGGTCGAAGGGATGGGACTCGCTTCTCCTTCATGAGGTACCTGGCGGCCTCGAGATCTACGCCATTGGCCTGTCATCCGACGCGGCAGAGCTCAGTAGCCGTATAGACCGGTTGACCAAGGGGTTGGTCTCGGCGCTGCCGGCCGTGCCACTCCATCTTGTTCTCGTCCTGCCGCGCGGCGGATCCGCGGGTGAAGCACGACGACTCGGCCGGCTCGGCCCCACCACCTACTTTCCGAACGTCCACCCCCGGACGTGGGTCGTCGATCTGGAGAGAGGTGAGGTCCGCGCTCCCCGGTTGGGTCGCGCCGAAGGATTCGCCGCTATTCAATCTGCCGCGCGGGGTGAGGCTGCTCCTGTTACCACGCCCGGACAGATGCACGACTTCCGCCTCCTCATGCGCGACCGCCAGCCCCTCGTCACGTATGCCCTGATCGCCGTCAACGTGGCGGTCTTCGTCTTGCTCTCCGTGAACGGTGGTCCCGGAAACGGCCCGACCTTGGTCACTTTCGGCGCCCTGCAGCCCCGGCTGATCTTGGACGGAGAGTGGTGGCGGCTCCTGACGGCCATCTTTCTGCACGCGAGTGTCCCGCACATCTTGTTCAACATGACGTCCCTGTTCGCGGTCGGCACGCTGGCGGAGCGCCTGTACGGAAGCGGCCGGTTCCTGGCCATCTATCTCGGCGCCGGCTTGATTGGATCGGCGGTCAGTTTCGGGCTCGCGATTCAGTCGGGAACTCTGGGAGACATCGGCGTCGGCGCGTCCGGAGCCATTTTCGGAGTAGCGGGAGCGTTGATTACCGCGAGATTTCACTCGTCCACCGTCATCCCACAGCGCCTCCGCGACCGCATCTCGACGTCCATGATCCCCCTCGTTGTGATCAGCCTGGTGCTCGCTTATCTCACGCCGTACGTGGATAATGCAGCGCATATTGGCGGTCTGCTTGGCGGCATGCTCCTCTCGTTCGCGTTTCCTCTGACAAAGACATTGCCGGCGACGGCGAGGCGGTGGTCGTGACCGACGGCGTGCGGTTGATGCTTCTTGACGGGCATTCTCTGGTCCATCGCGCCTTTCATGCAGTTCCGGAGGGTCTCGCCACGTCGGAAGGCGAGCTAACGAACGCCGTCTTCGGCTTCGCCTCGATGCTTCTGAAGGCGATCGAGACCGTGCGCCCCACCCACATCGTGATGGCGATGGACCGGCCCGCGCCGACGTTCCGCCACCAGGCGTATGCCGAGTACAAAGCCACGCGTCCCAGCACGCCGCCGGAACTGCGCTCTCAGTTCCGCCGCGTTCGGCAGGTCGCCGCCGCGCTCAACATCCCCATCTACGAGATGGATGGCTTCGAAGCGGACGACGTTCTGGGCACGCTGTCCCTTCAGGCGGAGGAGGCGGGAGTTGAGACGGTCCTCGTCACCGGCGACCTCGACGCGCTCCAGTTGGTCAGCGACGAGGTCCGCGTGATGACGCTGGGTCGCGGAGTGACAGAGACAGTGGTGTACGACACGGCCGGCGTCGAGGGCCGGTACAGCATCTCACCGGAGAAACTGCCCGACTGGAAATCGTTGGTCGGCGACACGTCTGACAACATCCCCGGGGTGCCGGGCATTGGAGCAAAGGGCGCGTCGAAGTTGGTGGCGCAGTATGGGTCGCTGGAAGCCATCTTTGAACACCTCAATGATCTCCCCGCGCGCCAGCGCGTGGCCCTGGAGGAGAACCGCGACCAGGTGTTCCGAAGTCGGGAATTGGCGACGATCATCCGCAACGTCCCGATGGAGTTGCGGATGGACGAGGCCCGCTTCCGCGATCTCCGGCGGTCCGAATTGATCGAGCTCTTCCAGGAGCTGGAATTTCGGTCGCTGATCGAACGGTTGCAGGAGATGATTCCCCGGCCCACCGCGCCGGTGGCAGGCGGTCCCGTACAGCAATTGAGTATGTTCGGCGACACCGCGCCTGCGCGCGACATCGAAGTGACGACTGACGACGGCGGCGTATCGGTGACCAACACCACGGCCGCCCTGAGCACGAGCGAGCGCGGCCACGGCGAGACGGTCACACGCGTCGTGCAAGACGCGGAGACTCTCCAGGCACTCGTCTCCGAGCTGCGCGAGGCTGGGTCATTCGCGGTCGACACCGAGACCACCTCGACCGACCCGCTCCATGCGTCGCTGGTCGGATTCTCTTTCTCCACATCTCCCCAAAAGGCGTGGTACATCCCGGTCGGCCACGCCGAGGGGAATCAGCTTCCCCTCCACCTGGTCGCCGACGCACTGAAACCGGTGCTGGAAGATCAAGCGACGGAAAAGGTCGGGCACAACCTGAAGTACGACTACACCGTCCTGCAGCGCCACGGTATCTCTCTCGGCGGCTCCGCATTCGACACCATGATCGCGGCATACCTGGTCAATCCCAACGCCCGCGGGCTCTCCCTGAGCTCGCTCGCGCTTGCGCGCTTCGGGATCGAGATGACGCCGATCGAGGAGCTCATCGGCAAGGGGAAGAGCCAGATCACAATGGATCTGGTCGACATCAATCGCGTGGCGGCCTACGCGGGCGCGGATGCCGACATCACGTTGCGACTGAAAGGCATTCTCAACGAGGAGCTGTCGGACCGCGAGCTGCTCGGACTGTTCCGAAACGTCGAGATGCCCCTCGTTCCGGTTCTCGCCGAGATGGAAGCCGCCGGCATCGCGCTAGACAGCGATGTGCTCACTGACATGTCGCGCGAAATGACACAACAGATCGGAGCGATCGAAGGGCGCATCTTCGAGATCGCCGGGCATCATTTCAACATCAACTCGACCCAGCAGCTGGGACAGGTCCTGTTCGGCGAGCTCAAGCTGCCGGCCGGCCGGCGCACCAAGACAGGCTACTCAACAGACAGTGAGGTGCTGGAACGGCTGCGGGGCAAACACGAGATCGTGGACCTCATCCTCGAGTACCGGCAGTTGATCAAGCTGAAGAACACGTACGTGGACGCCCTGCCTACCCTGCTTGACCCGCAGGACCATCGCATCCACACCGACTTCAGCCAGACCGTGGCCGCCACCGGTCGGCTCAGCTCGTCGAATCCCAACCTGCAGAATATTCCCGTCCGAGGCGAGGTGGGGAGGAAGATCCGCCGGGCCTTCGTGCCCGGCTGCTCGGATCACGTCTTGCTGGCGGCGGACTATTCGCAGATCGAGCTGCGGATCCTGGCGGCGATGTCCGGGGATGAACGCCTCGTCACCGCCTTCCGGGAGGGCGAGGATGTGCACGTAGCAACGGCGGCTGCCGTCTTTGGCGTACCCCTGGACCAGGTGACGCCGGATCAGCGCCGGATCGCAAAGGTCGTCAACTTCGGGATCATCTACGGGATCGGGGAGCAGCGACTGGCCCATGAAACCGGCATCTCACGTGATGAGGCAGGGGAGTTCATCGCGAACTACAACCGAACGTACGCAGGCGTGAAGTCCTTCATGGACAACATGCGGCGCACTGCGGCGCTCTACGGCTACGTCTCGACCATGCTCGGGCGGCGTCGCTACATCCCGGACATTCACGCCCGTAATCCGGGCATCCAGCAGGCGGCGGAACGAGCCGCCATCAACATGCCGATCCAGGGGACCGCGGCGGACATCATCAAGATCGCCATGATTCGCATTGACGAGCTGCTGCGAAAGCAGCACCCTGAGTCCCGGATGGTCCTTCAGGTGCACGACGAGCTTGTCTTCGACGTGCCGCGCAATCAGTTGGAACCGGTCGCCGGTTTGGTGCGCGAGGCTATGGTCTCGGCCACCAACCTGTCGGTGCCGCTCGACGTCGAACTCAAGGCCGGACCCAACTGGTACGAAATGCAGCCGCTCGTCGCATAGGATCGGCGCAGTGCGTCGGGTCTACGCCCGTGCCGGATGTGCCGATCAGTTTCCACTGCAAACTGGACATCTCGTCACCCGCTCGAATCGACAGTGCCGGTGGTAGAGCCAGTGGAGGCCCTGGTGCTCGATCGCTGTCCGAGCTGAGATATCAACTCCGCGCGTCGCGAATCGCTCGATCATGAGCCGCGTCCAGCGCGTGTATGGAGGAGCGGGGTAGGTCTCAAAAACCGCCGCGGCCGGCGAGGCGTCATCGTAGGCCGCAACGAACGGCAGCACCGTGCTGGCGACGATTTCGTCGACGCGCCCCGTGCCGACGAAGCGCGGCACCAGGAAAGGACGGCGAAGGTCGGCGGGTCTGGCTGCCTCTACGACCAGCCGATGCAATGTCTCGGACGGGGACGGCTCGAGGCGGGCGAGGAGAACGGAGAAGCCCGCGATGCGGCGGGCAGGGTGATTGGCGGGGCGCAATCGCACCAATCGCCAGGCGTCCGGCGCGAGGCGGCCGGGAACCGGCAGCCCGGTGGCGGACAGCCCAGCTGCTTCCGACAGATAGGCGCGGCGCTCCGCGGGTGGGACAGTTCGCAGCCAGTCGTACGGAACGGCCTCAGCCAGGGCAGCGAACGCATTCCGATTGGCGGCATGGCCGAGCGACTCGAGCAATGCGCGGTACACGACCTGGTTGGCGGACAGGCTGGATAGGTCGGCGATAAAGCGCTCGCGCCGCTCATCAAATCGACGGCGCCCGCATGCCCTGATGCGCTCGATGACCAACTCCGGGCTCAGTCCTCTGATACCCTCAGCACAGCCGGTCAGCGGCGAAAGGGCGGCCGGCCCTTTCCCGCCGACGGCGAGCGTCGGAACGAGCCGGCCGTCTGCCGTCACCGTTTCCGCCGTATCGACGTCCCACACCACATGCAGGATGACATTGTCGTACCGGGAATCCTCGTGGTGCCGATGCACGTACCAGTCGGATGATCGGACATGGAATTCGACGTCGCCCTGGATGAGGCTCCGGTCAGACGACGCGAGAATAGCGTCCTGATAATCCGGGCCGCCGGCGTCAGACGGGAGTCCACGCGAAACGACATTCAGCCCCAGCGAGACGAGCGCCGAACGGTCAAAGGCTTGTCTCTCCCAGGCATCGGCCACCACTCTCTCATCTATGGAGCCGTCCACAGCCGTCCTCCATGTCACGCTTATAATGACTGCCGTGGTGGGAGAGAACGTCGCCGCGTCGCTCAAAGCGAAAATCCGCGAAGTTCGCGGCTTCCCGCAAGAGGACATCCTGTTCTACGACATTACCACGCTGCTACAGGATGCCGGTGCTTTTCACGATGCCGTCGATATGATGGCCGAGCCCTTTCGCGACCGGGCGATCGACATGGTCGTCGCCATGGAATCGCGAGGGTTCATTTTCGGCGCGCCCCTCGCATACCTGCTCGATGCCGGGTTCGCCCCGATACGCAAGCTCGGGAAGCTGCCGCACAACACGATAACGCGCGAGTACCGGCTGGAGTACGCCACCAATACGCTGGAAATGCACGCCGACGCCGTCCGGCCGGGACAGAAGGTCCTGCTGGTCGACGACCTCCTCGCGACCGGTGGAACGGTCGCGGCGTCTCTCGACATCGTGCGCGAGTTGGGAGCAGATCCCGTCGGAGTGGTCGTTCTCGTGGAGCTCGAGTCGCTGCGGGGACGGCAGAGACTTGAACCATACGCGGTTGAGGTCAGGTCGTTCATCCGCTATCCCTGACTCTCATCGGGTGACCGATCGGGCGACACTTTGATAGACTATCGGTGGTGCGCGGCGCATTCGTCTAGCGGCCTAGGACACCGCCCTCTCAAGGCGGAGATCACGGGTTCGAATCCCGTATGCGCTACCAGTTTGTGCCCCATCCACGCGGATGGGGCTTCGTCTTGCCGCCGGGCACGGCGTCAGGGCGGAGCGTGCTAGGCTGACTCGGCGGCTGACGTCTCTCGAGACGTGGCGCGCCGCGGGAGGGAGTGAGACCGGTGAACATCGTGGTATGCGTCAAGCAAGTGCCGGAAACGACGGCCCCCAAGGAGTTTGGCCCCGACAATCGCATCAACCGGGCGGCGCACGAGGCAGTTGTCAACCCGTTTGATGAGTACGCCATTGAAGCGGGGCTGCAATTGAAAGAGAAGCACGGGGGCGAGGTCACGATCCTGACCATGGGCCCTTCCGGGGCTCAAGACACGATGCGGAAAGCGCTGGCGATGGGAGCCGATCGGGGCTTGCTCGTGTCCGATCCTGCCCTCGAAGGAAGCGACACCTGGACGACGGCATATGTTTTGGCGCAGGCGCTCCGGCGTGAGGAGTATGACCTCATCCTGACCGGAATGGAGAGCACCGACGCCCGGACCGGGCTCGTGCCAGCGGCACTTGCCGAACAACTGGGGCTGCCGTCGCTCACGTACGCCTCGTCGGTCGAGGTGGAGGACGGCAACGTGTCAGTGCGCCGCCAGGTGACCGGCGGCTATGAGGAAGTGAGAGGACCGACGCCCGCCCTCGTCAGTGTCGTCAAGGGTGTCAACGAGCCTCGCTACCCATCACTGAAGGGGATCATGGCGGCCAAGCGAAAAGAGATCACGGTGCTCGACCTGGCTCAACTGGAGATTCAACCGGACGAGGTGGGTGCGGCCGGGGCGAAAACGAAAGTACTGGATGTGACTCCACGTCCGGAAAAGCAGGCTGGTCAGGTTATCTCACCGGACTCGCCCGAGGAAGCGGCGCGCATCATTGCCGACTTCCTCCAGGTCAATAAGTTCATTTAGGGGAGACCAAGTTGGCAGGAGACATTCTGGTCTACGTCGAGCACGACGGGCCACAGCCGCGCCATCTCGCGCTGGAAACGGTGTCGAAGGCCGCCGAGGTGACCGAGGCACATGGCGGGCAGGTAATCGCGGCTGTTCTCGGCGGAGGAGCAGACGGCACGATCGAGCGGCTGGGGCGCTTCGGCGCCGACACGGTGTACCAGGACGCCGGCCCCGTATTCGACGACTACCTAACCGAGCCGGCCGTCGAGTATGTCGCCGCGCTCATCGCCGAGACCAATCCGACAGCCATCCTCCTGCCCTACACCCAGGACGGAAAAGACATAGGCTCGCGGCTGTCGGCGCGCCTCTCCGCCGGGGCGGTGGCCAATGTGGTCAACGTGCTGGAGAACAATGGTCGCCTCGACGCCATCGAGACGGTCTTCGGGGGCAACTACTCGGACACGGTGGAAGTGGAGCGCAGCCCGCTCGCCATCTTGCTGGTTCGCGCCAACGCCTTCACGGCCGAAGAGCATCCCAGGCAACCGGCCGTCAAGCAGATGGCATTTGAACCCAGCGAGGCGGCGAAGCGCGCCCAGGTCGGCCGGCGGGTACAGGAAGAAGGGACGCCGACTCCGATTGAGGAGGCGCAGATCATTGTTTCGGGAGGGCGCGGGCTTGGCGGCCCTGAACCATTTGGGTTGTTGGAAGAACTTGCCGGTGAGTTAGGTGGAGTCGTCGGAGCGTCGCGCGCCGCTGTCGATGCCGGGTGGATCAGCTATCCGCACCAGGTGGGACAAACCGGCCGCACGGTCAAACCGCAGCTTTACATGGCGATCGGCATATCCGGCGCCGTGCAGCACAGGGTCGGCATGCAGACCGCGGACACCATCATCGCGGTCAATCGTGACAAAGACGCTCCCATCTTCCAACTCGCCGATCTCGCCGTGGTGGGAGATCTGTTCCAGATCGTTCCCGCTCTCACCGAAGAGATCAAGCGGCGCAAGGGCGGGGCCACCTAGGAGGCTCGGCGCGAGGAGGGGGAGGGTATGGATTTCGATCTGACCGACGAACAGGTCATGATCCGCGATCTAGCGCGCGACTTCGCGCGCAATGAGATTGCGCCCCGGGCCGAATACTACGATCACCACGCCGAATTTCCCTACGACGTCATCGCCAAGCTCGCCGAGCTCGGCTTTATGGGGCTTCCGGTCCCAGAAGCATACGGGGGAGCGGGCGCCGACACCCTGACGTACGCCGTCGCAGTGGAAGAGATCTCGCGCGGCGATGCCTCGGTCGGCATTACCATGGCCGCGCACACGTCCCTCGGTATCATGCCGTTTCTCATGTTCGGGAGCGAGGACCAAAAGCAAGAGTACGTTCCACCGCTCGCTGCGGGTCAAGCACTATGGTCATTCGGGCTCACGGAGCCGCAGGCGGGGTCCGATGCCGGAGCGACCCGTACGCGTGCCGACTTGCACTCCGGATTCTGGGTCATTAACGGTGTCAAGTCGTTCATCACGAATTCCGGCACCCGCATCAGCGGCGGTGTCACTATTACTGCCGTCACCGGTGGCTCGGTAGGAGACCGCGAGATCTCGAATATCATCGTGCCCGCCGGGACACCCGGCTACACCGTGTCCCGAGAGTACGACAAGATGGGATGGCGCGCGTCGGATACCCATGAGCTCGCCTTTGCCGACGCACGCGTGCCGGAGATAAACCTGCTGGGCGAGCGCGGCGCGGGCTTCCACCAGTTTCTGAGGGTGCTCGATGGCGGCCGCATCTCGGTGGCCGCGCTGAGCGTCGGCCTCGCCCAGGCCTGTTATGACGCGTCCGCTCGCTACGCCGAAGAGCGCGTGCAGTTCGGGCGTCCCATCGCCCAATTCGAGACGGTCCGCAACAAGCTCGTCGACATGGCCACCAATATCGAGCTCGCGCGCCTCATGACCTACCGCGCCGCCTGGCTCAAGGACCGGGGCCGCGACTTCCGGATGTCCGCTGCCATGGCCAAGCTGTTCGCGGGCGAGGTGGCGACGCGAGCGGCCAACGACGCCGTGCAAATCCACGGCGGATACGGGGTGATGGAAGAGTTCCCCGTCGCGCGGTATTGGCGCGACTGCAAGATCGGAGAGATCGGCGAGGGCACCAATGAGGTGCAGCGCATGGTGATCGGACGTCTGTTGGGACTGTAATCGCAACCGCGATCGCCGCCCGCACCCGCCGCCGGAAGACGATAATGGGCGGACACGAGGCGCAGCCTCGAAGGAGATTCTAGTGGAAGAAATCGTCATAGTCAGCTCGGCCCGGACTGCGTTCGGCCGGCTGGGCGGCTCATTTCGTGATACTCCTGCCGTCGACCTTGGCGGGGTGGCCATCCGCGGCGCGGTGGAGCGTGCCGGAGTGCCGAACGATCGGATTGATCACGTCATCATGGGGACCGTCATCACGGCCGGCATGGGCCAGGTGCCGGCGCGGCAGGCGGCGCTGAAAGCCGGACTGCCGGTGGAGGTCCCCGCCATGACTATCAATAAGGTGTGTGCCTCCGGTCTCAAGGCGGTGAATCTCGCCGCGCAGATGATCAAGGCGGGAGATGCCGAGATCGTCGTGGCGGGCGGCATGGAAAGCATGAGCATGGCGCCGTACCTCGTCGACAAGGGTCGCTTCGGCTACCGCATGGGGAACGGTGTGCTCGTGGATTCCATGATGCGCGACGGACTGGAGTGCGGCATCTGCGGCGTCGAGATGCACCACTACGGAAGCGATGTTGCAGCTGAGTTCGAGATCAACCGGGAAGATCAGGACCGGTGGTCGGTACGTAGCCAGCGGCGATACGCTGAGGCGTTGGAGGCCGGCAAGATCCAGCGAGAGATCGTGCCTGTAGAAGTCCCCCAGCGTAAGGGCGCGCCGCTGGTCGTCGATGCCGACGAGCAGCCCCGGCCCGACACCACCCTCGACAAGCTGTCCCTCTTGAAAGCCCTCAAGCCGGGCGGGAGCGTCACGGCCGGGAACGCGCCGGGGGTCAACGACGGCGCAGCTGCCCTCGTCGTCGCGTCGCGGCGAGCGGCCGACGACCTCGGCCTTACCCCTCTGGCGGTGTGGGTGTCCCAGGGCGAAGGTAATGCCGAGGCCCCGTACTTGCACACGGTCCCGGCCTTCGCCATTCGCAACGCGCTCAAGAAGTCGGGCCTTGACCTGAACGACATTCATCTCTTCGAGATCAACGAGGCGTTCGCCGCGGTCACTCTCACGACCATGCAGATCCTCGGCCTCAATGCCGATGAGGTGAACGTCAACGGGGGAGCGGTCGCGATCGGTCATCCGATCGGCGCGTCCGGCGCCCGCATACTCGGGTCTCTCATATACGAGATGCAGCGACGGGACGTCGAGTACGGGGCGGCGAGCATCTGCAGTGGGACCGCTCAAGGCGAAGCCACCATCGTGCGCAGGGCATAAGCGGAGCACTCGGCCGAGAGGAGCGACGCGTGCACGTTAATGTGACGGCGGAACAGCAAGAGATCCTGGCTATGGTGCGGCAGTTCGCGACCGAGGAGGTACTTCCGCGCGCCGGCCGGATCGATGAGACAGCCGAATACCCCGCCGACCTGGTGGCGAAGATGGCCGATCTCGGACTGATGGGAGTGCCGTTTCCCGAAGAGTACGGAGGAGCGGGTCTCGATTACGTCACATTCGCGCTCATCGTCGAAGAGCTCTGTCGCGCCGACGCCAGCGTGGGACTCATCATGGACGTCAATATATCGCTCTGCGGGGAGCCGATTTACATGTTCGGCACCGACGCGCAGAAGAAGCGCTATCTGACTCCCCTTGCGACCGGAGCAGCACTGGGCGCGCTCGCTATGACGGAACCGGAAGCAGGATCGGACGCCGCCTCCATACGGACGACGGCCGATAAGAGGGGCGACAGGTACGTTCTGAACGGGCGGAAGATCTTCATCACCAACGGGGAACAGGCGGACATCTACATCGTCACAGCGAAGACAGACCGCGCCGCGAGATCCCGGGGAATAACCGACTTCATCGTTGAGAAGACCATGCCGGGCGTGTCGTTCACCACTCATTACGAGAAGATGGGCATCCGCGGTTCGCCCACCACAGACGTGGTGCTCGAGAACGTGGAGGTGCCGGAGGAGAACGTGCTGGGCGGCGTTGGGAACGGCTTCAGGGTGACCATGGACACGCTGGACGCGGGCCGGATCGGGATTGCCGCCCAGGCCATTGGTATTGCGCGCGCGGCGCTCGAGGATTCGCTCGCCTACGCCCGGGAGCGCGTCCAGTTCGGCCGGCCCATTGCCGACTTCGAGGCGATCCAATTCATGCTCGCCGACATGGCGAC
Source organism: Pseudomonadota bacterium (assembly GCA_021324655.1). Taxonomy (GTDB): domain Bacteria; phylum Chloroflexota; class UBA5177; order UBA5177; family UBA5177; genus JAJPIP01. The sequence goes on from JAJPIP010000041.1 coordinate 23,748, forward strand.
ACAGATTCAGGCAGCAAGGACCTTGATGCTCCGCGCGGCCGCCCTGCGCGACCGCAACATTCCCTGCGCCCGTGAGTCGGCCATGGCCAAGCTCTTTGCCGGGGACATGGCGGTGCAGGTGACCAGCGAGGCCGTCCAGGTCTTTGGCGGCTACGGCTACATGCACGAGTACCCGGTCGAGCGCCACATGCGCGACGCCAAAATCACGCAGATCTACGAGGGCACCAATCAGATTCAGCGTCTGGTCGTGGCCCGCCAGGTGGCCGGTACATGAGCGAGGGACTGACCGCCGAGCAGGAAATGATCCGCGACGCGGCCCGCACCTTTGCCCAGGAGATCGTCGCGCCGCGGGCAGCAGAGATTGACCGGACGCACGACTTCCCGGCGGACCTCGTCCGGCGCGCGGCTCAACTCGACCTCATGGGTATCATCGTGCCCGAGGAATACGGTGGGACCGCCCTGGGCCATCTGGCGTTTGCCGTCTACGTCGAGGAAGTGGCCGCGGTGTCCGGCGCGCTCGCCGTCATCCTTGACGTTCACAGTTCCGTCGGCACGGAGCCAATCGTGGATTGGGGCAGCGACGAACAGAAGCGGCGCTACCTGCCGCGCCTGGCTGCCGGGGAAATGTTGGGAGCATTTGCGCTGACCGAGCCGGAATCGGGCTCGGATGCAGCCTCGCTTCAGACCACGGCAGAGCGCGTCGGGGACCGATACGTCTTGAACGGCACCAAAACGTTCATCACGAACGTAGGGGTGGCCGACCTGTATATCGTCATGGCACGCACGGGCGGGCCGGGAGCGCGAGGAATCTCGGCATTTCTCGTGGAGAAGGGGATGAAGGGCCTCGGATTTGGTCAGCCCATGCACAAGATGGGCCTGCACGGGTCCCCCACCGGCGAGATTCTTCTCGACGACGTGGAGGTGCCGGAAGAGAATCGTCTCGGTCCGGAAGGCGCCGGCTTCAAGGTCGCGATGAAAGCACTGGACAGCGGCCGCATCGGGATCAGCGCGCAAGCGGTCGGTCTCGCCCGCGGGGCGCTCGATCTGGCCGTCGAATACGCCAAGCAGCGGGTACAGTTTGGACAGCCGATCATCCAGTTCGAGGGCATCCAGTTCATGATCGCGGACATGGCGACGGCCGTTGACGCCGCGCGGCTGATGACGTGGGATGCAGCGGCAGCGTGTGATGCCGCGGAACCGTTCACGCTGCTGGCCTCGATGGCAAAGCTGTTTGCCACCGACACCGCCATGACCGTCACCACCGACGCCGTGCAGATTTTCGGCGGCTACGGGTACATCAAGGAATTTCCTGTCGAGCGCTTCATGCGTGATGCGAAAGCGACGCAGATTTACGAAGGCACCAATCAGATCCAGCGCATAGTGATCGCACGAGAATTGCTGCGTGGTGACTGAAACCACCGAGGAAGCGGCAGCTCGCCTCGTGGAGAGCCTCTTGAAGGGAAACCGACGGGCCGCCGGGCGCGTGATCAGTGCAATCGAGGACGGCGGAGACGCCGTAGAGATGCTCATGCGGGCCCTGTACCCGCACACCGGAAGGGCGTCCATTGTTGGCATCACGGGTCCGCCAGGTGCCGGGAAGAGCACGGTCGTCGACGAGCTCATCCGCGTCATGCGGGCAGACGGCCGAGCAGTAGCGGTTCTGGCGGTGGATCCCAACTCGCCGTTCAGCGGCGGCGCGGTGCTGGGAGACCGGGTCCGGATGATGCGGCACGCAACCGATCCCGAGGTCTTCATTCGAAGCATGGGAGCCCGCGGGCATCTCGGCGGACTGGCGTTGGCCTCTCACAATGCTCTCCTGGCGCTCGACGCCATGGGCTTTAGCGACTTGCTCGCCGAGACGGTGGGGGTCGGACAGTCCGAGTTGGAAGTAGCCGGGACGGCGGACACGACTGTCGTCGTCGTGCCGCCGGGGTTGGGAGACGGAGTGCAAGCGATCAAAGCCGGTATCATGGAGATAGCTGACATCTTTGTCGTCAACAAAGCGGACCACCCGCAGGCAGACAGGGTCGTTGCCGACATACGCGACGTATTACGCATGGACCTTAAACGGCCCGAGTGGACGCCGCCGATCGTGAAGACCGTGGCGACCGCCGGTGAGGGTCTCGAGGATCTATGGATCCGCATTCGGCAGCATCGGCGGTATCTGGAAGAGAGTGGAGAACTGGAGAGGCGCCGCCGTGCCCGGCTCGAACAGGAGATCGTCGAGATTGCCGAGCGCCGGCTGCGCGAGCAGGTGCTGCGGCCTCGTACCGCGACGCCGGAGTTTCGCGCTATGCTGACGGACGTAGTAGAGAGACGCATGAACCCATATGAGGCGGCGGAACAGATCGTTCCAAAAACGGCCGCCGCGGGTTAACAGGGAGCGACGATGCTGAAGGACCGAACGCTGGAAGACGATTACCGCTCCTGGCGTGAGTCCCATCCTCCGCATAACCGCGATTGGGATTTCACGACGCTCTCCGGTGAAGAGATCGCCCCTCTGTACTCTCCGCTTGACATCGCAGACGAAAGTTACACGCGCGATGTCGGATTCCCCGGCCAGTTTCCTTACACTCGCGGCATCTACGCCAATATGTACCGGGGCCGGCTGTGGACGATGCGGCAATTCGCCGGGTTCGGCACTGCTCGCGATACCAACCGCCGGTTTCACTATCTGCTGTCCCAGGGAATGACGGGTCTGTCGGTGGCCTTCGACAACCCGACCCTTATGGGCGTCGACTCGGACGATCTGCGAGCCCTCGGTGAGGTGGGCCGCACCGGCGTGGCCATCGACAGCCTGGCCGATATGGAGGTCCTCTTCGAGGGCATCCCGCTCGATCGCGTCAGCACGTCGATGACAATCAACGCTCCGGCGGCGATAGTCCTCGCCATGTATGTTGCCGTCGGGGAGAAACAGGGCGTTCCCGCCGGGCAGCTCACCGGTACCCTGCAGAATGACATCCTGAAGGAATACATCGCGCAGAAGGAGTGGATCTACCCGCCGCGCCAGGGCGTCAAGTTGGTCGTGGACACCATCGAGTACACCGCGCAGCATATGCCCAAGTACCACCCGGTCAGCATCAGCGGGTACCACATCCGTGAAGCCGGATCGACCGCTCTGCAAGAACTCGCGTTTACCATGGCGGACGGGCTCTCGTACGTCGACGCCTCGCTGGAACGCGGGCTGGACATCGATTCGTTCGCGCCGCGTCTCTCTTACTTCTGGAACTCGCACATTGATTTCTTCGAGGAGATCGCGAAGTTCCGCGCCGCTCGACGCCTGTGGGCTCGCCTCTTGAAGGAGAAGTACGGCGCCAAGAACCCGCGGTCCTGGCTGATGCGCTTCCACACCCAGACGGCCGGAGTGTCTTTGACGGCGCAGCAGCCGGAGAACAATATCGTGCGAACCGCCCTCGAGGCCCTTGCGGCGGTGCTGGGCGGGACCCAGTCGCTCCACACCAACTCGATGGATGAAGTGTTGGCGCTGCCGACGGAGAAAGCCGTCGAGATCGCCCTGCGGACGCAGCAGATCATCGCGTACGAAACGGGTGTGGTGAATACAGTGGACCCCCTAGGCGGTGCCTATTTCGTCGAGGCCATGACCAATCGCATGGAAGAAGGCGCGCTCGAGTATTTCCGCAGGATCGAGGAACTCGGCGGGGTTCTGGTGGGCATCGAAGCGGGCTTTTTCCAGCGTGAGATCGCGGACGCGGCGTTCAGGTACCAGCGGGAGCTGGAAGAACGCCGGAAGGTCATGGTCGGGGTGAATGACTTTGTTAACGACCAACCGATCGATATTCCAATCCTGAAAATCGATCCCGAGGTGGAGCGGGAGCAGATTCGGCGGCTCCAGGAACTGAAGCGGACCCGAGACAATGACCGGGTTGATCGTACCCTGGCGGCGGTCCGTGACGCAGCAGCGCGGGATGAGAACGTGATGCCGTACCTGTTGGAGTCGGTCCGGGCGTACGCGACGATCCAGGAGATGAGCGACGCCATGAAGGCGGTGCTCGGAAGCTACCGCGAACCCGCATTCGTGTAAGGAGGGATAGGTGTCCGAGCCGCGTCTTCGCATCTTGATGGCTAAGGCCGGTCTTGACGGCCATGATCGCGGTGTCAAGGTGGTGGCACGGGCGCTCCGCGATGCCGGGATGGAGGTCATTTACACCGGACTTCATCAGACGCCTGAGCAGGTGGTCCGCGCGGCGGTCGATGAGGATGTTGATGCGATCGGCCTCAGCATCCTGTCCGGTGCCCACATGACGATCTTCCCCCGGATTCTCGAGTTGCTGCGCGAGCAGGAGGCTGAAGACATTATTTTATTTGGCGGCGGCACTATTCCGGAGGATGACCTGCAAGAACTCAAGCGCATGGGTGTTGCCGAGTTATTCACCCCAGGCGCCTATACACAGGAGATCGTGGAGTGGGTGCGAGAAAATGTGGGAGAGAAGGCGGCAGGAGGCTCGGCGGCGCCTTCCTGAGACAGCCTCCGGCGGTCAACGGCGCTCTCCGTCTCAGGTGCCCGCGCTCGGTGATCCATTCCGGCTGACATAGGATCTGTTCGAGCATGCTCGACGGCTCCGCCGTCGGGCGCGGGGTCCACCCGACAGGGGAGCATGAACGAGGCTACAGCTTTCCGAGGGCAGCGATCGCGAGGAGAATCGGGAGCGAGGCGAATGAGCCGACGATCAACGTGAGTGCCGGCGCCAGGGAGAGATAGCGCCAGATCGGTAATTCGCCGCGATCGGACAGGTCTGTGGCCAGGCTGCGGAGAAATAGTAGGGCCAGCAAAAACAGGGCGAGATAGACCAATCCCAGGATGATCGTTTGCGCGATCGAGAAGCGCAGAAATCGGCTGAACACATAGCCTTCGGCGAACCAGGCGACAGCGCTGGCAAGTAAGTACAGAACGGCGCGGATCACAAATACCTCGGTGGTCCGACAGGCAGTGAAAAACCCTGCCGAACGGCAGGGTTGACTCTGTCATGGTGCGCCCGACTGGACTCGAACCAGCACTCCCTTAGCGGGAACTAGGCCCTCAACCTAGCGCGTCTACCTGTTCCGCCACGGGCGCGCGGCAACATCAAAGTATGAGGTAACGGCAGCACGACTGTCAACGCGCCGGTGCTAGGCTGAAGCGTGGCGCGGGTAACGACGGCGACGGGCGACGAAGGCTATACCGACCTGCTGGGCCCGGTGCGTGTACCCAAGTATCACCGCCGGCCGGAAGCATACGGAACGGTGGATGAGGCGACGTCGGCCCTTGGATTGGCGCGGGCGCACGCCGCGGGAACCGATATCCAGGACTGGATCCAGGATATCCAGCGCCAGCTGTACGTGCTGATGGCCGAGCTGGCCACGCCTCCCGAGAATTACGCAAAGGTGGACTTCAAAATAACCCGCGATGACGTGCGGCGCATTGAGTCACAGGCGGAGGATCTGAAGTCACGAGTGGAGATCGGCAAGGAATTCGTGCTTCCCGGCGCCACCGTGCTCGGCGCGAGTCTTGACCTGGCGCGGGCCGTTGTCCGCCGAGCCGAGCGGCATGTCGCCCGTCTCTACCATGAAAGCGACGTGAGCAACGTCGAGGCGCTGCGATACCTCAATCGCCTGTCCGATCTGCTGTTTATCATGGCGCGCTACGCGGAGCGCCCGGAAGCGGAACAACGCCCCTGAGCCGCCCCGGGCGGCGGGCCCGCCTCAGGCAACGCCGGCACCGGTCCGGTGAGATTGCAGTGAGAGTGACGGTTCGACGTCGAGCAGCCCTGGCGCCTGACGGTTCGAGTAATAGGCGGCGCCGGCGATCATCGCTGCATTGTCGGTCGCGTAGGCGAGTTCGGAGATGTACAGGGGCAAATTGATCTCTTCGCGCATCCGGAGTCGCAGGAGACGATTGGCCGCAACACCGCCAACGACGGCCACCGAGCGGACGGCGAAGTCGCGCGCCGCCTGCGCCGTTTTGCTCGCCAGGACGTCGACGACGCTCTCCTGAAAACCCGCGGCCATGTCGGCAATCTGCTGCTCGGATAGACTTTCGGCGACGTCTACATCGGGTAGTGATTGCCCCCGTGCGGCATTGACATCCCGTCCCGTCGCCATTTCCACGACCCGATGCAGGACCGCTGTCTTCAGCCCGCTAAAGCTGAAGTCATATGTCCCAGGGAGTTTCGCGCGTGGCAGAGGAACCGGTGCGTCGGCCGGCGCCGAAGCGGCCTGTATGGACGGGCCGCCGGGATACGGGAGCCCGAGGAGCCTCGCCACCTTGTCGAACGCCTCCCCCGCGGCGTCGTCAAGCGTGCGTCCGACGACCTCATAGTCTCCGTGATCGCGCACGAGCACCAACTCCGTATGGCCGCCCGAGACGATGAGGGCCATCATCGGGAGCAGCGGCGGCGAAGGCAAGGGCGTCTCCGTCGTCAGCCACACGGAGTGTAAGTGACCCTCCAGGTGATTCACGCCGATCAGCGGGATGCCGAGGCCGGCTGCCATTCCCCGCGCGAAGGAGAGACCCACGAGCAGGGCGCCGGCTAAACCCGGCCCGTACGTGACTGCCACAGCGTCAAGGTCGTCCTTCGTGACGCCCGCCTCAGAAATCGCGGCCTCGACGACATATGCAATGGCTTTCACGTGCTGTCGGCTCGCAATCTCAGGCACAACCCCCCCGAAAGGGGCGTGGGCGGCGATTTGTGATGAGACGATGTTGGATTTGACCAGCCGCCCGTCTGCCACGACGGCCGCGCTGGTCTCGTCGCACGATGTCTCGATGCCCAGGATGAGCACGCTATTCCTCGCCTTGGGCAAATGATACGACCGGCGATCGTACCTCCAGATCGGGCCGGCGGAGGCGCTCATATAGGCCGGCGATGAGATTGTCGAGAGACCGGCGATACTCGTCAGACCGAATCTGGCTGACCGACATGATGTACGCATCTTCGTTGTTGTCGCTGTAATAGCGGGGTCTGACTCCCTCCCGCGCGAAGCCGTATTTTTCGTACAGCCGCTGCGCCGGCAGATTGCTGACGCGGACCTCCAGCGTGACACGGTCGGCACCCATCTCCATGGCCGCTTCAATCAGGCTCGCCAGCAGCAGTTCGCCGAGCCCCAGGCCACGCTTGGCCTCTCGGACGGCAATCGTCGTCACGTGGGCCTCGTCGAGGATGAGCCACATGCCGGCGTACCCGATGATGGTTCCTGGCCGCGGCTGGTCCCCTCGCCGCCACGGAAAGAACGGCAGTGCACGGCGCGCCCGGGTGTCATCCGTCTCCGGAGTCTCCTCGACGTCCTCGCCTTGCAACTCGCGCAGCACGTAGTAATGCGCGTTGCGGTTGTGCATGATCTCTCGGCGGTACGCTCCGGCAGGCCACGGGACCGTATAACTTTCCCGGTCGACCTCCAGAACCTGAGGAACATCCTCCAGTTCCATTCGGTCGATGACCCACCTCAAAACTTATCCTCCGGCTGCGCGACTCTCCTCGGCAGCAGAACGGCGGAGGTACAGCGGCTCGAGAGTTTCCCTCAGATCCGCGCCGCCCGTGTCAAGGTAGCTCTGACCCAATTTTGCCAGAAACCCCGGGCGCCTCCATTGCCACAGGGCGGGCGCCTCCCTTGCATCCAGACCCTCCCCTGAGGCCGCATCTGCAACGTCGCGCGCGCCGTCGCCGATGAGAAGACTGCCGGACGCCATCTCAGCGGCCGCGTGGACAGGCAGAAGAGCGTAATCGCTGAGACGGTGCCAGCTCTCTCCCCGGCCCTCGTAGCGCGCGGCATAGACGTCGCCGCGACCAGCGGAAAGCACGGCCGTTACCGACGCGGACAGCGCGGAGGCCTGGTAGCCCAGGATGTCGAGCGTCGAAATGCCTGCCAGTGGGATGTCCCGAGCCAGGCAGAGGCCCTTGGCGTAAGCGATACCCACCCGTACCCCGCTGAACGACCCGGGCCCCGAGGCGACAGCCACTGAACTCAGATCACGGAACGTCAGGCGAGCCAGTCTCAGGATTTCCTGAACTCCGCTTTCGAGATCGCGCGAGTGATTCCGTCCGGCCTGCCAGGCGAGCTCGGCGACGACGCCGCTCTCGCCATACACGGCACATCCCGCTTGCTGCGTCGCCGTGTCAAGCGCGAGGAGCATCCGGATCGTCCGGCACCGCGATGTCAATGATGCGGCTCTCTTCGCCCGTGACCGTGAGGCTCAGATCAACGAACCGCCGGGCCGGCAGTGACGCCACGTCCGACTCGGCGCGCTCGGGCCACTCCACGAGCAAGATGCCGTTGTCCTCGGCAAGCTCCTCCAGCCCGAGATCGGCCAGGTCCGACTCGCGCAGACGGTACAGATCGGCATGATACAACGCGGGCCGCGTCGGATATTCATGGACGAGGTTGTAGGTGGGACTCCCGCGCCACACCGGCGTGCCCAGCGCTTCCCCGATTCCTCGCGCGAGGACGCTCTTGCCGGCTCCTAGCCTCCCCCGCAAGCGAACCACGTCGCCGGGCCGCAACCGCCGGCCCACGTCGCGGCCCAGCTGGAGTGTCTCGTCGCGCGATCGCGACTCCACGCGCAGTGTTGCCATTTGCGCCGTGCTCTCCTCACCTCGGAACATGGAAACGCGATGGCCGATGCATGACAAGTTCCGCCGTCAATCCTAGGAGGCGCACGCGCCGCATCCTGCGCCTCTTCTTCAGCCTGTTTTTCGGGTTCTTCCTCCAGTATGCACGTGCTCGCCTCACCGGCCGCCGCTACGACTTCTTCGAGGATGAGGCGGCCAACAGGAAGCGGGCGATCAAGTTGCGCAAAGCGGCGCTGGAGATGGGCGGCGTACTCATCAAGGTGGGACAGTTCCTGAGCGCGCGCGTCGACTTGCTGCCGGCTGAATACATTGAGGAGCTGGCGCTCCTGCAGGACGAGGTGCCCGCGGTACCGTTTTCAGAGATTCGCCCGATCCTGGAGGCGGACCTGGGGCCGCTCGATTCGGCGTTCGCTCACTTCGATCAAGAGCCGGTCGCCGCGGCCTCGCTGGGACAGGTCTACCACGCCCGCTTGTCGGCCGGTGAGCAGGTTGCCGTCAAGGTGCAGCGGCCCCACATCGACGAGATCGTCGAGGCAGATCTCAGCGCCCTGAGGTTGATCATTCACTGGCTCGACCGCTACACCCCGGTGCGGCGCCGCGCGGATCTCCCCCTCATTTTGCGTGAGTTCGAGGACACCCTGCGCCTGGAACTGGATTACCACGCCGAGGGCCACCACGCTGAGCGCCTGGCCATCTTGTTTCACGATTCCCACAGCATTCTGATTCCACGCGTCTATTGGTCGCATTCGCACGGCCGCGTGCTGACCTTGCAGTACATGACCGGCATCAAGATCACCGACTTCGCGGCGATCGAGGCGGAAGGAATCAGCCGGGCACTGGTCGCGGAGATTCTGCTGATCGGGTACCTGAAGCAAGTCGTGGAGGACGGCTTCTTCCATGCGGATCCGCACCCCGGGAATCTACTTGTTCGCCCTGGCCCGCAGGTCGTGTTGCTCGACTTTGGGATGGTCGGAGACATCTCCCCCACGATGCGCAATAACCTGCGCCGCGTATTTCTCGGAGTGGTGCGGCACGATTACGACGAAATTCTGTCCGCACTGGAACGACTCGGTTTCATCCCCATGCGCGCCGATCGCTCGATTCTGCGCGAGGCGCTCGTGTGGACGATTGAAACCTTCTACGAGATGTCCTTCGCGGAGCTCCAGGCCGTGGACCCAACGCAAGTGCTCGACCGGCTTCAGGACGTGTTTTACACCGAGTCCGTCCGGATACCCGCCAACTACGCGTTTCTCGGCAGGGCGCTGGGCACGCTGAGCGGCATTTGCACGGCTCTCGATCCCTCGTTCCAGTTCATGACGGTGGCCGAGCCTTTTGCTCGGCGTCTCTTGCAGGGCCGCGCCGGCCTGCGGGGAACTATCGAACAGGCCGTCACGGAGGCCGGGCGCGTGGCAAGGACGGCGTATTCACTTCCTTTCCTGACGGCCGGCGCCCTCGACAAGGTGCAGAGTGGCGAGTTGGCGTTCCGGCACGAACTGGCCGACATGGTCTTTGCCGTTGACCGTGTGGAGCGGGCACTACGGCGCCTATTCTTTGGCCTGCTGATCGCGGCTTTCCTGCTCGTGGGGGCTTTTTTCTTTCCCACGCACCATCAGTTATTCGGTATCCTCGCCTTCGCCGTCTGTGTCATCCTCCTGGAGTTTGTCATCCTGACTTTCCGCGACCGTCCGCGAAGGCCATAGAATGTCGTGAACGCGCTGGGGAGGGCATTGTGAGTCTGCGCGCCCTGATCGATGTCACGACCAAACTCATGACGGACGGTGAGTTCCGTAATCTGCTGGTCAACGATCCAGATCGCGCGCTTTCCGATTTCGACCTGACGCTTGAGGAGATCCAGGCGCTGACGTCGCGCGACCGCTGGCATCTTGAAGAGTGCGGACTGGAAGAATGGACGGCGAGGTGGGTCTCAGCGCTGCGCTGAACGAGCTCCAACGATTGACCCGCCGCTCCAAGGGCCGGTACACTCGAGCGATCTGGTCTGCAACGGGGCGTGGCGCAGCTTGGTAGCGCGCAGCGTTCGGGACGCTGAGGTCGGAGGTTCAAATCCTCTCGCCCCGACCACATGCCGATCACAGAAGGGCTCTGCGGAGCCCTTTTTCATTGCCCGGGCAAGACCCAGACGATCGTACCGTTCAGGTCGAACGTGCGATAGTGCCGGCTGCGGACGTACGCGACGAATCCGCGGGGATAGCCGCTACTCGCGCCATGGCTCAACACGATCGCTCCCGCACCGCCGAGGCGTCTCTCGAGGTACGTCTTGGATACGATGACTCCGACGTTCCAGAAGTAGTGGGCGAGAGCCGGCCGATGCGCCAGATACGCATACTCATACTGATCCGCGAGGATTGGCGCCGAGGGTTTCGTCTCACGGTCCAGCACCTCGACGGCAGGCATGACACTCGATAGATGGGCCGCGGTGACGTAGAGCGGGCTGGGCCCCCCACGATCGATAAGGAGAGCCCAACCCAGTGCAAGTACGGCACCTGCCGGGACGATGAGCCCCGCGCGGCGGGCGAGAACCGGCCCGGCGAGGATCGCCCCGAACGGGATGGTGGGAACGAAGTAGTGGTAGTAAACCTGAGAGGTGAAAACGAACAGGACGCCCAGGCCGAACCCTGCCACTAACCACGCCGGCGGCCTCCGAGACAGCCCCGGGAGCGCGAGGACATTGGCGACAAACCAGAAGAGAGCTGTTGTCTCCACGCGCTGCGCCAGCGGCATTGACCAGCGAGTCGTCTGGAATGTGACCGTCTGCTGATAGAGCGCGGCCAGATGTTCACGGTCCGGAAGGAACAGGAGCGCGGCAGAGAGAACGCAGCCGGCGCCGACGAAGAGAACACGGCGTGGGGCAGCCAGGACATACACCGGAAGAAAGTACGCGGCGGGGTACTTGATCCAGAGCGCGGCGCCCAGGAGCGCGCCGGCGGCGACGGCGGCGGCCCGACCCCGATGTGTCAGGAGGACCACCAGGCCGGCCATCCCCAGAAACGTCAGGATCGGATCCTGACTGATCCGTACCGACGCAACGAGCGCCAGCGGATGCACCGCATAGAGTAACCCGGCAGCGAGGCCGGCGCGTGCGTCCCACACCACTCGTGCCGCCGCCCACACGAGTCCGGCCGTGGCAACATCGGCGAGTGCCGCGACGACGCGTCCCAATGGCCACCAATGGTCGAGCAGCGGGTTGAGGGCCGCGTAGAGCGCCAGGATGCCCGGCGGGTGGAAGAACATAAACGTGTGATACGGGACCGCGCCGTGCGCCGTATCGCGGCCAAGCAAAAGGATCACGAACTCGTCGTAGTCGAACGTGTCCGCGATCAAGAAGCCGAAAACCGCCCGTACCGCCGCGGCAACCGCGAGGACGAGCAGGATGCCACGAAACGGAGCGAGATCCCGTTTCTCCAAAGGAGCCGGTGTAGCCGGCCCGGCGGCAATTGTCATGAAACGGATACAATATCGAGCATCGGAGGGTGCCAGGCTGCAACGCCCGGCACCCATCTTATTGGGTAGAAGGTCGTGTCGGTGACCCAGCCCGGAACCTACCGGCGTTGGATGCCTCTCATCCTCGCCGCGTACATCGTCGCCGTGGCAGCGGCATTTCTATTCTTCAATGCCCGATTGACTGTCGAGTGGGTCGCGATTGTCTTATTTGGCGCGGCCTTACTCTCGGGCCGCGCCGTCCTGTTCATCCGAGATTGGGGCGTGTTTTTCGTCGTGCTCGTGGCCTGGCAGCTCGTCTCGCCGGTCGCCACGATTTTCCATTTCCCCTGGCACGTGCAGCCCATGATCACGGCCGATCGCGCGCTTTTCTTTGGACACGTGCCCGCCGTGTGGCTGCAAGCTCACCTGTACCAGCCCGGCCGGATCGAGCCCTGGGACATCCTTTCGGCTGTCATGTACATGCTCCACTTTCTGGCGCCGCTCGTCGCGGGGTTCGCACTCTGGCTGTCCGACCGCGCCGTCTTTCGGCAGTACGCGATCACGTTTGTCCTCGTCGCGGTCGCAGGCTTCGCCACATATATCCTCTACCCGGCAGTGCCCCCATGGATGGCCGGAGAAAAGCTCCTCTCCCTGCATGGACAGTATCTCTTCGCTCAGAACGCTCAAGACTTGCAGCAGCTGCGCGCCGCCGGCATCGCTCACCCCTGGCAGTACATCCAGTCGCATGGCCACGTCTACCTTCCCGGCGCCCGCAACATCTTCAACGCGATCATGAGCAACTGGTACAACCCCTACAACGGCGAGATCTTCCCGTTCTTTAAGGTCCTGCACATGCACTACGACCAGGTCGGTGCCATGCCGTCGGAACACGCGGCGTATCCGATGCTCTTCTTCCTCTTCCTGCGGCGGCAGTTCGGCCGCACGGGGTACATTGCCCTGGTCTACATCGCACTGATCACCTTCGCGATCGTGTACCTTGGCCAGCACTACGTCGTGGACGCCCTGGTGGGCTTCGCGTACGCCGGCCTGGGATATCTCCTCGTCACGCGCCTCTATCCAGCCCTTCGCGATCGCATCACGGCGAGGCCCGCGGCCGAGGCGATTGAGACACGCGAGTTGGAAACAGCCGCCCGGTGAGCAATCTCTGGCGAGTCTTCTTGCTGGCGTTCGTCGTCTTCGGATACTTCATGCCGCAGTGGGCGGACTGGAATATCGACTCGCGCCTCGACATGACTGAGGCGATCGTCAACCATGGGACGATCCGCATCGACGCATATAACCAGAACACCTGGGACAAGGCCGTCGACCACGGTCACTTCTACAGCGATAAGGCTCCGGGGACCGCTGTCCTGGGAGTTCCGATACTGGCCGCCTTCAAGGCCGCCCACCACGTTCCGTTTCTGTCGTCCGCCATCGCGGGCGTCGAGCGCAACGGGGCCTGGAACGTCCCTATCGCCCTGGGCCGATCAGCGACGCAAAAACAGCCTGCGAAGAAGGGAACTGTCCTGGGCGGCTGCCAGCGGAAGGGCGCCGGGAACGTGCAATACATTCCCTGGGGCAACCGGCTCGTCCCGCCGATGCGTGATTGGGCGCTGTCCAAGTACCTCGTCACCGTGGGCGTCGTCGGCCTCATCTCCGCGCTGTTCGCCGTCTTCTTCTTCTGGTTCCTCGGCCTTTTCGCGATTGCCGGTGCTGCTCGGTGGCTCTCAACTGTCGTCTATGCGTTCGGAAGCGTCGCGCTTCCGTACTCCAGCAACTTCTATTCGCACCAACTCGTCGCCGCCTTTCTGTTCGTCGCGTTTGCGCTCGTCTTCCTGGCAGCTCGGAGCCGGCGACTCTGGCAAGCGGCCTCCGCCGGTTTTCTGCTCGGTTTCTCGATATTTACCGAGTACACCGTGGCTCTCGTTGTGGTCGTCATCGGGCTGTATCTGCTGTGGTCCCTGCGGTCGCAGCTGAGGGCGATTGGGGCCGCCGTTGCGACAGGACTGGTGCCGATCATCGCGTTGCTGGGGTACAACCAGATGGCATGGGGTAATCCTCTCGACACCGGGTACTCCCATGACTTCTGCTGGTCAGCAGCGCAGTCGGCCGGGTTCGCCGGCTTCACCTATCCCCACCTCTGGCCCCTCATCGATCTCACTTTCGGCGAGTATAGAGGTCTCTTCTTTACATCCCCCTTCCTCCTCCTGGCGTTACCCGGGGCCTACCTGATGTGGCGACGTGGCCGGCAAGCGGAAGCCCTGACCTGCATCGCCTCAGCAGTCATCCTGATCCTGGCGATCAGCGCGCAGTGGGGTTGGAACGGAGGGCGCGTTGACGGGCCACGCTACATCGTGGCGTGCGTGCCGTTTCTGGCCCTTCCGGCCGCGTTCGCGGTCCGCGCCATGTTCCGCTCCGCCGCCTGGCGCGTGGTCCTGGGCATCATTGCAGCCTGGTCCCTCGCGGCCACCTGGATCCTCTTTCTAGGGGGAGCCACCTTTCCAACGTCCTGGCTTCCCTATCCGTTGACCCAGTATTCGTTACCGGCGCTCGCACACAATCAGATAACGCCCAACTTCGGTCTTTTCTTCGGACTCAGCGGATGGGAAAGCCTTCTTCCGCTGGCAGTCGCCGTCGTCCTGATTGCATTGATTCCGCCGCGACGCCGGGAAGCGCCATCTCAACGGCCGGTAACCGCTCAGGCCGTGCCGTCCGGGCGATACACGGATTAGAACCCGATCGGGCGTGACTTGGCCAATCCGACGCGGCGCGGGTAGCCGGACGGCGTCGGACCGGTCTTCTCATAGACGACAACCACGCGGTCCTCGCCCAGCCCCAGATCACCGGGCACTTCGTCCACAGAGGAGAGCCGGACATGCAGACGGCGAGCGGCCTCACCTGCCAGCTCCACCTCCCTGTCAACCCCGACGGTCTTGGGAAAGAGGAGCAGCCCACCGGGCCGCACGAGCGGAGCACAGAGCTCGAGGAGCGTCGGCATGGCGGCAAGCGCCCGAGCCACGCAGAGGTCGGCGCGGTCGCGGTAGGCAGGGCGTCGCCCGACTTCCTCGGCGCGCGCATTGACGACCGTGACACCGGATAGTCCCAGCTCACGCACCACGCTCTCCAGGAACTTGGTCTTCTTGCCGACCGAGTCGACGAGGGTCAGCGACCAATCGGGAAACACGATCTTGAGCGGCAGCCCCGGTAGGCCCGCGCCGGCGCCGACGTCGACGCAACGAATTGACCCTCTAAACCCATCGGGAAGCGCGGCAGTCAGACTGAGAGCATCCAGAAACAGTGACGACATCACACCGGCCGGGTCCCGTATTGCCGTCAAGTTCGTGTGGACGTTGGTCTCGAGCAGTAATTGGCAGTACCGAACGAAGGCGTCACGCTGACCATCATCGAGGTTGATGCCCAGCAGTTCTGCCCCCCGGGATAGGGCCGGATACGCCTCAGCACACGAGTTGGACGACATGATCAACAGTCCCCTCTGGGATAGCGCCGCGCCGGCAAGTCTTCCTGGCAGATCCCGTTGCGCGCCGGCGCCTCTGATTCCATAATGGTCCATCTCATGGCAGGAGCGGGTCGTGACACGAGCGTTCGGACTGCGTCTGGTATTGATCGTTCTGGTTGTCGCGGGAGCGACACTGTTTGGCGGTCTGGCCCGCCAGGCGTGGAGTGACAGCCAGGCGCACGGCCACATGATGGCGGCACGCATCGGTGCTCTCGCGGCCCTCCGGCACGCTCGCGCCGTCGGCGTGCCCGTATCCCGCCTCGCGCCCCTGCAGACGCGCTTGCGAACACTCGACTCCACGGCGGCGCCGTCGGCAACGTTGATCGTCGGCACCGAAGCGACGAGGTTCTACGACGGCCAGGCGCGCTCGTATCGAGAGGTGCGTCGAGCAATTTATCGAACGATCAACCAGGTGACCGCCGAGATGCGCACGCAGGCGCGGGCCGTCTTATCCGACCTGGCATCGGAGATGCGGACCGCCCGCGCGCTCCGACTGCACCCGCTCCACGCTGACGCCGTCTACCAGTCGTCGCTCCAGGCCATTTCTCTGTCGTCAACCACGCCCCGGCAGTACGCCACGCTCCTGGCGTCACTGCAACCCGCGAGGTCGACACTCCGGAAGTCGATCGCCGCGCGCCAGGCTGCCATCGGTACCATCGTCAGCTCCGCCGGGAACTCCGTCGCGGGCATTCAGAAGCGTGCGGAGGCAGAAGTCGGAAGTGTGATGCCGCAAGTCGCGCTGTTGACGCTGGTTTCATCCCATGCTCCGGAGCTGTCTGCCACGCTGCTCTCAGCCCAGCACGTCGTCGATGACCAGTCATCCGTGACATCCGCTGCCGCCGCCGACGTGGAACTGGGCAGCCGCATCTCGTACGTCCGGTCGGTTCTGGCTCGGGATCTCCCTGCCAGGATGATCGTCGTCTCCACCGAGAAGCAGTGGGCATGGATGTACCAGAACGGCAATCCGGTGTACAACACGCCGGTGACGACAGGCGGTCCGGAGTTACCGACCTACCACGGCGTTTTTCATATCTACATGAAGGTCACGCCCTGGGTGTTCCACTCTCCGTTTCCCCCAGGTTCGCCGTACTATTACAACCCGACTCCGATCACGTATTGGATGCCGTTCGATGGGCAGCAAGGATTGCACGATGCCTGGTGGCGCTCCAATTTCGGTCCCGGATCCAACGTGCAGCCGACCGACCTCGGCAACGGGAACACGATTCTCGGCACGCACGGGTGTGTCAATCTCCCCATGGCGGCGGCTCAGTTCGTGTGGAACTGGGCGCCGTTGGGCACGACGGTCGTCGTGAACTAGCGCTCGAGTCCGACTCGCCGGCGGGGACGGGATCCCCACCGGATGACCGCTCCCAGGATGTAGGTGAGTGACGCAAAGACGGCGACATAGACGCCGAAACCGCCAACCACGCCCTGGCACTGAATACAGGCGTACTTGCCTACTTCAAAAACGGAGAGCAGCAAAAGAATGATCCCCAGCAGGAAGTAGAGCAGAGGTGAGGAGAACGGCAGCGGGGACAGACCGAACTCGAGAGCGGCCACCGGATACAGAACCAGGAAAATCGTCGCCAGAAATATGACGATGACGATCACCGAGTAGACCTCGGAATAGGTGAAGGCCCATTGATCGTGGGCGCCCTGGACGTTGGTGACGAACCACGGCAAGAAGAGGCTCACCAGCGTCAACAGGGATGAGACAAGAACCACCCAGTCGCCAAGCGTGATACGGCGCAGCTCAAAGCCGCGTCGCCGTGGGCGGGCCCTCCCCATAGCGCCTCCCTAACGCCATAAATCTGTTGCAGTGTACACGGAGACGCCGCGCGGAGGGCGGGAATCCTCTTTGTGCTACTCTCGAATTGGCTCCCGAAGGCCGTTTCGGTCACCTCACACCGGCGGCGGAGAGTCACTCGGGCGTCGCTACCCGATCATCAGAAGCAGGGTGTCATGCTGACTGAATACATTCCGATTCTGATCCTGTCGCTGCTCGCCGGCGGCTTCGCCCTCACCAATATCGCCGTGACGCTCTTGTCCGGTCCATACCGCCCGAGCCGAGAAAAGCTGGCTCCGTACGAGTCCGGCATGACCGAGATCCAGCCCCCGCGGCAACGGTTCCCGGTCAAGTTCTATGTGATCGCTATGCTGTTTCTTCTCTTTGACATCGAAGGTGTCTCGTTCTTCCCGTGGGCCATCATCCTGCGCGGACTGCGGTTCCCGGGCTTCGTCGAGATGCTTATTTTCGTCCTGATCCTTGCGGTCGGATACGTCTTTCTCTGGAAGAAGGGAGCGTTAACGTGGGAACGCTAAATCCCGAGATGATGGGAGACGAGGTTCCGATCATCGAAGCCCCGACACTTCGGCGCCTGGAAGAAGCCGGGTTCGTGGCCGCGGGACAGGGAGGATTCCTGACGACCACGGTTGACGCGATGGCAGATTGGGCCCGCGCCAATTCGATCTGGCCGGCTCTTTTCGGCCTGGCGTGCTGCGCCATCGAGATGATGGCGATGAGCGCCTCGCGCTGGGACATCGCCCGTTTCGGAGCGGAGGCGTTTCGCGCCTCCCCTCGCCAGTCGGATCTCATGATCGTCGCCGGCCGTCTATCGACCAAGATGGCGCCAGTGCTCCGTCAGATTTACGATCAGATGCCGGATCCGAAGTGGGTTATCAGCATGGGGGCCTGCGCCTCCACGGGCGGCGTATTCAATAACTACGCGATCGTGCAGGGGGTGGATCAGATTGTCCCGGTGGACGTGTACGTGCCCGGCTGTCCTCCTACCCCGGACATGCTGATGTACGGGTTCACCATGCTGCAGGACAAGATCAAGCGAGGCGAGCCGCCCGCCTCCGACAAACTTCTCAGCGGACGGGGCGTCTAATGGTCGGCCCAGTCGAGGCGGCGGAGGCGTTGCGGCGAGACTTCGGCGGCGACGTCCTGGACGTCGTTCACTTTCGCGGCGAGGTCTCGGTGCTGGTCCGGCGCGAGAACATCGTGCCGATCGCCACGTACTGCCGGGAGGAACTCGAGTACAACTTTCTCTCCGATCTCACCTGCGTCGACTGGCTCGGGCGCGAGCCGAGATTCGACGTCGTCTATCACCTGACGTCGCTCGTGTCGTGGACCCGCCTGCGCCTCAAGGTGCAGACCGAGGAGGACGAGGCGGTTCCCACCGTGTCCGGTGTATGGGGAGCGGCCAACTGGGCCGAGCGCGAAGTATACGATCTGTTCGGCATCGGTTTCGAGGGACACCCTGACCTTACTCGATTGCTGATGCCGTCGGGCTGGATCGGGCATCCGCTCCGCAAGGACTACCGCCAATCGGAAATTGCCTTACCTCGCCCCAAGACAGACAAGGTGTTGGAGACGCAGTAATGGCCATCCAACCGCGCGAAGACACGATGATCCTCAACCTGGGGCCGCAGCATCCGTCCACGCACGGAGTGCTGCGCGTGCTGGTGGAACTGGAGGGCGAGACTGTACTCAACGTGAAGCCGGACATCGGATACCTCCACACAGGGATCGAGAAGTCCGGGGAACGTCTCAAGTACCAACAGGTCATTACCCTCTGCGACCGGATGGGCTACCTCGACAACATGATGGATGAGCTGGCGTACGTGCTGGCGGTCGAGAAGTTGTTGGGGATCGAGGTGCCGGAGCGCGTCAAATGGATCCGCGTCCTGCTCGCCGAGCTCGAACGCATCTCGAGTCACCTCGTCTGGATCGGGACCCACGGGCTGGACCTGGGCGCGATGAGCATGTTCATGTATGCCTTCCGTGAGCGTGAGAAGATCCTGGACATCAAAGAAAATCTGTCGGGTGTCCGGATGATGACGAGTTTCATCCGCATCGGCGGGTTGGCTCAGGATCTCACTCCGCAGTTCGAGCCGATGGTTCGCGAATTCATCCGCTACTTCCCGCAACGTCTGCAGGAGTACAACGAGCTCCTCACCAAGAATGAGATCTGGGTCGAGCGCACGAAGGGAGTCGGCGTGCTCCCGCCCGACGTCGCGATCAACATGGGATGCTCCGGCCCGACCCTTCGCGGCTCCGGCGTCCCGTATGACGTGCGAAAAACGATGCCGTACAGCGGCTACGAGAACTTTGACTTCGAGGTGATGGTAGGCCGAAACGGCGACGTGTACGACCGTTTCTGGGTGCGAATTCAAGAGATGGCACAGAGCCTGCGTATCGTGGAACAGGCGCTTGACGGACTCCCCGAAGGTCCGTGGCGAATCGACGATCGCAAGATCGTGCCGCCGCCGAAAGACGAGATCGTCACCAGCATGGAGTCGCTCATCCATCACTTCAAGCTGTACACGGAGGGGCTGAAGCCGCCCGTGGGTGAGGTGTATCAGGCCATCGAAGGTGGCCGGGGAGAGATGGGCTACTACGTGGTCAGCAATGCGACGGGTAAGCCCTACCGATTCCATATGCGTGCGCCATCGTTCTACAACCTACAGGCTCTGCCGAAGATGGCACACCGTTGCCTCATCGCCGACCTGGTCGCGATTATCGGGAGCACCGACATCGTCCTGGGGGAGATCGACCGCTAGATGGCCGTTCTTACTGACGACGCGCGCCGGCGGATCGGCGAGTATGCGGCACTGTACCCGGCGGCGCGGTCGGCGCTGCTGCCGGCACTGCACGTGGCACAGAACGAACTCGGTTGGCTGCCGCGCGACGCAATGGAAGAGGTGGCAGAGCTGCTGGGCCTGGACTGGGACCAGGTGGAGGAAGTCGCGAGCTTCTACACGATGTACTACAAGGATCCCGTCGGCACCTACGTCCTGGAAGTGTGCAAGACGGTTCCCTGCGCCTATCTCGGCGCCGACGACATCATCGACTACGTCTCCGCCAAATTGGGTATCCAGCCGGGTGAGACCACCGCCGACGGTATGTTTACGCTCTTCCGCGTCGAGTGCCTCGCCGCCTGTCACCGCGCCCCGGTCATGCAGGTCAATCATCGGTACTACCAGAACCTCACTCCGGAGCGCGTTGATGCCCTCATCGAGGCCGCGCGCCAGCTGCAACTGCAATCGGCGGGTGCCCCGGGGTTCGCGATCCGGCGCACCTGGTCGGAATCCGTGGAGAACGCCCAGTGAGCAAAGAACCGATTCTCTTCAAGCACCTCGCCGTGCCCGATATCAACAAGCTCGGCGTCTACGTGGAAAACGGCGGATATGAGGGGTTGCGAAAAGCAGTGACCGACATGAAGCCGGAAGATGTGACCAAAGAGGTCAGCGACTCGGGTCTACGGGGACGCGGCGGGGCCGGCTTTCCCACAGGCCGCAAGTGGAGCTTCATTCCGAAGGGTGTCCTGCCGACGTACCTGGTCGTCAATGCCGACGAAAGTGAGCCGGGAGCATTCAAGGACCGCGAGTTGATGGAGCGGAATCCCCATCAACTTCTGGAAGGCGTCGCCCTCTCTGCTTACGCCATCGGATGCCGCCTCGCCTTCATTTACGTGCGCGGCGAGTTTCTGTACATCCAGGAGATTCTGGATGCCGCGCTCGCGGAGGCCTACGCGGGCGGATATCTCGGCAAGAACATCTTCGGTTCCGGCTATGACATTGAGATCGTCGTCCACCGCGGAGCCGGCGCCTACATCTGTGGAGAGGAAAGCGCCCTCCTTGATTCTCTCGAGGGATACCGAGGGTTTCCGCGGCTCCGCCCTCCGTTCCCGGCGGTCAAGGGCTTGTACGGGCAGCCCACCGTTATCAATAACGTCGAGACTCTCGCCAACGTGCCGCATATCGTGCGTCACGGCTCAGCCTGGTTCCGCTCGTACGGCACCGAGAAGAGCCCGGGGACAAAGATCTGCTCTATCAGCGGTCCGGTCCAGAAGCCGGGCAACTATGAACTCGAGATGGGAACCCCGTTCCGCGTCCTGCTGGAGGAGAAGGCGGGCGGCATGCTGCCCGGCAAGACGTTGAAGGCCTACATCCCGGGGGGCGCGTCGGCGCCCATGCTCCCTAATCGGCCGGAGTTCATCGATGTCCCCATCACGTATGAGGACTATCCGGCGGTCGGCTCGACCATGGGCTCGGCCAGCTTCATCCTGATCCCGGAGGACGTGTGCATCATCTACGCCCAGCTGCGGATCAGCGAGTTTTTTGCGCACGAATCGTGCGGCAAGTGCATCCCGTGCCGTGAAGGGACTCCCTGGTTGATGAAGACCGTACGGCGCATCGAGCGAGGGGAAGGTCGAGAGGACGACTTGCCTCTGCTCCTGGATATCTGTGACAACATTCTGGGAAGGTCGTTCTGCGCGTTGGGTGACTTCTCGACGTCGAACATCGTGGCGTCGATCAAGTACTTCTACGACGAGTATGAAGAGCACATCCGCCGCCGCGCCTGCCCCCACATCTCCGCGACGGCCGCCGTCGCCTAGGGAGCCCCAGTGGACGACCTGGTCAACATCACCGTGGACGGCCTCAAGATGCAGGTGCCGAAGGGAACTCTGCTCTGGGAGGCATGTCAGGCGCATGGGATAGACATCCCGATCTTTTGCTACCACACCAAGCTGGGACCGGTGGGAGCCTGCCGAACCTGCCTGGTGGAAGT
Source organism: Pseudomonadota bacterium (assembly GCA_021324655.1). Lineage (GTDB taxonomy): Bacteria > Chloroflexota > UBA5177 > UBA5177 > UBA5177 > JAJPIP01. Next base: position 45,844 of record JAJPIP010000041.1, read on the forward strand.
CGAGGGCATGACCAAGGGCCCGATTACCGCGTGCTCGACTCCTGTCACCGATGGCATGGTCGTTCGCACGCGCAGCCCGATTGCCCAGAAAGCACAGCGTGGAATCCTTGAGTTCCTTCTCCTGAATCACCCGCTGGATTGCCCGATCTGCGACCGCGGCGGAGAGTGCCCGCTGCAGGATCAGACATTCGCCTATGGACCCGGAAGCAGTCGCTACGTCGAGCCCAAGCGCCATCATGTAAAGCCCATCGTCCTCGGGCCGACCATCGCGCTCGACCGCGAGCGCTGCGTGCTGTGCTGGCGGTGCGTGCGCTTCACGGCCGAGATCGCCGAGGACAAGTCGATCGTGTTGCTGGACCGGGGTGATCACACGGTGGTCGGCACCTTCCAGGATGAGCCGTACGTGTCCAACTTCTCCGGCAACGTGGTTGAGCTGTGCCCGGTCGGGGCCCTCACGGCGCGCAAGCAGCGTTTCAATTTCCGTCCCTGGGAGCTGCAAAACCGGCCGAGCATCTGCCCGCACTGCGCCTTCGGCTGCAACATCAACATCTCCGTCCGGAAGAATGACGAGGTCATTCGGTTCCTCTCACGTGACAACCCGGAGGTGGACGACAGCTGGCTGTGCGACCGCGGACGCTTCGATTTCGAGTTCATCAACAGCCCGCAACGCTTGACGGCCCCGTTGGTGCGCGACGGCGATGCGTTTCTGGAAGTGTCATGGACGGAAGCGTTTGAGCTGATTTCAAACCGCTTGCGGTCCATCCTGGACGAATCCGGGGCACACGCGCTGGCCGGCATTGCCGCGGCGCGTATGACGAACGAGGGTCTCCATGTGTTCAAACGCTTCATGCGTGACGTGGTTGGAACCGGACTGGTCGATCACACGCCGCGCCCGAACCTTCGCCTGACGCCGGGCCAGCAACAGGCCTTCGCGCGGCTCGGGCGCAACTTGATGCCCATTGCTGGCCTCGACGATGCCAGGACGATCCTTCTGCTGGGAGCCGATCCTTCGGAACGCGAGCCGGTGATGGAGCTCCGCATCCGCCAGGCGGTCAACCGCCACGGCGCGCAACTGGTGATTGCCAACCCTGAGGAGATCACCCTGTCCCCCAAAGCGAGTCATGCCGCCTCGTATGAGACGGGTGGTTTGGCCGCGTTCATCAGGTCACTCACCAGCGCGCTCCGGCGTGGTCCGCAGGGAAGCAATAACGACGATTCGGCCTCCGCTCTCGTCCGCACGTATCTGGCAGAGGGTCCCATCGCCGTGATTTACGACGCGTCATTCCCCGGCACGCTCGACAAAGGTGATGCCGTACTCGCCCTGGATGACTTCGTGGAAGCGCTCCGGGCGCGGGCCGCGGTCGGCACTCTACCGCTGCTCGACGCGGCCAATTCCATGGGCGCGCGTGACCTCGATATTCTGCCGCCCGACGGTTGGTCCAGCTCGGTCATCGACGCCCTGCTCGGCCCCGATTCACAGGTTCGCGCCGCCATCCTGGCCGGTGCCGACCTCGCTGCCGGAGCGGGCGAAGAGACGCTACGGCGCTTGAATCAGTTGGACCTGCTGGTCGTGCAGGAGTTGTTCATGACGGAGACGGCTCGTCTCGCCGATGTCGTGCTCCCCGCCGCCTCGTTCGCGGAACAGATCGGGACCTTCACCAACAGTGAACGGCGGGTGCAACGACTGCACGAGGCGGTCCCGGCTCCCGGGGTTGCCCGCGCCGACTGGGAAATCCTCGTCGATCTCTCGCAGCACTTTGACAACGCCCTCCCCTACGCCGGTGCCCGGCAGATCTGGGACGATATCCGGCGGACCGTGCCGGCGTACGCCCCGGTCGCGTTCGACAGCATCGGGCCGCGCGGCGTGCGCATCGAAGAGACGCAGGTGCTGGAGAGCGCATGAACGACTGGGGAGATGTCCTGGTCACCGGCATCATCAAGAGTGTCATTGCCCTCGCGCTCTTGATGGCGGGCGGCGGCCTCCTGACACTCATGGAGCGTAAGATCCTGGGCCGGCTGCAGACGCGGTACGGACCAATCCGGGTCGGCCCCTTTGGGTTGCTCCAGCCCCTGGCCGACGGACTGAAAATGCTGCTCAAGGAACAGCCGGTCCCGGCAAATGCCAAGATCGGCGTCTACCTTGTGGCACCCGCCATTTCTCTATTCGTTGCGTTCATGGCGTTCGCCATCGTGCCGGTCGGGCCGTCCTTCTTTCTGTTTGGAAAAATGCGCACCCTGTCGGTGACCAACGTCAACATCGGCATGCTGTATTTACTGGCAATCCTTTCGCTGGGCGTTTACGGGGTTGTCCTGGGTGCCTGGAGCTCCGCCAACCGGTACTCTCTCCTGGGCGGGCTCCGCGCGGGAGCCCAGATGATCTCCTATGAGATCTCGCTCGGGCTCGCCATTTTGGGAGTCGTCGTGCTGGCCGGAACGCTCTCCCCCATCGGCATTGTCGAAGCGCAGAAGGCCCCCGGCATGACCTGGTTCGTCTTCCTCCAGCCGGTCGGGTTTTTCCTGTTCATGATCGGCGGGGTGGCTGAAACCAACCGAGCGCCGTTCGACCTTGTCGAAGCCGAACAAGAATTGATCGGCGGCTACTTCACGGAGTACGGGGGGATGCGCTGGGGCCTGTACATGCTGGCCGAGTACATCAACATGCTGACGGTGAGCGCTCTTGTCGCCACGCTCTTTCTCGGCGGGTGGATCGGGATCGGAACCGGCATCCTCTGGACGGTGACCGCCGCTCCCTGGGCACAGCTGCTGGGGGTGTTCTGGTTCTTCGTCAAAGTGGCGTTCTTCATCTTCGTGTACTTCTGGTTCCGGGCCACACTGCCCCGGATCCGGTACGACCAGCTCATGGGATTCGGCTGGAAAGTGCTGCTCCCGCTCTCGGTCCTGAACATGCTGGTCACCGCTCTGTACGTGTCCCTGCGATGATGGGTTGAGAGGACTGAATTGGCATTACTCGAATTCGCCCAGGGCCTGGGAGTCACACTCCGGAACATGTTTCGGCCTCCCACGACCATCAAGTATCCGGAGCAGAGGCGTGTTCTTCCCGAGCGCGAGAGAGGACGGCACGTCCTGCATCGCTATGAAAACGGTCTCGAGCGGTGCATCGGCTGTTACCTGTGCGCCGGCGCCTGTCCGGCGGATTGCATCTACATCGAGGCAGCGGAGAACACGCCCGAGAACCGCGTGTCGGCCGGAGAGCGGTACGCGCGTGTCTACGAGATCGATATGCTCCGCTGCATCTTCTGTGGCTTCTGTGAAGAAGCCTGTCCGACCGGGGCCATCACGCTCGAGCCGATTCTCGACATCTCCGATTACTCGCGCGGCCCGATGATCTACACGAAGGACATGCTTCTGGAGCCGCCCCGAAACCTGGACGATCTCGCTGCCGAAGCCTCACATCGCTAAGACGAGGAGTTTTCACCGTGTCGGTCGTTGCGGACATCGTGTTCTGGATTGCTGCGATCACGGCTATTGCCGGCGGCGTCGGAGTTATCGCGGCCCGGTCGCCGATCTATAGCGCCCTCTCATTGATCGCAACGCTGGCGCAGCTGGCCGTTCTCTACATCCTGCTCAATGCGCAATTCATCGCCGCCGCGCAGATTCTGATCTATGCGGGCGCCGTCATGGTGCTCTTCCTCTTCGTCATCACCTTGCTGGGAATCGAGGGATACCCATTCCTGGGCGCCCAGCTCCCGTTCCAGAGGCCGGCGGCCGTTATTCTCTCGGCCCTTTTGCTCGCCGGCGTGATATTTTTTGTCGCCGAATCGCCGCACTGGCTCACCGGCGTGCACGGAAACTTCACCCAGCAGCTCAATACGGATAACGTGCGTGCGTTCGGCGTGCAGCTGTTCACCACGTTCTTCTTCCCGTTCGAGCTCACCGCTCCACTTCTCATCGTGGCGATGATCGGGGCAGTGGCTCTCGGAAAGCGGCGCGCCGGAGGGACAGAGATTTGAATCCTCTCGTCCCCGGAGCGGATCACTTCCTCGTTTTGAGCGCGATTCTTTTCACGCTCGGGGTGATCGGTGTCTTGACCCGGCGCGATCCTCTCATCATTTTCATGTCGATCGAGCTGATGCTCAACTCTGTGAACCTCTCGTTTGTCACTTTCTCCCACTATTTGAGTTCGGCGGACGGCCAGGTTTTCACCTTCATCATCATGACGGTGGCCGCGGCAGAGGTCGTGGTGGGCCTGGCCCTCATCGTGTCGATCTTCCAGAGCCGTCAAGAGATCGATGTAGATGAGCTCGATGAGATGAGAGGCTGACCGTGCCGTACGCCGTCTACTTGATCTTGTTTTTCCCCTTCCTCGGGTTCGTGCTCAATGCGCTGCTGCCGCTAAACAACCGTGTCGTCAGCCTGGTCGGACCGGGCAGCGTGTTGTTGGCATTCGTCTCCGCCGCGTACTCGTTCAACTGGCTGCATGGAAGACCGGACACGCCGCTGGGCCGGAGCTACGACGCGGTGTTCACGCGCTGGGCTCTGGCCGGCCCGTTCCACCTCAATGTCGGCTTCTTGCTCGATCCCTTGTCCTCGCTGATGACATTGATCATTACGGGCGTCGGCTTTCTGATCCTCGTCTACTCCACCGGATACATGCGCGGCGAGGATGGGTACCGCCGCTTCTTCGCCCAGATGGATCTCTTCATCCTCGCCATGCTGATCCTGGTCCTGGCGGACAACTACATCTGGCTGCTGATCGGGTGGGCAGGGGTCGGTCTGACGTCGTATCTGCTCATCGGGTATTACTTCTTGCGCCCCTCGGCGGTAGCCGCCGCGCGCAAGGCGTTCGTCATGAACGTGATCGGCGACTGGGGCATGATGATCGCCATCTTCATGATGTTTGTGCTGTTCGGCGGCGTGGACTTCAACACCGTCTTCACGAAGGTCCATGTGCAGCCGTATGACGGGCTGATTCCCACGGTGCTGGCCCTCTTCCTCCTGGTGGGAGCCGTCGCCAAGTCGGCGCAAATACCGCTCTACACCTGGCTTCCCGACGCGATGGAGGGCCCCACGCCCGTGAGCGCGCTCATCCATGCCGCCACAATGGTCACGGCCGGCGTCTATCTCATCGCGCGCTCTTACCCTATCTATCAACAGTCACCGTTTGCCCTGCACGTGGTCGCCTTCATCGGCTGTGCGGGCGTCGTCTTCGCCGCGACCATGGGCCTGGCCAACAACGACATCAAGCGGGTGCTCGCGTACTCCACCATGAGTCAGATCGCGTATATGTTCTGCGGCGTCGGTGTTGCCGTGTACTCGGCCGGCATGTTTCACCTGCTCGAGCACGCGTTCTTCAAGGCTCTTTTGTTCATGGGGGCGGGCGCAGTCATGCACGCGCTCGGTGACGAGCTGGACATCCAGAAGATGGGAGGTCTGCGGCATAAACTGCCGTTCGTCTACTGGACTTTCCTGGTGGGCGTCCTCGCCATCATCGGTACCCCGTTGTTCTCCGGCTTTTTCAGCAAGGAGGATGTGATTGGGGCGGTTTTCGGGCGCGCGCAGAGCGGAGACGGCTGGGACTGGCTGGTGTGGGCGTTGCTGGTGATCGGCGCCGGCTTGACCGCGATCTACATGTTCCGTCTGTTCTTTCTCGTCTTCCACGGCGATCCGCGCGACCGCGAGTTGTATGACCACGCGCACGGACCCGGTTGGTCGATGAAAGCGCCCATGTTGGTGCTCTCCGTTCTCGCCGTCATCGGGGGCTACATCGCGTTTCCCGGCCAGTACAACCTGCTCGATGCGTTCCTGAGTCCGGTCTTTGCCCGCTGGCCCCACAACGGCCCCGCCATAGTGGCGCAGCCGTTCTCGCTGGCGTCCATGCTCGCGACTCTGCTTCTCACGCTGGTCGGGTTCCTGGTCGCGTATGCCATCTACTACCGACGCAATCCGGCTCCACAGCGCGTCGGGAGTCTCGCCCCTGCCGTTTACCGGCTCTTGTACCACCGCTACTACGTCGATGAGATCTACGACGCGGCGTTTGTATGGACGACGCGCACGTTCTACCGGCTGACGGACCGTTTCTTCGAGGAAGACACTCTGGACAACATCGTCGATGGATTCGGCGTTGTCACCCGGCTGGCGGGAGGGTGGCTGCGGGGCGCGCAGACCGGGTTTGTGCGGAACTACGCCCTGGGAATCCTCTTCGGCGCCGTCCTCATCGTCGGCTATTACGTGATAGGTGGGCGTTGATGCCGATTACCACCAACACTCTGCATATCCCTCTGCTCACGATCATCCTCCTGCTTCCGTCTCTCGGAGCCGCCATCTGCTGGGTGGTTCCGAGCGTTCGCCTCGCCCGTCTTCTGGCTCCTGCGGTCGCGATCATCGACTTCATTCTCAGCGCCTTCGTCCTGGTGGAGTTCCACCTCACGGGGTCGGCGTGGGAGTTCCAGCTCGCCGACCGCCGCGACTGGATCGAGAGCCTCCCCGGCATCGCCCATCTCGGCATCACGTATTGGCTCGGAGTAGACGGGGTCTCCGTCTTTCTTGTGGTCTTGACGGGACTCATGATGGCCATCGCCATTGCCGCCGCCACTTTCATGATTACCGAGCGTTTGCGGGCTTTCCTCATTCTCATGCTCTTCCTTGAGACCGCTCTGTTCGGCGTCTTCATGGCGATCAATCTATTCCTCTTCTTTGTGTTCTGGGAAGCCATGCTCATCCCCAGCTACTTCTTGCTCGGGGTCTGGGGCGAGGGCCGCCGCTTCTACGCGACGATGAAGTTCCTGGTGTACACGATCTTCGGCAGCTTCTTGATGCTGGTCGGGATCTTTTATCTGTGGTCGCGTACGGGAACGCTCGACATGGCCGGGCCGTCGGGGCTGGTGGCGCACCCCCTTGACCCAACGGCGCAGACGTGGGTCTTCCTCGCGTTCACTCTGGCTTTCGCCATCAAGCTGCCGCTTTTCCCATTGCACAGCTGGGCTCCGGACGCGTACAGCGAGTCGCCGGTCCCCTTTCTCATTGCACTCGCCGGCATCATGTCGAAGGCCGGCGCCTTCGGTTTCATCCGCTACTGCGTCGCCCTTTTCCCCACGGCGGCTCACAATTTCCAGGCGCTCATCTCGATCCTCGCAATCATCGGCATGCTGTACGCGGCTGGACTGGCGCTGGTGCAGACGGACATCAAGAGGCTGGTTGCGTACTCCAGCATTAGCCATATGAATCTCATCGTGCTGGGGATCTTTGCTCTGAACGCGACAGGGATTGATGGATCCGTATTGCAGATGATCAACCACAGCGTCATCATTAGCGGCCTGTTCCTCGCCGTCGCATACATCACGGCGCGGACGGGGACGCGTCTCTTGCCGCAGATGGGCGGGCTCGGCCGGCGCTGGCCCCTGCTCATGTGGCTGTTTTTCGTGTTCGTCCTGGCCGGGCTGGATCTCCCCGGCCTGGGCTCCTTTTCCGGGGAGTTCCTCATCCTGCTGGGCGTGTTCCGGGAAAATGCGTGGTATGCGTCGATCGCCGCGGTGACCGTCATCCTTGCCGCCTGGTACATGATTCGCTTCTTCCAGGACAGCATGAACGGTCCGGAGAAAGAGCCGATCGAGCCGGCGGCGGAACCGGCCGCCGACGCCGGGAGCGTGTACCAGTTCCCGGTGTTCCAGCGGTTGATTCGCGGTGATCTCCTGCCGGGCGAGATTCTTCTCTACGTCCCTCTCGTGCTCCTGATCCTCTACCTCGGCGTCAAACCGGTCACGGTCACGCGTCGCGTTGACCCGACGGTGGCGCGCCTGGTGACGCTCGTCAGGTCGGCGCCCTCGCCGGGATTGGGAGGCGGGCCATGATGCTCGTTGTCAGCGTACCCCTCCATGTAACCCTGGCCGACTGGGGCTCGATTCTGCCGGAGCTTGTCGTCACCGGGGGCTTCCTCGTGCTCCTCCTCGCCGACGCCTTTATCCCGGTACGTCGCACCGAGGTCGCCACGGGTATTGCCCTGCTCACGATCCTTCTTGCGTTCCTCGCCGCGATGAACCTGTGGTCCCACGGCATGGCGGCCTCTCTTTACGACACGGTCAGCAGCGACAAGTTCGCGGTCTTCTTCGATTTCGTCATCCTCGTCTCGGCGGCGCTGACCGCGCTGCTCTCGCCCAGCTATATCCGGTACTCGCACTTCGATCCCGGCGAGTTTTACGCCCTGATCCTGGCGTCGGCCGTCGGCATGATGTTTATGGCGGCCGCCATCAGTCTGATGGTGATTTTTATCGCCCTCGAGCTCCTGTCCCTCGCTCTCTACATCCTGTCAGGCTTCGAACGATCACGTCCCGAGTCGCAGGAGGCCGGCTTCAAGTATTTCCTGCTCAGCTCCTTCGCCTCGGCGTTTCTCGTGTATGGCATGGCCATGGTGTACGGGGCCACCGGTACCACGCGGATCCTGCAGATCGCCACGTGCCTCGGTCATGGGGCGGGCTGCTCGGCAGCGGCATCGGCGAGCCCTCTGCTCTATATCGGTGTCGGGTTGATGCTGGTCGGGTTCGCCTTCAAGGTGTCCATCGTGCCCTTCCATATGTGGACGCCGGACGTCTATCAGGGCGCACCCACCCCCGTAACGGCCTTCATGTCGGTCACGACCAAAGCAGCGGTCTTTGCCGCCTTCATCCGCGTCTTCAACTTCGCGCTCGCGCCGATCGAATCGCATTGGTACGGCGTCGTCTGGGCGCTGGCGATCGTGACCATGGTGGTAGGCAATATCGTCGCCCTGGTGCAGACGAGCATGAAACGCCTTCTTGCATACTCGGGAATCGCCCACGCCGGGTATATTCTCGTCGCGCTCGCCGCCGACAACGCGCTCGGCCAGACATCGGTGGCCTTCTACTTCCTGGCGTACGCGTTCATGAATATAGGTGCGTTTGTCGTGGTCGCCGTGATGGAGAGCCAGGAAGGGCCGGTGGGCGACGAGATCGCCAGTTATCGCGGTCTCTTCTATCGCAATCCCTCGCTGGCCGGGGCCACCGCGGTGTTCATGTTCTCTCTCGCCGGTTTCCCGCTCACCGCCGGTTTCGTGGCCAAGTACCTCGCCTTCTCAGCGGCGGTGCAGGCACACCATACCGATCTCGCGATTATCGGCGTCCTCACGAGCCTGATTTCGATTTACTATTACCTGCGCGTGGTGTATGTCATGCTCCGCCGGCCGGAAGTTCCCGGCGTCCAGTCGCCCCCGACGCCGGCAGCCGCAGATCTCGCGGCATGGATTGCCGTGGCGGGCACAATTGGCCTCGGCATTATTCCCACCGGCTTCCTTAACCTGGCGACGCAATCCGTCACGGCGATCCGCTATATCTTCGGGCTGCCGTGACGGGGCCGAACAGGAGTTTCGGGTGGAAGATGAGAAGTTTGACGCGATAGTGGTGGGCGCCGGCCCGGCGGGCTCAGCGGCCGCCTACACCATGGCCAAGGCAGGCATGAGCGTCGTCGTGTTCGAGCGCGGGGACTATCCGGGTGCGAAGAACGTGATGGGCGGGGTGCTCTTCCGGGAGGCCGTGGAGGGCGTCTTCGGGAAGTTCTGGGAGGAGGGCGCGCCGCTGGAGCGCCCGGTGGTCGACCAGCGGCTGTGGATGCTCGGTCAGGAGTCGGTCGTCACCGCGGGATTCAGGACGCAAGCGTTCGCCGCGCCACCGTACAACGCCTTTACTGTGCTCCGAGCGCAGCTCGACCCGTGGTTTGCCAAGCAAGCCGAGGATGCGGGCGCGTACCTGATCACGGAGACGCAGGTAACTGACCTGGTGTTCGATGACACGGGCAGGGTCATCGGGGTGCGCACCGGACGCGAGGGGGACCTTTTCGCCGATGTCGTCATCATGGCGGAGGGCATCAATGCCTTCGCAACCGTCAAGGCGGGCCTGCGCCGGGACTTCACCATGGAAAACGCGGCTCTCGCCGTGAAGGAGATCCACGCCCTGCCCCCGGAGACCATCAACGATCGCTTCAACCTTCGCGACGGGGAAGGTGCCACGATCTTGCTCCTGGGCGAGTTCTCGCACGACATGATGGGGAGCGGCTTCATTTACACAAACAGGGACACTCTCTCGGTCGGCGTTGGGGCCATTGTGAGTCATCTCGTGGAGACGAAAGTGCGCCCGAACGACGTGCTGGACGAGATGAAAAAACATCCGGCGGTGCAACCGCTGCTGGCAGGCTCCGAGATCAAGGAATACTCGGCTCACCTCATCCCCGAGGTGAAGTATTCCGAGCTGCCGCGTCCGTACGGTGACGGCTACATGCTGGTCGGCGATACCGCCGGCTACGTCAATTTCCTCTTCCAGGAGGGGTGCAATCTCGCCATCGCGAGCGGCGGGATGGCGGGGAGAGCGGCCGTGGAGGCCTGGGAGAGGAAAGACTATTCCGCCGCGTCGCTCTCCACCTACCAACAGAAACTGGACGACAGCTTCGTCCTCCAGGATCTCTACGAGCTGCGCAACGGGCCGGCCTTCTTCCGCAATCACCGCGAGTTCTTCGGCATCTACCCCCGCATGCTCAACCAGGCTGCCGAGGACCTCCTCACCGTCTCAGGGCTCTCGAAGAAGACGGTCGGCATGAGCATCCTGCGGGACCTGCACCGTCAGCGTCCCTTCTGGCGCGTCGGAAAGGACATGTTCGACGCGGTGCGGGCGTTCATCTAGCCTTTTTTGTCGTCAGTAGCTGCGGGCCACGACAACGCGGGCGCGCGCCGGCTCACCACAGACGATGCAGGGCCCGTTGGGCTCGGATTCCTCTCCAAACGGGATAACACGCACCGTCGCCTTCTCGCGGGCGAAGGCGCGCTCGCATCCCTGGCCCTCGCACCAGTTGACGCGGTAGAAGCCGCGCTGCTCCTCCAGGCCGCGGGCCAGGTCCTCCAAGCTGCCCGCCTCGTGGGTGTTCTCGTGGAGGAAGGTCAGGGCTCGCGCGTAGAGCTGCTGCTGGATCTCCTCCAGCAGGGCGCCGGAGCGGGCCACGAGCTCGGATCGGGGCGTACTTTCCTTGGTGCCGGTATCACGGCGGGCGGCGACCGCCTGTCCGGCCTCGACATCCCGCGGTCCCACTTCCAGACGGAGCGGCACACCCTTCAACTCCCACTCGTTGAACTTGAAGCCCGGTCGGACCGTGTCGCGATCGTCAATCTCCACGCGAATGCCGCCGGCGGCCAGGTCGGCGGCGATGCCGGCGACATAGGTCTCGACCGCCGCCCGCTGCTCGTCGTCCCGCCAGATCGGGACGATGACGGCCTGAATAGGCGCGATACGCGGCGGCAAGATCAATCCCTTCGCGTCGCCGTGAACGAGGACGATGGCCCCGATAAGTCGGGTGGTGACCGCCCAGCTGGTGGACCAGGGGTTCTTGCGCTCGCCGTCACGATCGAGGAACCAGACGTCGAAGGCTCGGCCGAAATTCTGGCCGAGGTTATGAGAGGTACCCATCTGCAACGCCTTCCCGTCCTGCATCATGGCTTCCATGGTGTAGGTGATGTCGGCGCCCGCGAACTTCTCGCTCTCCGATTTGCGCCCGGACATGACGGGTATCGCGAGCTCACCCTCGATGAAGCGAATGTAGAGATCGAGGATGAGCCGCGCCTCGGCGTCGGCCTCCGCGGCAGAGGCGTGCGCGGTGTGGCCCTCCTGCCACAGGAACTCCATCGTGCGCAGGAACGGCCGCGTGCGGATCTCCCAGCGCACGACATTGGCCCACTGATTCAGCAGCAGCGGAAGGTCCCGATACGACTGGATCCACTTCCGATACATGTCGTAGATGATCGTCTCGGACGTCGGCCGGACCACCAGCGGCTCGGTCAGCTCCTCGCCGCCGCCGTGCGTGACAACGGCAAGTTGAGGAGCAAAGCCCTCGACATGCTCCGCTTCCTTCGCGATAAAGGACAGGGGGATGAAGATCGGGAAGTATGCGTTCTTGTGGCCGGTGGCCTTCAGCTCTCCATCAATCCAGTTCTGAATGAGCTCCCAGACCGCATAGCCGTACTCGCGGATCACCATGCAGCCGCGCACCGGACTGTAGTCGGCCAGCCCAGCCCTGACAACCAGCCGGTCGTACGGATCACGCGACTCCTCAGTTTCCTCCGCCTCCGGCGTCGTGACCACGTCCTCAGCCATAGTCCCTTCCCTGCTCCATGCCAACGAACCGCCACCGGACGTTCGCGGCCTGGCTTTGTCTCTTAGGGCAGTCTACCCGCTTGCAGACGGCCAACTAGCTCCGCTGCGTCTCTATTCCCAACCCACTCGCCTCGCGAGCCACTCCCTGGCGATCGCCCCCTGCGCTGCCTGAAAGGGACGGAGGGTCGGTAGGCCGGGCGGGACCGGCTGTAGGGCGCGGTGCGTGAAGTAGCCCGCGATCGAGGCAAGGACCGCATCAATGCGATCCGGATCAACGTCCCCAGCGCCCTCGAACGCAGAAAGAAACTCTTCCGGCGGCGGGCCGCCTTGCATCCCCACGCTGGGCGCCATGCCAAGGACGTCGATCCACCACGCGCCGACGGATGCGTTGGGCCAATCGACGACGTAGACGCCGTCCTCCGACAGAAGAATGTTGTCGGCGCGCAGGTCGAAGTGCAACAGGGTAAGTCCATGGGCCGCGTCAGGCGCATCAGATTCCAGATGGGCGAGACGGTCGAGGTGGCGGCGCGACCAGGGATCAAGGTTGGCGGGAGTCTCGGTATGCAGAAGCCGGAAGCCGTTGATGGACTCAGCCAGGATTTCGGCCGCGGGCGGGGCAGGTACGGGCGCGGGAGTCAGGGCGATAAATTGAGCCGACAGGGCTTCCACGACCCGGTTCAACTCCTCGCGCCGCCACGGCAGTTTCGGGTTGTGCCCATCGATGACCTCATAGACCAGCGCCAGCCAACCCCGGCTTTCGACGGTGTGCAGCAGCCGCGGGACCCGGGCCTTGCCTTGCAGCGCCCGCGTCATCTCTGCCTCGCTCGCATAGATGCCGGGACTATATGGGTTCAGTTGCTCGCCGGTGGCTTTGATGAAGAATCTCCGCCCGTCGGCGAGCCGGACAGCGCCGGCGAAGGCGGGCGAGAATCCGGCTCGCGCCACGGCGTGTTGCACAACGTGCCCACCCAGACGGGCCTCGATCGCGCCCCTCACATGCGCCGGCAGATCCTCCCACGTCAATCGCAACCCCGCCGCTTCCGGAAAGTCTTGGGCCATGCGTGAGGATACGTGACTCTCGCGTCTGGAGGCGACTATGCGTAATAGACGAGAACGAGGCCGATGACCGTGATAGCGATGCCCGTCAAGGTCAAGGTGGCCGGCACCCCGATGAGGGTGGCGACGCCGCCGACCACGATGAGCGGGGGAATCGCGACGGCAGCGGTCAGAGTCTGCTGCATGGCCAGCACCCGCCCGCGAACGGCCGGAGCCGCCCGTTCCTGGACGATCGTCTGCGCCGGAGCATTCACGAAGGCGACTTCCAGGCCCATCAAGACAGTGATGGGGAACATCGTCACGGTAAACCCGACTCCGGATGGAATGGGGAAACCTATGGAATGGAGCTGCTGCCAGAATGACGCTTCGAGCGGCACGGCGGCGAGACCGATGACGGTGATGCCGAGCGCGATGAGTGATACGAGAACCAGGCGGTCCTTGCGCAGACGAGCACCAAACTGACCGAGGACAAACATGCCGAGACCCAGGCCGATACCGGCTGGCGCAAGCAGGAAGAAGAGCGCCGTGCTGGTCTGTCCGAAGTGCAATGTGTTGGCCACGTAGTCGGGCCCAACTTCGGCCAGCAACAGCAGGAGCGTTGGGGCCAGTGACAGCTGCAGCAGAGCGACGGCCAGGGGCGGGTCATCGATGATGAAGTGGATGGCCTCGAGCAGATCGTGAATCACGCGTCTCCCCAGGTCCGAGAGCAGGATTGGCTGCGTGGCGGCAGAGTGGCGAGTGGGCGACGGCAGCGGAATCAGGACGAGGGCTGCGACCGCGAACAGCGCCGAGAGGGCAATCAGAGTGGTCGTCACACCGAGAACGGTGATGGCGATGGGAGCTAGGGCGAAGCCCACGCCCTGCGCGCCCATGAAGGTCAGCTGGAACAGCGAATTAGCCGTGATAAGTTGTTCGCCACTCACCAAGAGCGGAATGGTCGAGCCTTCGGCCGGGGCAAACGGCTGGCTGAGGACGGCAACGACGAAGGTGATGACATAGAGCCCGGCCAGATTGTGTTGCAGCAGCAGGTATCCCAGAACACCGACCACGCGCAGCACATTGGTCCCGATGAGAATCGAGCGTTTGGGCAGGCGATCCACGAATACTCCGGACACGGAGCTGAACAGGACGGTCGGCAGCTGCACCATGATGATGGTGAACCCCACGGTGACCGGCTTCTCACCGGTGATCGCGCCAACCATGATGATGAGCGCGTACCAGAGCGAGTTCTGCGCCGTCTGGGATGTGACCTGAGCCAGCCAGATCTCCAGAAAGTTGCGGTTTTGAAGAACGGACAGGAAGCCCGTGCGCGGGGTCAGTGGCGGTACGGGATATGTGTCATCGACGGCCGGCAGCGGCTCGGTCACTCCCTGCTCCTGGTTGGGCAGCGACATCTCTCAGTAGCCCATCGTACGCCGCGACCATCTGGAATACATCGTGCGATTGTGCCACACGGCGCGCCTCCTTGCCCATGGACGAGCGGCGCCGGGTGTCGGTGACAAGCGCTTCAAGCGCTTCGGCTGCCACGGCTACGCTCCCAGCCGGCACCAGGAGGCCGTTCTTGCCGTCCTGCACGAGCTCGGGGAGGGCACCCGCGTCCACCGCGACGACCGGCAAACCGGACGCGAGGGCCTCGAGAGTCGAAATGCTCTGCAGTTCGACGGGCGCCACGATGAAATACACGTCGGCCATGCGATAGAGATCGGGGAGGAGGGCCTCCTCGACATAACCAATGAATCGGATGGAATCGAGTCCGAGATCCCGGGCAAGTCGTTCGAGACGCGGCCGGTCCGCTCCCTCGCCGCCCACGACGTACTGGGCCACTCTCCCTCCGACGGCCGCTGCGGCCCTGATCCACACCTCCATGTCCTTCTCGGCGTCGAGGCGGCCCGTGTAGAGCACGACGGGGCGTTCGTCGAGGCCGAACCGCTGCCGTAGCGCGGGAGACTGCCCCGGCTGGAACCGCTGGGTGTTGACGCCGTTGGAGATAACCGAAACGCGACGGTGGAACCCCATATCGCGCAGCATCGTCGCCGCCGTCTCCGTGGGAGTCGCGACCGCGACACAGCGATCCAGAAGGTGCACGATCCAGCGGCCCAGCATTCGGGCGGCGGGCACGTGCACCACGGGCTGGCCGCGGAGTCCCCAGAGCGAGCACGACGGGATCGTGTGATTGGTGGCGGCGACGGGAATGCCGTGGCGCGGCGCGGCAAACACGGCTGCCGCGGACAGCGGAAAGGGGTGGTGAACGTGGATCACGTCCGGGCGAAACGCGTCGAGCCACCGAGTGAGGCCGAGTGGAACCGAGACCCGAACACGATACCCGAACGGCACGGGAAGCGTCGGGACACGCACGACTTCAACGTCGCCGTCCTGCTCGCGCCCTCCCCATCCGGTTGCGCTCGGCGCCAGAACGGACACGTCATGTCCGCGGCCCGCAAGGCCACGGCTGAGGTTCTGGACGAGAGCCGCCGGCCCGCCAATCCAGGGAGAGTAGAAATCGGTGACGAGTCCGATTCTCACCCGGCTGGTTCGCCGGCAATCACCGAAGTTTCCCGTTCAGCGGCGACGGAGCGCGCGCGCTCCTTCTCGATGCGCCGCCGCTCCATCGTGTACCGGAGGTCCGAGAGGCCGCTCAGCACGAAGTTCTTGTCGACCTTGTAGTAGAAGGACGGGTGGATGTAGCACAGATTGCTGCAATCCTGGCAAAACTTGAACTTGCCCGCCTTGTCCTGCATTTCGCGCCAACGCTCGGTCTCGAAGAACGTGATGATATTGCGGTCGAACTTTATGCGCTGGGCGATCTTGTGGTAGCAGGGGTAGAGGATGTAGCCGTCCGGCGAGATCGCGATCACCGCGTTGGACGCACGGCAGGCCCGGTTCTCGATGCGGTTTCCCCCCTGTTGAAAGACCCGCAACTCGGCCCAATTGACATATACGTTCTTCTCGCGCGCCACGGCACGTGCCTTGTCCAGATGCTGGACGGCGACTCCGTCATTCCCGAAGTACTCCCACTCCGGCTGCACCTTGAGGATGCACTGCTTCTGCCGGCACAACTCAATCATGCCGGGCAGAAGGTCCGCGTTGTCGTCCGTCAGGACAAAGATGATCTGGTAGTGCTCACCGAGCTTCCGCGCCAGGTCGAGGCTCTGGATCACGTAATCGTACGAGTTGTCCTGACGTAGTGAATTGTGAGGTTCCGGTCCGGGGGAGCAGAGCGAGAAGTTCAGAATATCGACGAGCCCGCGCAACTCCTCGGCCCGCCGCGGGTACAGGGTACAGTTCGTCGTCATCTGGGTTCGGAAGCCGCGCTCCTTGGCGGCGCGCAGCAGGGTCGCTATGTCCTTCCGTAGCAGCGGCTCGCCACCGGTAAAGTCAATGAGCCGAACACCGAGCTCTTTCAAAATGTCGAAGTGCTCGATGCTGGTCTGGGTCGGTGTGTACTGCGAGACGGGCAACACATCCATCGGCCCGTCCGGGATATTGCAAAAGACGCAGCGCGCGTTGCACTTATACGTGACGTAGTAGTACGCCATCACAGGCTTGCCCGAGATTGGACCGAATGCGAGATCCATGAGCTCGGGCACGCGAGGCGCAATCTTCCTGGGGATTGCCAAAGCCTTTCCTCCCATTTCTGGCGTCCTGACGGTCAAAATCAGTATACAGGGGTGGTTTTAGCACCGATATCAGGGAAAACACGTAGGAGGGGCGGGTGACAGGCGACGAGCTGGCCGTTGCCGGCGAGATTGCACGTGAAGCGGCGGCCCTCGTCATCTCGTACTTCGACTCAGATCGATTGGATGCGCGAGCCAAGGGCGAGCGGGATCTGGTCACCGCCGCGGACACCGCCAGCGAAGCGCTGATTGTGCGGCGGCTGCGCGAGGCCTTCCCGGGAGACGGCATTGTTGCCGAGGAGGGCGGTGACGAGCCGTCCACGACCCACCGTGTCTGGTACGTGGACCCGGTGGACGGCACCCTCAACTACGCGCGGGGTGTTCCCCTCTTTTCCCTTTCACTCTCGCTTTTCGACGGTCCGGTTCCGGTTCTCGGCGTCGTTTATGACCCGATGCGCCAGGAACTGTTCGCGGCTCGCACCGGTGACGGGGCCACCCTCAACGGGAAGCGCATCCGAACGAGCGGAGTCGAAAACCTCGACCAGGCGCTCGTGCACATGACAGTGGACTTCCACGAGGAGAGCTTATGGGCCGGCATCCGGGACATTGCCGACGTCGCTCCCGCTGTTCTGCGCACCCGCAACATCGGCTCGGCGGCACTCGCTCTCGCCTACGTGGCCGCCGGCCGCTTCGATGCGATGATCCACCGCTACGCCAGTCCCTGGGACTACGGAGCGGGAGTCCTTCTGGTGCAAGAGGCCGGCGGGGTGGCGTCGGCGCTGGGTGGGCCGGCATATTCGGTGGAGGATCGAGCAGTGCTGGCCGCTGCCACCGGCCGCCTCCACCACGGGCTCACGCGCCTGATCGACGCCACGGCGCATGTAGAATAGCCGGACCCCCGCCCTGTTAATGCCTGTACGCTCCCACCCTGCTCGCTCGGCTGCAGTCGTCCTCCTCATCGTGCTGCTCGTTCTCGGAGGATGGTTCGGAGCCAAGGCGTACCAGGTCTACGCCGGATTACATGACATAACAAGCGTGAAGGTGCCGACGGTCCGCGGCGAGAAGCGAGTGGTCATACCGCCGATTGACCGGTACCACCGCATCAACATCCTCCTGCTGGGAAGCGACAACGACCAGAAGAAGGAGGAAGCAGCGCCGCTCACCCAGAGCATGATCGTGGTAACTATCGATCCGCTGCACGACAGGGTCGGCCTCCTTTCCATTCCGCGCGACTTCTGGGTCCGGATTCCCGACCACGGATGGGCCAAGCTGGACCTGGCATTCAAGTACGGATACCAATCCGGCTTCCGGGGGGAACCGCGCGGCTTCCGGGGCGGTGTCGCGCTGGCACGCTTCACGATCGAGAAGCTCTTCAACATACCCATCGACTACTACGCCTGGGTTGGGCTACAGGGGTTCTCCAACGTCATCGATACTTTCGGCGGCGTGACGCTGGATGTGCAACACCCGATCCTCGACGATTCCTATCCGAACGACATACAGAGCCCGGATCCGTACGGTGAACGGCGGCTGTTCATCCCGCCGGGCTGGCAGCACATGAATGGGAGTCAGACCCTGGAATACGTCCGATCGCGCCACGGCGACCGTATCGGCGATTTCGGCCGGTCGGCACGCCAGCAGCAGGCGCTGCTCGCGCTCCGTAAGAAGCTGACGGCGATGAACGTCATCCCACGATTGCCCGATCTTGTCAGCGAATTGAAGAACAGCATTCGGACTGATCTGTCGCTCCAGCAGCTCTACCAGTTGGACGAGCTGTCGCACGCCATCCCTCGGCGATCAATCACGCGGCTGGTTCTCTCCGCGCCCACGTACTGCGCATATGCGTACGTCGACTACCAGGATGCTCTGACTCCCTACTGGAACAAGATCCTGCCGGCTGTCCATTCCCTCTTTTCGCCTCTTCCGCGCGCGCCGCGCACAGCCGGTCGGTCGTCATCACGGGCCACGCCCACGCCGACGTCCGGTCCCACCCCCACACCGCGGCCGGCTGCGCCGCCGACGCCGGCTCCATCTGCTCTGCACACCCTTCCCGGAGATTTACTCTTTGTTGAAGCGGGGAATATGTACCGACTGAGGCGGTCGGGCACGATCGAGCAACTCACGTGGTCCGGCGACGCCGCGATGCCCGCGGTGTCACCCGATGGAAAGGAGGCGGCGTTCGTTCGCTTCACCACCGGACTTCACCGGTTCGACAAGTACGCGTCCGATATCTGGATCATGACTCTGTCGAATCATCGACAACACATCATTACGCGCGACGAGAGTGCCGTTCCGGCCAACAACATCTGGGCCGTCTGGCCGTCATGGCTTGGCGGGAACGAGATTCTTTACTCCTCCGACCGTCAGTGGACAAGCCAGGCCCCGAGCGACGCCCGGCCGACGGATCTCGCCATCTGGGAGATGGGCGTCAATGGCGTGAATCCTATCCAGCTGACAAGTCCGGCCTGGGGAGCAGGCGGCGACGTCGATCCTCAAGCTCGCCCTGGATCGTCGCAATACGCATACGTCGCGTGGAATTATCTACCCAATAACCAGCCCTATTCACAGCTGATGCTGCGGGCTCCCGGCGGTGCGCCGGCCGCGCTAACTCCGGTGGGATGGCAGGTGCTACAGCCGGCATGGAATCCGTCCGGGACGAAGATCTCGTTCTTGCGCGCTCTGGGACCTGGCGGCATAGATCAACTGATCGTGGCCGACGTGGACGGTAGCCGCCTGGTTCATGCCCGGGTGCTGGCGACGGGAGAGTTAGCCCAGCCGGCGTTTACCCCCGACGGCAGGGAGGTCTCGTACCTTCGCGTCAACGGCGACGGCTTTACCATGGACATTGAACGGGTGGGCGGCGGAGGGATGCGCGTTATCCCTGTCCTTCCTTCGGATGTCGACGCGAAGTCGCG
Organism: Pseudomonadota bacterium; assembly: GCA_021324655.1. Taxonomy (GTDB): domain Bacteria; phylum Chloroflexota; class UBA5177; order UBA5177; family UBA5177; genus JAJPIP01. The sequence continues at coordinate 65,530 of JAJPIP010000041.1, forward strand.
TCCAGTCTGGATCCCCGGAAGCTAACCGTCGGTCAGCCGCCGAAAGTCATCCTGCAAGACGGCCATGGCCAGACCGTTCGTGAAGGTGCCCTCGAAGTACGCCCAGTCTCGGAGCGTTCCCTCGACCACGAAACCGTTCTTCTCGTAGGACCGCCGCGCCCGCACGTTGCTCTCGTGGACGGTCAGAGCAACGCGGTGCAGGTCGAGCTCCCGGAACAGATAGCCGAGCAACGCTCGCATCGCCGACGTCCCGTAGCCACCGCCCCAGTACTCGGGATCGCCCAGAAGGATAGAGACCGAGGCGCTGCGATTCTGCCAATCCAGGTCGTAGTAATCGATCTGTCCAACGGGGTGGCCGTCCTTGGTCTGGATGATGTACTTGCGGGAGTTGCCGCGGGCCGCGTCCGCTGCTTCGCGCGCCGCGACTTCCGCCACGGACAGGGTTTGGCCCGGACGGCCCCAGTAGCGCATCACCCGCGGATCGTTCAGCCACGACGCCAGCAGAGGTAGGTCTGATGGCTCAACCGCGCGCAGGTCCACCCGCTCCCCTTCGATCATGGCGACCTCCCGGGAATTGTATCGCGTGGTACGCTATGCCGTGTTGCGCCGCTGCTCCCAGTTTCCGCACCTCTGTGCTGCGGTCGTCTCGCTCTGCGTTGTTCTCGCCGGTTGTGGAACGCGGCACGATCCCACGATCCTCCCCCAGCTGCAGGCGCAGAAGTCCGCCCTGGGCACCGTCACCGCAGGGGACGGACGTCTCTCGTCGGATGTTCACGATCTGGCGGCCGCGATGAGCAGAGGACACGCCGGCCCGGCGGCGAGGCGCCTGCGAGCAGATGCGGCACAACTGACGGCCGTTGGGACGCGCGAAGAGGCCGTGCTGGAGCGCCTGGATCGCGGGCGGCCCACGACCGGCACCCAGTACGCTCGCCTCCTCAGGGACGCGGTCGCTCACGAGGTCGCGGAAGCGGGGGCTCTTCGCCGCGCTGCCGCCCTCATACAGTCCGATCCCAACCTTTATCGCAGTGCCGGCTCGTTCCTTCTGGATATAAGATCGGCGCACGCGGATGCCGCGGCGGCGCTCGGTGCGGTCCGTCATCTGCAGGCCTTCCGGCGGGAGCACCGGAACGCATTGAGCTACGCGGTCACCAAAACGTGAAGGCATAAGGGTGTGATGGACGTACGCATCGCCATGACAGGATTCGGCAACGTGGGGCGCGGCATGGCTGAGATACTGGCGGCCCACGGTGACGACTACGAGCGCCGCTATGGCGTGCGCCTTCTGCTGACAGGAGTAGCCGACCGCGCGGGCGCGGTCGTGTCACGGGAGGGTCTCGACCCCCGTTCGCTCCTGGCGGCGAAGGATCGCACCGGTACAGTGGCGGGCGCACCCGGTGGAGAACACGGACTTCGGGACCGAGAGTTTCTGGAGGCGGCGCACGCTCAGATCCTTGTGGAAGCTGCGACGACGAACTTCGACGATGCCGAGCCGGGGTGGTCCTACATCCAGACGGCGTTTGACCTGGGAATGGATCTCGTGCTCGCCAGCAAGGGAGCGTTGGTCCTCCACTACGACGCGCTGATGCAGAAGGCGCGCCGCAAGGGTCTCCGCGTGCTTTTCTCGGCCACGATCGGTGCCCCGCTGCCGGTTCTCGAGATGGCGAACCGGGTGCTGATCGGGACCGATATCCTGGGATTCGAGGGTATTGTCAACGCCACGGCGAATCAGGTCCTCACGTCGATGGCAGGCGGGCTGAGCTACGACGAAGGCATCCGGGAGGCGCAGCGGGCCGGAATTGCCGAGACGGATCCGACGCTCGACGTGGACGGCTGGGATGCCGCCGCTAAAGCCGTCATCATCGCTCGGGCGGTCCTGGGCGCCGACGTGGGCCTTGACGATGTTAAACGAACCGGGATTCGGGGCATTACCCTTCGGGATCTGGAGGAAGCTCGCCTGGAGGGTCAGGCAATCCGGCTCATCGCGTCCGCGCGTAAGGTCGGCGCCGGAATCGATGCGGCAGTGAGGCCGGAGCGGCGCCCGTTGGCGGACCCACTGGGACGTCTGAGCGGCTCAGAAATGGGCATCGTCTTCCACACTGATCCGCTGGGCGCGGTTGCCGCGACGGTGGAGGGCACGGGGGGCGTGTCAACCGCCCTGACCTGTCTACGCGATATCGTCAATCTGGCTCGGGAGCGAGGCTGGACGTCGCCGTGATAGGTCCACCGACCCAGAAAGACCCATCCTCCGCGTGCTCCTTCTTCCAGATCGGCACGATCTCCTTGAGCCGGTCGATCGCGTAGCGGCACGCCTCGAACGCCTCGGCACGGTGCGGGCAGGAAACGGCGACGACCACGGCGTCGTCACCGATCTCCAACCGCCCCACCCGATGTTGGAGCGCGATCCCATCGACCGGCCACCGCGCGCGTACCTCATCGACCACCTGGCGAATCTTGTCCATCGCCATCGGCTCATATGCTTCGTACTCGAGAAACTCCACGCGCCGCCCCTCCGACACATCCCGGACGGTTCCGATGAAGGTGACGATCCCGCCGGCGCCGCGCTGTCGCACGGCTTCGATACATCGCTCTGGGGACAGTGGTCCCGGCGTTAATTCGATCATCTTGAACCTCCACTCGCCGGCTGGAGAAGAGCAACCTCGTCACCGCCGTGCAACGTATACTCCGGATCGACGACCTGCCGGTTCACGGCGAACGTCGTCGAGGCGCGAGCATCACGCAGCCGCGGATGACCCGTCTGTAATTGGTCGTACACGTCTTCGGCGGTCGCTCCCTCGGGCAGATTCAGCTCGATCCGGCTTTGTCCCACAATCTCACGGTAGGCGGCAAAGAGAAGAACGGACACGATCATGCGACGATCCCAGCGTCTTCGCCATCCGACGTTTCCCGAGACATCTCCAGGCGGGCCGCGGCCATGAACACCGTGATGAACGCGCGCATCATGAACTCAGTGCTTGAAATTGCGAAGGCCGGTGAAGATCATGGCCAGACCGGCCTTGTCGACCGTCTCGATCACATCCCGGTCCCGGATTGAGCCACCCGGCTGGATGATGGCCGTGACGCCCGCCTCGATGGCGCGCTCGACGCCATCGGTGAAGGAGAAGTACGCGTCGGACGCCAGGACCGATCCCCGCGCCCGATCCTCGGCCATGCGCACGGCCAGGTCCACTGCATTCACCGACTCATCTGTCCGGCTCCGACACCGACCAGGGCAAGCTTCTTCGCCAGGACAATTGCGTTGGACTTGACGTGCTTTACCGCGCGCCACGCGAATTGGAGGTCGGTGAGCTCCTCGAGCGTCGGCTGCCGCTTGGACACGACCTGCCAGCTCGCCGACGATTCCGCCGCGAGATTCGGAGTTTGCAGGAGGAAACCGCCGCTGATGCGTTTGAAATCCATCTCCCAGTACGGGATCCACGAGACGTTCTGGGTTGGACCGGACGCACTGCCGCCGACACTCAGAAGCCTTATAGCCTTCTTCCGCGCCAGGATCTGCACGGCTTCGGGTGTGAACTCAGGGGCGATCACCGCCTCGAAGTAGACCTTAACGAGCTCCTCGGCCGTGGTCGCATCCAGCGTACGATTTACCCCGACAATGCCCCCATAACTCGCTGCGGGATCGCCTTGAAACGCCTTGCGGTACGCCTCCTCCAGATCCTTACCCGCGGCGATGCCGGTTGGATTACCATGCTTGACGATGGCGGCCGTCGGGGCCGCGAAGTCGGTGGCCATCGCCCAGGCAGCGTCGAGATCGAGCAGGTTGTTGAAGGACAGCTCTTTTCCGTGAATTTGCTCGGCATTGGCCACGCCGCGAGGGGGACGCAGCCCGTGGGTCGGCGGAGCGTCCGAATACAGGGCGGCTTCCTGGTGAAGATTCTCCCCGTACCGCAGATCTTGCATCTTGTATAGCGGTACAGTGAAAGACTCAGGAAGGCGCTCGCCGGACAGGCCGGTGAAATACGACGTGATGTACGAGTCGTAGGCGGCCGCTCGCGCAAACGCTTTAGTGGCCAGCCGCAGCCGTGTTTTCTCCTTGTTGGCGCGATAGCGATAGAGCTCGGACAGAACGTCCTCATACTCCTCAGGATCCACCACGACGGTCACATCCTGGTACGCCTTCGCCGCGGCCCGGACAAGGGCCACGCCACCGATGTCGATGTACTCCAGGGCGTCGACCTCGCTCTCCCGGCGCGACATGACCTCGACGAAAGGATAGAGGTTGACGGCCACGATGTCGATGGGGACGATGCCGCGCTCGTCCAGAGCCTGATTGTGCTCGGAACTGGATCGGTCGGCGAGGATCGCCGCAAATATGTCCGGGTGAAGCGTCTTGACTCGGCCACCAAGAATCTCCGGATAGTCCACGATGGCGGAGACCGGCTTGCACTCGATACCGTTCTCGGAGAGGAACTGGTAGGTGCCGTCCGTGGCCACGATCTCGACCCCGAGTTCTCGAAGACCGGACGCAAAGTCCAGAATTCCGGACTTGTCGTATACGCTGATCAACGCTCGCATCGCACCCACCGCCCCGACACAACAAATCTCCGGCCCGGTGGCCGGAGTCGGGCACATTATAGTCAAGAGCAAAGGGCCACACGAGGCGGGAGAGTCCGGTATGGGCAGATCGGCGCGGTCGGACGTGCAGTTACTGGTGCAAGAGTTGCGAGCGATCGAGATGCTCGCCGAGCAAACCGAAGTCGAGCCTGGACGGACACAGGATTACTGGGCGACGTCCACGGAGTTGATTACCCTCGCCGCCGAAATCGACGACCTGGCATCTTCGGACCCTGACGCTACTTTCGATGATCCCCGGCTGCTCAACCTTCGGCGCCGTCTTCGGCGCATCGCGGCGGACCTGACGGAGATGGCGTCCGACTAGGCGCTTTCCGCCGTCGCGTGCAGCGCTGCGCTCTCCTCGGGGGTTACGCGATGCGACTCGCGATTGCGCCAGCAGCGCTGCGTCGCACACATGCACCGTTGCTGGTCCTCGCGCGTTTCCGGTGGCCATCCCTTAAGGCAGTAAATCTCATACAAGAGGCTCTCGCCCTGGGCCGTTCTCTGATCCCCATTGGCCCAGTTCTCCCGGTAGTACGGGCAAGCTCCCTTGTGGCGCCGGAAGCGCGTCTCGTCTCGCATCATGGTCCTCTCGAAATCCTCACCATCCTACCAAAGGCGCTAGGACGGCGTCGCGCTGGGCACGCCCCGCATGACCTGCAGAAGCTCTCGCACCGCATCGGCCGACTTGGCGAGGGACTGCTCTTCCTGCGACGACAGCTCAATTTGAATGATCTGCTCGACTCCCCCTTCCCCGAGCTTGACGGGCACGCCGAGAAACACATCTTGCTGTCCGTACTCGCCGGTGAGATAGACGGAGCAGGGCAGAATGCGCTTCTGATCCAGGAGAATCGAGTCCACCATGGTCAGGACGGATGCGGACGGAGCGTAAAAGGCGCTGCCCGCCTTCAAGAGATTGACAATCTCCGCCCCTCCCTGCGCCGTTCGCTGCTCAAGACCGGCAATCTTGTCGCGTGGCAGCAACTCGGGAAGCGGGATGCCGGCAACCGTGGAGTAGCGCGATAGGGGCACCATCTGGTCACCGTGCCCCCCGAGCACGAACGCCGTGACATCCTGCACCGACACGTTCAACTCTTGAGCGATGAAAGTGCGGAAGCGCGCAGAATCCAGCACGCCGGCCATGCCCACCACCCGCTCACGCGGGAAGCCGGTCGCATGAAACATCGCCTGGGCCATGGCATCCAGCGGATTGGTCACGACAATGACGACGGCATTGGGTGCGTGCTGCTTGATCGCCCCGCCCCACTCATTCATCACGCCCTGATTCGTCTGGACCAGGTCGTCGCGGCTCATTCCCGGCTTGCGCGGCGAGCCCGCCGTGACGACGACGAGATCACAGTCCTTCAGGAGCGAATGGTCAGCACCGCCGGTAAGCTTGGTCTCATAGCCGAGCACCGGGCCGCTCTCTTCGATGTCGAGCGCCTTGCCCTTCGCGAGCCCTTCCGCCTGTGGCATATCGAGCAAGACGATGTCCGCGTAGTTGCGCTCGGCGATGCGCTGTCCGGTGGGGCCGCCAACGTTACCCGCGCCGACAATGCCGATCTTGAATCGCATGGATTTCCTCCCGCCGCCCCCGTCCCGGGGCGCCTCTTCAGCCTACACCGCGCAACCGGTCAGACCGCTTCCGCTGGGCGGTCCGGCCGGACCGCGTCGGCCCCCAATATCGTGCGATAGACGCTGAGGTATCCCTCCACCATCGCGTCAACGGAAAACAGCCGCCGCACGCGCTCGCGGCACGACTCCCTCCGGATAGCGCCGATTTCGGATACAGCGGTGGCGGCTCCGACCACATCCGCCACGACAAAGCCTGTCTCGCCGTCGGCAACCACCTCAGGCACGGATCCGAGGTCGGTCCCGATCACCGGCGTGCCTGTCGCCATCGACTCCGCCATAGCCAGGCCAAACCGCTCGGGGATCGTCGTCAGGTGCAGTGATGCCCAGGCATCGCGAAACAGCTGATCGCGCTCGAGCGGCCCGACCGGCCCGATGAATCGTATCGCCTCGCCGAGTGCAGGCTTGATCTCACGATCGAAGTACTGCTGGTCCTGAATAATCCCGGCGATAATGAGCGGGCGCCCGGTCCGGCGCGCCACGTCAATAGCGAGGTGCACGCCCTTGTCGGGGTGAATGCGCCCGACGAATGCGAGATAATCGGCCGGTTCCGCATTGAAGGTGAACTCGTCGAGACGGATGCCGTTGTAGACAGTAGCGACGTACGGCAAGTACGGATCCCGGTCGGCATCGCTGATAGAGACGAAGTGGGTGTGACGGTACTTGCGATACACCAGGCGGAACTGGTCATTCGAGAAACCGTGAACGGTCGTGAGCATCGGCGTTGGGATCAGCCGCGAATATGTCAGCGGAAGAAAGTCGAAGTTGTTGTGGATGAGGTCGAACTCGGCGGCCCGCTCCATCAGCGAGGAGATGTGCAGAGCCTCCCAGACTTTGGGATCCAGGGTCTCATCTTCCGAGTACGGCCGCGGAACGACGGCGCGCAGCGTTCCGTCGGTGAGGGAGTCTTGCGTGGCGAACAAAGTCACGTCATACCCGCGTCTGACCAACCCTTCCGTCAGGTTAGTCACAACCGTCTCCCAGGCCCCGTAATGACGTGGCGGAGTGCGCCATGACACGGAACCAAGCACAGCGAGCCGCATCTCGTCCCCTTTCCTGCTCGTCATTCTATCGGCGTCGTCACGGGTGCCCGTGAACACGGCTCGACGGTACGCCCTTCTGCTGGGTGTTGCTGCCCTCGTCTTCCTGGCAGATCAGGTGAGCAAAGCGCTGGTGGTTGCGTCGCTCCGGGGCCGTCCTCCCATCCAACTGCTGGGTGGCGTGGTCTGGCTGACGTACGACGAAAACCGGGGCGCAGCCTTCAGCATTCTGCAGGCCGGAGGATACCTCTTCCAGGTGGTTGCCGTGGTGGTCGCCGTCGGCATCCTCGCCCTGTACCCGCGCATCCAGGGTCGCGCTCCGGCAGCTCGACTCGGCAACGCGCTGCTGTTGGGCGGGGCATTGGGCAATCTGGCCGATCGGGTCCGGCAGGGATACGTCGTCGACTTCATAGACCTTCGCTGGTGGCCCGTTTTCAACGTGGCAGACAGCGCGGTCGTGATCGGCGTCTTGCTGATCGTCGCTCACGGCGTCTGGTCGGAGCGGCGGGCGTGACGGCCGAGCGACGCGAGGTGCCGCCCGACGCGCAGGGGACGCGCCTGGACGTCTACGTCTCAGAAAGCATGCCGTCCGTGTCGAGAGCGCTGGCGGCGCGGCTCGCCCGGGAAGAACACATTCTCGTCAACGGCAACCCCGCCAAGCCGTCACATCGCCTCAACGCGGGTGACGTCGTCGAGGCCGAGATCATTCATCCAGCTGCGATCAGCGCAGCGCCCGAAGACATCCCCCTGGTCATCATCTATCAGGACGAGGATGTCGCCGTAATCGACAAGCCGCCGGGGCTCGTGGTCCATCCAGCGCCCGGCCACGCCGGGGGGACGCTGGCCAACGCCCTGGCCGCACAGTTTCCGCGGTCCGCCGGGGTCGGGGGGCGCGAACGACCCGGCATCGTCCATCGTCTTGACAAGGACACATCGGGGTTGATGGTCGCCGCCCTGTCGCCGGAAGCTCACCGTTCTCTGCAGGCGCAGATCGCCGCGCGCCGGGCGGGGCGCCGCTATCTCGCGCTGGTACCGGGCCGGATGCGGCCGGAGCAGGGAACGATCGACGCGCCGATTGGACGAGACCCGCGGAACCGGAAGCGGATGGCGGTCCGTGGCGTTGCTCCCCGCGACGCTCGGACCAGCTACCAGACGATCGAGCTGCTCCCCGGCTACTCTCTGCTCGAAGCATCGCTCCACACGGGGCGGACACATCAGATACGGGTTCACCTCGCCGCCGCCGGCCATCCCGTTGCGGGCGACCGCACCTACCAGGGTCCTCCGCTGCCCGGGCTCGAGCGGCAGTTCCTGCACGCCTATCGGCTCAGCTTTGCTCACCCCAAGACGGGACAGGACCTGCAATTCGAGAGCGCTCTTCCACCCGACCTGAGGCGCGTCCTGGACGACACGCGGCACGCATAGTGACAAAATTGGCGTATGTAATCTTTGTGCCGCAGCTCCTGTCGCATTCCTACATGTCGGTGTGGAAG
>JAJPIP010000002.1 GCA_021324655.1 Pseudomonadota bacterium
CAGCTCCTGGATAAACTGCCGTCGCCGCGCACTGATTGGAGTGCCGAGCAGCACGCCGCGATCTACGACCAGTTCCTGGAGATGTTGCGCCTTCTCGAGATCTAGCGTCGTCCAAGGGGACACGTAGACGCTATGACGGCGCCCGGCTTGTACTGGGGCCAGGCCGGTACCAGCGGGATCCGCTGCGGGGCGACGACGCGCTCCTTCGTCATTAGCCCGTGGCCCACTGGGCGCCGCGGTTGAGCCCCGCCCCCGCCGCTTGAGCCTCCCACCCCGCCGACGCTCGGTCAGCTGACCGGGCTTCACGGATATCCGTCCGAGGGAGTCCAAGGACTGATCCAATGTGCGGGGCGCCCATACAAGGCGAGGCATAAGGGCTTGGCACGCATCGTGCGAAGGAGTACAATGACGACAAACTCGGAGGAGCGACGCATGGACAGAGACACGCGATCGGGGGTTCTGGTGATGCCCCTGCCGGAGAGCGGGTGGTCTGTCCTGGAAGTTGACGTATCGGATGGCGAGTTACGCGCCGATCTCAGCCGGCCGATCACCTCCGGGGACGTGTCCGGCGCCCTCAGCGCTGCCTTTGACGTCCTGACGCTGATGACTGAAGGGAGACTCCCGACGATGCATGAGTTTGCGCAGGAGAGCGTTCGCAGCTTCGTTCGCGAACTGGAGTCTCATGGGTACGACCGTGAGGCCGCATTGCGAATCCTGCTGGACATGGTGGATCGGCGCGCGAGCCGGCCGCCGAAAGCAAAGCGAATGACACAGCCAGCCTCTCGCGGCTGATCTCCTTCCCGGCCCACCGGCACCCCCGCTCGTCGGGGGTGCCGGCTCTCTCCTCCTACCATGGGTCGAGTACCTACTTAGGGAGTGGCCCATGCGAGGGGTAGATGAGATCGTCGCGGACGCGTCCGGTGAGCTGGAGCGGAAAAATGTCGCCCGTGACCGGGCCCTGGTAGATTCGCGACAGGTAGTCCGTCACGCGGCGACCGCGATTCGGGCCCTACATCGAGGTGATTACCCGGCGGCGCAGGGGGATCTAGACGCCGCTCGCCGAATGGTCGCTGCGACCCGTCGGGATCTCGAGAACCACCCCGATCTCTATTGGGCCGGGTATGTGCAGGACGCTCAGAAGGAGTTCGCTGAGTCCTGGCTTGTCGCCGCCATGATTCAGGGCCACGAACTCCCCGAACCGGCGGGATTGGGTGTCGAGGCCGCCCCGTATCTCAACGGTATGGCGGAAGCCGCCAGCGAACTGCGCCGCTTCATCCTCGATATCATCCGCCGCGGAGAGCCCGAGCAGTTGCAGGCGGCCGAGAGGGCTCTCGGACTCATGGATGACGTGTACACGTCCCTCACCGGCGTCGATTATCCCGACGCCATCACGGGGGGCCTTCGACGCACCACGGATGCCTTGCGGGCTGTGCTTGAGCGCACGCGCGCGGACTTCACCCTGACGCTCCGTCAGTATGAGCTCGAACGAGCATTGCGAAAAGCCACCACTTGATCGACACACAAGTAGCTTGGACTGATGATCCAAGATGCGCAAGGTGCCTTGTTGCGGGCATAGATTCTGCTGAGCTAGAGTGAGTTTCCCACCTCGCCAATTAGCCTCGGGAGGAATTGGTGTCCGACTTCGTGCACTTGCACGCGCACTCTGCTTACTCTCTGCTGGACGGCCTGGGACGCGTGCCCGATCTGGTCAACGCGGCAGTCTCTCAAAATATGACGGCGCTGGCGCTGACCGATCACGGCACCATGTTCGGCGCAGTGGAGTTTTATTCGAAGGCTCGTGAAGCCGGCATCAAACCGATCATTGGATGTGAGGTCTATGTTTCTGATCGTCCCCTGGAGGAGAAGGGCAGCCCGGATTCACACACGTATCACCTTGTTCTCCTGGCGGAGAATGAGGTGGGTTACCGGAATCTGATTCGGCTCACGACGGACGCCCATCTCCGCGGCTTCTACCGCAAGCCGCGTGTGGATCATGCTCTGCTGGAGGCTCATTCCGACGGTGTCATCTGTTTATCGGCTTGCGCCAGCGGGGAGTTGGCAACACTGATTCTCGAGGGAAAGCTGCCGGAAGCCGAGGAGCTGGCCGACTGGTATCGGAGCGTCTTTCCCGACCGGTACTTCCTCGAGTTGCAGTACCACGAGCTGGAATTTCAACCCCGGATCAATCAGGGTGTCGTGCACATCAGCCGCCGGCTGGGGCTGCCGCTGGTGGCGACGAACGACGTTCACTACGTCGAGGCCCGTCACGCGACGACGCACGAGGTGCTCCTGTGCGTGCAGACACAGACCACACTGGATGACCCCAAGCGCATGAAGCTCGGCTCTGGGGAGTTCTATCTGAAGTCCGAGGAGCAGATGCAGGTACTGTTCGGTGAGTACCCAGGTGCTCTGTCCAACTCCATGGCGATCGCCGAGCGATGCGACCTCACGCTCGACTTCGGCCGGCCCCAGCTACCGACAGTGGAAATACCTCCCGAGCTGACGTCGGAGAGCTACCTCCGGCAGCTCTGCACCAAGGGCCTGCCGCAGCGGTACCCGGACGTGACACCGGAGATCCGTCAGCGTCTCGACTACGAGTTGGGCGTCATCGAAAAAACCGGATTCGTCGACTATTTCTTACTCGTCTACGACGTCATTCGTTTTGCCCGAGAGCAAGGCATCGGGGTGGGACCGGGACGTGGGAGTTCAGCGGGGAGCCTGGTGGCGTATCTCCTTTTCGTCACCAATGTCGACCCAATTGCGCACGGACTCTCGTTCGAGCGATTCCTGAATCCGGAACGGGTCAGCATGCCCGATATGGACCTCGATTTCGCGGACGACCGGCGTGACGAAGTTATTCGTTACGTCACAGAGAAGTACGGACGCGACCGCGTGGCCCAGATCATTACCTTCGGGACCATCGGTCCTCGCGCCGGTGTGCGGGACGTGGGCCGCGTCCTCGGTCTCCCCTATGACAATGTCGACCGCATCGCGAAGCTGATCCCGGCAACGGCTCCCACGGTGGAGCGAGCGAAGGAGGAGTCGGCGGATCTGGCGCAACTGTCCGAGGCGGATGACACCGTGCGGCGCGTCTTGAATATCGTGGAGGATCTTGAAGGTGTCGCGCGCCATGCCTCCACTCACGCGGCCGGGGTCGTGATCGCTCGCGATCCTCTCTCCGAGCATGTGCCGCTCTATAAGGTCCCCAAGAACGACCAGGTTGTCACGCAGTACGCGATGGGGTCAATCGAGAAGATCGGCCTTCTCAAGATGGACTTCCTGGGACTCCGGACGTTGACCGTGCTGCAGCGCGCCTGCCGATTCGTGGAACAGACGACCGGACGGCCGCTGGCGTGGGAGGACATCCCGCTGGAAGATCCCAGCATCTATCGCTTGTTGTCGGCCGGCGATACCTTCGGCGTCTTTCAGGTCGACGGCGACGGAATGCGGAGGCTTCTGCTCGATCTGCAGCCGGACTGTTTCGAGCACATCATTGCCGTCGTGGCTCTCTATCGGCCCGGCCCCATGAAACAGATCCCGGACTTCGTCGACCGCCGTCACGGGCGGCAGCGGTTCTCGTATGCACACCCAGCCCTCGAGGAGGTGCTGGCTCCCACGTACGGCCTCCTCGTCTACCAGGAACAGGTGATGCGCCTTTTCAATCTGGTCGCGGGTTACTCTCTCGGCGAGGCCGACCTTGTCCGCCGGGCGATGGCCAAGAAGAAGCCGGAGGAAATGGCAAAGCACCATGCGAGCTTTCTGGAGAGGGCCGAAGAGCGAGGCACCTCCCGCGAGATCGCGCAGGGGATGTGGAACGACATCGAGCCGTTCTGCGGCTACGCCTTCCCCAAACCTCACGCCACGGCGTATGCCGTTCTCACCTGTCAGACGGCCTATCTCAAGGCGAATTACCCGCGAGAATACCTGGCCGGCTTGCTCTCGGCCGAGCGCGAGAATGCGGACAAGGTCGCCGAGGCCCTCCGTGAGTGCCGGCGCCTGGGCATCGCCATCCTCCCACCCGACATCAATCACAGCGAGCTCGACTTCAGCCTCGAGGGTGAAGGTATTCGCTTCGGCCTGGGGGCCATCAAACATGTCGGTGAAGGAGTGATCGAGTCGATCCTGAGCACGCGGCGGGGCGGCGCTTTCGCGTCTCTGGAGGACTTCTGCTCTCGGGTGGACTGGCGCGCCGTCAACAAGCGCGTTATCGAGAGTCTGGCTCGCTGTGGTGCGCTCGATGGCCTTGGGGTCGAGCGGAAGAAGGTTGTGACGAATCTCGATGCGGTCGCGAACTTCGGCGCACAGCTGCAGCGCGCCGCCGACTCCGGTCCCTCCCTGTTCGGAGACATCGAGGAGCCGCGCGCCGTTCTGCCCCTCCAGCTCAGCGACCCCGCCACCCGAGAGGAACGTCTTGCCTGGGAGATGGAACTTCTGGGCTGCTACATCTCGCCGCACCCTGTGCTGGAGGCCCAACGCAATTTCGAAGAAGCAGGAGCGATCGGGGTGGAGGAAGTCACGTCCCAGTACGATGGTCAGACGGTGCGGGTCGGCGGGCTGATCGGCGGATTGCGTGCCTTCTCGACAAGAGATGGCCGTCCCATGGCGACGTTCAACCTATCCGGGTCCGAAGGAAAGATCGAAGTCGTCGTCTTTTCCCGTGCCTACGAACAGGTCCAGTCTCGACTCGTCGACAAAGCGTTGGTGCTCGTGGACGGTCGGGTCGATGCCTCTGACGGTCGGCTGCACCTGCTGGCCTCGGCTGTCCTCTCGGAAGAGGAGGCCCGTGCGAAGCCGCTTAGACGGTCCGGATCGACTCGGGCTCCGGAAACAAAGCGTCCGCCGGCACCGTCGGCCGGCATCCGGCTCCGGATCGAGGTCGCCCGCAATGGAAGCCGAGAAGGGGACCTAGCGCGAGTCGTCGAGCTGTTTGCCGTGCTTCTTCGCCATCCGGGGACCGACGATGTCGAGATCTGTGTGCGTGATCGACAGGGCCGCCTGGGCTCGGTCCCTCTGCCGGTGCGCTCTGTCGCCTTCTCGGAGACGGTGCGTGCCGAACTTCAGGCCGTGCTGGGTGAAGACGGAACGATCGCGATGGAGGCGCTTCAGCCCTCCGGATAAGGAGCCGGCGGCAGTTGCCAGACCTGGACAACGGCGCGGTCGCCCGGCTGGAGCGACGGCTGATCGGCCGCCACGACCAGAAGGCCCTCAGCACGCGCAAGGGTGTGAAGCATGGCCGAGTCCTGAGGGCCGGCGAGTCGGGCATGAAAGGCGCCGCCTTCCTGGCGGAGCGTCACGCGGAAGTAGGTTTCGCGGCCGCCTCGGTTATCGATCTCCTCGTCCACGATCACCTCGATCTCAGGACGCAGCAACGACGCGCCGAGGAAACACCTCAGCGCGGGCCGCACAAATTCTTCAAACGTCACGAGCGCACTCGTTGGATTGCCCGGCAGACCGATCAGTGGCAGGTCGCCGATCAGACCGAACACGAGAGGCTTGCCCGGCCGCAGGCGGACTCGCCAGAAGTCGATGTCGCCGGCCCCGCTGAGCACGGTCTTGACATAATCGTAGTCGCCCACCGAGGCTCCTCCTGATGTAACCAGGAGATCGGCCCCGCGCGCCTGCTCGAGCGCCGCGGCGAGAGCTGCCGGGTCGTCGCGCGCCGGCGGAATGGGGCGCGGTTCGCCGCCTGCCGACTCCACAGCGGCGCGCAGCATGGGCGTATTGCTGTTATAGATTTGCCCGGGCGCAAGTGGTTGACCGGGGGCGACGAGTTCATCACCGGTGGAGAGGATGGCCACGACCGGGCGGCGGACGACCGAGACCTCGGCGATGCCGACGGCGGCCAGCAGCCCGATCTGCGGAGCCAGCAGCATCTCTCCGGCGGGAAGCACCGTTTCGCCGGCCGCGATATCTTGTCCCGCCTCGCGCACGCACGCTCCGGCGCGCAACGGCGAGGAGACCGTCAGCATGTCCCCATGCTCCGTCACGTCCTCAAACGGAACGACCGTATCCGCGCCGGTCGGAAGCGGGGCACCGGTCATGATGCGAGCCGCCTCGCCGGTGTGGATCGGATGTCCGCTCACCTGACCGGCTGCGACGTGTTCCACGATCCGGAGGCGGACGGGACTACCCGGCGCAGCCGATTGCGTATCGGCCGCGACGACGGCGAAGCCGTCCATCGAGGAGTTCGCAAAGGGCGGAATCGGGAGCGACGCGTGGACGGGACGCGCCAGCACTCGTCCGAGACAATGCTCCAGATCGACCATTTCCTCGGGCAGGCGGTGGATGGTGGCGAGAATGCGGCGGCGCGCCTCGGCGACGCTCAGCAGCTCAGCCGGCTTCGCCACGAAGGATCTTTTCGTACAGCATCCGTGTTGCTGGAGCCGGTTGCGCCGCGAGGTGCTGCGCAAAAAGCCGCTCCGCATACCGGTACAACTGAATCGCCTCGCCCCGCCGGCCGGCCCGGGAGAGGTACAGCATGAGCGCCTGGTACGCATTCTCCCGGTAGGGATCGATCTCCAGGATCTTCTTCATAAGGCGAACGCTGTCGGAGTACTCACAGCGGTCGGCACAAATCGCGGCCACCCGGAACATAGCCGATATCCAGAGTTCGCGCAGCCGCTCCCGGCGGTCGCTTGGCCAGTCTTCATAGAGGTTCTCGCGCAGATAGTCCTCTTTGTAGAGAGCAAGGGCCGAGAGGAAGAGACCGAGCGCAATATCGACGTCACCGGCTTCCTGCGCCGCGAGTCCCATATCGACGTTCGACTCAAACTCACTGGCGTCGATCCAGGTTTCCGCCCCCATGTCGAGCAGCAAGCTATTCCCTTCCTCGCGGATGACATTGCCGGCACCCGGCCATCGCGAACGGAGGCCCTCGAGAACGTTGCGCAGCCGTTCCTCGGCGACATGCTCCTGCAGATCGGGCCAGAGCAAGTACAGGATTTTCTCGCGGGGTATCGCCGCGCCCGGTTCGGTGACGAGGTACTTGATGAGGAGGCGCGCCGCGCGGTCCCCCATGTCCTCATCAAAGAGAAGCGTATCGCCAAGGAGGACACGAAAAGGGCTCAGCGTGTAGATCCGCAGTGTCTCGTCATGCGCTTCGAGCGGGTGAGTCCGCTCCATCCAGACCCGGATCCGGAGCAGCAGATCTTCTAAATCGAACGGCTTGGGAATGAAGTCATCGGCACCCTTCTCCAGGGCGTTCAGGACGTCTTCGTGGGTGGACTTTGCAGAAAGGACGATGATCGACGGGCGCGGGTTGACCGGCTCTTCCCTCAGACCGTCCAGCACGTCGAAGCCGCTCTTGCGGGGCATCATGAGGTCGAGCACCACGAGCGTGGGAGGACTCTGGCGGATCTTGGCCAGCGCTTCGATCCCGTCGCGGGCAGAGGCCGCGTCGTATCCCTCGTCTCGCAGAACCGTCGTCAGAAAGTCGACGATGTCCGGCTCGTCATCGACGACCAGCACCTGTCCGCGGCCTTCGGCCATTCTGCCCTCACTGTTGCTCCCTATACTAAATCTACTCTACTAGCGGACGCCTATGCCGTCGTACGATTCGATCGCTCGCTTTTACGACTGCGAGCATGCCGGACTAACTGCCGACATCGACTTCTATCTTCGCTTGATACGGCGCGGGCCGGTTCTCGACGTGGGAGCGGGGACGGGCCGGCTCGCCGTTCCGCTCGCGCAATCCGGGGTGCCGGTCTGGGCGATTGATCCCTCCCTTCCCATGCTGGAAAGAGCACGGATACGCGGTACCGGCGTGCCGGGACTGCACTTTGTGCACGCGTCTCTCGAGACGGCCGAGCTGCCACCGCACTCCTTCGCGGCGGCGATCCTGAGCCTCAACACCCTCTGGCATTTTCCGGATCCATCCGCACAATTGACGGCACTCCGGCGCCTGTCCGGCTGCCTGGTTTCCGGCGGTATGCTCATCGTCGACAGTTCTAATCCGCTCCTGCTCGCGGACCGTCGAGCTTCGGGCGAAGTCAGGCAACGCTTCGCCGGCGAATGTCAGAGCGACCACCTCACGGTGTGGTCGGCCGCCTGGGATGATGAGGCGGCGCAGCGTCTGGACCTCTCGCTCATCTATGACCTCACGCGAACTGACGGAGTGCAGCGCGTTACCGCCACGTTGCAGTTGCGCTACGTGTTCGCCGCCGAGCTCTCGCTGATGCTGGAACTGGCCGGCCTCCGCGACATCACCCTCTACGGCTCGTACGAACTGGATGCGTATGACGCGGGTACCCCACAACTGATCGCGCTTGCTCGAAACGGCTAGGTGTGGGCCGCTTCCAGTGGCGCCCCCACCGCACGAGCCATGGCTTCCCGCTCTTCCGGCGTGAGAGTGTACGTCGATTGATGCTGTTCAATTGGCTTGGCGTACAGCCGGCTGTCGGTGCGGGAGTGCAAGGCAGTGACGACCACCCCGTCGCCGCGCCCATCCAGAAGGGCGAGCGCAAAGCTCTGGTCGCCACCGGTGTCATGAAAAGGACTGAAGCGGACCAGTCCGACATGCCGAATCGTCCGCGGCAACCATTGTTCGACTTGCCTTTGGTGCTGCTGAAGATCACTCACCGCCAGATCGGTTCGACGCACCGTCGCCAGGCACTCGGCCAGCATCTGGGTTGTGTTGGGAGTTGCCGTATCGCCGATTAATGCGTCGAGGCGTTGCTCGAGGCGCGACAGACGGCGCGTGGTGAGAGACTGCCAGACGAGAGCAGCAACCAGAATGACCGCGAGGGCGATCACGAGGACCAATTCATGATTCATAGGATCAAGCTCGCACGAGGTAGATTTGTCCGAAGCCAGTATAGAATCCGAGCCGTTGGCTCCGTCCGCGCGATATGCGACAATCTTGATGTTTGCCGCGCTTGACGGACCGGCGACATCGCCTATCTGATTCCCGAGGAGACTTGCTCCGTGCCCAAAAAGTCGCAGTCCCGCACCGGCCGCACCAAGCCTCGTACACGCCGCCCTGTGTCCTCGCCCGCGGCTCAGTCGACCGGCGTCGCCGAGGCTCCGGCCGCCGCGCGGCCCGTCGCGCCTCCGGCTGCTCGTCCGCGCCCGTCGGCTCCCGCGCGCCGCGCTCCCGGACTCACCATCAACTACGCCTACCTGGGACACGATCTCCGGACGTTGGCCGTTTTGGGTCCGCTCATGGTCGTGATCCTGGTCATCGCATTCTTCGTTCTTCATTAGGATGTGACTACGGACACCGGCCCGCCGGGCCGGCGTGCCCTGCCCTCGGTTGACCGCGTCCTGCGTGACGCGGCGCTTGCACCGCTTCTGCTCTCCTGGGACCGCGAGTCCATCACGCACGTCGCGCGGCGCGTCATCGCGGAAGCGCGGGAGGGCGCCGCGCGCGGTGAAGTCCCGCCGGATCTGCACGCGATCGTGCAACGCGTGCGCGCGGAAGTAGAGACATGGGTCGGCGGCCCAGGCCGAGTGATCAATGCGACCGGCGTCATCCTCCACACCAACCTTGGACGGGCGCCACTCTCTCCGGCAGCCACCGCTGCCGTCGCGGAGGCCGTGGGGTACACGGATCTGGAAGTCAACCTCGTCCATGGCAAACGAGGGACGCGCCAGGCCCGTGTGGCCTCGATGCTGGCGGCGCTCACGGGCGCGGAAGCGGCGCATGTGGCTACCAGCAATGCGGCTGCGGTCTTGCTCGCCTTGCTGGCTCTCGTCCGCGGACGAGACGTCATCGTCTCCCGGGGTCAGGCGGTGGAAATCGGAGGAGGATTTCGCGTTCCGGCGATCATGCGGCAGAGTGGCGCTCGTCTCGTCGAGGTCGGGACGACTAATCGAACGCGGCTGGAGGATTACGCGGAAGCGATCTCACCGCGGACGGGCGCGATTCTTCACGTGCATCGCAGCAACTTCAAGATTGTGGGATTTACGGAAGACGCGGACCCGCGCGCCCTCGCCGCCCTCGCTCATGAACACGGTGTGCTCCTCCTTGCCGACAACGGCAGCGGCCCCCTCGTCGACACGGCGCAGTATGGCCTGCCCCATGAGCCCACTCCGATGGATGCCCTCCGGGCGGGAGCCGACGTCGTCACATTCTCCGGAGACAAACTGCTGGGGGGTCCGCAGGCAGGGCTCATGGTCGGATCGACGGTGGCGATGGGCCGCGTCGCCGCGCACCCCGTGGCGAGGGCAGTTCGCCCCGACAAGTTGCAACTGGCAGCGCTGACGGCAACCCTGCGCGCGTACCTGGATGGATCGGCGCCGAGAACGATCCCTGTTCTCGAGATGCTCGGTCAGACACCGGACGTCCTGGCCGAGCGCGCGGCCCGCTTCCAGCAGGCAGCCCGCCGCGGCGGCCTCATCGTCGATCTGGTGCCCGGCCGCTCGCCGGTTGGCGGGGGGTCACTGCCGGACGAGACATTGCCGACGACCTTGATCAGGCTGCCGGCTCGTTTCACCGGCGCGCGGCTCCGCTCTGCTTCGCCTCCGATTCTCCCTCGAATGCAGGACGGCCGTGCCATGCTCGACCTTCGGACAGTGGAGCCGCGGGACGAGGAGACGCTCCTGGGGGCCGTTCTGACCGTGGTAGACTCGGGCGCTCGATGACCTCGGAACTTCCCGCTGCCACGCCGACTCCCCATGCGCGCCGCACGTTTGTACGGGAACTGGTGGAGACGGCGATTCTGACGCTGGCGATCTTTCTGGTGGTGAAGGTCGCGGTGCAGAACTTCAAGGTAGAAGGGGAGAGCATGCTCCCCAATCTGCACAACGGGGAGTACATCCTGGTCAACAAGGTGGACTACCTGGTGCATGCGCCGCAACGGGGCGACATCGTGGTCTTTCG
>JAJPIP010000078.1 GCA_021324655.1 Pseudomonadota bacterium
GCAACTGTGCGGCCGTCACGGTGGACTGGCGCTTCACCACCGCCGACGCCCGCATCAAGCTCAAGCGACTCTATCCGTCACTTCAGGAGTAACAGTGCACTAGGCCGTAAACCACGCCGCAGATCGCGCCTCCGGCAGGGCCCAACGTGGCCGCTGCCAGGCCGCAAACCGCGCCGACGCCCACGAGTTCTGCCAAGCCCAGTACCAGGTGGACGACTCCCAGACACTTGCCGCAGTTTGGATACGCGTGACGCCGATGGGGTGCGAGGCGGGATGAGCCGGTGTGGTTAGCCGCAGTGTGATGCTGCCCGTTGTTACATGCTCTCCTGGGAAGGTCCGCGACCGGCTCCGTCGATTTCAATCGTTCCGACGATCTTCTTCAAGTCGCTTGATCGCCCTCTCTGCCACCGCGGCTACAGTACCCCCCTCAGGAACGGGAGCGTGGTCGCGCGCAGCGAGATTCTGAAGGTCGGGCAGGGCCTCCCGAGCACCCAATTCACCGAGACTCGTCGCGGCTGATGCTCGGACCTGGGGGGCTGCGTCGCGGAGCGCGAAAACGAGAGCAGTGACAGCGTCTCGGCGTTTGGCATCTGCAGGTACAGGTGCCGACCCCACCCATGCCAGTACGCCGGCAGCGGCCTCACGAACAACAGGCGCAGAATCACTTGCAAGAAGCCGGATCGACGACACCACGGCCGTGGGATCACCCAGATACCCGAGCGCTACCACGCTGTCGTGTCTTACCCAGGCATCTGGGTCTTCTAGTGCACGCAGCAGAGCCTCCGTCATTTCGGGCGCTCTTACTCCACGCAGCGCCAGATCCCCTAGAGATTCGGCAGCCTGACTTCGAACACGTGCCACCTCCCCCGGTGCACCAAGAGCACGTAGAAGCGGCGTTATGTCCACGTCGCCCGGCATTTGTCCGAGCGCAAACGCCGCGGCCTCGCGAACTGCAGGATGCTGATCTGTTTGGAGCGCGGTTGCGAGCCTGTGTGCTGCGGCGGCATAGCCGACCTGACCCAACGCGAGAGCGCTAGCGCGTCGGACCTGAGGAGTCTGAGCCTTCAGACAGACCAGCAGTGCTGGAGCGGCGCCAGGGTCACCCAACTGGCCGAGGAGCAGGGAGGCACTCACACGGACGCCCTCGTCCCGCGCCTCATCCTCAGCAAGCGTCACAAGGTCGTCAGGCGAGGTTGCTCCGGCAGCCTGGACGACGTCGAGTTGCTTCTGAACCGGTTCAGGCAGCCTGCCCTCCGCGCCACCGAGGGCTGCTCTGAGTCGTATCACCAGCTCATGGTTCATCGCGGTCGTCCTGATTAATCACCTGTTCGAGCAATTGAAGCATCGACAGTGTCGGACGTAGGCTCCCGCCCGACGTCCCGCGTCCCTCTTGGCATTCGCGCATGCCTCGACCTGCGTCTTCCCATACCCCAGCCCGTAGACGTACCGACCGCCTGAGCCTAGCTGGCATTTTGCTTGACAATGCCATCTTCCGCCCGACGAAAAGAGCGAGCCGATCAGATCAGCTAAGCCCCCCAGCGGATCGAAGGCGCCCGCGCCTGGTGGCGGGCCGCCTTCGGGGTACTGGACAGGACCGGCTTTTTCGGACATGCCAGTCAGGTCGGTTTCGTTAACTGGATCGTCATCGGAGTACTGGTACGGGTCATTGGTCGCTAAACAGGTGTTAGGATCCGCTTGCGTGAAGCTCCCCACCACCGGGCGGTAGTACCTCGCTCCCAGCTGGTACCAGCCGGTGAAGCTGTCGTACACCCCGCTGATCCACTCGTAGGGGTTGGGCACGCTCCCCGTCTGGCTCGGCTTGCCGTAGGGATCGTAGCTGTAGGTGTTGGCGATGCCCCCGCTGCTGTTGGCAAGCGCCACGACCGAGTTCAGACCATCGGCAAGGTAGTAGTAGGTGCCGGCGGAGGTTCCACTCGGGATCCGCTCGTCGATGAGCTGTCCGTCGGGAGTCCGCGTGTAGTACGCCGTCGTCCCGCCGATGCTGGCCGTGTCGATCCCGCTGGCATCATTCTGGAAGGTGTCGCTGCCGCGGGTGATCCGCTGTGTCTGGCCCTGTCCCGTGTAGCCCAGGTTGGTCACCGTCGTCGTCCCCGAGGGCTTGATGCTCGTCGTCTGGTTCTCGGCGTTGTAGGTCAGCGCGTAACCGCTGGAGGTTCCGGTCTCGTTCCCGTCGCTGTCGTAACTGAAGGTGTTGCTCCCCGACGCCGTCATCTCGTTGGCGGCATCGTAGGTGAGAGTGGTCGTTGTCCCGTTCACGACGGTCTGCGTGATGTTCCCGTTGGCATCGTACGTGTACGAGTAGGGGGTCGTGAGAGCGCTCGTCGCTCCACAGGAACCCACCGTCCACACGCTGGAGAGCCGGTTGGAGAGATCGTAGTTGTACTGCGTGATCGTCCCGGCGGCGTTGGTCACGCAGTGGCGAAGAGAGGTCGCCTGACCGCTGCTGGTCGTGTAGGTGTACGTCGAGGACGGGCAGGTGCCGGTCGTGCAGCCGGTCGCGGCGATCTTGGTGAGATCGCCCGCCCCGTCGTAGCTCATGCTCTCGGTGATCCCGTTGGGGAACTGGATGCTGGTGCGCTGCTGATCGGCATCGTAGCCGAAGTTGGTCGTGCCGGCGGGATCGGTCAGGCTGTGGAGGGTATCGTCCGCGTTGTAGGCGTAGCTCACCTGCCCGCCGGCATCGGTCTCGGAGGTCAGGTTGCCGACGCCGTCGAAGCCGTAGCAGATGGTCGCGGCGTGGCCTGCGCTGTCCGTGCACGCCGAACTCTTGCCCGGCAGGATTTCCGAGATCTCTCGGTTCAACGCATCGTAGTAGTAATCGGTGGTGCCGGTGGCATCTGTCATGGCCAGGAGATTGCCGTCGGCGTCATACGAGTAGCCGATCGAGGGACCGGCGCTCCCGTCTTTGTTGGTGTACGCGATCGCCGTGACCCGGCCATCCTTGTCGTAGCTATAGGTTGCGGTCTGCCCGTTGGCGTCCTTCACCGTGGCTGGCTGGTTGTAACTGCTGTTGGTGCCCGTGTTCGTATATGTGTAGGTGGTCACACGGCTCAGGGGATCGGTCACCTGGTCCAGGAGGCCCTTGGTGTACCCCCCGGGGCAGCCGGCGCCACTCGTCACGCAGTAGTAGCTGTAGTTCGTCGTGTGGTTGTTGGCGTCCGTCTTGGACGCCATCGTGCCGTCGGCGTTGTAGGTGTACCCTGTCGTCGCGCTCGTGCTCGCCGTCAGCGGCGCGGTGGCGGATGTGACCCGGCCCGCGCTATCGTACTGATAGGTCGTGGTGTTCCCCTGAGCATCGGTCGTGGCGCTTGGACTGTACAGGCTGGCGGGCGCCGTGTTGCCGTAGGTCGCCTTCCCGGTCAGGCATTCGGTCGGCGTTGACGATTGGCTGCAGGTGGTCGAGGTGTTGAGCGTCGGCGTGCCGGTGAACGACGGACTCACGTTGCCGTTGACGTAGCCGTATTGCGTCGTGAAGCTCTTCCCATCGGTCGTGGTCTGCGGCTGGTCGTCCCCGGTCCAGGTCGCGCTGGTGGTGTGACTGGCGGCATCGGTGACGGACGTCGCCTGTCCCTGGCCATTGAAGTAGTAGGTCGTGGCGTGCCCGTTGGGATCGGTCACGACGGTGTTACCGCTGTTGTAGGTGAAGGTCCAGCTGTACCCGGCGCCGGTCGAGGTGTTCGTCACGCGCGTGATCTGACTCACCTCGTTGGCCCCGTTGTAGCTGATGTTGGTGAGATTGCCGTCCGGATCCTTGATCTGCGTGAGAAAGTTCCCTGTCCCGTAGCCGTACGTGGTGACATCCCCCGCGGGGTCGGTGTACGACGTCAGGTCACCGTTGCTTGTGTTGTACCCGTACGTGTGGGTCCGACCGAAGACATCCGTGAACTGCTGGATGCCGATGTTCTGGCCGCCGGAGTTGGTCTGCTGGGTCACCGACAGGACATCGCCCTGGGTATCGGTGATGGACTGTAGCGATCCGTCGGCACTGTTGTAGGCGAATTTGATCGTGTTTCCGGAGCGGTCGACGTCTGAGGTGAGTGTCCCGCTCGCGCTGAAGTTGTACTTCTCCTGGCTGGCGTCGAACGTCATCGTGTAGGTGCCGTCGCCGTTCTTCACGAGCTGCGCGTCGATGCCGGGCGGCGGCGTGAAGCTTCCGCCACTCAGGTTGAATGGCACCTTGTACCCGCTGGGCCCCGAGAAGACTGCCGATCCATCGGGAGCAAACTGGAGACCAACATCCCAGCCGGTGCTGAACGTCCAGCAGGCACTGCCGAGGTCCGAGACAATCGTACCGCTCGCGGGCGCGGGGTGAACGCAGAAGTTGTTGTAGTAGCGGTCGATGGTGAGCGGGGATCCCTCACCGGGGATCGAGACGTCGGAGGTGTGCACCAGGAGGTTCCCGTTGGCGCCATCGACGCTGAGGTCGGTCCCGCCGAAGAGTGTCTGTGAGAAGGCCATGGGATAGAACGCGCGGTCGCCCATACGTGGCTCAAACCAGATAGTGAGCTGGGGCCACTGGGTGGATGTGGTGCCGGACATGCCGTAGAAGAGGACGAGATTACTGTCGCTCAGCGTCTCGGCGCCTCGCAGCAGCAGGCCGTCGTTGGCCAGTGTTCCATCGGTCCACTCCTGCGCAATCTGCGTCGGATACCACGACACGGTGCCCGTCTCTCCCTTGGAAATCGTCGCACTCACCGTCGTTGGCGGATTGGTGTTGGCGGCGTAATCGCCCCCGGCCCGGCTCCAGGCGTTCGTCCCATCGTACGAGTTCCACGTGGCCGACGTCGTCCAGGCGCGCGTCATGGGATACAGGCTCAAGGTCGTGCTGGCGTTACTCATGTAGGCGCTCGCGTCGTCGATCGTCATCGAGAGCTGCGCGGAGACCACCTCGCTATCGATGTAGATCTGGGAGGGGACGGTAAAGAGGAGCGCATCCCGCCCCATGTTGGTTCCGTTCAGACCCACGTCCTCGTACGTCTGGTTGCAGTAGCTGGTGGTCGCCGCTCCGCTCCACAGATTGCAATCCTGGCTCGGGTTGCCGGCGCGCGACTCGTCGGGGAAGCTTACCGACGGATCGATCACGACCGGCCAGGCACGCACAGGATCGGCAAGCCAGGCGGAGTCGGCGGCGAGGGTCACCGTCTCCCCGTTGCCGGTCTGATCGAGGGAGAACGTCACGGCACGCGAGATGCCGCTCGGCAGCTTGGAGTTGTCCTCCATGAACGGAGGCGCGAAGGAGAAGACGACCCGGCCGGTGTGGTCGGTAAAGTCGACGCCGCCGTCGGCGTTCTGCGTGACCGTGAGATCAGGGCTGGTGCTGAGGTCGAACTGGAAGGAGTGCGGGGAGTCCGGGCCCTGGAGGGTCAGGCTCTCTTTGAGCCCGTCGTTCCCGGCCGTGTAGGCGAGGGTAGCGCCCGGTAGCGAGAAGCTGTCGGTGTCGCCGGAGACGGTGCCGGCCCCTGATGCACCCCGGAGTGAGAAAGAGATCCAGGAATTCTTCAGCTGGATCCGAATCGGGGCCTGACTCAGATCAGAAGGGAAGAGAACGGTATAGCGGTTCGCCTTGTTCTGATATGCGTAGGACGCCACGCTCGACGGTACGAGGGTGTCGTCGATCGGCTGCCAGGCGCCCTGTGCATCCTGGTAGTTGATCGAGCCGGGATAGACAACCGAGCGATAGACGCCGTTCTCGTTATAGGTGCGTGACGTGCGGGTACGCCAGGCGACCACCTCCTGTCCCTTTGCTCCCAAATCCCTCTTCGCCGAGGGACCGCTCCCGGCCGAAGCGGACGAGGCGGTCTGCGCCAGCGACGGCTGCGAGAGCAAGGGAATTACGCTCAGTAAAAGGCTGAACACAATGGCGACAGGGCGCTTCTTGAACACGGAATAGTCCCTTCCTCATCACGCCGACCATGACAGTTTCCCGGCGCACACTTGGTGATGAGGGGACTATAAAGGGACGATCACGGTCTGTGGTATGTGATTTCACATACCGTGACCAGCTTCCACGCCCATTCCGGCGAACCCGTCGGAGACCGCTTAGCTGTGTCTCGTGCCTCACACGTGCGATATGCCGCCGGCGACACAGTAGACAGCGGTCGGCACGGTGACATTACCGGGGTCAGGCATGACAAAGAGCGGGAAGAAGCGAGAATCCGAGGCGGCGAGACCCTGGTAATCCCCGATGAAGTGATCGGCAGACGTGGGAGCCCAGGCGAGGTCTTCCGGACCAGCCAGAAGCTCAGGCGGATCGATCACGTCTCCCCGAGGGGAAACGGCCGCGAACCAGGTGTCCGTGGGGAGGGTCCGGGGGGCCGCCTCGGGTGCGATTCCGTCGTAGGTCACCCCGATTGTCCCGTCGCCCGCGATCGCCACTGTCGGCAGGAGATGCCAGCTGCCATCGGAGGGGGAGACCAGGGCCGGACGACTCCAGGTCGCCCCGCGGTCCGTGGAGGTGCTGACCACGATATCCGGTGTGCCGTGACGAGAGTCGCGCGGGTCAGCCCAGACGACGGCGAGTTGCCCGGTCGGTCCGACAGCGGCGCTCTGGATGCCCGGGTCGCGCACAAAAGTCCGGACCCCGTTGTCCGGGAAGGGGGCAACTCGGGCAACCAGGCGCGGCCCGCCCCAGGAGGCGCCGCCATCCCGAGACGTGAACATCTCGATGGAGAGGTCAACGATCGTGGGAAAGGGGGTCAGGGTCACGCAGCGGCGGCGGACGCAGAGACGCTGGGGGCGGCCTCGGATGACTCGCTGATGCTCGAAGACGTCGTAGAGAGTGTGGCCATCGGGGGCAGCCAGAATCTCGTTGGCAAAGGTATCGCCAGAGCGCGGGGAGGTAACGGGACGGGCTGGACTCCACGTCTTTCCTCCGTCGGTCGTCTCGGCGAACATCGCCCACGCTTCGGGCCGTCCGGCAGTCGAGACGCCGCCGTCCCAGACGATGTAGGCGGTACCCGGCCGGGAGGGGTTGGCGGCTATGCTCTCTTTGTCGCCGGATGCTGGACGCTCGTTCGGCGCCGGGATGGTCTGCCAGTGCGACCACGTGATCCCGCCGTCGGCTGAGACACCGGCCATGATCTGGAGATCGCCCTGCGGGGTAACACCGAGAGCGGAGGCGTAGACGATGCCGTCGGGACCGATCGAGACCCAGGGATCGCTGGCCCGGATGAAAGAGAGACTGGGCACAGAGCACTGGGTGAGAGGGATGGACTGGCTGCGCCAGGTCACCCCGCCGTCATCGGAGACCGCCGCCATCAGGCCTCGTGCGCCGCCCCCGTTCTGCCCTCGGTCCTGTTGCCAGAGACCGGCGAGGTGAACGTGGGAGCTTCCGATGGTCCGGGGATCGGCGGCAATATTGGGCTCGACGTCCCAGTTGGTAATGGGGACCGTGTGGCCGCCGGGGTCGGGGATGGAACACGCCGCGAATGGGCTGGGGCCGGACACGCGTTGCACGGCCACGCCGGCGGATGCGTCCTGCGGGAGGAATAGAGCTCCCAGGATGAGCAGGAAACAGAGGAGCAGGCACGGTGCCGCTCCTCTGTCGCTCCGGGGCACCTCAGCACCCGATGTCCACAGTCCCCTGCGCACCGGAATATCCGCCGCTAGAGTTGACCGTGATCGAGATGTAGTAGTTCATCCCGCTCATCGTATAGCGGTAGTAGAACGTCACCGGCCCAGGATTGGGAAAGGTCGGGGGATTTATGGGACCACACCAGACGTAGCTCGCCTGCGAGGGCACGGTCACCGAGCTACTCCCACTCATGATCTCCATGGTCGAGGTGTCCACCGACCAAGACACGTGCTCGGTGACACCATTCACATCCTTGTACGAGGCCGAGAAATTGACAATGCAGCCACTCCCGGTGCTGACGCAGTCGGGCTGCGGCCCGCTCGCATGCACGAGCGAAAGTGGCGAGATCAGCATAAGAAGCGTAGCGAGTGCTACGCCGAACAGTCGAATCACGGTTATCTTATCCCTTCTATCTGAATCGCGTAGGACGCACCTGAGCGTCTCCCACGCCTCGTGTCGCGACAGAGCCTTGCGATGGACGCTCCGATTGCTCCCCGCCCGCGCGGATCGATACCGCAAGGAGGAATCGGACGCGACGATCAAACTATAGAGGGCACTATGCGGCACGGCGGTATGTGATTTCGCATGCCGCTAGTAATTTCAGCAGCCCTACCTGCCAACTCGTCGCGATCGACAATGATGAGCCCTGGGCGGCGCGGCTCGGCGTGGACGATACCCTCGGCGCGCAGCGCGGCGATTTGCTTCGTCACCTCTTCCGGTCGGACCCCAACCCAGGCCGCGATCTCGGCATGCGTCCGCCGGACGACCAGGCGGTCTCCCTCCCACTCCGCCATAATGAGAAGGGTGTGCGCCAGCCGTGCCGCGCTGGAATGTAACGCCATTTCCTCGACCCGGCCCGCGAGGGTCGCCAGCTCACGGCCAACGAGTTCGACCGCGGCGACGCCCACCCCCGGATGTTCCGAGAGGAGGCGCCGGAAGGCGGTGTCCGCGATGCGGTACACGGCCGTCGGGGTCTCGGCGGCTACGAGGGCGCTCCTGGACGGCGTAGCGGCGGCCAGAAAGGACAGACCAAAGACATCGCCGCCCGCGAGGCTGGCCACCGTGACTTCGCGTCCGTTCGGCGAGGTACGGACCAGTCGGACCCGGCCCTCGACGATGGCGAAGATGCCGTCCTCGTCGTCTCCTTGCTGCAAGATCGTCGCACCCCGGCGATAGCTGCGTCGGAGTGCCACCGCAGCCAGCCGCTCAAGCGCAGCGTGATCCAGACTTCCCAAAATGCCGACCCGGCGCAGTTCGCGGACAGCGGATCCGTCCCGCTGTCCGTGCCAGTCATGGTCCCTGGGCTTGTTAGCCACGTGTCGCCGCTCGGTGGAGATCGACTGTTGGCCAAGATTATACCATGCCGGAACCGATGAGCGTTTGAACGGACTCGGGGGGATCCGGGGCACACCGGTCGCGGCGGGCATCGGAACGGCCCTATACTTCCCCTGTCTACCCCGGTTCCCGTGTTCCCCTGTGACCACCTCCGCGCTCCACCGGGAGCGATGGTCGATTCCGCATCGTCAGAAGGAGGTCCACATGGAAAGCAGCGCCGGCGCTGCCAGAAAGCTCGGCATCCGGCCGGGGACTCAGGTCACAATCATGGGAATGGAACCCGGCGCGGCAGCCGCACTCCTGGGCGATATACCGAACGACGCCACTCTCAACGGCGGAGGACGGCGCGGCGATATCGTCGTGCTCTTCGCCGACGACCTCGCGGCCGTGCACCGCGATGTCCAGACCGCTCACCAGCAGGTGGCTCCCAGGGGCCGACTCTGGGTGGCCTACCGCA
The DNA here is from genome assembly GCA_021324655.1 of Pseudomonadota bacterium. GTDB lineage: Bacteria > Chloroflexota > UBA5177 > UBA5177 > UBA5177 > JAJPIP01. The sequence continues at coordinate 9,387 of JAJPIP010000078.1, forward strand.
AGGGACAGAGCCGCGGCGCCAATGGGGAAGAGGTGCTGCACCGTGACACGCTGCAACGCGCACTGGCGGAGCACCGCCTGGTCGGCGTCAGTCTGATCGCGCTCGACGACGTCTGGTCGGCGATGCGGGTCCGCGCCCTGCAAGCGTAAGCGGTGTCGGAAACCCGTTCCTTCACCATCATCCCGCAGGGGCCATTCTCCCTGCGAGAGTCGGCGATGTTCGGCTTCGGGCAACGCCATGCCACGACGTTCGATGGGACGATGCGCCTGGCCTTCTGTGTCGACGGCGACGGGTATAGCCGCCAGGCAGGCGTTGCCGTGAGACAGGATTCGCACGGTGCGGTGCATGGTGAGGTGAGCGGTGATGCGGACCTGGGGGCGGTGCCGGCGCAGGTGGCGCGCGTGCTCTCCCTGGATCATGATGCCCGGCCCTTCGTGTCACTCGGCACCCGTGACCCCGTCCTGGCGCGTCTGC
>JAJPIP010000094.1 GCA_021324655.1 Pseudomonadota bacterium
CCCCCACCGCGCCGCCGGTTAGGTCATCTTAGCCGATGGCCTAGCATGGGATGCTGCCTTAAAAGGGGACCGCCGGTGGAGCGAGGAGACGGCACTCCACCGGCGGATGGGACGGGAAGGCGGGCTAGGTTGGATGATGATTGATAAGGCCCCGGACGGTGTGAACCGTGGAGGCTACACCACCCGGTTGGCAATCCCCCACCTCCGCGGACTGCCGAGTCAAACTATACGGATTTTTTTCAAGGCAGCAATGGCCGGTTGGAGCGGGCGCCGAGCCGATGCCTCTTATGTCGACTCTCGGTTCTCGGCGCGGGTGCTGAGAGTCCGCCCGAACCCCGACGTCTTCATCGACCTTCTCCACCGGTCCATCCCCCATTCCGATCCGCCATCCACGACCTTATACACAGACTTATCTACAGGGAGGCAGGAGTGACCGTCGCGACAACCGACGACTATATCGAGCAGCATGTGGGGAGCGCTTTGCAACAGCTGGCTCGCCTGGTTCGGCAGCCCAGCGTCTCGAGTCAGAACGAAGGAATCGAGGCGGCTGCCCGGCTCGTCGCGGGCATGCTGGAGGAGAGCGGCTTCGATGCCCAGATCTTCCCAACGGAAGGGTATCCAGTCGTCTACGCTGAGGCCGGCGACGGAGACAAGACGCTGCTTTGCTACAACCACTACGATGTGCAGCCGGCCGAGCCGTTTGAGCTCTGGAACTCACCGCCTTTCGAGATGGTGGAGCGGAACGGGAAGCTGTACGGCCGGGGAGTCTCCGACGATAAGGGCGAGATCGCCTCCCGTCTGGCGGCTCTGGAGGCGGTGCGCGCCGTGCACGGCGCTCTCCCTTGCAAGGTCAAATTCGTCATCGAGGGAGGCGAGGAGATCAGCAGCCCGCATATTCCGGAGTTCGTGAGCGAGCACCGCGAGCTCCTGGGGGCGGACGCCTGCATCTGGGAGAGCGGCGGAGTGGATTACGAGGGCCGCCCCGGCCTCACTCTCGGCATGCGCGGCATCCTGTACGTCCAGTACACGGCACACACCATGTCGCGCGACGCGCACTCGGGAAGCGCACACCTCCTGCCCAATGCGGCCTGGCGCCTAGTCAGGATGCTGAATCGGCTCAAGGACGAGGACGATCGCATTCTGATCCCGGGCTTCTATGACCACGCTCGGCCACCCACCGCCGACCAGGAGAGGCTGCTCGAACAGCTCGACCTCGACGAGCGCGAGATGAGACGGAGCTACGGAATCGAACATTTCAATCGGAACCTGACGGGCATGGCAGCCAAGGAGGCCGTCTTCTCACCCACCGCCAATATCGCCGGGCTCAGCGCCGGCTACGAAGGTGAGGGACCAAAGACAGTCATTCCAGCCGGCGCGCTGGCCAAGATGGACTTCCGTCTCGTGCCCGATCAGGATCCCGAAGACATTCTCCAGAAGCTGCGCGCCTATCTGGACGACCTCGGCTTCGGCGACATCGAGGTCGCCTCCCTGGGAGGGGAGCGGCCGGCCGTGACGCCGCCCAGCGATCCTGTCGTGCAGATCGCCGCGGAGACGGCGCGCGCCGTCTACGGCAAGGAGCCGCGCATCGCCCCGCTGGTCGGCGGCTCCGGTCCCATGTATCCCTTCCGCGCCTATCTCGACGTGCCCATCGTCAACTGCGGCGTGGGTTATCCCGAGTCATTCGTGCACGCCCCCAACGAGAATATCCGCCGCTCCGACTTCATCCTCGGAACCCGCCACATGGCTCGTTTCGTCCAGCGCTGGGCCGGGGTGTAAGGGCGAGCCCGGTTCAATCGGGAGCACGGCAGGACCCCATCGCCCGGGAGGGCGGCCCCGCGATAGCTGCGGGCCGCCCTGGTCCGACGGCGGGACACTGATCCGCTGCCCTCGGCTCTCCCGCTCGACGTGCCGGCCACGTCGAGGGCGCCGAGCTGATCTCGCTATTGGTTATCCAGGACGAGCGCGTGCTGGGCAATCGAGTGCGCTTTGAGCGCGTCGACATCCGCGGAGCGACTGGCCGCAACCGCCCGTTCGTGGGCGACGTCTCCACTCGCCGGGTGCGTGAGCGCATCTCCAAGGACGACGCCGTCCACACCTTTCGGGATGGGAAAGCCCATCAGGCGCTCGATCGTGGGGGCAATATCGGCAAGCTTGGCCGGGAAGTACGACGTGCCGCGCCGGACGCCCGGCCCGCTCATGATCAGAGGGATGTGCTGCACCCGCCACGAGAGTCCGCCGTGCGTACCCCAATGCGGTCCATACCCTTTCACGATTTCACCGAGCGTGTCCTCCGCGTACGGAAACACGACATCGGGACTGGTGGCGGAGGCGAAGGTATCCGCCAGATCCAGATAGGCGCGGGTGAGGCTGGGACCAAGTTGCTTCGCGGTTTGCGGTTCCACGCGGAAAGCGAAACCGCCGGGCACGCTCACTTTGTAAAGCGCACCTTCCACCCAGCGGAAGTGCTTAGCGACCACCGCGGACGCGACCCGTGGCGCATCGGACGGGTTACGCAAGAAGACGTACCCGGCCGTCGACAGGAAGTCCATTTCCAGCAGCGGAGCGCCGGTCGCACGCACCGTGTTGTACATGGCCTGACGGGGCACGATGTGTCCATTCGGCAGCATGCCGTGATCCGCGGTCACGACAAAGAGCGTCTGGTTGTAGATGCCGAGATGCCGGTAGGTGCTGGTGATCTGATAGAGGATGTGATCGACATTGGTGTCGACGTTATGGATGGCGACCGGTGCCGTCACGCCGCCGCTGCGATGCCCCTCGATGTCGGCGCCCGGCAGGTTAAGGAGGAGCATGCGCGGACGCACCGTGGCGACCATGCGGAGCGCAATGCGCGCGACAAAGCGGTCCTCCGTCAGCGGATCGGCCGCACTGTGGATCTTCAAATTGGAGAGGTGGGCGCGTGCCGGTGCGATATGGCGCCCGATCGATACAGGCGCAATCCAGCCGTAGTTCTTGCCGTACGAGTCTCCGTAGACGATGTAATCGGCGCCGGTGCCCATGGCATCGACCGCATAGAACTTCTCGCCGCTGATGGCAACGCTCTTGGCTGCCGGGTTTTGACTATGCAGCAGATCGGAGAGAGTCGGAACGCCGCCGCCCTCGATCAGATTCTCCATATCCCCGGCGTTGATGAGCCGTGTGTCGGTCGGCATCCATGTGATGTTCTGGAGGGTCGGGTCCTTCCAGACAAAGCCGATGACACCGTGTTTGCGGGGATAGACACCGGTTGCAATGGTGGCGTGTCCGGTCGGCGTTTCCGTCTCCAACTGCCCCACCCAGGCCCGCGTATACGTCATCCCCGAGGCCATCAAGGCATGCAGATTGTGCATGGGGGCCAGCGCCATATAGTCCGGACGGTACCCGTCCATCACGATCACAACCAGATAGCGCGCGTGGAGAGTGGACGTCGCGTGCCGTCCGAGGGCAATCCCCGGAATGATCAACAGGAGCGCGGCGGCGGCGAGAGCCGCGCGGAGGGGGCGTGTCACGACCGTGATGGTAACACGGGAGGGATGGCGTCAGAGAATGCGTTTGCCCATGGCGCTGAGGGTGAGCTGCACTCCCAACTGGGCTGTCTCATTGTGGGTGTCGAGCACGGGATTGACCTCGACGACGTCCATCGAGACCAGTCGCCCGGTCGAGGACAGGATTTCCATGGCCAGGTGCGCCTCGCGGAAGTTGAAGCCTCCCAGCACGGGCGTACCGACACCGGGCGCCTGCATGGGGTCTACCACGTCCATATCGAGACTCAGGTGGATCCCCTCAACCCCGGGCATGATGCGCTCAATCGCCATATCCATCACACTCGGTAGGCCGAGACGGTCGACGTCGTGCATGGTGAACACGTTGACCCCATTGGCCAGCAGCAGCTCGCGCTCACCCGGGTCGACTTCGCGGGTGCCGACGAGCGCGATATTGCGGGGATTGACTTTCGCCCCCTCGCGTCCGACGTTGACCCACTCGGGCGCGCCCTTGCCGGCGATCGCCGCCAGCACCATGCCGTGCATGTTCCCGGAGGGCGACGTTTCGGGAGTGTTGAAGTCGGCGTGCGCGTCCAGCCAGATGACGCCGACCTTCCGATGCTCGGTCACGCCGGCGACCGAACCGACCGAAATCGAGTGATCCCCGCCCAACACAAGTGGAAACAATCCCTCACCCATCGCCGTGCTCACCTTCTCGGCGAGACATTGCGACATAGCCGCGATGGGGGCCAGGTACTTGATCTGCTGCGGGCCCTCCGGCACGCTATCGAGGTCGGGCACGTCGATATTGCCCAGATCCCGCACGGCGTGTCCGATTCCGGTGAGTTGCTCCGCCAGGCCGGCATAGCGCAGCGCGCTCGGTCCCATATCGACACCACGCCGGTCGGCACCCAGATCGACCGGGACTCCTATGACTCCAATATCCACCGAATCCTCCCCGAATCCGCCGTCACAAACAGCCGGCTGGACCGTTTACATTTCAACAGAGACGTGATACACTTCGTACGAGAGAATAGCCGCGGTCCCGAATGGTCTCGTCGCCAATTCAATCAAGGTAGGATTTTGAAGGCCAGAGCACTCGCTGCTTCGTGGCCTTTCCGTTCTGTTTCCCTCTCCGAAAGGAGGTGCAATGTACGCACCTGCAGACGAAATGCACCCTCAGGACGATGTGCTCCGCAGCCGGCTGGCAATGGAGCAGGAGGAGCCGTCACCTGAGCACCACGACGCCCTGTCACAGCTCGAGAACGAGCAGGCACAGGATGCCGTGCGCTTGTATCTTCGTGAAATCGGCCGCGTCCCTCTGCTGAAGAAGGCTGATGAGGTCTTCCTGGCCAAGCGTATCGAATTGCAGACGCTGATCAAAACCGCGCTGGTCGATGAGGAGCGGCGCCGCGAGATCGAGACTGATCCCGCGACCGCCTTCGACGGGCTGGACCTGACCGAGGAGCAGATTCAGGTCATCCTGACCTGGAATCCCGACGAGTTGCGCCGGTACGACTACGACGGCGAGGACGCGCGCCGCAAGATGATCGAGGCCAATCTCCGTCTGGTGGTCAGCGTCGCCAAGAAGTATCTGGGCCACGGGATGAGCCTGCTGGACCTGATCCAGGAGGGTAATACCGGCCTGATGCGCGCCGTCGAGAAGTTCGACTGGCGGCGCGGTTTCAAGTTCTCCACGTACGCCACGTGGTGGATCCGCCAGGCCGTCACCCGAGCCATCGCCGACCAGGCCCGCACGATCCGCGTGCCCGTTCACATGAACGAGCGCATCAGCCGCTACAACCGCGAGATGATGCGTCTCTCCCAGCAGTTGGGGCGTGACCCGCGGCTCGAGGAAATCGCGGAAGCGATGGAAATGAGCCCGGAAAAGGTCGAGGAGATCAAGAGCGCGATCCGCGTCCCGATCTCCCTCGAGAAGCCGGTCGGCGACGACGAGGAGAGCATGCTGGGCGACTTCGTCGAGGACGAGTCACACGACCTCGAGGAGCTGGCCGCCAAGGGCGTGCTCCGCGACGCCATCGACGAGGTGCTGGACAAGCTGTCCGAGCGTGAAGCCGGCATCATCCGCCTTCGCTTCGGGCTCTCGGGACGGCGTCCACAGACGCTCGAGGAAGTCGGGGGCCACTTCGGCCTGACCCGCGAGCGCATTCGCCAGATCGAGATCGAAGCGCTCCGCAAGCTGCGCCATCCTTCGATCACGCGCAAGATCAAGGATTACCTCGACTGATCGCGACAGACAACGGAGGCCGCCCGTCCGGGCGGCCTCTTTCGTTTGTCCACGGAAGGTATCTCCGGCCCCCCGGGCTCGTGGATTATCGGCACCGTCGGGTCGTCGTGGCCGGCCCGAGTGCGGCCGGCCTGACGCCGGCGTAGACCACACCGGGCTGGTCGCCACGCGGGGCGACCACGACCGGATAATGCACGAGCCCTACTCCCGCCCCTGCATCTATCGCACGGGAAGGGGGCTGCCTGATGCGGGGCCGGCGTAGATCCAGTCGACCTGGTAGTTGTTGCCGGTATCCCAGGTCCGCATGTTAATAAGGTCGATGGCGGCGTAATGCAACTCGGTCGGCGGCGTGATCGGTCTGTGTGACACCAGCAGCTGCCGGTGCGCTCCATACAGGCTGCAGGCGACCGTCACGGGCTTCGTCATCGCCGGGGTCAGGCTCGTGGCATAGGGATACGGGTTGGTCAGGGTCAGCATCAGGTAGAACCAGCGGTGGGTCGGTGGTTTGAGCCAGGGCTGGAGGATATCGATCTGCGTCCCTTCCTTGGAGGGGCGGAGACACTTGGCGCCGTCCACATCAAACTCGAAGCTGACCGCGGTCGAGTGATAGGCACCCAGGCCGATGGAGAACTTCCCGAAATGCGTCGCGCGTATCTTGACCACAACCACCGTGCGATACGGATCGGTCTGCAGGCGGTGGTCCATCTCGATGGTGTCGCCGTGTAGGGTGAGGATCGAGTAGTTAATGCGCGCCGTTCCGCCCGCCGCGTAGACGTGCCAGTAGCCGTTAGAAATGGAGCTCCACTTGAAGTCGTCAAAGATCGACGGTGGTGATCCGGGGTTCGGAATAAACGCGAAGACACCGGCCGCGGTCGCTGCCCCCAGGCAGAGAAAGATGACGGCGATGGCGGCGAGCCGGACAACCGTCATCTAAGCCGCCTCCGGGAGCGGCTCTGCTCCCACCTGGATGGCCGGCTGTTCAAATAGCCCGCCCAACTCGGCGCCGATGTAGGTGCCGCCGGCCAGCATGAGGGAGAGCAGCAAAATGACGCCCAGGATCACTTTCTGCTCGCCCATCCACCAGTTGTACTCATTGGATGCCCACCAGATATTCCACTGGTTGATCGCGTAATTGTTGGCCAGGTCGTCGAGAACTTTTTCCTCGGCGGGTGGTGCGATCACGTAACGCGAACTGTGGAAAACGCTGTCGTACGTGAGTTGATACAGACTGCGCAGCTGGAAATTGAGCGGGGACTCGTGGACGTTCCAGAAGTATCGATAGCGTGACGCGATCCA
>JAJPIP010000001.1 GCA_021324655.1 Pseudomonadota bacterium
GCGGTGCCCAGGCCGAAGAACGGCGCCAGCGACCCTGTGATGACGGTGGACAGCACAAAATTGGCGGAAAACCAGAGCGTGCCCAGTTCCCATATCCGCGTATGGTTACGCTCTGCTTCCGGCACCCGCTCGATACCGCGCGCCTCGACGTGGCCGATCGGGACAGGCAATGCCTCAGACTGTATACCCATGGATTGTGGTTCCTCACTCCCTCTACGTGAATAACTCGGACGAGTCCAGTTCGCTCATGCCGGCACGCGCTTCCTCAGCTCATGGCACCTCCTCGACGAAATAAGCCCGGATGGCAGGCATCGAAGAAACCTGCCATCCGGGCTTTTCTCCCCGTGGTGTGATGACTTGCGTCACCCGCATCGCTTGGACCAGCCATCTTTCGTGCGGAACCCTAGATGCGCTTTCCTCGTAGCCTCTAGCAGTTTTCGGCTGCCTGGTAGGGACGCTCGAGCCATATTCCCGAGCTTATACGAGTCCGTATTGATTGTCGCCTCATTGTGCGGGATGGGCAGAAATAACGCAACGAAATACCGGAGCCAACGTTGACAGTTCGCACGGCACGTGCTACCGTCTCCGCATGGACGCCGAGCCCATCGACTGCACCACCCTTTGTACCGAGATCGACGCGTACCTGCACAGCTGCGCGGCAACGGCACGCGGCCTTGACTACTGGCGCGGCCGGCCACGGCTGCGCACGGCGGAAGTTGCCCTGCTCACCACGCTGTCGCACGGTCCGATGCCGTTGGAGCGGGCCGCTGTCCTGATGGGCCGGGACGAGCCGGCGGCGCGCTGCCTGCTCGAGGCTCTCACCGCCATCGGTCTCGTCGAGAGACATGACACCCTGTACGGCGCCTCGGCCGCCGCGCGGGACTACTGCCGGGCCCTGGTCGCCGGCGAGCTCTAAGCCCCTTCGTCCAGCGCCGACTCGCACTGCCGCTCGGCGCCGTCGCCGAGGTCGGCGATGATCTTCGTCAGGACGCGGCGGAAGGTCGCCAGCTCTGTTTCGTCGATGTGCTCGCCGAAATGCCTCTCGACCCCAGCGCAGTGAAGCGGCGCCGCAGCGCGTAAGATCTCCCGTCCCTTCGGCGTCAAGACGGCAAAGACGCCCCGGCGATCGCCCGGACACCCTTTTCGCTCCACGAGGCCAACCTCGACCATCCGGTCGATGCGCCGCGTCAGACCGCTCTTGCTCAGCAGCAGAGACTGATACAGATCGCTCATGCGCAGCCGTCCCTCCGGCGCCGCGCTGAGCTGCGCCAGCACGTCATACCAGGTCAACGGCAGTCCTGTTTCCGCCTCCAGCTCTGCTTCCAGGGTTTGCACGAGCCGAGCGTGGGCCTCCAGGAAGAGCGCCCAGGCCTCGAGCCGCGTCTTATCGCTTGTCATATTCATGACCCATAGTATATTCCTCGGTAGTTGCACAGTCAACTACTAAAATGACAGACTGGCGGGGAGGGGAAGGATGCGCCTCGTCGGCAATGGGCCGTGGAGCATGCGGCTGGTTTACTTCTGCTACTTCTTCGGTAGCGCGTCGTATATCACCTTCGCCGTGCTCTACTGGCGCTCGATCCATCTCAGCGGTGCGCAGATCGGCCTGATCGCCTCCATCGGTCCGCTCGCCGGACTCGCCATGCAGCCGGCGTGGGGATTTCTCAGCGATCGCTACCGCCTGCGCACGCGTCTCCTTGGCGCCGGTCTGCTGACCTCGGCGCTCGTGGCACCGGCTCTCTTGCTGTCCCACCGGTTCGTCTTGATCGTGCTGCTCGTGGTGGCGCTGGCCATCGCCCTCAGCCCCATCATTCCGCTCGCGGATGCCACGACCCTGGAGTGGGTGCAGCGCCACGGCGGTACCTACGGTGGCATCCGCGTCTTCGGCTCATTGGCGTTTGTCGTCGGATCGTTGGTCGCCGGTCCGCTGCTCGGCGGGGGACGCATCGCTCTCGTTTTCCCCTTTTTCGGCGGCGCCCTGGCGCTGGCGTTTCTCGCTGCGCTGGCCGCTCCACGTCAGGAAACGCCGGGACATGCGCGCCACGTGGAGGGCATGGGCTCACTGCTACGTCAACGGCGTCTGCTGCTGTTCCTCGTGCTGGCCGGCATCGGCTTCGGCACCGCGGCGTCCTACAACACCTTCTTCGCACTGTACATGCATGATGTGGGCGCCGGGACCGGAATTATCGGGATCGCGGCGGCGATGGCCTCCAGCAGCGAGCTGCCGGTGATGGCGTTCTCCGGCAGGCTCATCGCACGGCTGGGCGTCAAACGACTCCTCATGATCGGCCTGGGGGCGGGCGCAGCGCGCTGGTTGTGGTATGGGCTCGTCCACGATTACCGGCTCGCCTTGATCGCTCAGGTCTTCCACGGGCTCTCCTTTGCCGCCTCGTACGTGGCGGGCATTACCTATATGGATCTGCATGTCCCGTCCCACCTCCGCTCGACGGGTCAGACCCTCTTCTATGCCTCGACCTTCGGCATCGGCACCATTGCCGGCGCCAACCTGTTCGGCTCGCTGCTCTCGACCCTCGGCATCCACGGCATCTACATCCTGGCCGGTGCCCTGGCGACCGTGTCGGTAGCCGGCATTGGCGTCTTTGTCCCGGGCGGACAGGAGCCGTCCCACGAGGAAGGGTTAGCCGATGCCGGCCTCAGCCGTGGCGCCTCTTGAGCGGCGGAGAGCGGGAAGCAGTGGAACAGCACCCGTGACGCAGCCGTCCAGCGCGGCGTGCAACGTCGCACGATCCAGGCAGTCGCGTTCGCCGATAAAGACCAGGACCGTTTCCGGATCGCCGACGCGCCGCCCTCGCACGTCGAGGGCGACGCGGCTGCCCACGACCTGAGCGACGAACTCAAGGGCCGGGGCATCGGCGAGATGCAGGATGCCCTTGGCGCGAAAGATGGCCGGAGGCAGGGTCGCCAGCACCTGCTTGACGCGGCGGTAGGCGAGCGGTGCATGCGTGTGGTAGGTCCAGGTCTCGAACCGATTGGGCAGCGCGGCGCCGGCCCGGAGGTCGCCGGCGGTCCCCCCGATGCCGAGCACGATATCGAGTGGTGCGTCGGCCTGCACCGTCTCGAGCATCCGCGCGGCGGGAGCGCTCGCCGTGATCTCACTGCGCACCCGGCTCAGGGCATCCGGGGTCACCAGATCAACCTTATTGAGGAGGATGAGATCGGCGGCCCGTACCTGGTCTTCCAGCAGCTGCCGATCCAGTCGTGGGCTGTCGAAGTTCTCCGCATCGGCCACGGTCACCACGCCGTCGAGCACCGTTTGCTCGCGCAGCTCCGGCGTCCGGAACGCCGCCACCACTCCGACCGGGTCGGCGATGCCGCTCGCCTCGACTACCACGTGGTCCGGCCGCGGCTCTCTGGCCAGAAGGCGCATCATGCTCTGCACCAACCCGCCCTGCATGGTGCAGCAGATGCACCCGTTGGTGAGACTGATGGCCTGGCCCTCGACGGTGTCGACGAGATGCGCGTCGATGTTGACCGCACCGAAGTCATTCACGAGAACGGCGATGCGGGCATTGCGCTCCCCGCGCAGAATGCGGTTGAGGAGGGTCGTCTTGCCGGCGCCGAGGAAGCCGGTCAGAATCGTGACGGGAAGAGGCGAGGACACGCCAATTCTAGGGCAAGCCCATGCTTGGCGGCACCGGCGCGGATCCGCGTGGCCAGGATCGATCCATCCCCCCGTTGGTACCCGGTGACATGAACCGCTTGCCCGGCCGCCGGCTGTACCGACTCGTCGGTGGCCGTGGACACAATAACCGCCATCTGGCGTCCCGCCACCGTCATCAGAAAACCGTCGTTCGTGAGTGACGTGATCACACCGTCGACGCCGACCAGACGGCGATGCACCAGGATGCGGCGCGCCAGCACCACATCGCGGGCGCGATATCCCTCCACCGTCACATCGTCGCCGGTAACGATGTCGGCCAGGGTCAGCGATCGGCTGCCCTGTGTCACCGACACCTCCGTCCCGGCGGCAACGCGGTCTCCATCGCTGAGCGTCAATTCACCGGCCGTCACCGACGTCACGGTGGCCCGCACGGACACGCTCGGCAAACGCACCTGGACGAGATCGGTGCCCAGCGTCCCGTCGGTGTTCATGGTGCCATGAGCGTGAATCCGGGTTCCGGGAGCCAGTTCGCCGGCCGGCACGGGAAGGAGGGTGTGCTCCGTCGTAATCGAGACGCCGTATTGCAAGACCAGGACATACGTCTCGCCGGACGAGGTGCGCATCGTCAGCGGAGAAACGGCGGTGACGGCGCCACTGATGTCCACGAGAGGATGGTCCACCGTGACGTCGACCGCCCGGAGGTGATGGGCGGCAATCGTGAAGCCGGAGACGTGGACGTAGGTCCCGACGCGCAGGACAGACACGGCGATATGCTCCCCTCCGTCGGTCAGGCCGGCTGACGCCGGAAGATCCACCAGCACGTGGCGCGTGCCGAGTGTCAAGCGGTGAGCCGACACGGCGGTGATGCGGCCGGAGGCGCTCCCGGCGGTTGCGGTCACGGTCACACGGGATGCGACAAGGAGACGGCCCTCCACGACGCCCTTAGCCGAGATGTGGACGCCAGGAAAGAGGACGGCGGCGGGCGCGGGGCGCCCATTCCAGCGCGGTTTGACCCCGGGACCGAGGCGGACGGCGTGGGAAACACCGGAGGCATCCCGGATGGTGAAACGAGCGCCGTGAACCGACACCAGCGCGCCCCGTACCGTGGTCAGGTGCGGGGGAAGACGGCGCGCCACAATGCTCCGTGCCGTGAGGACGGAGCCGCGCAGGCGTCCAACGGCACGAAGGTGATCCCCGACTCGGATGGCGGAAAACGCCGCGGGATTCCCATTCAGGGTGACGGTGACATGAGATCCGGCCGTGACCGTATAGATGCGGCCGCGGTCCGGCACGGTGAGGTCTGTGTCGGCGATGCGTGACACGATTCCGGTCACGGTGCGCGGGCGTCGGAAGGACGCGTACACGTGCACCCGGAGTGCTACCAGAGAAGCTCCCTGCCGGACCGCACGAATCGAGACGTGGTCGCCGATCTCGATTCCGGTGCGCGACACTGCCGCAGTTCCGACCTCGTACGCGGTATGCACGGTGAGACTCACCTGCCGGCCGTCCGTGAGCCGCAGTGCGGCCGGAGACAGCGCGGCGACGATTCCTTTCAAGACGACTGCGACAACCCGCTGCCGTGATGTCTCGATATGGATGCTGTGCGCGACCAACGGGCTCCCGGCGCAGCAGGCATAGACGCGGACCGTCTGGCCGGAGTGCAGGTCGCGCACGGTGCCGAGTGAACGGCCGACATAAATGATGGTCGCCGCCACGAGTCGAATGTGGAACGCTCCGGCGGCGCCGCGCACATCTACCGCGCTGTTGCCCACGGCAGTCACGGTGCCCGTTACCTCAACGTGGGTCCCCTGGAGCTTGTGCCGATAGACATGGATATGGAGGGCAATCGTGCGCCCGCCACTCGCCTCTGCCCGCACGTCCACCTTATCTCCCACGTGGATCGCCCGCAGCGAGCCGGGAGCCGATCCGATCAGGATGGTGGTCTGCGCCGTGACGGCCACGGTGATGGACGCCGCCGGCTCGCGAATCGTGAGGCTATCCCGTCCGATGGCGCTCACCGTTCCCCGCACGGAGAACGGCGTCGGCTTATGCAAGTAAATGTGAACGTAGATAGCGCGCAGTGTCCGCCCCGTGGCGAAGCCATGGACGCCGACGTGATCGCCGTTCCCCAGATGCGCGGGAACACCCTTGTCGGTGACCGCGGTATCGGCCGTGACAAGAACCCGATAGGCACCGTGCTGCGAGGTGAGCAGCGTGAAACCGCCGCCCGAGACATGCTGCGCGACGCCCCGCAAGAAGATAGGGCCCGGACGATGGCGGGCTGCCGGATGCAGCGTCAGGAAGGGAAGCAGGACCAGGACAAAGGCACGGAGGGCGTGCGTCATCGCCGAACCTGCGCGACGGCCGCCGGGTCGGCGTGCATCGTCTCCCCCCCTCGCAGGCAGCCTAGCGCATCCGTTCGCATCCGGCAAGCCCTAATTTCTTGACACGGGCACTGCTCATAGGTACAGTATGGGACAGGCGTTCTAGGCATCGGAAAGGGAGCGAAATGAGAAGTTCTGGGGAGCGGATGCGGCAGCGCATCCTCGAGGCGATCGCTGAGCTGACAACTCAGACGAACCGCCCGCCAACCAACCGGGAGCTTGGCGAGTATTTGGGCGGTAAGTCGACGGGCCATATTGATTACCACCTGCGCATCCTCAAGGAGCAGGGGAAGATCCACCACGATCCCAAGAAGAGTCGCGGGATCTCCCTTGCCGGCGAGCTGGAGACCCATCACATGCCGTCCTACGGCGCGCAGGTTCCGGTTGTCGGTATGATCGCTGCCGGACGGCCGATCGAGGCGGTTCTGGAGCGGGATAACTACGTCACCGTCCCGGGGGTGCAGGGCGACAATCTCTTCGCCCTCAAGGTCCGCGGCAAGTCCATGATCGAGGACCTGATCGACGACGGCGACATCGTCGTCTGCCGGCGCACCACGACCGCCGACGACGGCGACACCGTCGTGGCCCTCATCACCAGCGGCCCGTCGGAGTCCGGAGAGGCGACTCTCAAGCGCTTCTACCGCGAGGGCCGCCGCGTCCGACTCGAGCCGCGTAACCCCACCATGCAGCCAATCTACGTTGATCCGAACGAGTTGATGGTGCAGGGCCGCGTGGTAGCGGTCGTGCGGCAACTGTAAGCGGTTCTCCCACCTTCTCGAGGAAGCTCAGCACGCGCTGCATTCGCAGTGCCGGGGCTCATCCTCCATGGCATGGATCTGGACCGGGACTCCTGCGCGCCGCCGGATTCCGCGGGCGGAATCGCGGCGTATACAATCCGGAATCACTCGTTTCGCGGGGACTCGGGATCCTTGAAGAAGATCGTCCCCATCAATTCCCGGCGGCTACGCACGCCGCACTTTTCGAAGATCGTCTTCAGGTAGTGCTGCACGGTCAAAGGCGACAGCGACAGGTCACAGGCAATCTCCTTTGTGGACCGGCCGCGGAGGACCAGATGCGTGATCTCGCGCTCGCGCTCGGAGAGCCGGTACGCGTGCATCACGAGGAGTTCGACCTCGGAGGGACGGGCCGGCTCCACGATGACCGCCGTTAGACCGTCGGCCTCCCCATCCAGCTGAGCACCGTAGAGGAGCAGCCAGCGGCCGGTGCGGGTAAAGGCGCGAGCCCGGGCCTGCAGCGGACCTCGGCCGGAGTCGGCAGCCGTGTGGCGGGCTCGGGCCGCCACGGCGTAGACCGGGGACGGGAGCGGCCGGGCCCCCGGGCCACCGATCTCGACGAGCTCGGCGAGCCGCCGCTGGGCGACGGGAGTGACGGAGATTGTCCGGTCGCGATCATCGAGGATGACAAGGCCGGGACCGTCCGGCGTCTCGTCGATGGCATCGCCGCTCAGTAACACGGAGCGGCGGAAGCCGGCGGCCAGGATGCGAGACACGTCTGCCATGAAGGCGACCTCACGCGCGTCGAAGTCCGGTTGGTCCGGGCTACGGTAGATCCCGCACGCGCCCCACGGCGCGCCTCCCGCCACAAAGGCCGCGCGCAACTCCCACCCGATCCCGGCCGGCCGGAGCAGGTCCCGGAAGCGCGGGCTCTGGATCATGTGGCCGTGCGTCGCCTCGCTGAGGACGCCGACCGGTGAGGCGCTGCGTGCCAGGAAGGAGAACTTGTTCACGTCCTCGACCGAGAACTCGTAGCGGACATTCCGGGGGTCGTCGGCCAGATTTTCCTTGACGGCGCCCGTCAGGAGCTGCGTCGCCGGATCCATGGAGTGCCAGCACGCATGGTCAAACGGCACGACGGAACGCAGGAGCGTCCCGGTGCGCAATGAGAGGGTGGCCCAATCCAGGCCACTGTGACTGAGAGCCACAATCTCCTGGCGCACCCATCGTGCGCGATCACTGTTCACACTCTCACCTACACGTAGCTCGGATTATACGGCGGTGTGAGGGTCATGAATACCCCACAAATGTGGGTAGTCCGCCGTGAATCTCACCACCTTTCGGCGATAGTGCCGCCCGGACGACCCGGTTAGCCTGTCGATCAGAGGCGGACAGCTATCCGCCCAAACCGATGGAGGTGACGTTCATGCCAATCCAACCTGAAGACATCCACCAGCTCTTCGCCGAGGGCGTCAACGCCGGAGACGTCGACGCCCTCGTCACCCTGTTCGAGACCGACGCGACGGTGATCGAGCAGACCGGCGAGCGCACGGAGGGTTGCGACCGTATCCGGACGCACCTGGAGCATCTGGTGGCCCTGCGGCCGGTGATGAGGATCGAAGCGTCGGTGGCCCACCGTCAGGGCGATCTTGCCTTACTCTCGTCCCGGTGGACTGCATCAGCCACCACCCCGGATGGAAAGCCCGTGGAGATGGAATTCCACGGCTCTGAGATTGCACGCCTGCAATCGGACGGGAACTGGAGGCTCATGCTCGACAATCCGTGGGGAGCCGGCTAGCCGCCGGGTGACACCGGGGCCGAGGGCGGGTGATGCGGCCCTCGGCCCGTTCGGCGCCGGAGACGGTTTGAAAAGTGTCTGATTGCCGAGGAGCAGCATCGGGGGACGGCTGTCCACCAGGTCCGTAGGCCGAAACAGGAGAATGCCGGCGCCGGCACCCCGCCGGCCTTATGGGTCCCTGATCCTGGTGGTAGGCTCGGAGGGGAGAGACGGATGAAGACGTGGGCTGCCGGCGACATTGTGGCGAACGGCATTCACCAGCACTACTACCGGACGGGCGGCGAGAGGCCGGCTCTTGTCCTCCTGCACGGGGCGGGCGACGCCGGGCTCTGCTGGACACCAATCGCCGAGGCCCTGGCGCGCGATTACGACGTCGTCATGCCCGACGCGCGGGGTCACGGCCTGACGGAGTCGCCCGAGGACGGCTACGGGGCTGGTGATCGCGCCGCCGATGTCGCCGCGCTCATTCGGGAGCTGGACCTTGGTCGCCCCATCGTTACCGGACACTCCATGGGCGCCATGACCGCTCTGTCCCTGGGCGCCGACTATCCGGATCTGGTGCGTGCCCTCATTCTCGAAGACCCCGTCTTCCGGCTTGAGTCTCATGGGCCGGTGGCTGAGGAAGAGCGGCAGTGCTGGGTCGACCGTAGCCGCCACGAGCTGGCCGAGATGAAGTCTTTGGGCCGCGACGGCATTGTCGCGCGTCAGCGCGAGGAGAACCCGACCTGGCCGGAGGGAGACTATGGCCCCTGGGCCGACGCCCGTCTGCAGGGGTCGGGCGCCTACATCGGGAAGGTGCGCTTCCCGGAAACGCCCGGCTGGCGCGAGCTGGTGGAACGGCTGCGCGTGCCGACGCTCCTCGTCACGGCCGACACGGAGCATGGCGCCATCGTGTCAACGGAGGCCGCTGCCGAGGCAGAACGTCTCAACCCGCTCCTGCAGGCCGTTCACATCACCGGCGCCGGTCACAATATCCGCCGCGAGCAGTACGACGCCTATCTGGACGTCGTGCGAGATTTTCTCGGGAGCCTAGCGAGCCGATCCGCCGTGGAGACCGGGAAGTAGTACTCTCATCTGCACGGCACGCCCGTTTTCCACGTAGCGGAGGAGAACGCCACGGATGAGCGGTCGGCCCAGCACGCTCTTGGTCTGCGGCAAGCCCCGTCCGGTCCGCGACACCGCACCGGTCAGGACAATGTCGACGTTGGGTGTCAGGTTCCAGGCCGGATGCAGGGAGAGCCGGCTTCCCTTTCTCCATTGATAGAACGGGCCGGCGAGCGGTACAGGTGACCCCAATGGAGCGGCGTGGAGCGTTCCATGGAAAGAGAGCGGGACGTGCGCCGCGGCGACCCCGGGAATGAGCGTGACCGACGTCAGACTGATCGCCCTGGAGAGATGGTTTGCGATCTCGATCTGCACCGGCTGGCGGGCAATCCCGCCAAAGGTCATGCCGCCCCACGAGGCGCTCGACATCGCGAATCCCGTGGGACGGGGCGGGCCGACCTGAGCTCGCACAAAGGTCACGATCCCGCCGGCGACGATGACGGCGGCGGCTATGAGAAGAACGCGGAGCGCCCCCGGTCTGGATCGCCGGTTTCGCGACTGCATCTTCGTTACCCCCCTGGCGATCCTAGCGGGTTCGCGATGTCAGGTCAAACGGAGAGGACTGCGCGGAAGCGTTCACGAGGGATCAGAACAGGGCGTGGTGGACAGGGCGTGCTGCGCGAATTGCTGCGCCGGCCTCCCGCACCCAGGGTTATCGCAATGACGAGGGCAGGATATCCAGCTGGTCCCGATACTTGGCGACGGTACGGCGTGCGACGGTATAACCGTACTCTTCGCTGAGGCGGTTGGCGATCTCCTGGTCGGTCAGGGGCCGATCCTCGTTGTCGATCATCTCCTTGATGATGTCCTTGACCGAGAGCGACGCCGTGAAGAAGTTGCTGAACGGAATAACCTCGCCGTTGGGCAGCATGACGTATTTGGAGGCAGTCGCCCGGCTCACCGTCGATTCGTGAATGCCGGTTCGGTCGGCAAGCATGGCACGGGTCAAAGGGCGCAACTGCCGGACGCCATGTCGGAGGTAGTCGGCCTGGTAATCCACGAGGAAATCGGTAATCTTCTGCATCGTCTGGCGCCGCTGATTGATGTTGGCGATGAACATCTTGGCGCGCGAGACGTAATGCTGTATATGCTCCCGCTCTTGATCGGATAGAGCGTTGCTGGTGTTGGCCGCCTGCATCAGGAGCTGCTGGTACATGGAATTGATGCCGAGCGCGAAGCGCTTCGACTCAACGACCTCGACATCGAACTTTCCGTCTTCCTTGATGCCGATGATGACGTCGGGGATGACATAGCCCTGGGTGGGGCGCGGGCCGGAGCGAGTGGGAACGCCCTCTGATCCGCCGGCCGGATGGGGGTTGAGCTGGGTCTTGATGAACTCCCACGCCTCCTCAACCTCTTCCGCCGAGACACTCAGCTGCTGGGCGATCTTGTTGAACTTATGTTTGCCCAGCTCCTCGAGATGATCACGGACCAGCGTGATGGCCAGCGGATGCTCGACGCCCTGGCTGGCGAGGTACTGGAGCTGGAGGATCATGCATTCCCGGACGTCGCGGGCGCCGA
Organism: Pseudomonadota bacterium; assembly: GCA_021324655.1. Classification (GTDB taxonomy): domain Bacteria; phylum Chloroflexota; class UBA5177; order UBA5177; family UBA5177; genus JAJPIP01. The sequence goes on from JAJPIP010000001.1 coordinate 11,164, forward strand.
TTCCCGGCGGCTCCAGGCTCTGCAGGACGGCGATGATCGCCTCGACACGATCGGGATCGACATCCAACTCGCTGCAGACTTCGTAGGTCGAGCAGCGAAGATAGCCGTCAGAATCGAGACTCCCGACGAGGTATTCGGCGATCGGCATGTCGGCCGGATCGAGAATCGCGCCCAGATCACGCAAAAGCTTTTCTTCCAGCGTCACCTGCGCTGCCACCAATGTCAGCGGGTCGAAGTCTTCGTCCCGCGTCACGGCAGAGCTGTTCCAGGCGAGATTCTCAAGGTACTGCTCGGTCGGATCCGGGATGGTCGTCGCCTCGTCGGCTTGCGCCGTCTTTCGAGTACAGCGTGGGCACTCGTCTTCAATCGGCTGACCACAGGTCGGGCAGACCTTCAGGTCTCCCAGCTCGAGCGCCGGGTTATCGTCGAGCTCCCGATTAACCTCTTGTTGCAGCTCCTGAGATGACATCTCCAGGATGTGATTGGCCGCGATCAGACGCGGCGAGACACGGGTCTGCAGCTCCTGCTGGACATCCTGGTTCATCTCCAACATGGGTCGATCGCTCCTGTTGCCACGTCCTGGTCACGCGCGACGGCGGAAAGTAGAGCATGGGTATCCGCCGATTGCCCCCGACACCGCACCGCCTTCGGTGCCTGCTTCGAGTGTAGCAACCTGCTTCCTGCCAGGCGCCGCGCCTTAGAGCAAGAAAGGGACCAGCCTCAGCGGCCGGCCCCTCACTCGCCACTTTTGTCTTACTCGTCGCCCTCCGCCGCATTGAGTGCCGCGTTCAGCGTCGCCATTCCCGTGACGGTATCGCCGTTGTTGAGGCGCATCACGATCACGCCTTGCGCGGCGCGTCCGGTCTCGCGAATCGACATGACATCGGTGCGGGTCACCAGACCCTCGGCCGACATCAGGATGACCTCGGCGTCGTCCTCACCCACCACGCGTGCGGCGACCAGGTCACCGGTCTTGCTGGTCAAGTTCACGGCGGTGACGCCCTGACCGCCCCGACCGATGCGGCGGAACTGCCCCAGGGGCGTGCGCTTACCGAAGCCGCGCTCCGTGACCACCAGGAGATCACGGCTCCCGCTCCGGACCAGATCCATGCGGACCAGGGAATCGCCTTTGCGGAGACGGATGCCACGGACGCCGGCCGCTTCGCGGCCCATGGAACGGGCCTGGTCCTGGGCGAAGCGAATGGCGTGGCCCTTGCGGGTCACCAGCATGATGTCCTCGGTGCCTTCGGCCCAGGTGACCCACGCCAGCTCATCGCCCTCGTCCAGCGTGATCGCCCGCAACCCGTTGCGGCGCACGTTCTTGAACTGGTCGAGCGCCGTCCGCTTGACAGTGCCGTGCGTGGTGGCCATGACCAGGTAGCCGTTGGTCCGGTCGTGCGGGATGGTCCGGACCGCCGAGACATGCTCGTTGGGATCGAGCTGCACCAGATTGGCGACGGGCGTGCCCTTCGCCTGCCGGGTCGCATCCGGGACGTCGTAGACGCGCAGCTGGAAGACGCGGCCGCGGTTGGTGAAGAACATGATGCTGTCGTGCGTGTTGGTCACGAAGAGCTTGTCCACCGCGTCGGCATCGCGCGTGACCATCCCAATGATCCCCTTGCCGCCGCGCCGCTGTGGCTTATACGTGGCGCTGGGGATGCGCTTGATGTAGTTCTTGCGCGTCATGGTGACGACGACTTCCTCGTCGGGCACCAGGTCTTCCTCGCTGAAGTCGCCGGCCTCCTCCCGCATGATGCGGGTTCGCCGCTCGTCGCCGTACTTGTCCTTCAGCGCCTTCAACTCGTCCTTGATGACGGCGTCGATCTTGCGCGCGTTCGCCAGGAGATCTTCCAGCTTGGCAATCGTCTTGATGATCTGCGCGTACTCGTCGCGGATCTTCTGCTGCTCCATCGCCGCCAGGCGGGCCAGTTGAATGGCCAGAATGGCGTTGGCCTGAATTTCGGAGAGGTCGAACCCGTTCATCAGGTTGGCGCGAGCGTTCTCCTGCGTGCGCGACTCACGGATCGTCTTGATGACCTTGTCCAGGTTATCCAGCGCGATCTTCAGACCTTCGAGGATGTGGGCCCGCTCCCGCGCCTTCCGTAGATCAAACTCCGTCCGGCGGCGCACGACGTCGCGCCGATAGTTCAGGAAGTGGCGCAGGATCATGTCGAGGCTGAGCACCCGCGGCTGTCCGTCGGCGAGCGCCAGCGTATTGATCGAGAAGTTCGTCTGCAGGGCCGTGTGCTTGAACAGCTGATTCAGCAGTGCCTTGGGCTGCGCATCACGCTTGAGCTCGATGACGATGCGCATCCCCTGCCGGTCGGACTCATCGCGCAGGTCCGAGATGCCGGTGATGCGCTTGTCGGTCACCAGCTCCCCGATCCGCTCCAGCAGCGTGGCCTTGTTGACCATATAAGGAATCTCGGTGACGACGATGGCAAACCGTCCGCCTCGCAGCTCCTCCAGGTGATGGACGGCCCGAATGGTGATGCGCCCATGCCCCGTTCCAAAGGCGCTGTCGATGCCCTCACGCCCCAGGATGATGCCACCGGTGGGGAAGTCCGGACCGCGCACGAACTCGGAAAGGTCGGCGTTGGTGGCCTCCGGATGGTCGATGAGATGAACGGCAGCGTCGATCACCTCACGCAGGTTGTGCGGCGGAATGTTGGTCGCCATACCGACGGCGATGCCGGTCGCGCCGTTGACGAGCAGGTTGGGAACCCTCGCCGGCAGTGACTCCGGCTGGATCTCGCGGCCGTCGTAGTTGGGGTACCAGTTGACGGTGTCCTTCTCGATGTCGGCCAGCATCTCGTCGGTGATCGCTGCCATGCGGCACTCGGTGTACCGCATCGCCGCCGCCGAGTCCCCGTCGATGGACCCAAAATTCCCCTGTCCGTCGATGAGGGGATAGCGCATGTTGAAGTCCTGCGCCAGCCGCACCAGCGTGTCATAGACGGCAGCGTCGCCGTGCGGATGGTACTTGCCGAGCACCTCGCCCACGACGGTCGCGCTCTTCCGATAACTGGTCCGCGCCGTCAGACCCAGCTCGTGCATCGCATAGAGGATGCGGCGCTGCACGGGCTTGAGACCGTCGCGCACATCGGGCAGAGCACGCGACGTGATCACGCTCATGGCGTAATCGAGATACGATTCGCGCATCTCCTGCTCGATATTGATCGTCTCTACGCGGTCGGAACTAACCATCCGATATCTACCCTTTTCCTAGATAAAACTGACCAAAATTGCCTCTAATTGTAGGCGTTTTATGGTGTTTTCGTCAAGGAATGACGCCCTTTCCGGCTCCCCGGGAAGCGCCTTTCGGCCCGCTGTGTTTGGCCCTCGTCCGGCACGGCGTCTATACTTTTCGCGACCTTATGGACGACGAGCTGGTTCTCCTCACCTCGTACTTCAACCTCGTCGACGGGCGCCGGCAAGATAACGCGGATACCTTTCGCGTTGACACCGACCTCCCCTCGGAGAGCTCTCCCGACGGGACAGAAGCTCTCTATATCGTGACGGAGGCCTCGGTCGCCGGCCCCTCCGGTCAGCGGGCGCGCAAGCTCGCCACTGATACCATCGCGTTCGCCTTTCGCATGAGCAGCGAAGGGACCGTCGTGGCCCGCATCAAGGCCGCGTTGCAAGCGGCGCACGACGAGGTGCGTCGCGAATTCGACGAGCATGTCGTGGTCGGCGCCACGGTGATGGCGGTGGAACACGATAGCGTCTATCTCGCCCAGGTCCCGCCATCGCAGGTGTACGTCCTGCACGAGGGCGGGTTGCATTCGCTCGGCACCGGGACGCCCACGTTCGGTCGGGCGTTGGGCGGGTCCGGACCACCCAAGATCTCCGTCTACCGTGACGAGATCGCCCAGGGAGATGTGCTCGCGCTCTGCTCCACGTGGTTCGATCAAATCGACCATGAAGACCTCAGGGCGACCTTCAGCCGTGGCACAGCGGACGACATCGCCGAAGCACTGCTCGTCCTGGCTCAGGATCACGACGCGCGCGCCGCCACCGCCATCGTCATCGAGGCCGCCGCGGCGCACGAGCTCGAGGTCATCCCCGGCGAGCAGAGTCCGGGACTGATGGAACAGGTCGACATCGCCGTCCAGGCGCTGGCCGACGTCGGGCGGATGCTGATTGAAGAACTCCGTCCCGTCCCACTGGAAGCAGGAGAGGACGGCAACGGGCAACCGGTCCCTGAACCCGCTCTGGCCGGCATTACTACCGAATCGCCCCTGGTTGAGCCCCGTTCGGCGGCCACGGCGACCGTGGACCAGCGGCAGGAGCAGCACACCCAGGAGTACGCGATCGTCGACGCGGAGGTCGCGCCGGGAGTAGAGACGGTGCGCGAGCGGAGGGCTCCCCGCGGGCGGCGTCCCCGGCTCAACTGGCGCATGCCGTCTTTCCGCCCGGGAACGACGCCACCTGAGGTGACGCCCAATGGGGACGAAGCAGACAGACCGAGCGACGAACACGGGTGGCGATACGTCCCGCGGGAAGAGGCGCCGATCGAGCGCGAACGGGACGAGCCGACGGTGGACCTGGAACCCACGTTCACACCGCGCTGGGAACCGACTCTGGAGCAGGAGTCGGTGGCGCGGCCGAGCCACAATCCGCGCGAGGATGTCACCGAAGAACTGCCGGCCATTCAGGTGTCCGAGGCTGTCCCGGATCCCGTCTCAGATCTACAGAAGCTGAACTCGCGGCTCCAGGCGACGAACGACGCCTCCGAGATGGATAGGGTGATCCCGCCCATTCAGGCGTTCGAAGACACCAGCATCGAGCCGGCCCGCATCTATGCGACGAACAAAGACATCGACGCGGTCAACCGGCGCCCCCGGCGCTACGGTGGCCTCAGCGCCCCCGTTATTCGCCCCGGTCTGGGGGATATCGACCTCCGGCAACGCGTCTCGCGCCCCACCCCGTCCTGGATGGTCTGGGCCGGCGCGGCTGTGATGTTCGCGCTGATCGTCGGAGCCGTCGGGCTCTATCTCCGGCATCGTCTGCATGCGGCGACGCCTCCTTATATCTCTTACGTCCGTCTCGACCTGGCCCAGGCCACGGCCTCGCACCGCCCGGCGACGCAGGCGTACTATCTGACCCGGGCGCGTCACTTTCTGACTCTGGCTCGGCAGTCCGGCACGGCGCCCACCGTCATCGCCAAATGGTCGCACCAGATCACGGCAACCAGCGATGCGATCTACCACATCACCGACGAGGCGAACGCGACCCTCCTCACCGACTTCACCCGCTTCCCCGGTGCCCATCCCACCGCGATTGCCACGTCTCCCGGGGAGGTCTACGTCGTCGATACGGGCCGCAAGAGCATCTTCTCGATCGCCCCGACGGCTCGCACCGCGCCCGTCGAGATTCTCCTCTCCGGGGACACGATCGGCGGGTTTACGGTGGCGGTCCCGCAATTCGTGGCAACCGACGGGAACACCGTCGTCGTTCTCGACAACAAGGGGGTACTGTACCGCGACACGGCGGGGACCAAGACAGCGACCGCCCTCACCAGTCAGACGCCCAAACCCGGCAACTATGTGGCGATGGCCGTCTCCGATCCCGACGTCTACCTCCTGGATACCGCCAACAACCAGGTGTGGCGATACCCGTACGCGGTGAGCGGCTACAACCCGACTCAGGCCGCCTATTGGGACAGCAACCCGCCGCGTCTGACTGACGCCAACTCGCTGACCTTCAATCGCAACAGCCTCTATATCCTGCGGCGCAGCGGGACGGTCCTGCGCTACAACTTCCAGGCGAATCCACAGCCGTTTACCCTCAACCTCAAGACGCCGCTCGCCAACCCGACTGAGGTCTACACCGATCCCAACCAGAAGTTCGTGTGGATCGCCGACCCGGCGAACGGCCGTATCTTGCAGGTCGGTCAGGACGGGACGTACGACCGCACCTACGTCTCGAGCGGATCGATGAATCTGCACCAGATGCAGAGCATGTCGGTCGGCCCCGCCGGTAACACGATTTACGTGCTGGCTGGGTCCCGGCTGTACGCCTTCCCGGTCAAGCCCTAGTGGCGTTTCGCGTTCTGGGACGCGATGCGGCGACGGCCGCACGTGTCGGGCGGCTTGAGACTGCCCACGGGCCTGTCGAGACTCCGATGTTCATGCCGGTCGGCACGCAGGCGACCGTCAAGACGCTGACACCGGGAGAGCTGACCAGCGCCGGGGCCCAGATCATCCTCGGCAACACCTACCACCTGTATCTGCGTCCCGGCGCCGACCTCATCGCTCGGTTCGGCGGACTGCACGGCTTCATGCGGTGGGATCGTGCCATCTTGACGGACAGTGGGGGATTTCAGGTCTTCAGCCTGTCCCACCTCCGCGACATCTCGGAAGAGGGTGTCACCTTTCGCTCGCACCTCGACGGATCGCCGCACGTCTTCACGCCGGAGAGCGTGGTCCGAACCCAGGCGCAGCTCGGGTCCGACATCGCCATGGTGCTGGACGAGTGCATTCCCTACCCGGCCGACGAGGATCAGGTCGTCCTTTCGATAGATCGGACGACACGCTGGGCGGAGCGGGCCCGGAACGCGCATGATCGGCGCGATCAACTGTTGTTTGGGATCGTTCAGGGCGGCATGTTCCCCCACCTCCGGGAGGAGAGCGCGCGTCAAATCACGGCGCTCGACTTCCCCGGCTACGGCATCGGCGGCCTCTCGGTCGGCGAGCCCAAAGAGGTCTTCTACCGTATGCTCGCCGTCTCTGCCGACGCCCTACCCTGGGACAAACCGCGCTACGTGATGGGCGTGGGCGCGCCGGAAGATCTCTTCGAGGCGGTGTCAGTCGGGGTCGATATGTTCGATTGCGTGCTGCAAACCCGCCTCGGCCGGAACGGCTCGCTCTTCACGCGATCGGGACGCATCAACATTCGCAACGCCCGATTCCGCGTGCAGGAGGGCCC
>JAJPIP010000101.1 GCA_021324655.1 Pseudomonadota bacterium
AGCTCGTCGAGGATGTGGGCGGTCTCGGTGACCAGCTTGGCGCGTCCCTCCCGGATCAATCGGTTGCAGCCGGCCGACATCTTGTCCCCGGCTCGTCCCGGGAAGGCGAACACCTCGCGGTTCTGCTCGAGCGCGTAATCCGCCGTGATCAGGGCGCCGGAGCTGAGCTTGGCCTCCACCACCAGCACGCCGAGCGAGAGCCCGGAGATGAGGCGGTTGCGCGCCGGGAAGTTATAGGCATCGGGCTGGGTGCCGAGCGGGTACTCGGTGATGACGGCGCCCTGTCCCACGATGCGGCGAGCCAGGGCGCGATTCTCGGCGGGGTAGAGGACGTCGATTCCGCTGCCCAGCACGGCAACGGTGCGGCCGCCGGCCTCGAGGGCGGCCTGATGGGCGATGGTGTCGATACCGCGGGCCAGCCCGCTGACGATGGTCAGACCGGCCTGAACCAGCTCCGGCACGACATGCGCCGTGCGCTCGCGGCCGTAGAGGGTCGGCCCGCGCGAGCCGACGACACCGATTGCCTGCCCGTCGGCCGGCGTCAGTTCTCCCAGCACATACAGGAGAGGCGGCGCGTTGTAGATCTCGCGCAGCCGCAGCGGATAGGCGGGGTCGTCGGCGGCCAGGACGGTGACGTCCAGCCGCCGGATACGCTCCATCTCGGCGCTGAGGTCGAGGGTGCGGCGGCGCTCCAGCAGGGCCGGAATCTTCGAGGGCTCGACGCCCACTCGCGCCAGATCATCCGGCGAGGCACGCCAGGCCCGTTCGGCGTCGCCCCTCAGTTCGATCAGACGGGCGAAGCGCGCCGGACCGATACCGGGCAACAGGGAGAGGCCGACCAGATAGCGGAGATCCGGGCGCATGGAGGCATTGTAGCGGGTCTCAGGAGGGCCGAACCGGAGGCGAGAAGATGTGTGCCCTGTTGCTGTGTTAACGACCCGGCGCAGCGCGACAGCAGAACAAAAGGAACGGCTGCGCTCCCGAGAGCGCAGCCGTTCCGGCACAAAGGAAAGGGCCTACTGACAGTAGGCGTTCCCCACAAGGGTGTAGGTGCCGTAGCCGGTGCTGTCGATCGCGGTCGCCGTCTCGTAGACGTCGTAGTCGCCCTGGGCCGCGAAGGTGCGCGCTTGCAGGCTCGACAGTGAGCTACCGGTGGCCGGGCTGCCGACGTCGCTCTTGGGCACGACAACCGTAATCATGCCGTCCGGGGTATACCCGCTTCCCGGCAGCCCCGTATTCACGCTGTCCACCACGCCGCCTGTCGCGTCGATGGTCCCGTAGACGAACGACGGCGCGCCCGTCGCATCGGTATCCATGCCGACATACGTGCGGGTGCCGTCCGGATTGTTCCAGAAGACCCGCCACTGATGGTTGGGGCCGGGACTGCTGAGATCGGCCACCTGCAGGTTGAAGACGAGGTCGTTGGTGTTGGCCGGCTCCTCGACGGAGAGTGACTGGATGTCGAGGTCGGTGTTGGCCGGAGCACCGGTTTGATCGCCGGTCGGGTCGGAGAGCGCCAGCTGGCCGGGGCTGCTGCACATCGGCTTGGCGGTGACAAGCTGCGGCGTGACCTCGGGCGAGGGTTGACTGCTGCCGACCGCATTCTTGGCGACCAGCTCGTAGTAGTAGGTGGTCCCCGCCTTGATCTTGCGATCCTGGTAGCTCAGGTGCGTGCCGACGTCGGCGTACTTGTGCTCGTTACCGGGGGAGGTCCCGCGGTACAGGGTGTAGTCGGTGATCGCGGAGCCGCCGTTGTCGGGCGGCTGCCAGGAGAGCTGAACCGGACCGCTCGTGCTCGTCTCCGTTGCCGTGAGTTTCGGCCGCGCCGGGACGGCAGGCTGCTTGGTGTCGTACGCGGAGAAGAGCGTCTCTCCACCCGACTGCCGCGCAATGCTCGGCACCGCGGTGAAGGAGTTCATCTGGCTCTGTTGAGACTGTTTGGTATTGCTCGGATCGTAGGTCGCGGTCCCGTCGGCGCAGGCATCAATGCAGCCGTCGGCGTACGCCACCAGCACATGGCCGGTGCTGTCGATGGTGGCATCGATGAAGTCCAGCAGGTTGCGGTCGTTCGGCGTGTTCGAGCAGGTCGTGCCGGCGATGCAGACGGAGCCCCGCTGCACCGGGTCATTCGGCGTGGCGTTGACCGTCACCCAGCTGTTCCCACCGTCGTAGGTGGTGGCGATGTAGACGTACCAGACCCCGTTGAAGCTGGGCTGGCTCTGGAAGTCGCCGCCGGTGGTCGTCCCGAGGAAGGCAAAGGCAGCGCGACTGCCGTCACCGGCAACGACCGCGGGGAAGACGATGTTCTGAACACCGACCTGGGCACCGACATCCACCGACTTGGACCACGTGACACCGCGGTCGTGGGAGACGGCGATGCGGGCATGGCCGTCGCTCCCCTGATAGCCGACGTAGATCGTCCCGTCGGAGCCGATGCCGACCGACGGATCATTGCCGACAGCGACCGTACTGTCGGGGATGGGGCGAACCGTCCATGTGGTGCCGTCGTCGGTCGACACGGCGACGGCCTGATGGCTGCCGCACTGGCGGATCGGCACGTAGACGGTGCCGTCCGGGGCTATTTTGACGTGACCGTGGATGCCGGCGCACTGCGTCATGTTCCAGGTGGCCACGCCGGGGCCGAAGGTCAGGCCGCCGTCGTCGCTCCGGGCGCAGAAGGAGGCGGCAATGTCCTGCGAGCAGTAGTACACGGCCTTGTTGAAGCCGGTGGCGCCGGTATTCGGATCGGGCAGGCTGCTCGAGTACGGGCCGACGCCGATGGTCTGATGATCGACGCCGGAGGGGATGCCGCCGCCCTGCGAGGGCGTCCAGGAGCCTCCGTCGTTATCGGAGAAGGCAGTGAGGCTGTCCTGGCCGGTCAACTGCGAGGCGAACGTCCGTCCCGTCTGATGGTCGGTGACCAGGATCGGATCCAGGCTGACCGTCGAGGTAATCGGGCTGCTGACATCCTTCCACGTGGCCGTGGCCGGGGAGGTGCTGTCGTCGAATCCTACCTGCAGGGTCTGCAGGCCGGAGAGGTACATCACCTTGCCCGTTTTCCAGTCGGCGCCGATAGAGGGCTCGCCCTCGTTGTTCCCCCACTGCGTCTTGGGGAGGGCATAGTCCTGGAAGCGCGGAGCGGTGCCGGTGTAGACGGTGGCGGCATCCGACGGCGTGCCGCTGCTGGAGAGCGGGACGAGAGAGATCGTGCCGGTGTAGGTTTCACCGCCCGGGTTCCAGGGATCGGCGCGGACCGTGTATGACCCGGACACGGCCGGGATGGTCACCGTGGCCGGCGAGACGCCGTTCACGTTGCTGGCGATCACGTTGCCGTTCGCATCGTAGACCCAGAGGTCGAAGTCGGTCTCCGAGTCAATGGACTGATCCCAGGCGAACTGAATCTGGATCTGATCGGTGGCGTTGGTGCCGGACGGCACGTTGACGTTCAGGGCATAGTCATCGCACGGCGTGGCAGTGCCGCACTGCGGTGGACCCACCTGGTCGGTCGGGTTGGGGACGAAGAAAGGCCCGTGCGTATAGGTGAGGGTGGTGTTGGTGGTGGTGATCGTGCCGCCGTCGGCGTTGGCGTGGGGAGTCAGGGGGCTCAGCAGCCAGACACCGACAATAGCCAGGGCCGCCAGGAGCAGGGGTAACCGAGGGATTCTCATGTGCATCCTTCCCGTTCTTTCCTCTGTGCCGTGAGGCAAATGGCCTCATGTAGAGTATCGGGAGGAATGGAAGATCCGGACTATAGGGTACGCATCCTATTTTTCGCGTAGTACAGGTCCTAGTATACTGTTACTCCTGATTTGACCGTTTGGAGCGAGGTCGGTATGCTGGGCATTATGCACAAGAAGTATCCTGTTACCCTGACCGACACCGAACGAGACCAG
>JAJPIP010000003.1 GCA_021324655.1 Pseudomonadota bacterium
AGCTCGTCGAGGATGTGGGCGGTCTCGGTGACCAGCTTGGCGCGTCCCTCCCGGATCAATCGGTTGCAGCCGGCCGACATCTTGTCCCCGGCTCGTCCCGGGAAGGCAAAGACTTCACGATTCTGCTCGAGAGAATCGTCGCCACGCTGTGAGACCGGTTCTCCTAGGTGACAGTTGGTTTCGGCCGGCTGTGACACCCGGCACAAGTTACACTCGGAAAGTCGCTCCCTCGATGTATCCAGAAATTCTGTCTGCATATGAAGCGGGGATATCTTGGGCGGAGTTGGCACGCCAGTATGGTGACTGCCGCAGGACCATCGGTGACATCCTGATGCGGGTACGCGCAGCGGAGCCTGCACAAGAAGCAGAAGCCACATGGCTTGCAGGTTGATTCCGGTGGCTTGATTCTTAATCTCTGTAGTCGGCTGGATCTCTCCTTTGGTCTCCACCACCCAGAAGGTCTCCGGTGCGCTGTCTTGTCTTGGGGCAAAATGGGGTCACGACATGGGAAAAGAGGCATCGCGGAGCGATAAGTACACCGGGGAGATCTTCCGGTTCCACTTTGATCCGTCCGTCGCCGATCGGCTGAATTATGGTCGAGGTCCTGCCGACTTTGATGTCCGGCGGGACTGGAAAGTCATCATCAACAAGGTGGGCGAGGTCATCGTGTCGGCCGGTGCGGTGACGGCGATTATCTCGCGCGACTCGATCGTCCGTATCGATTACACGAACGATTTGCCTCCGAACAAGATTGCAGGGACATGGCCGGGATGGGAGAGTTTATGGGCGGTCCCGGCCCTCGAAGGCTTAGTGGCGATCGAGTTTGACCAGCCAGTTGAGGTCGACTATGCCCGGCACCCGTATCTCATCCGGCGCATGGTACTCAGCGTCGAGCATCCGGATCACTTCATCGCGCTCCTGCGTCCCGCGCGCCAAGAAAGTGTCGGACCGCGGCCGCCGCGGCGGGACGATGCCCCCTTCGAGGACTGGAAACCCCCGTACCTTGCGGTCAGCCTCGAAGAGCTCTGGATTGACTACGTGCGGCGGCTCCTTGGTCTCATCGAGCGCTGGACGCGTGAACATGGGATGCCGACTACGGTCACGCCCTACGTCGACTTCAGCACGGCGCCGCCCAGCCACGTGTGCAGGGAGAAGCCATGGTACGGGCGTCTTCTTCAACAAGGGCAAGCCTTTCTTTTCAGCATGCCGGAGCTTGATTTGCTGGCCGAGCGACTCATCCACGATGGCATTCTAGAGACCCGGGTCGTTGATGCAGACGGGCATCCGACAGGCGTGCCTTCTGCCATGAAACCAAGCTCCTGGCTGATCGACCGTCTGACCTGGCCGGTCATTGCCCTCATCCAGCGCTGGGGTACCTTCGATCTGACCGATGCCCAAATCCTGCAGGCACTGGAGTTCTATCGGGAAGCGTGGACGGCATCTATGCGCGAGTACTTCATCACTGTGCCGCTACTGCGCCTCACCTCCGATATCGCAGAATCGCGCCCGCTTCCCGGCGGACGAATCAGTATCGCGCCGTTCACTGCTGGCCAAAAGGAAAGGCTGTGGAACCGAGCCTCGTTTCCCGACACGATGGAGCTTGTCGACTTCCGTTCCTTCACGGCGGCGACGCATACATTGGTTGGGATTGAGGCACTTCCAGGGGGTGGAGATCCAGATGGGAGCGAATCCCTGGCAGACGTCCGAAACTTCGTCACGGCCCTGAGGCTCGACAAGGCTGGTGATGTCGGGGTGTGTGGGGTCTTCTCCGAGGAGACCGGTCCCTTCACCTACCAGGCAATGATCACGCGATTGCACGACCTATACGGCATCCGGCGGTACCCAAACACTGGTTACGACCTGCCGGCCGCTGACCTGAGCGCGCCGCTAGACGTGTTCACCATGCTGCAAGCGCTGACAGCCAACCAGATCCATGACGTCAGTACCGGACTCCGCCACTTTAACCAGTCCTATGCTCGCGATCTCCAGGAGGACCGCATCATCGACCTCACGATATCGCTCGAGAGCACGATCCTCTTCAACGTCAGGAACGATCAGATAACGTCGACGCTCGCGCGGCGCGGGCGCGCATTATGTGCGCGCATGAAGACCACGGTCACGACCGGGGAGGCGGAGAGATTTGCCGACTTTCTGAAGGCAGTTTATGAGGCGCGCAGCCGAATTGTGCATGGCGGAGCGACAATCAGTGATCTGATCACCCGGCCGATCGGTAAGGAGTTCCGCCGGCTGTTTCGCCGTAGTCGTCTGGATACTGAACTTACCGAGTTGCCATTCGAGGCAGAAGAAGCGGTACGCCTGGTCCTCCGAACCTACATTACGCTAATGCGGAATGGCACTCCACTCCGCGCAATCAACACGGGACTTGACGCTGACTAGAATAGCTCAGCTGCGCTGACTGTTGGGCTGGTAGCGTGTGTCGGCATCTGGGACAGATCAGGTGAGTCGCCTGTCTTTTACACACTGACTGACGACTTTGCCAGCTGGCCGCCGTCTACCACCACCGCGGTTCCCGTCACGAATCCCGCATCATCAGACAGCAGGAAGGCGATCACCTGGGCAATCTCGACGGGAGCCGCGATGCGCCCGAGCGGAATCTCTTGCTCCGCTTGCACCCGCAGCGCAGGAATCTCGTCCCGCGGCAGCAAATCCCACATGAGGGGGGTGTCCGTGGCACCTGGAATGACACAGTTCACCCGGATGTTGTCAGGCCCGTAGTCCAGGCCCATGGTCCGTGTGAGCGCTTCGATTCCTGCCTTGGACGCGCCGTAGGCCGTGACACCAGGCATCGAGACGCGGCCTAAGACGGACCCGGTCGTCACGATCGCGCCACCACCCCGCCGGCGCAGACTAGGGATGGCAGCCGCGCAGACGAGGTACGTTCCCTTCAGGTTGGTATCGACCACCTGCGCCCACTGCCCTTCGGTCAACACATCCACCGGACGGTCTACTTCCACCCCGGCGATATGCGCCACGGCGTCGAGCCCGGCGAATCGCTCCTCTGCCGTCGCGACGGCTCGCCTGATCTGCTCTGCGGAACGCACATCGCAGCCGACAGCGAGAGCGCTGTCCAGACCGGCGACTGTCTCGCGCGCAGCCTCTTCATTGATGTCGAGGGCCGCGACGCTGTACCCATGCTCGTGGAGCAACCGCGCGGTCGCGCGCCCGATCCCGCTGCCCGCCCCCGTGACGAGGGCCACTTTCGTCACTGTCCCACCCCTTTCATCGACTGTGTCCTCCCTGCGATGGCCGGAGCATCGGGCACACCCAGCCCCCACGACGCGACGATCTGCCGGACCGACTCACTTTCCTGGTCATCGAGTTCGAGCAGTGGATCGCGCACCCTGGCGTCGCAGAACCCCAGAATGCTCATGGCCTCCTTGACCGCCGGCACGTTGTTGGCGCTGTGGTGACGTTGGCGCAACTCTTCAAACGGCGCGAGCTCCGCCCGGATCGCCATCGCCCGCACATAGTCGCGGGCGGACAGCGCAGCGTGGAGTTGCAAGGGCTTCTCCGGGGCAAAGTTGGCCAGACCCGAGCTAAAGCCGGCCGCCCCACCCAGGTGAAAGAAGGGAGCCCAGCGTTCGGCCGTCCCACACAACCAGGTCACTGGCGCATCTGAGGACGCGACGAGGTTCGTGAAGGCGTTTACGTCGTTCTCGGCGTACTTCACACCGATGACCTGGTCAGACTGGACAAGATCCGCGACCAATGCATCGGGCAGTTCCGGACCGCGCTTGTACAGGAGGACACCAATATCGATGGCGTCCATGATCTTCTCGTAGTACTGTTGGAGTCCACGGGGATGACTGTAGGTGTGGACGGGATGATGGATCATGATCCCGTGCGCGCCGGCGTCTTGCGCACGGCGGGCCAGGTCAACGGCAATCGGCATGGACCACCCCACGCCCGCCAGGACCATCGCTCGATCCGCGACCGCATCCACCACCGTCGCCACAAGGCGGTGGGTCTCATCCAGCCCCAGAGAGGCGAACTCACCGGTATTGCCGGCCGGCACGACCACCTGAATGCCATGATCGACCAGGAAGCGCGCGTGTCGGGCGGCCGTCGCATAGTCGATCGATCCGTCCGGTTGCAACGGGGTCACGGTGGTGACCACGACCGTCTTGAGCCGTTCGCGCAGCACTGCCATGTCCTTCATCGACCTTGTCCTCCGTGCTATTCGGGACTTCTCACTGCGTCACCAAGCGGGACGGCGTCCTCCCTCGCTGCCGGCCGCGATCGCGCGCCTCACTCCCACGGTGCGGTGCCGGATGACCGCTCACATACGAAGTGGCGAGCGTGTCAGCTCTCCCCCATCCGCTCGGATCGACGTCCCCGTCATAAAGCCCGCATCATCAGACAGCAGGAAGGCAATCACCCGCGCAATCTCGACGGGAGCCGCGATGCGCCCCAGCGGAATCTGCTTTTCCACCTCAACACGCACGGCCGGGATTTGTTCTGGCGGAATCGCTGCCCACATGAGCGGGGTGTCGGTTGACCCGGGCAGGACGCAGTTCGCCCGAATCTTGTCGGGGGCATAGTCGAGTGCCATCGCCCGCGTCAACGCTTCCACTCCTGCCTTAGAGGCGGCGTAAGCCGTGACGCCCGGCATGGAGACACGCCCCAACACTGATCCCGTTGTCACAATCGCTCCTCCGCCGCGGCGACGCAGCGCGGGCACCGCCGCCGCACAGACTAGGTAGGTTCCTTTGAGATTGGTATCAACGACCACATCCCACTGATCCTCCCGCAGGATATCGACCGGGTAATCGACCTCCACGCCTGCGATGTGCGCCACCGCGTCGAGCCCGCCGAAGCGCTCCTCCGCTGCCGCCACGGCGTCCCGGACATCGTCTGCCACACGCACATCACAGCGCACGGCGATCGCATTCTCGAGCCCGGCAACCAACTGCTGCACTGGGTCCGCGTTGATGTCGGCCGCTACGACGCTGTACCCGCGTTCATGGAGTAACTGTGCCGTGGCCCGGCCGATCCCACTGCCCGCACCTGTTACCAGCGCGACTCGCTGCACTCCTATTCCCTCCTTCGGTTCTCATCCGGGACTGTTGCCATGCGGCCGGTCTTCGCCTCTGCGAGATAGAGTGTCGCCAGGACGGCGTAGAGGTGCGCCGCCTCGATCACCGAGGCCAGCGTCACGTACTCGTCCGCTTTGTGCGCTAGCGAGATGCGCCCTGGCCCAAGAGCGGCAAGAGTCGGGATACCCCCCACTGCCTCGAAGGCGCTGGCGTCGGTGGTGGCGGGATAGGTCCCGAGAGGTGGAATTTGGCCCAGCACGATCTCCGCCGCGTGCTGGGCGGCGCGGACCACTCCGCTCTCCGGCGCGGCACGCGTGGGAGCGATCCAGTCGCGCGGCGGGGCATCGAACCACCACTGCGTTTCGATGTCAGCGTGAACCTGACGGACCACGGCTAGGGAGTCCTCCATGCCGCGCGCGACGTCGTCCTGCGTCATACCGGGCGTGGTGCGGACATCGATGCCGAAGTCGGCCACCCCGGGGTTGATACCCCAGGCGACACCGCAGCGGATCCCGACGCCAAGGGTGGCCTGGGCCACACCGAGCGCGGGGTCGGCAGCGGTGATGCGCAACGCGCGGTCGAGTTGATCCATTACCCGCGCCATGCGCACCGCCGCGTTGCGGGCTCCCAATATGTGCGCCACGCCGCTGTGCATCTGATCGCCGGAGACCCGCACCCACACACCGGACTGGCCGCGCTGGCCGTTGTAAATCGCTTCCCACTCCTGTCGCACGCCGGCCGGCTCGCACACCACGCAGGCATCACCCGTGACGTGACCGTGTCGAACGAGCCAGTCCGCCCCGTACGTCCCGCCGGCCTCCTCATTGGCGACGAGCGCCAGCAGTACCCTGCCCGCTGGAATCGCGTCCGTCTGCACGAGAGCAGCACAGGCATATACGAGGGCCGCGACCGCTCCTTTCATGTCGGACGTGCCCAGCCCGTACATCCGGCCATCTACGGTATCGGCGGCAAAGGGATCATGGGTCCAGGCCGAGGGATCGCCGACCGGCTGCGTATCCAGGTGTGCATTGAGGATCAAGGTAGGACCGGGATCGGGACCATCAAAGCGATAGAGCAGATTGGGGTGTTCCGGCACCGCCGCCAGGACGTCAGGTTCCCCCAGTCCCAGGTCGCGTCCCACTGCCTTGACACGATCGGCGATCGTTCGTTCGCCCATCTCCACCGTGATGCTCGGGGTCGTCACCAGGGTCTGCAGAAAGTCGATCAGATCGTCCTGCTTCGCGGCGAGAAAGTCGCGCGCCGCCTGCACCGACATCAGTCCTGCCCTCCCGCGACCAAGAGACTCGCGCCGCGATTCAGCGGTTGTCCCCCGTGTGGCCCCACCGCGTAGATGATCTCGGCGCAGAATAGGCCCTTCTCGCACGCCAGCATCGGCTCGATGGTTGTCACCATCCCCTCACGGAGCGGTGTGGCGTCCTCCGCCGAGATATGCGGAGGTTCGGTGACGCCCAATCCGATGCCGTGCCCGACCCGGCCGGCGATCCGTAGATCCAAGCCGGCTTGCCGACAGTCATCGAGAATGGCGTGGTAGACGTCGGCCGCTGTTGTCCCGATCACGAGGCGGCGCGCCGCCTGCTCCGTGATCTCCTTGATCGTGTCCTGCACCTGGGACTGCTCGGGGGATGCGGCCTCTACCACGACGTTGCGATTGAAGTCGGAGTGATACCCGCGGTAGCGCACACCCAGATCGATGAAGATGAAGTCACCGGATTGAAGGACCCTATCACGCGGCGCCCCGTTCGCGCGGTGGTATGATCCCGCGCCCGAGGTCATGATGAGAAAGGCGACGCGGCCCCCGCGGGAGGCGACCTCAGCGCTGATCCGATTGGCCAGGCTCCGTTCGGTATCGCCCGCCCCGGTACAGGGGATGGCGGACTCCAGTGCCTCGGCCCCGATCCGACAGGCATGCTGGATCAGGGCTTGTTCAGTCGGGGATTTGGTCATGCGCAACTGCCAGATGTCCTCACTGATGTCGACCGCCTCATCGAGCTGAGCGCGGAGCCGATCAGCATCCTGGAGGGTCATATCGACGCGCTGCTCGAAGCCCAGCTCGAGGCCGATCCTCCGACCACAGCGGGCGAGAAGCGGGGCTAGGGCGTCAACGGGTGCGTGGCGGAGGCTGTCATACGGGAGGACCTCGAGGCCGGTCTGCTCCCGGACGTCCCGCAGATGGGACCGGGGCACGACCGCCTGCGGGTCCGCCGCGGTCGGGATCACGAGCCCGACCATCCGACTCCGGGTCGCGAAGAGATGCTCGGTCTCAAACCCGGTGAAGTAGATGACATTGGCCTCGTCGGTCAATAGAACGCCATCGATCGCCCGCTCCTCCATCAGCTGCTGGAGTGCGGCGACCCGAGACCGATACTCCGCTCGGCCGATCTCCACGTCCCTACCCGACCGGCTGAAAGGTGACGTCGAGCCCGCGGTCACGCAGAACGCGCTGCAAGTCGGCGATGGTGGGTTGCACCCTCTCCCCGCTACTGGTCACGAGGCTCAATTCGTGGGGCCACTTGACGCCGCTGGAGGTCGGCACGGCGACCACGTACTCGTCGTCCGCCACCCAGCCCGCCTGGCGGGCATGGATGAGGCCGGCCACGGCAACAGCCGAGGCCGGCTCGACGCAGAGTCCTTCTCGGCCAATGGCACGCATCACCTCGAGAATCTGCTCGTCGGGCACAGAGAGCGCTCGGCCATCCGACTGGTAGATCGCTTCTAAGGCATGCTCACCGGATGTCGGCTCGCGCACCGAGATGGCCACCGACTGCGGATTGGGGAGTGTAATGCACTCCCGGAGCCCGGACGCCACCGATTGCTCGAGGACGTTCGCCCCGGCCGGCTGACACGTGTTCATCCGGGGCAGTCGGTCGATGACCCCGTAGCGGAGAAGTTCCTGAAATCCCTTATAGACTCCGTAGAAACTGTCCCCGATGGCTGAGGCCATGAACATCTGGTCGGGAGCCCGGCCGAGGTCTCGCACGATCTCGTAGGCAATGCTCTTGTACCCATCGACGCCATATGGATTCGAGGCCGGCCCAGCACGCATCCCCGTCGCCGGGTACCACCCCTCGTCCTTGACCAGGGAGTGCAGGAACTCATGCCGCACCGCCCAATCGGCCACGAGTGGGATGCCGTTGTACATGTCGATCAAGTGCAACAAGAGATCGGCGGTCTCTGGCGGGCACAGCACCACACAGGCCCGGAGGCCGGCCCGCGTCGTGTAGGCGGCGGCCGACGCGCCATGGTTGCCGGTGGAAGTCGTGGCGACATGCTGATAACCAAACTCGCGGGCCTTTGTCAGCATGAGGGATTGCGCCCTGTCCTTATGCCCCCACGTAGGATTCATCGTCTCGTTCTTGAAGAAGCAGTGTTCCAGATCGAGACTGGGGCCGATGGCCGTGCTGGGAATGAGCGGGGTATTCCCCTCACCCAGTGTCACAACATCGGCGAGGTCCTCGACTGGGAGCAGGGCGGCACTGCGGGCTGGCCCGCCTGGCTGCACGAGATCACGAACGACCTCGGGGCGGAGAGCCCCGTATTCAAAGGCGACTTCCAAAGCGCCTTCACAGGCCGGACACCCTTGGAAGTACGGGCCGAGTTCGTACTCGGCCCCGCAGCACCGGCAGTGCAACCAGGTCTGCATCGAATCCTCCTAACCGGTTACCAGTTGATACTGGTCTACTTTTCCCCCGTTGACGCGCACCAGAGCGCCCGCCAACTCTCCCTCGGTGTACTCACTGCCCGGATTGATACACACCGTGCGACCGAGCTTGACGATCCCTTTTGATTCGTGGACGTGCCCGTGCAGTCCTAGGAGTGGCTGGTATCGCAGGATGGCATCGCGCACCGCGGTACTTCCCACCGGCGCCAACTGCGGTTGGCCCATGATGGTGACGGGCCGGAGATCATCGGTGAGCTTGGGGGCGTGATCGAGGCCGGAATCGTACGGCGGGCAATGGATGTCGAAGATGGCCTTGGACGTGTCCTCGATCTGCTCCGCGAGGCGGTCGAGTTTGGACGCGTACTCCTCCTCCGAGCACTCCCGCTCGGTGTGCCAGGGTGTGGGCGTCGAGTAGCCGACACCGATAATCTCGTGTTCGTCGTCAATCTTCAGCCGCTGCCCATCGGGCGCCTCCACGACCGTCTGGTTGCGCAGAAGCGTGTCGAGGGCGAAGATATCGTCGTTCCCCGGTGAGACGAAGCAGCGGATCCCGGTCCCGGTGAGCTTCTCCTCGGCGATTTGCAGCCAGCGCTCGAACTCCTGCACCATCACGCGTTCGAACAGAGCGTCCTGCGCCTCTTTCCTGTCATTCGCCTCGACCTCCTCCGGAGTCATGCGCACGGGATAGTAGCCTCCATCCCGGATGCGCTTCTCCAACGCTTCGACTTCCGCCTCAGTCGAGGTCCGCTGATCGCCGTGGAAGTGGCAGGAGTAGTGGCCATTCCCCTCATCAAGCAGCGGGATGATGAGCTTACCCGCGATATCGCCGCCCATGATCAGCACGTCCACGCCGTAGAACTTGCCGGCATTGAGGAACTTGCGCCAGCAGCGTTCCGAGCCGTGGACGTCACTGGCAAAAAAGATGCGTGTCTTCGTCATGCCTTGTCGCTATCGCCGTCCAGTCCGGGCCTATTCCGGCGGGATCGAGCGGTAGACGGCGTTCAGGTCGATGCCCTCACGCTGCCGGACGGCTTTGGCCACGAGGAAGATCGCCAGACCGACGGCGAGCGGAATGAGGAGGATCGCTGCGGTGGTCCCGAACGAGGGCAGACCGAGCGTCGGGTAGAAGAAGTAGATGAGCCCGGTGCCGATCTCTCCCAGCAGGGTAATGGCCCCGGCGATCGAGATGACCGGGATGCCGGCGACCTCAATCTTGGCCGGTGAATTCTCATACATGTCGCGGCGGATGTAGGGAAAGACGATGCCGGACACACCCACCAGAGCCAGCGCGAGGGTGCCCAGCAGGAAGTAGCTTGCGACGAACGACGAGGCCTGGCTGTGCAGGAAGGCGAAGATGTACAGCACGACCTCCGACCCCACGAACACGATACCGAGCGCCACGATGGGGCTGTGGAGACGGTCGTTGACCTCGGAGATCTTCAGCGGCACGATCCGATCAAACGACCAGGCAAAGAGGATGCGCGACATGAACAGATAGTTCGCCAACGCCATGGCAATACCCCAGCCGCAAAGACCGAAACCGACGATAAAGGTCAGCAGGCCGTTCCCGGTACCGAGAACCGTCAGGAGGGACGCATAAGGTGGGGCAGGGATGGCGTACTTCGTGGGGTCAGCCGCGCTCAGGTAATTGGCCGCCGTGACGAAGTTGTAGCCCAGCCGGTAGAACAACAGGATGAAGGCAAGCGTGAGCAGGATTCCAGTGATCAGCACCGGAGCGAGCATCATAAACCATTGGCGCCGTGTACCCCGCACCCCTTTGATCTCACCGGCGACATAGGCCGACCAGAAGCTGTTCGCGACCAACCCCTGGATCGCCAGGAACGCAATGAAGGTGTACTGCACCGCATGGGAGTACGTGATCGACAACCCGCCCTTGGTTGCTGCGGTGAGGAAGTAGTGGTAGGTGTCGGCTTGGTGCGTGTAGGGCTTCGACACGGCATTGAAGTTCGAGACAAAGGTCGAGTGGCCCATGAAGACGAGGGCAAGGAGCGCGACCACAAAGCCGAGCATACCGATCAGCACCATGACCGCCTGTACGCGCATCGAAGGGCGCATGCCGAGCATGGCGACGAACCCCGTCACGAGTAAGGCGATTGTGCCGATCACAAATGTCCAGCCGGTGGTGCCGAGCGCGCTTCCAATGTTGGCAAGCGTGGAATTATGCATGACCATCCCCAACGACGCGAAGGCGGGCGAGAGCATGAGCTGACTGACCCAGGCCGCCACGATGCCGTTGAAGACAAGACTGGACATGAACATACCCCAGCTGCCCACAAAGCTGAGAGCGGGGGAGAGCACACGCGTGTTGAGGACGTAGTCGCCACCACTGCGGGGAATAGATGCCGACAGCAACCCCCAGGTGGTGACGACGAACAGACCGAAAATCGTCGCGATGATCTGAGACACGACGAGATTGGTGCCAACCAGGGCCGTCAGGATATAGGTCACACCAAACGCGAACCCGACGCCCAGGGTGGTGTTCTCAACAATGTTGAACAGGATCATGTCCAGGAGGCCGGCCTCACGGACCAAGCCAGTCGCCTGACGAGCAAAGAAGGTGCGCCGACCACTCGTTTGTGCCGTATCGCTTACTGTCATCTCTCTTCCCTCATGTCATGAACGATGGCTGACCGGCCCCTGCCGATCTGCATCCTGGGTGGGGTGGTAAGATTCATCAGATGTTTCCTACCTTCGAAAGCCAGTATAGGTAGGACTCCGCGCATAGTCAAAGACAGGAAAGCGCATCGTCTCGCAGTTTATTGGTGAACAAAACCAGGTGCCAGCACGTCTCAGGCGCGAAAGTGGCAATCGGACCAGGCCTGGGACGGAATCAGGACCCTAAACATCAGATGATCCGCTGTCGTCAGGGACCCAGAAGGTTGCGTAGTATCGACGGATGGCGCTAACTCCCCCCCGCCGCGTCCGGCTGAGCGAGCGGGTCGCCGAGCAAATCATGGCGTTCGTGCGTGAGCAGGGCTTACGGGCCGGGGATCCCTTGCCGACCGAGACCGAATTGATGGAGCGCATGCGCGTGGGACGTTCCTCGGTCCGCGAGGCGCTCCGGGGACTCGCCGTCCTGGGGTTGATCGAGATTCGTCAGGGGTATGGCACCTTTGTCCGGGACACGTCACCGCAGGTTGGGCCAGATGGAATGGGGACAGGTCTGATCTCTGCAGCCCTCGCTCGCGGCATCACCGCCGAACTCCTTGAGGCCCGTGAGATCATCGAGATTCGCATTGCCGCTCTGGCCGCCCGACGTGCCACGCCGCAGGATCTCGCGAATCTCCTGACGCTGCTCAGGAATGCTGAGGCCCTAGGTGGGCGGGGGCGGGATGCCTTTCAGCTGAGCGCCAATTTTCACCTGGCCTTGGCTCGGGCCACGCACAACGATGTCCTGGCAGGCTTCGTCGCCTCGTATGTGCATCTGCTCCTGGAACGAGGCACGATCCTCCGAAATCTGCCTGGCTACCATGAATGGGAGTTGGGCGAACACGAGCGCATCTATGAGGCAGTCGCCGCCCACGACTCACGGCTGGCCAGTCGGAGGATGCGCGCTCACCTGCAGGGGATGCGCACTCACTTTGCGCATCTGGCCGCTACGCCAGCCGCCAGCCTGTTGAAGACCTGAGAGTGCGCCGGGAGAGGAGCTCGGGATGGTGATAGAACGACAGCCCCGCGAGGGCGGCATGCACCAGAGAGACACGGATATTGTCGCGGAGGGCAAGCGGCTGGTGGCGCTGGGGAACGCGCAGAGCGTGCCGCTGCGTCTCTTAGGGGGTGTCGCGATTGCATTGCGGTGTGGGGATCTAGCGCAGCGCCCCGACCTCGTGCGCGCCTACAAGGACATCGATTTCGCAGCGCCCAAACGGGCCGGTCGGACCGTGCGTGACATGCTCATCGCTGAGGGCTACGAAGCCGATCGCGAGTTTAACGCGTTGCATGGCGCCTCACGCCTTCTCTTCTATGACCGCGAGAACGACCGCCAAGTCGACTGCTTTCTCGGGACCTTCGAGATGTGCCACAAGCTCGATCTCGCACCGCGGTTGCGACTTCCGGGCGACACGCTCCCCCCCTCTGATCTCCTCCTTTTGAAGTTGCAGGTTGTCGAACTCAATAGGAAAGACGCGAGTGATGCCGTAACGCTCCTCCTCCGCTATGACCCGGAGCGCGACGACACGCCCGACTCTCTCGGTCTCCACTACATCGGTGCGGTCACGGGAGCAGACTGGGGCTGGTACACAACCCTCCACGATAACCTTGAAACGGTGCAACGATTCGCGGGGGAGATCCTGGCCGAGTCGGAGGACGTGGCACGCGTGCACGAACGCGTCGATACTATCCTGCGCTCCATGGAGAGTGCACCCAAGTCGCTCAGCTGGCGACTCCGGGACAAAGTCGGGCGGCACATGGCCTGGTATGAGTTGCCTGAAGAGGTGGGCGATGATGCATGAGGCCGGCTGGTGCTCGATCCTATAGCTGCACGGGGGAGACGCTCTCGCGTTGCCGAACACTTTGACTGTCTGCTCATCGCCGATCCGGACAATCTTCTCTGGCTGACGGGCCAGCGCGCCATCGCCGGCCCGGCGTGTCTCGTTCTCACTGGCGGCCGGTGGTGTCTCATCGCACGACACGGCGCCCTCCCGTCGCTCCCCGATGTTGAGATGATCTCCGGCAGTTCCCAGGTGGAGTTCTCGCAGAGAATCGCGGGATTGCTCCAGAGGCGCCCCGCCTGCGTTGATGTGGCCCCGCCCGATAGCACTCTCCTCCATGCCGCGGGAGATCACGGCCTTCACCATGTGGGACCTGTCATCGAGGTGCTTCGGCAGGTGAAGGATGCCGACGAGATTCAGCTGATCCGAGAGAACGTGTCATTGCTGGATCGCGCCCTCGGCGAGCTGGAACCGCACGTCCACACGGCGTCGACCGAGGTCGACCTGTGGCAGACACTGGCCAGTGCCCTGAATGCGGCGGCCGGAGGGGACGTGGAGATCGAAGGCAACCTCGCTAGCGGTGACGTGCGAACTCGTGACGGTGACCCACACGCGTCGGGGCGCCGACTGCAGGACGGTGACGCCATCCTCCTCGATGCGTACCCTCGAATCCACGGCTACTATGCCGACCTCACGCGCACCTGGTGTCGGGGCGAACCGAGCGCGGAACTGGAGCGCTTGCACGGCGCCGTGCTGACAACCCTGCACACGGTCGGGGCGGCCCTGCGTCCGGGACTCACCGGGGACGACGTGGATCGCCTGGCCCGCCGCACCCTCGACGAGTGCGGAGTGGACTCCTCATTTCCCCATCACACAGGCCATGGGTTCGGGGTGAAGCAGCAAGAAGAGCCCTGGCTCCGTCCGGGGTCGTCGACCGTCCTTGGCGCGGGCATGGTCGTGGCCATCGAACCGGGCTGCTATGTGCCCGGTGTGGGGGGAGTGCGGCTGGAGCAAGACTTCCTGATCACCCAGTCTGGTGCCAGCCCGCTCGGTCGTGAGAGTTTCTCCCTGATACCGCAGGG
The DNA here is from genome assembly GCA_021324655.1 of Pseudomonadota bacterium. Lineage (GTDB taxonomy): Bacteria > Chloroflexota > UBA5177 > UBA5177 > UBA5177 > JAJPIP01. The sequence continues at coordinate 14,270 of JAJPIP010000003.1, forward strand.
TGACGCCTGACGCCATGCGCTCCGATGTCGCTTCCCGTCACGCTCCGGACGCTCGCCCATCTTCTCTCCCACCAAGGACACACGACCGACGGGTCGAAAGGCACAATCTCATGCATGATGTGGACTCTCACGACGTTAGTTGGCTACCGGCGGACGGCCACCGCTTCAATCTCGACCAGCCGAGGCGGGACGAGTCCGACCTGGATCATGCTACGGGCCGGCATCTGGCCCGTGAAGAACTCACGATAGACCTCGGCAGCGCCGTGTGGCGGTGGCGAATGCCACACCACCCTACGGCCTTCCGGCGAGTATCTTCATCCGCGACCTGAGCGGGGCATTCCGCTTCGTCAAGGACGGTCGCGCCGGTATCGTTAGAGTCACTCTGAAGAGTGCCGGGCTTGAGTTCGAGGCGCCGTTCGGGGGCATGACGGAGAGTTCCGGCGGCTCATGCGAGCAGGGAAAAGTCGCTGTCGACTTCTTTACCCCGCGGAAAACCGTCTACATCGACCGGGCCGATTGACCCGGTCTCCCCACGGGATCACACGACGGGAATCTGGGCGAGCACCTTCTTCGGGACCTTGCAGACGATGGTATAGGCCGGATCGTAGACATTTCCGACCTCGTACCGCACGCCCTGTCCGAGCAATATGCTGGCAGCGCGGAGATCCAACCCGTACTCGTCGACAAGCCAGCGTGTCATCTCGGTGGTTGCATGCTGCAACGCTTGATCCAGTGGACGCGCGTTGCCGAGCGTAAAGATGTACTCGCTATTCTCGCCGCGCGGCCAGGAGGGTGCCCTCCCTTTGATGAGATCGACAGTGAACCTTACCTCGCAGGATACTTCGACCCCAGTCCCGACAATCTCGCCGTCGCCCTGAACCGCGTGCGCATCGCCCAGGTGAAGTAGGGCACCCGGGACAAAGACGGGGAAGTAGACCGTTACCCCTTGTCCGAGGCCGCGATAATCCATGTTCCCGCCGTACGCGCCGGAGGTGGCCGTCGATATCGCTTGACCACGAGGAGGCGCCACGCCAAAGCACCCGAGCATGGGGGCGAGCGGAAGAGTGAGGTGCCCTAGCCGGGTACGGGGTCTCGCCAACTGGACGGCGCCGGCGTCAAAGTCGATCTGCCAGCTCGACCCCTGCGGCTCCGGCAGCGTGCGGACGGCGTCGGGGTCAACCACGTTCTCGGCTAGGACGGTCGCCGAGAAGCCGGCGACGCGTGTCGGGCGAAGGGCCTCGATGCGGAACACGAGAACGTCGCCCGGCTCAGCGCCCTCCACAAAGAAGGGGCCGGTCTGTGGGTTCCCAGGCGGTGTGACCTGATTTCCGGTCGCGTCGCAGCCTGCCGCGTCGACAGCCGTCGTAATCACCGTGTCGCCCGGGGAGATGTGCAGGACGGGTTCATGGGAACCGATGGTCGTATGGTAGTGCGTCGGCTGGAAGTGGTGAGTGTGCATGGTTCTTTCCTTTCTCGACCGTCGAAGGCCCGGAGAGTGGAGGCACGGGAACGTCACAGTCCCTGGGATCGCGCCCCATCACGATGGAGTATCTGTCGTGATATTGTGATCTCGGTTGGGGGCCGGGCCTCAGCAGCACCATCGCGACCGCCGCGGACGTGGCATGAGGGAGGAGACATAGCAGTGGAATACGCGCGTCTCGGCCGAACCGCCCTCCAGGTGAGCCGGCTGTGCTTGGGAACGATGAACTTCGGGCTGTTCACGTCCGAGCGGGACAGTTTTGCCATCTTGGACCGTGCTCTCGACGCGGAGATCAACTTCATCGACACGGCCGACGAGTATGGCCGTAAATTGGGTGAGGGCGTGACGGAGACGCTGCTGGGCCGGTGGTTTGCCCAGGGTAGCGGTCGCCGCGAGAAAGTCGTGCTGGCCACCAAGGTCTACCAACCGATGGGCGACTGGCCCAATGAGTCTGGATTGTCGGCGCGCCACATTCGGCAAGCGTGCGATGCGAGTCTCCGTCGCCTGAAGACGGACTATCTCGATCTCTATCAGATGCACCACGTCGATTGGACGGCACCATGGGACGAGATATGGCAGGCCATGGAGCATTTGGTCAGCCAGGGGAAGGTGCTGTACGTGGGAAGCAGCAATTTTCCAGGCTGGCAAATCGCGCGTGCCAATGAGACAGCTCAGCACCGGCACTTTCTGGGCCTCGTCTCCGAGCAGAGCCTCTACAACTTGACTGCGCGCATGGTTGAACTCGAAGTGATTCCGGCGTGCGGCGCCTATGGCGTCGCTCTGCTCCCGTGGAGCCCGCTCGCGCGTGGGATGCTCACGGGCATTCCTGATGATTTCTCGACCAGACCACGTACCGCGGAAGTTCCGGAAGAGAAGTTGGCACGGGGCCGGTCACAGGTGCAAAAGTATACCGCCCTGTGCTCTGACCTAGGAGCGCACCCGGCAGCCGTCGCGCTGGCCTGGCTGCTCCATCAGCCAGCAGTGGTGGCACCAGTCATCGGTCCCCGGACGCTCGACCACCTTGAGACCGCCCTACCGGCTGTCGGTATCAACCTCCCAGAGAACGTGCTTCACGAGCTCGATGTCATTTTCCCGGGTCCAGGCGGCCGGGCCCCGGAGGCATACGCGTGGTAGACTCTCCGTCCATCAGTGTCGTAGCGTCTTTCCGGCCACGCGGCAGTGCAACTCGGGTGCGACACTCTCGTCCGAGGAGACCCAGCGAGTCGACAATCCACATGGGGGTATAGAACATAGGCGCCCGACCAGATGGCCTCGGTGGAACGTCACTGCTGGAACGTTGAAGCTTCGGAAGTTCACCATCCCAAGAATGTCAGAAGGGAGGCGCGACGGGACCCCGGGGCAGGGACCGCAGAGACGGGTCTGTCACCTGGTCGGTGAGGTGTGCGGGGTCGCGCCCGGTGACCTCGTCCGGCGAGTGTGTTGTTAGCGCGCTCACCTCAAAGGCTGCGGATGCCAACCAATGCGTCCGGTCGTTCTCCTGCGCTGTGGGAGTCGCGGACACGCTCTCACTCTATGCCGACTTCTTCATACGGTTCGGCGACTTCCGCAGTTACGTGAACTTCTTTCTTTTCGACAATCTCGACACCGACGGACTCGGTGTGGGGTGCTTCATGCCGTTCGACGACTTCTGCTCGACGGCCGACGCGAGAACTCCGTCTCACTCTTTCCCCGTGCCTTCATGGCGCAGATAGTCCGCGTGAGTGCGGTGTTCGATGTGCCCGCAACGCTCTGGCACGGCAGCGGGGCCCCAAAGCCGGATGGGACGCTGTTCGAGTGGCTGGTGACCGATTTCTCCGTGTATGACGCCTTCGAGTCAAGGCTCGTGAAGGTCGTGCGCTGGCCGTCCGCCCGAACACGGCACTCAAGAGCCAGGCGGTGCGTATGTGGTGCCAAAAGATAAGCGAGACGGAGTATGGCAGCTGGCAATACCCCTCTGTGCCACAGTCACGATTCGAGGCGGCCGCGGAGCACGGCACTGTGACTTTCACGGACCTGGCTGAACAACTGCGAACGGCCTGATTCGGCTGCCTCACTCAGGGACAGGTCTGGTGCCTCGTCCAGCCCGGTTGCGCTTCATCGCATGATGGAAGACCGGGGAATGGCGACTTTGGGGCATGAGTACGACGGGAGGCGATTCCTTATCTCTGTGAAAAATCAGCTTCCCCGTGTCCGCACTTTGACAGAAGCTGGTCTATAAGCGGGCGGTAAATCGAATTACTGATGTGTCCCGCATACCAGTCCACGTAGGTGCCGGTAGTAAGTTGCTCATCGATGAGCCCTGCCTCCTCGAGCAGCACCCAGAGGTTATGGGTCGCACGGTAACAGAACCCCACCGTTCCGGATGCGCGCAGTCCATCCATCCCATTCACCTGACACGCGGGGCATCGACACTGGTCAAGAACAGACAACTCGTCGTCGCTCGGCCGGCGCCCTCGCCACTTGCCTAGATCCGCCATCATCCGATCCCCGCTACCAGGCAGTTGCACGATACCCCGGGCTGCCCGATTGCGCCATCCTGCCGAGTCCACCGAATCAAGGCCAAGGAGAGCGGCGATGTGGATGGTTGCGGTCCCACCGATGCCGAAGACATGGAGGGATTTGTCGGCAAACCGCGACCGCATGTGCAGCAGGCCCGTCAGAATGTCGGCATAGGCCATCGCCTGCTTAGTTCGCAGCAAGTTCGGGACGATGCCGCCTAACGCCATCGCAGGCTTCCCAGCCAGCTTTGGATGCTCACAGATGGCCGTGGTGTACGTCTCGAGATACTCACCGATATGAATGACGGGGACGTAACCATCGTGCTCGTAGGCCCTGTTCACTTCCATCGTGCGCGTGAAACAGGCGTGCTTCTGGTCCGCTGGCATGCCTGGGGTAGGGATGTAGTCGCGGGGAATGGGGTACCAGTCGGGGCGAGCCGCAGCGACGAACTCCTCATAGTCCTTGACTGGCAGCTCCTCGTGTCGGTTGATGAAGTAAAACGCTCCGTTATCGAGAAAGATGCGGACCGAGAATGGAATACCGAGCGAGGCGTGGAGACCCTGCTCCATGGCGGCCTTGCGTCGTGCCGGCATAGCGTGGAAGTCGGCGTACGAGACCATAACCGCCTGCAGAGCACGCATGTAGTACGGTGATTCGGGATCCCAGACCCGCGGGTTGAGGTTCTTGAGACTCAGTCCGGCAACGATCAGCACAGCGCTATTGTGCTGGCGCCGCATGAATGCGCTCGAGCTCCTCGAAAGCGTCGGTTTCCTCCCGCTCCCCCTTGGATTCGGGCGGCTTGATCTTGACCAGGATGGGTAGGCTGGTGAACTGCCCGGAGAGAATCGCTTCACCGACCTCGAGGTCGGGCAACATCCGCGCTTCGTCTTCGCCTAGGCTCTCGATCACTTTGCGCACGTAGCTCTGGTCTGCTGGGTTGACCATGCGCATGATAATGAACGAGTTGCACTGGGAGAGGGTGGTTTCATCCAGGCGTGACGGGCGCTGACTGACAAGGATCAGGCCGACGCGAAACTTGCGGCCTTCCTGGGCAATCTGTTTGGTGGTCGTGATTGCCCGCCGCTCCGCTGGCGTGTACGCCTGTCCCGGCGCGAAATTGTGCGCTTCCTCCAGGAGTAAGAGAACTGGCAGCCGGAGCTCCTCGCGCACCCGCGCCTCGAAGATATCGTTGGCGATGATGCTGTAAATCGTCGCCTGGAAATCACTCGTATACCCGGCTAAGGAGATGACACTGATCCGGCCGTAGCGGACTAACTCCTGGCGGTTCGTCGGCAGAGGCTGGGCCTCTCCGGCGATCTTACGGCTCTGTCGCTCCATCTGCGACAGAGCCGCCGCGGCCCGGTACGTGCGCTTCTTGATGGCCTCGAGCGTTCTGACGTCTTGTTTTGAGTAAGTGGTGAATCCCCGCCATCCCCAGTCTTCCAGCTGCTGGCGTTCCGCCGGATCATCACTACGCAGGACTAACTCACCTGCCTCGGCAATGCGCGCAACCAGCCACATGTTCGTTTCCACGCCGATCTCGGTAATATCGGCTCGGTGAAGCGTATCAGCGAGCCAGCGCACCCGGTCGCGCCTCTCCGCAGGATCGTCCGCGAGGAACGATCGGGCGGCTTCAAAGACGTCACCAAACCGGGTCCGCATGGTATCTGAGAGAGGGTATCCCAGGGAGTCGACGATTTCTGCAACCGTCTCGCTGTCTTCGTCGAACAGCGGGAACCTCGCAAAGTACCGTTGAACCCTGCCCTGCAGGCCCTCCACCTCGGTGAGGCCCGTGTAATCACCGTGCGGGTCGAAGATGACGATGGGGTAGTTCTTCGCGGCGAGCTGCTCGATGATGCGGCGTGCCGCCCAGCTCTTGCCGGCACCCGTCATCGCCAGGATGGCGAGATGCCGGGTCACGATGGCATGACCGTCGGCAGAGACGTTGACATCGGGGCGATTGGCGAGCGTTGCGATATCGAGTGACCGGTTGCGCCGATCGGCGAGGTCACCCAGCACTACACGCGCCACGTCTTCCGGGGCAGGTCGATAGGCGGTGGAAGCGGGTTGGGCCGGGTAGCGCAGGTGGTCGAGCTTTCCCACCTTGCCATCAAGTGGCTCAGCGCCGAGAACGGCGCAGACGGCCGTGACCATCTCGCGACTCAAGGAGAGCACGGTGTCAAACGGGTTCGTGCGGGTGGCGGCTAGCTCATGGCCGGCTTCCGATGGAAAGAGGGGGTTGAGACGTTCGACACGCTGGACTTTTGCCCAAACGCGGATCGGCTCGACGCTCCCATCTTCCGGCCGGTGGAGTTCGGCATCGACTGCAATGATGTCCTGCTCACGGAGGGCGTCCGCGGCAACCGCCAGCCGAAACTCTCGGCTCGTACTCTCTCCGACCAAGGTCCCGACGTAGGACGCGGGCGAGTGTGCTTGCGGCTTGGGCACTGCCATCGTTCTTCTCCTTTGTCGGCTATGCTTCCGGTCGGAAGAGCCAGTCGCGATGCGTCATGTAGATCGCCTGCACGAGAATCTCGCGCATCGTTGCGTCGTCTACCTCGCCCGTTTGCAGACTGATGCCGAGTTGGAGACGGATGAGTTTGCTGTAGGCATCGGTCATCCAGGCCGGCACTTTAGCATACTTATCGGCGATGTCGAGGCCCACCGGGAAGCCATAGCCGGGCAGCAAGCGCGAGTAGAGGTAGACCCGGCGCGCGACTTCCAGCGCTTGATCCTCCCCGAGATCGGCAAACACCTCAACCCGGACCGGCTCAGTCGTGCTCGTTGCCTGGACATACGTGCCGATGACTCGCGGAAATCCATGAGGTCCCGGTTTGAGCTCGTCAAAGTTCACCACGCTCTCAAAACCTTCCCCCGGAAGGGCAATGTTACCGTGGCGCAGTCCCTCGTACTTGTGCATCTCCCAGGACTCACACATCTCCCCGGGAGTGAGCAACATGGCAAGCAGGAGCGTATCGGTGTAGCCCAGACGGTCCAGCAACGTCTTCGGTGTGGTGAGGTCCGAGCGCCCATACATGGCGTTGAAGTAGTTGACGTTTCCTCGCTCCCGCAGCCCTTTGAAGACCCGCTCCAGCAGCACGCGCTCACTGAAGTCGCGCAACCCTCCCCGTTCGACCACGCCAGCGACGAGAGGCCGAGGCGTGCGTGCTCGAGCCACGCTGATGAGGCGCCTATAGAGAAACGCCATCCAGGAGAGGGGCTCGAAGAGCCTTCTGGCCGCCCATTCGTCGGCACGGCCCGGAGCGAGTCGAGGGTAGACATCCAATGCTGCTTCGTGCAGGAAGCTCTCCTTCAGCGACTGGCCCATGGTCGGGTCCGGCGCATACTGCTGCAAGAAGAGATCGATGTCGTGCTCGGTGAACGGCGTGTGGCCCGCATACGCACCGACCATGTACACAAGCGGCCCATGGAACATCAGGACTTTCAGATCCGGCGTGCGCTCAAGGACAGCGAGTCCACCAAGGAGTTCGGCGGTGATACGGACAATATCAATGAAGTCCTTGCGCTCCTTGCTGCCCCCTTCAAGGTCGCCAAGGATCACGGGGTAGTAGCCGAACTGCTCGCGCTCGGCAAGGTTTCTCTCACCGGTACGAACGCAGTACGAGCCGACACGCAGCAGAACCGGGACCTGACTCGAGATCTGCACCTCTCCCACCCCACCATCGATGAATGTGACGACCTCACCCTGAAGGTCCCCCCACCTAAGATCGCTGACGTCGCGCATCGCAATGATGGGGCTCTCGCGCCGTGCGGCCATGCGGAGGGCGGCGACAAATGTCGCCGTGTTGTGGAAGTAGTTATTCCGCAAGCTCTCGGCGACGGTCAGCGCGTTCTCAGCCAGCCGCATGAAGATGAGCGGATGGCGCTGCAGATCGTGTTGGACGTTTTCGATCGTGAGCGGGGACGTGGGGAGGGGATCCGTCACCGTGGACTCAGTTTCTAGACCGCACTGATGTGCGGACATGGTAGAGCGCGTATATGGTGACACATAGTACTCAGTGGTACGAGAACCGTCCAGCCGCGCCTACCCCTCATGCAGTTGTCACCGGGTTCAGGTGATAGCGTTAGCGGTCGAGATGGGGGTCATGGTCAGCGAGTGAGCGTTTGACGGCCTGGAGATACTTGCCAATGGAGAGCCCGACAAAGGGAGCGACGACGGTAGTACCAGAGGGCAAGAACGCTGACTCGACAATCGAACGGTAGTCCTTCCCGCCGAGAGCGATTACCGCGTCCACCCGATTGATGCGCTGGGAGCGGATCTGATCGTGCAGGACGGCAATCTCGATGGGACCAGTGGACCGGTCTTTGAAGGTGACGTTGTAGGGACCGGGAATCACGAAGTCTGGCGGAATGAATCCATACTTGGCACTCAATACCATCCAGGCATCGCCAAAAGTCTCCGCGTACGCTCGGTTCAGTCGGAATGTGGGGCTAATGTAGGCATCCTTGGCCACGACGCTAAGGAGATCCGGGTGCTTGTCCCAGGCTTTGTGCCGCCCACACGGAACGATGACGAGTGTTGACACGCTGGGATTGTACTGGGTTGGAGCTTGCCGGGCCGATGATGGTGGTCGTTCAGGTCATCCCGGGAGTGGGACCAGCGGATCGGATGCGTCTGTCGACCGGGGGCCGGAGCGCAGCAGGACCACCTGCCGCGCTACCTTCACCATCCGGCAGGTCAGGCGAGCACGAAGGACATGGCCCCAACCTGGCGGATGGTGCCTTTGAGCTCCAGCATGAGGAGAGTACCGGCGACGGTGGGCGCAGGCAGGGAGGCGCCACGAGCCAGGTCGTCGATGTGCATCGGCTCGTGGGAGAG
>JAJPIP010000006.1 GCA_021324655.1 Pseudomonadota bacterium
GAACGGTACGTCTAGGAGCGCGCCTGAAGAAGATCGCGCGCGATCTGGTTCACCTGTGAGCCGTCCGCACGTCCCCGTAGGGCCGGCATAGCGCGCGACATAACCTTGCCGACATCGCCCGGACCGCTAGCCCCGGTGTCGGCGATAATTTCCTCGAGCACCGTGCGAATCGCCTGATCATCGAGCTGTGCAGGCAGGTAGCGCTCCAGGATGGCGATGGCGGCTCGCTCTTCGGCCACGCTCTCGTCACGCCCCGCCCTCTCATATTCCACGCTCGACTCGCGCCGCATCTTGATCTCCCGGCGTATCGCCTCGAGGTATTCGTCATCGGTGAGACGGTCTCGCTTCGCGATCTCCCGATTCTTCACGGCCGCCTTCAGCAGTCGCAGGGCGGCGAGGGTCGTCTTATCCTGGCGTTTGAGGGCCTGAACTAGATCGTCGTCGATTTGTTCGGTCAGGGGCACCGGCTGCCTCCCGGTCCATCGCAAACTTGGACGATTATAGGTCCGCTCATCAGGCTCGTCAACGTCAGTGAATGTTCTGATGATTTTACTGACCGGGGTACTGGTAGTCCTGGCCGATGATGACGACCACGGGCTCATGTCGCTGCGGGATCCGGTTCGCCACAATGGGAACCTGGAGCAAAGCTCCGACGGCTGCCGCGAGGCTGCGATCGTGTCGGGAGACCGCCGTGTTGATGACAACCTCGGTGTGCGGATGCGTTGACCGAGCCGTCCCAATCCCGCGTGCCGGAAGACCCATCGCGCCGAGCCACGCGGACAGTGAGGCTGCGGCTCCCGTCAGTCCCGACGCGTTGAGAACCGACACGCGTCCGGATAGGCGCGGGCGGGGAAAGAGTGACGAGGTCATCGGGACGATGCGATTCCAGGCCGGCATCGAGACTGCCTGACCGGCCGTCCGGTATTCGGTCACGGCACCGCTGGGACCGTCGAGCAGGGCCCCGTGCACCTGGCGCGGGCCGAGCGCGGCGACCGCCCGCACCACGCCCATGATCTGGTCATACGGGAGATTGGTGCGGAGACCCGCTCCCAGCGCGTTAATGACCGTCGGGAGTTCAAATAGGCGCTGTGGCTGTAGTTCCTGTTGACGGTACGTCGAGAACACCTTCCTTTCCCGACGCAGGGCCGTCGTCACGGCCGGGGCGTCGAGATACCGGAGGACGTCGCGGCCATTGAGGCGGGTGCGGCCGAAACGCAGTGGGCTCAGGCTGTCGACGAGACGCCGGCCCGTATCCGTGCCGACCACGGCATACCAGGGGATGACGACGTGAGTCGCGCTTTCCGCGACAGTCAATGCGAGCCGTGGCCCACCGTCCACGGCGGCCTGGCCGATTGTCGTCTGACCGTAGCCGGGGACTGTGACCCAGAGATTACTGGGGATGGCGAGGAACGTCAAGCTGTGCTGTCGCGGGCGGTAGGAGGCAACGATGAGGCTGCCGTCCGGAGCGCGATCCGGATGGGCGCTGTCGGCCCCCATGAGAAGTATCGTCAGCGGCTCTCGGCCGTCCCACCGCAGAGCCCCGGATTGGGCGGGGAGTACGGATGCCGACGCGGCGCCCATGACGGCTGACGACAGGGTGAGGCCGGCGGCGGCAATGGTGATCACGGCCACGAGGCAGCCGGCAATCAGCCCTGCCCCGAGCCATGTCAAACCGAGGCCATGCCTGCCCCGCGCGCGCACGGTTAACACCCTCATCCAGTTTGCGTCCCCGGATTACCTTATCACGCGAGGCCGTTTACAGCACAGGATGAAGCGAGGTACACTCTAACGATCGTGCTAAGCGGGGAGCTAGCGGTGCCCTGTACCCGCAATCCGCTACAGCGGGGCTTAATTCCACGCTCGAGGCTTCGGTTGGCCGCGCCTGCTATCCGTTCCGACGTTGAAAGCCGGGTTCCATGCGGCGGAGCCCTGTGAACCCCGTCAGGTCCGGAAGGAAGCAGCGGTAAGCAGTCCGCTTCGGGTGCCATGGAGCGGCCTGGCTCGAGCCGGGACGGACCAGTAAGGCGACGAACCGACAGTCGACAGCGTGGTGCACGGTCACTGACTCATTGAGGCCGGACCAGATGGTCCGGCCTCGTTGTCGTTGTGCTCAGGCGGCCGGCGTACCGACCGCGGACCGGCTATGACCCATTGCGATGCCGCTCTCCGCATCGAACAGGTGCAAGCCGTTCGGGTCGAGAACGACGTCGATGTGCTCTTGCGGTTGGACTGACACGTCGGTCGGGAACCGAGCCGTTAGCGTGTTGTCCCCCATGTTGAGATAGACAAGGATCTCATTGCCCAGGTGCTCCACGACCTCAACGGTGGTCGAGAGCGCGTTGGGCTGCGCGCCCGGATAGCGCCCGGCCGGAATCACGTGCTCGGGACGGACTCCCAGCAGCACCCGCCGAGTATCGCTCGATCCAGCTTGCGCGGCGATGTTGGAGGGAAGGGCCACGTCGAAGCCCTGGCCACGCACGTACAGGGTGCTGCTCTCACGCACCAGGTCACCCGTCAGCATGTTCATGGCTGGGCTGCCGATGAAGCCGGCCACGAAGACGTTCGCCGGATAGTCGTAGAGGACCTGCGGCCGGTCGATCTGCTGCAGGAAGCCATCCTTCATCACGGCGATCCGGTCCCCCATTGTCATCGCTTCCGTCTGATCGTGCGTGACGTAGACGACTGTCGTCTTGAGACGCTGGTGCAGCTTGCTGATCTCGGCGCGCGTCTGCACGCGCAATTTCGCGTCAAGATTGGACAGCGGTTCATCCATGAGAAAGACCGCCGGATTACGGACGATCGCCCGTCCCAGCGCGACGCGCTGGCGCTGGCCGCCGGAGAGCTGCTTCGGCTTCCGATCGAGCAGATTCTCGATTCCGAGGACGCGCGCTGCCTCCTGCACGCGCTGCTTGATCTCTGCCTTCGGCGTTTTCCTCAGCTTGAGACCGAACGCCATGTTGTCGTAGACGTTCATGTGCGGATAGAGCGCGTAACTCTGGAAGACCATCGCGATGTCGCGATCTTTCGGCGAAAGGTCGTTGAC
>JAJPIP010000076.1 GCA_021324655.1 Pseudomonadota bacterium
GTCTCCGGCGCCATGAGGACGCGCCCCGCGGCTTGCGCTTCGCGCCGCGTGACAGCTTTCTCGGTCACATCGACCATGCGCGCCGCGCCCGTTTCGTCAACGTGCGTCAAGTCCCGTCGAGTCATAGCCGCTAAAATTATCCCGCGCGTCCCAAATCTGACCGGAGTATACCTGTGCGGCTTTCCCTCCGCGGCACGATCGCTGCCCTGAAGGCGGCTGCGGCCCTGCGCCGATTACGCCTGCCCTTCAGCGAAATCGAGCGGCGTCGGCGCGGCTTTGTTCTGATCCAGATCGACGCGCTGTCACACGAGGACCTCTTGAGGGCTCTGGAGCGCGGCTACATGCCGCACCTGAAGCAGTTACTGAGCACGACACACCGGGTGGACCGATGGCGGTGCGGGATTCCGAGTGACACGGCGGCGATCCAGTGCAGCCTGATGTACGGGCGTAAATCGGACATCCCGGGCTTCTACTGGCTGGACCGAGAGCAGGGGAAGCCGGTGATTTGCAGCTGGCCGCTTGACATGAACGGTGTGGAAACTCGGAACGCCGGTAGCCGTCCCGGCCTCTTCCGGCGTGGCAGTGTCTATATGGGAATGGCGACCGGCGGCGCGCAGCGGGCCCCCTTCACGACGAGCGCCATCGGCCGGACCAGTTTCCCGCCGCGCCTCACCGGCATCGATGCTCTGGCCCTCCTGGTTCTGCATCCCTGGCGTCTCGGCCGGGCCGCTGCCCTAACCGTGGCGGAAGTATTCATCGAGCTGTGGCAGACGCTGTGGGCCCGGCTGCACGGCCGTTATGTCACCCCAGAGGGCGTCTTTCCTATTACCCGCGCCTTTACGCATGTCCTGTTCAGAGAGCTGGCCACCCTCGGCATCAGGCTCGACATCTTCCGCGGGGTGCCGGCCATCTATGCGAACTACATCGGTTACGACGGCGTTGCCCACCACACGGGGCCGCGCAGCCCCGAGGCCTACCGCGCTCTCAAGGCGCTCGACCGCCAGGTCCGGGACATCAAGCGTGCTATCGACACCATCGCCCTGCGCCCGTACGACGTGTACATCATGAGCGACCACGGAATGACGGAGTCCCGCCCCTTCGACTATTTGCACGGCGAGTCCCTGGCGCAATTCATCTCAAGATATGCCGTTCGCCCCGCCGCCGATCTGTCCACCCGGGAGCACCGTGACCGGGCCGCATTTCGACAGGTGGAGGAACTGGCGGCCGAATTGGGCCCAAAAACAACGTCTCTCATGAGTCATCTGGCCGACCGAGGCATGCGCCTGGCCATGCGGCTCGGCACTGGCCCTCTTCAGGCCGGCCTGTCGGACGCGGACGCCGGTCCCGTGCTCGCCATCTATTCGAGTGCCCTTGCCAACGTGTACTTTACCGATGTCGATCATCGTCCCGACCTGTCAGAGATCGAACGCGCCGCCCCCGATCTGATGGCACATCTGGCCGACCACCCGGGCGTCGGGCTCGTCATCGCGCGCGACGGTGGAAAGACAATCGCGCTTCATGGCGGCCACCGAGCGGTCCTGGAGGATGCCGACGTCGTGGACCTCTCGTTCCTCGCCGAGTACGATGATCCGGCCCTCTTGCGCCCGCAGCTCATCCATCTGGCCCGCATGCCCAGCGCGGGCGATCTGGTGGTGTTCGGCGCCTACAACGGAACGCGGGTGGTGAGTTTTGAGCAACACGCCGGCGCGCATGGTGGACTGGGAGGACCGCAACAGTTTCCGTTCATGATTGTGCCGCGCGATGCCGGGTTGGAGTTTGGCTCGGTCACCGACGCCACACAACTCAACGAGATGTTCGCGCGCCGCTACCGGCTGCTATATGACGCCGTCGCCGACGGACCGGCAACGCCGTCCGTCGCGGCCCGCTAGCACGAGCTTGACCGGAGGCGTGTGGTTCGCTAATGTATAAGCGCATGTTTATTCAATTCTCGCTTATGGATCGACAGACGTGGCGCACGAATTGGCGGAGTACTTTCGGTCGCTGGCCGACCGGAAGCGGCTGCACATCGTGGAACTGCTGGCCGACCGCGGCCGCATGACCGTGAGTCAGCTCGGTGACGAGCTGGCGCTCAGCCAGCCGTTGATTTCGTGGCATCTGCGCATTCTGCGCAAGGCGGGAATCGTCGAGACCGAGCGCCGAGGCCGGCAAGTCTGGTGCTCACTGAATAGGGAGACCTTGGAGAAATACCAGTCGGAAGCCGCGGCTCGGTTCGGATTGGAGGCACCGGATCTGCCGTCGGCAGCCGGCCCCCGCCTCGAGGCTGTCGGTGAGCGGTAGCGAAAGGAGCGATAGGTGTCGAAGGTACGAGTAGGAATCATCGGAGTCGGGAACTGCGCCTCTGCCCTGGTGCAGGGGGTGGAGTACTACCGGAATGCTCAGGACAGCGACAGCATCCCGGGCTTGATGCACGTCAATCTGGGCGGTTACCGCATCAGTGATATCGAGTTCAGCTGCGCGTTTGACGTTGATGCCGACAAGGTGGGGAAGGATCTCTCGCAGGCCATCTTCTCGGGGCAAAACAACACCTACAAGTTCTCCGACGTCCACTTCCTGGGTGTGCCGGTTCAGCGCGGCATGACGCATGACGGGCTGGGCAAGTATCTGTCGCAGGTCATCACGAAAGCCCCCGGGCCGACCGTCGACGTTGTGAAAGTCTTGCAGGACACCGGCACCGACGTTGTGGTCAATTACCTGCCGGTGGGCAGTGAAGAAGCGACGAAGTGGTACGTCGAGCAGGTGCTGCAAGCAGGCTGTGGGTTCGTCAACTGCATCCCGGTCTTCATCGCGCGGGAACAGTACTGGCGCGGCCGCTTCGAGAAGGCGGGGGTGCCGATCGTCGGCGATGACATTAAGTCCCAGGTGGGCGCCACGATCGTTCATCGCGTCTTGACCAGCCTCTTCCAGGATCGCGGCGTCAAGATGGAGCGGACCAGCCAGCTCAATGTAGGCGGCAATACCGACTTCATGAACATGCTGGAGCGCGAGCGCCTGGAGTCGAAGAAGATTTCCAAAACGAACGCGGTCACGAGCCAGCTCGACTACCAGCTGGATGCCGAGAACGTCCACATCGGGCCGAGTGACTACGTTGCCTGGCTGACCGATCGCAAGTGGGCCTATATTCGCATGGAGGGGACGTCCTTCGGGGATGTTCCGTTGAATGTGGAGTTGAAGCTCGAAGTGTGGGATTCTCCGAACTCGGCCGGTGTCGTCATTGATGCTGTACGCTGCGCGAAGCTCGGCCTTGATCACGGCATCTCGGGTGCCCTTGAGGGGCCGTCTGCCTACTTCATGAAGTCTCCTCCGGTGCAGTACAAGGACGAGAAGGCCCGCGACATGGTCGAGGCGTTCATCAAGGCGACGGCGCGCGACGAGGAGCCGGCGCCGGCCACCGTCCAGTAGTCCAGATGGCGCTCTATCTGGTCATTCAGGTCGGCGCCTTTCTGTCCAGGTACATTCCCCGCCCATGGCGGTACCTCATCGGCACCGCCGTGGGCGACGCGGTCTTTTGGGCCTGGAGCCACAAGCGGCGCATTCTGCTTGACAACATGGCGACTGTGCTGTCTCTGGGTCGGCGCGATCCGCTGGTTCGCCGCCTCGCGCTCAAGTCAATGCGGAACTACGTCAAATACCTGGTGGAGTTCCTCGAACTACCCGTGTTGTCCCCGGAGGATGAGATCGTTTCGTCCATGCCGGTGCACGGGTTGGAGCATCTGCAAGAGGCATTGCAACGGGGCAAGGGTGTTATCCTTGCGACGGCGCACTTCGGCACCATAGAGCTCGCCGGCATGCGGCTATCGGAGCTGACGGATTTCCACGCCGTGTACGACTCGTTTCGCCCTGAGTACCTCGATCGGTTGATCCAACGAAAGCGGCGAGAAAAGGGCATTGACTTGATACCGGTCAACGATGTGCGCAAGATGATTCGCGTCTTGAGGCGGGGAGGCACCCTGGCGATGCTGTTCGATCGGCCGATGGATCTGGCGAAAGGGGTCAACGTCCACTTTTTTGGCCGGCCCGCGGCCGTTCCGGGCGGCCCCGCCGTCCTCGCTCTCCGCACCGGTGCTACCATCATCCCTGCCTATGTCTTTCGACAGCCGGATCGAACCTTTATGGGGCTGGTCTTTCCCGCGGTCGACGTTCAAGCCACTGGGGATTATCAGACCGATGTGCAGCGCATCATGCAGCGTCTGGTCGATACCCTGCAGTCCGTGGTACGAGAGCGTCCCGACCAGTGGTATATGTTCCGGCCCGTCTGGCAGCGCGAGGCGGATGCCCAGGGCGCAGTACCGGCTCGCCGTAAGGACGCGGCGATCGGATGATCGGTAATTTTGCTCTCTACATCGCGCTGCGATGTGCCAGCCTGGTGTTTCCGCATGTTCCCACCCGGGCGGCGTACTGGATAGCTGATGCGCTGGGGAGCCTGGCCTACATACTCTTTCCGGTGCCCCGGCGTGCCCTGCTGAGCAATCTCTCCGTGGTGGTCGGGTTGTCGCCGCGCGATCCCGCGCTGCGCCGGCTTGCGCGGCGTGCCTTCGGCAACGACGCGCGCAACTGGGTGGACATAGCGCGTTCGGCCGGGCTCAGCACCGCGGCCCTGCTGCGTCAGGTGGACCGCGTGGAGGGGTGGGAGCACGTGGAACAGGCCATGAGGCAGGGGCGCGGCATGATCCTCGTTCCGCTCCACCTCGGCAATTACGAACTGGTCGGTCAGATCCTGATCGCGCGCGGCTACCGACTCACGATTCCGGTAGAGCGTCTGCGTCCGGCTCGCCTCTTCACGTTTCTCATGTCCATCCGTACAGGAAAGGGCTTTCGCGCCGTCCCGGTCGATCACGCGCCGCGGGAGCTGGTCAAAGCGCTGCGTGCCGGAGAGATCGTCGGCATCATGGGTGACCGCGTCTCCCGGGGGAAGGGTATTCGGGTCATCATGTTCGGGCGCGAGACGGCATTGCCCCGCTCCGCCGTGTCATTGGCCCGGCGAACCGGCGCGCCTCTCCATGTTGCGTTCGGCGCGCGAAGCGGCGACGGATTCGTGGGCCACATTTCCGATCCGGTCCCCATGGCACGGTCGGCTGACCCGCAGGCCGATGACCGCGAGAACGCCCAGCGGCTGGCCGACGCCATGCAACCCTACATCGCCGCCTTTCCGGACCAGTGGCTGGCTTTCACGCCCCTCTGGGCGATGCGCCCGGAAGAGGCTGCTACCATGGAGCGCACCGGAGCGGCAGTATGAGCAGGCGACTGGTTGACACGCCTCCCGAAGAGGTGGCGAGCCGCCGAGGGCGGGGCCGGCCCGCATGAAGATCGGTCTGGTCTCGCCGTACGACTATCCCTATCCCGGCGGGGTGACCAACCACATCCGCCACCTGTATCGTGAGTTCCGCGCGCTGGGGCACGACGTTCGCATCCTGGCACCGTCCTCGGACCGGAACCTCGAACGTGAGTGTGAGGACGTCTATCGCGTCGGTGGAGTGCGTCGCGTGCGGGCGAATGGCTCGATCGCCCGCATAACCCTCTCCTTCCGGCTGGCGCGCCGCACCCGCGAGATTCTGGCGAACGAACAGTTCGATGTCATACATGCTCACGAGCCGCTCATGCCGTCACTGCCTCCCACGGTGCTGCGCTATTCCACCGCCCTCAACATCGGTACTTTCCACGCCTACCGAGGCTCATACTACGGGTACTTTTACGGCCGCCCCATGCTCCGCCGCGTGTTCGACAGCCTGGATGGGCGCATCGCCGTCTCCTTTGCCGCCAAGCGGTTCGTGCGCCAGTACTTCATGGCGCCCTATCGCGTCATTCCGAACGGGGTGGACGTGAGCGCGTTTGACCCCGCGGTCGTCGAACCGCTTCCGGAGCTCTCCGACGGCCGCCCCAACATCCTCTTCCTCGGCCGCCCGGAAAAGCGGAAGGGAGTCGGGTACCTGCTGCGAGCGTACCCTCACATCAAAAGGGCGTGCCCGGAGGCGCGCATCATCATAGCCGGCGCGGGCGACTGGGAACACTCACCGTATCGGGCATTTATCGAGAGCCATGGCTTTGATGACATCCTGGTTGTGGGACAGCTGTCGGAAGAAGAAAAGGCCCGCTATTTCCGCAGCGCCCACGTCTTCTGCGCGCCGGCAGTGCAAGGAGAGAGCTTCGGCATTGTGTTGCTGGAAGCTATGGCGGCTCGACTTCCCGTCGTGACGACCAACATCGAGGGGTATCGTGATGTGGTCAGCGATGAGCGTGAGGGCCTCCTGGTGCCTCCGCGAGATGAGGAGGCACTGGCAGGCGCCGTCTGCCGGCTCCTTGAAGACAATGAACTGGCCCAAAAGCTTGGAGCGGCCGGCCGCATCAAGGCCCAGCAGTACGCGTGGGATCGGATCGCCTCGCAGGTGCTCGACTTCTACGCGGAGACGGCGCGGCGGGCGACCCCGGCGGCTGCCACCTCTTCCGCGGCGTGGACGGCGACCTAGCCGTGTTTCCTCTCTGGCTGCAGGGTCGCGCCCGCCGCGTTGCCGAGCGGCTGATCGGTCCGCTCGGGGCGCTCGGCATCAGCCCCAATTCCCTCACGCTCCTCGGACTCGGCCTGAATCTGGTCACGGCGGCCGTGGTCGGCGGCGGCCAATATCGTCTCGGGGCCGCACTCTTGCTCGTTTCGGCGATCTTTGACATGTTCGACGGAGCGCTGGCCAGGGCGACGGGGCGTCAGACACGTTTCGGCGCGTTCCTGGATTCGGTCCTCGACCGCTACTCGGAGGCCGCTATCCTGGGCGGGCTCATCTACGTCTCGCTACAGCACCACCAATTGGCTACCGTTGTTCTGGCGTACGCCGTGGCCATCGGGTCCCTCTTGATCAGCTACACGCGGGCGCGGGCAGAGGGACTCGGCCTCGACGCGAAGGTCGGCATCGCGCCCCGGCCGGAGCGAATCGTCATTCTGGCCATCGGGCTGGCAATCAATCAGACCACTATCGTCGCGGCTCTCGTCGTGCTCGCCGTGCTCACGCACGTCACCGCCCTGCAGCGGATCTACCACGTCTGGCGTCAACTTCGCGACGACGGGCATGCTGCCGAGCCGGCAGCGGCGCCGCAGTAGGAACCGGGCATGTCTGAGCGGCGCCTGGTGATCCTGGCCGAAGGATCGCTCGAATTCCACCATGGGAAGACCGCCATCTCGCTCCTCCGCTATCGCCCGGAGGAGGTCGTCGCCGTGGTCGACAGCACCAATGCGGGGAAGACGACAAACGAGGTACTCGGCATCGGCGGCGATATTCCGATCCTGGACTCGGTGGGCGCCTCGCTGAGACTGCGGCCCACGGCGGTCGTGATCGGCATTGCCCCACGCGGCGGCGGCCTTCCCGGTGCCTGGCGTCCGGCCATCGCGCAAGCACTCGGAGCCGGGGTCGACGTGATAAGCGGTCTGCATTACATGCTGAGTGACGATTCGGCCTTCCGCCGGGACGCCGCCGCATCCGGCGCACGCCTCGTTGACGTGCGACGCGCGCCCGACGGGCTACATGTTGCTGAGATGGCTCCGAGACGGCCCGGAAGCAGGGTCGTGACGTTTGTCGGCAGCGATTGCGCGGTGGGCAAGATGACCGCCGCGCTGGAAATCCACGCCGCCGCCGAAGCGATGGGGTTGTCGAGCGCATTCGTCGCGACGGGGCATACGGGCATCATGCTGGAAGGCAGCGGCATTTCGGTTGATCAGGTGATCGGCGACTTCATGGCCGGGGCGGTGGAACAGATGGTCGTGGACGCCGCGTCGCGGGCCGATCTGGTGTTCGTGGAGGGGCAGGGCTCACTCTTGCACCCGGCCTATTCTGGAGTCACGCTCAGCCTCCTGCATGGATCGCAGCCGGATGCCATGATTTTGGTCACTCAACCGTCGCGCGCTTTCATCTCGGGCTATCCGGTCCGGATTCCACCACTGCCGGAGCTCATTCGCCTGTACGAACAGGCCGCCGGCTGGGTGAAGCCGGCTCGTGTCGTGGGCATCGCCGTCAATACGCGGGATCTCAATGCAGACGAGACGGACAGAGTTACGGCAGAAGCCCGAGCACTGACCGGGTTGCCGGTGACTGATCCCGTGAAGCAGGGTGGCGAGGAGTTGGTGCGAGCCGTACTGGACTCGCTCTCCTCGCTGTCGGAAAGGAGGACATGATGGCGAGAGACATTCGCCTCACGTCGCTGGTCCGCTGCGCCGGCTGAGCGAGCAAGGTCGGTGCCCCCGACCTGGCGCAGGTGCTGCGTCAACTCCCCCGCCGGCACGATCCCAATCTGGTTATCGGCGATAACCCCGCCGATGACGCCGGTGTCTATCGCTTGTCGGATACGCTCGCCCTCGTGGAGAGCATTGACTTCTTCACGCCGGTGGTCGACGACCCCATCACCTTCGGGCGAATCGCCGTCGCCAACGCGTTGAGTGACGTGTACGCCCTGGGCGCATGCCCCCGAACCGCTCTCAACGTGGTCGGGTTCCCGATCGGAGCTATACCCCTGGATGTGCTGTCGCTGATCCTGGCCGGGGGAGCGGAAAAGGCTGCCGAAGCAGGTGTCACGATTGTGGGGGGCCACACGGTCGACAACCCAGAGCCCCTGTACGGGCTCGCCGTGACGGGGACACTACATCCCGATCGCATTGTCACGGCTCGCCACGCCCGGCCAGGAGATGTGCTGGTCCTGACGAAACCGCTCGGAACCGGCGTCATCACGACGGCGCACAAGGCCGGGGCGGCGCGTGAAGCAGATCTGGAACAGGCCGTCCAATGGATGGTGACCCTGAATGCGGAGGCATCCGCGGCCATGATGGAAACAGGCGTCAGTGCGGCAACCGACATCACCGGTTTCGGGCTGCTCGGCCACCTGCTCGACCTGTGTACCGCGTCGGGGGTCAGTGCCGAGATTCATGCTCCGGCTGTCCCGCTGCTTCCCTTCGCCCGGCGATATGCCCGAGCGGGACATGTCCCGGGCGGAACGCGGACGAACCTGGAGCAGTTGAGCGACCGGGTGACGTTCGAAGACGTGGACGATGATCTACGGCTACTGCTGGCCGATCCTCAAACCTCGGGAGGCCTTCTCCTGTCATTGCCGGCCGATCGCCTCGAGTCACTACGGCGGGCGGGAGGCGCCCGCATGCTGACCGTCCCTATCGGCTCTGTGGCACCTTTCGGCCGGCCCCAGATTCGTGTGCTGGGCCATTGACAATCCGGCGCCGCGCGCCGGATACTGAGTCATCATTAGCCCCTCTCCGCTCGGCTCTTCGTGTTTGTCGTTTCCCCTGACGGTGCCGGCCCTAAAGCACCAACACGAGCTGTGGCCGGGAGTGGCATTGGCAGTTCGCCTGCCCTGAAGGAAAATGTATGTCAGATTCCGACGCTCCGGACCGCGACGACAAGGTACTTCGCCTTCCGGTCCTCCCTCTCTTCGAAACCGTGGTCTTTCCGCGGATGGTGCAGCCGATCCTCGTCGGCCGACAGGCGTCGCTCGCCGCCGTGGACGAGGCGGTTCGCCACCGACCCCATCGCATCGTGCTGCTCACGCAGGAGGACCCGGCCAAGCAATCGGTTGGTCCCGAGGACCTCATGCGAGTTGGCGTCCTCGCGACGCTCGGCCCGATGTTCCGCCTTCCCGACGGCACCGTTCAACTGCTGGCGCAGGGCGAGCAGCGGGTGCGGGTTCTCGGCTACCCCCAGACCGAGCCCTATCTCGTGGTCGAGGTGGAACCGATCGCGCAGGACGCCCCGCGGAGACGCGAGGTGGTGGCGCTCATGGAGACGGTCAAGGAGTTGATCTCCGCGTACGGCAACTTGCGCGGCAACCTCCCGGCCGACGCCCTGGCGTCGGTGCAGGAGGTGGACGATCCATCCTGGCTGGCCGATCTCGTCGGCTACATGCCTGAACTGGACTATAGCGAGCGCAAAGAACTGCTGGCAGCGCTCGAACCGTTCGAGCGACTTCAGCAGGCTCACCGCCTCCTCTCCGAACAAATCGAGGTGCTCGAGCTGAAGACGCGCATCACCAGCGAAGTCCAGAAGAACATCGATAAGTCACAGCGCGAGTACTTGCTCCGGGAACAGATCAAGGAGATCCAGAAAGAACTCGGCGAGCTTGAGCCTGAGCAGGCCGAGGCGCTCGAATGGCGAGAGAAGATTGCAGCCGCCGGCATGCCGGACGTTGCCCGCGAGAAGGCGGAGAAAGAGGCGGAGCGACTGGAGCGGATGCCGTCGGCGTCTCCCGAAGTGGGCATGATCCGCACGTATCTCGACTGGCTGGTGTCTATGCCCTGGTCCGTCAGCACGGATGACCAGCTTGATATCAAACTGGCCGCGGAGCAACTCGACCGCGATCACTTCGGTCTGGAAATGGTCAAGGAGCGCATCCTGGAGCACCTGGCGGTGCGCAAGCTCTCCTCGGAACTTCGCAGTCCCATCATCTGTCTGGTTGGGCCGCCTGGAGTCGGCAAGACGAGCCTGGGTAAGTCGGTTGCGGCAGCACTCGAACGCAAGTTCGCGCGCATGTCACTTGGTGGCGTGCATGACGAAGCCGAGATTCGGGGGCACCGCCGGACGTATATCGGCTCCCTTCCCGGGCGCATCGTTCAGGCGATCCGGCAAGCGGGCTCCAACAACCCGGTCATCATGCTCGACGAGATCGACAAGGTGGGTTCGGACTTTCGCGGTGATCCCACCGCGGCGCTCCTCGAAGTTCTCGACCCCGAGCAGAACAACGAGTTTGCCGACCACTACCTTGAGGTGCCGTTCGATCTCTCGAACGTGCTCTTCATCACTACGGCGAACGTTCTGCACACGATCCCAGATCCGCTCCGGGATCGCATGGAGATCATCGAGCTGGCGGGATATACAGAGGAGGAAAAGGTCCAGATTGGGGCGCAATTCCTCGTTCCCAAGCAGCTGCGTTTCCACGGCATCTCGCCTGACGATCTCACGATCTCGGAGGATGCGATTCGACTGCTTGTCCGGGAGTACACCCGCGAAGCCGGCGTGCGCCAGCTTGAGCGAGAAATAGCGGCGGTGGCGCGCAAGGTGGCGCGGCGATTCGCGGAGGAGGGACCGTCGTCGGTGACGGTTGATGCCGGGGATATCGAGTCCTATCTCAAAGCGCCGCGCTTCACGTGGGGGATCGCTGAGGAAAATGACGAGATCGGTGTGGCCACCGGGCTCGTGGTCACCGACGTCGGCGGGGACATCACGCCTGTCGAAGTGACGCTGATGGACGGCAAGAGTAACCTGATCCTCACCGGGCAGCTTGGAGACGTCATGCAAGAGTCGGCCCGGGCCGCGATGTCGTACGTCCACTCGCGGGCCATCGAACTGGGGATTCGCCCCGCCGCTTTTGAAGAGCACGTCATCCATGTGCACGTTCCGGCGGGGGCCATTCCGAAGGATGGGCCGTCGGCCGGCATCACCATGGCGACGGCGCTCATCAGTGCCCTTTCCGGCCGCAAGGTGCGCCGCGACGTGGCGATGACCGGTGAGATCACCCTGCGTGGGCGCGTTCTGCCGATCGGTGGACTCAAGCAAAAGGTCCTGGCAGCGCATCGCGCCGGGATACGCACCGTCCTATTTCCCTCGCGCAATACGAAGGATCTGGAAGAGATTCCGGACGACGTGCGCGCCGACGTCCAGCTGATACCGGTGGAGCACATGGGTGATGTCATCCAGCACGCGCTACTGGAGCGACCCGCGGCGGCCGACATCATGAAGTACGCGCACTTCGACGCTATCCTCCTGCCCGGCCTGGATGCGTCGTGGCAACAGCCGCCCGCTCACCCCGCCGGATAACCCTCCGCTTCCCGCCAGACGGGCCCTCCGGTGAGGGCCCGTCTTTTTTTGCGCAGCAATTCATTCTTCACGCTCCCGCTGGCAGGGTTCTTGCAGCGCTGAAGGCACGGAGCCCGTGTCTTCAAGTGATTTGTGTCAATGATCTTGACAGATTAACACTAAACATCTAGACTCAGGGCAGAAGGCCAGCGGATAAGGAGTGAAGAAATGGCAAAGGTAGTAGGGATCGACCTCGGCACGACGAATTCTGTCGTTGCCGTCATGGAAGGCGGTGAGCCGACGGTCATTCCGAACGCGGAGGGCAACCGCTTGACCCCCTCTGTCGTAGCGTTCACCAAGACAGGCGAGCGCCTGGTGGGACAACTCGCCAAGCGCCAGGCAGTGGTCAACCCGGATCGCACGATCTCGTCGATCAAGCGAAAGATGGGCACGAACGAGACGGTGTCCATCGACGGGAAGCAATACACGCCGCAGGAAATCTCGGCGATGATCCTGGGCAAACTCAAGAGCGACGCCGAGAAATACCTCGGGGATAAGGTGACCCAGGCCGTCATTACGGTGCCGGCGTACTTCAATGACAGCCAGCGGCAGGCGACGAAAGATGCGGGCACGATCGCCGGTCTGGAGGTTCTGCGCATTATCAATGAGCCCACGGCCGCCTCCCTCGCCTACGGCCTGGAGAAGAAGCAGTCCGAGACCATCCTCGTCTTCGACCTGGGCGGCGGCACCTTCGACGTGTCGGTCCTGGAGGTCGGCGACGGCGTTTTCGAGGTGAAGGCGACGTCGGGAGATACCCATCTCGGCGGTGACGACTACGACCGGCGGATTGTGGATTACGTGGCCGAGCAGTTCCAGAAAGACGAAGGCATCGACCTGCGCAAGGACAAGCAGGCTCTGCAGAGGCTTCTGGAGGCGGCAGAGAAGGCCAAAATCGAGTTGTCGAGCGTCGTCACAACCGAAATCAACCTCCCCTTCATCACGGCGGACCAGAACGGGCCGAAGCATCTGATCACCCAGCTCACGCGGGCCAAGTTCGAAGAACTGACCGACGACCTGACCCAGCGACTGGTAGGTCCCTTCCAGCGGGCGCTGGAGGACGCGAAGATGCAGCCGAGCAACATTGACGAGGTCGTGCTGGTTGGCGGCTCAACGCGCATGCCGGTCGTGCAGGAGCTTGTCAAGAAGCTGACGGGCAAGGATCCGCACCAGG
This sequence comes from Pseudomonadota bacterium, assembly GCA_021324655.1. GTDB lineage: Bacteria > Chloroflexota > UBA5177 > UBA5177 > UBA5177 > JAJPIP01. The sequence continues at coordinate 13,024 of JAJPIP010000076.1, forward strand.
GCGTGAACCCTGACGAAGTCGTCGCGGTCGGCGCAGCAATCCAGGCCGGGGTGCTGATGGGCGAGGTCAAGGATGTTGTCCTGCTGGACGTCACCCCGCTCTCGCTCGGCATTGAGACCCTCGGTGGCGTGAATACCGTCCTGATTCCCCGCAACACGACGATTCCGACGTCGAAGAGCGAGACGTTCAGCACGGCCGAGGACGGTCAGACGGCCGTGGACATCCACGTGACTCAGGGAGAGCGGCCCATGGCGCGAGACAACATGAGTCTCGCACGGTTCCGCCTGGAAGGCATTCCGCCGGCTCCCCGCGGCATGCCGCAGATCGAAGTCACCTTCGACATCGATGCCAACGGCATCATCAATGTGCACGCCAAGGATCTCGGAACGGGGCGTGAGCAGCGCGTGAAGGTGACAGCGTCCACCAACCTGAACTCGGACGATATCGATCGCATGGTCCGAGAGGCGGAGCAACACGCCCGTGAAGATGCGGAAGCGCGGCAGGCAGCTGAAGAGCGCAACGCGGCCGACGCCCTTGCGTACAGCACGGAGAAGACCTTGAACGAAGCCGGCGACCGCATCTCCGAGACGGACAAGCAGTCGGTACAGTCGGCACTGGGCCAACTCCGAGAGGCCTTGAAGGGCAATAACGCGGACCAGATTCGCAGTGCCCGCGAGCATCTTGAGCAGGTCTGGCAGCCCGTCGCGTCTGCCCTGTATCAGCAGGCCAGCACCGGCGCCGGGAGCGCGGGTGCGGCCGGCCGGCCGACATACGGTGGCGCCGAATCCGGCGGTCAGACCGGAGGTGACGAGGAGGTCGTGGACGCCGAGTTCCGAACGAGCGACGAAGGCTAAGGCACGGGGCGGCGCAAGCCGCCCTGCCACCACGGCGGGGTGTTAGGGAATGGCAGACCAACAGACTGAAGACAACGTGCGAGCGACTGCGGAGCAACTCAACACGCAGGAGGCCGGACCTCAGACTGACGAGAGTGGCGTTGCAGAGTTGCAACGGCAACTGACGGAAGCGGAGCAGCGAGCCGAAGCGAGTGAGAACAAGTATCTGCGTGCTCGCGCCGACATGGACAACTACAAGAAACGCATTGAGCGGACGTACGCAGATCTGGCGAAGTCATCCAAAAAGGATCTCCTGGTCAGGCTACTGAGCGTCAAAGACAATCTGGAACGGGCCCTACGCTACAGCGAGGGAAACGGCGGACAGTCGGAAGGAATTCTGGAAGGCGTGCGCCTCACGGAGTACCAGCTCAACCAGCTGCTCCAGCAGGAGGGCGTCAAACCGATCGACGCCGAGGGCAAGGCGTTCGACCCGAGCGACGAGGAGGCCATTCAGACGGTCCACGATCCGAACCTGCCGGATCATACGGTCGTACAGGTCGTTCGTCAGGGCTATCTCTACGACGGCGAGGTCTTGCGCCCCGCGCAGGTGATCGTCAACGTGCTCGACGACAGTCAGTAAGCCGCGACGTCTCGCGCCCGTGGAGAGGCGATGGAGTACAAGGACTACTATCAGATTCTCGGCGTCAAGAAGACCGCTACCGACAAGGAGATTAAGTCCGCCTATCGGAAGTTGGCCCGCAAGTATCATCCGGACGTCAATCCCAGTCCGGAGGCCGAGCAGAAATTCAAAGAAATCAACGAAGCGCACGCTGTGCTCACCGATCCGGAAAAGCGGAAGAAGTACGATACCCTCGGTCCGGATTGGGAGAAGCGATTCCAGGGCGCACCCGGCGGATACACCTATACGTACGGTGGCCAGGCAACCGACTTCAGCGATTTCTTCGAGACCCTGTTTGGCCAGCGGGGCAGTACCGGAACAGCCGGTGGAGGGTTCGACTTCGATCTCGGCTCTCTTTTCGGTAGGGGGCAGAGGCGAACGCGCGGGGCTGAACGCGGCGCTGATCTGGAACAGGGCATAGAGGTCACTCTGGCGGAAGCCTTCAACGGCGCCCAGCGCACCTTCACCTTGCAGACCCAGGCCCCATGTCCGACCTGTCACGGTACAGGCTCTGTCAACCAGGGAGTGTGCCCCACCTGCCAGGGAGCCGGCGCCATACCGAAGACCAAACGTCTTGACGTCAAGATTCCGGCCGGCGTCAAGGAAGGGTCGCGGATCCGCGTAAAGGGAGAAGGCAACCCCGGGACGGACGGAGGGTCGGCAGGAGACCTGTATCTCGTGGTCCACATGGTGCCGGACCCGCGTTTCCGCCGCGAAGGGCCGGATCTATACACGGAGGCCGATGTGCCCGTCACGACGCTGGTCCTGGGCGGCGAGGCTCGAGTGCAAACGCTCAACGGTCCGGTCACGCTGACCGTGCCGTCCGGGTCTCAAAACGGTCGGACGCTTCGGCTCCGCGGGCAGGGAATGCCTGACCTGCGCGGCTCGGGACAGGGCGATTTGTACGTCAAGCTCAGTGCGGTACTCCCCACGCACCTGAGTGAACGCCAGAAGACGCTGTTTGAAGAACTGGCGCAAGCGGGAGCGTGACGAGAGGACGGGCGATGGACAGAGGAAGACAGCGAGGGCGGCAACGGTACACGATCGGTGTCGCCGCCGACCTGGTCAACGTTCACCAGCAGACGCTGCGCCACTATGAAAGGCTCGGACTCATCGAACCCGAGCGCGGCCGGGGCGATATCCGCTATTTCTCGCCCCATGACATCGACCGCATCATGCAGATTCGCCGGCTGGTCGAGGAGCTGGGGGTCAATCTGGCGGGAGTCGAGGTGATCCTCAACATGCGCGAGCAGATGGAAGCCCTGCAGCGCGACATGCAGGAGATCGTTGAGCGAATGGCCGCCGAGCACGAGTCGGAGGTGCGGCGTCTGAAAGACATCATTATCAGGCTCCAGGGGCAGGAGGCCGAGGTCTCGTAACACCGGAGTCACGGAAAGGGACGTGCATGAATACACAGCGATTTACAGAGCGTGCCCAACAGGCGCTCGCCGCGGCGCAGGAACTGGCGGCGCAGCGGGGCAACTCGCAGGTTGAGGAAGAGCACCTGCTCCTCGCACTGCTGGACCAACCAGAGGGCTTGATCCCTATCATTCTGGAACGGCTTGGAGTGGATCCCGCGCGAGTACGTGCCGAGGATGAGACTCTTATTGGCCGGCTCGCGACCGTTTACGGTGGCGCATCACAACCGGCGATCTCTCCAGAACTACGGCAAACGCTCGTCCGCGCCCACGAAATTATGGCCAACATGGGGGACGAGTATGTGTCAGTTGAGCACTTGCTCCTGGCACTCGCCGACGAGAGCAACAACACGACAGTCGGCCGGATGCTCCGCGAGCTCGGCGTCACGAAGGACGCGATATTCCCTGTCCTCGCCACCATCCGGGGCGGGCAGCGCGTGACGGATCAGAATCCTGAAGGGAAATACCAGGCGCTAGAAAAATATGGCCGTGATCTGACCGAATTGGCGCGGCGCGACAAATTGGACCCGGTCATCGGGCGTGATGAGGAGATCCGGCGCGTCATTCAGGTCCTCTCGCGTCGAACCAAGAACAACCCCGTGCTGATCGGCGAGCCGGGCGTCGGCAAGACGGCGATCGTCGAGGGGCTGGCACTACGGATCGTGCACGAGGATGTGCCGGAGGGCCTGAAAGGTAAGCGAGTCGTGCAACTCGACCTCGGCGCGATGGTGGCGGGAGCCAAGTACCGCGGCGAGTTCGAAGAGAGGCTGAAGGCGGCTCTCAAGGAGATCACCGACGCGCAGGGCGAGATCATCGTCTTCATAGACGAATTGCACACCATCGTCGGCGCCGGCGCGGCCGAGGGAGCGATGGATGCGGGAAATATGCTCAAGCCCATGCTCGCGCGCGGTGAGCTGCGTATGGTCGGAGCCACCACCCTCGACGAGTATCGTAAACACATCGAGAAGGACGCGGCGCTCGAGCGTCGTTTTCAGCCGGTCTTGGTCCCGGAGCCGACCGTTGAGGATACGATCAGTATCTTGCGCGGCCTGAAAGAGCGCTACGAAGTTCACCACGGCGTCAAGATCACAGACCCGGCACTGGTCGCTGCTGCCGTCCTATCCAACCGATACATCTCGGATCGCTTCCTGCCCGACAAGGCAATTGACCTCGTGGATGAGTCCGCCAGCCGGCTGCGCATGGAAATCGACTCCATGCCCTATGAGATCGACGAACTCCAACGCCGGATGATGCAGCTTCAAATCGAGAGCGCGGCTCTCGAGAAGGAGGATAATCCGGCGTCCCGGGAGCGTCTGGAGCGGCTCCAGAAAGAAATCGCGGAGCTGCGCGGTAAGTCCGACGAATTGAAGGGGCAGTGGCAGGCCGAGAAGGACGCACTGCTCACGATCCGCCGGACGCGGGAGGACATTGAGCAGACGAAGCTGGACATCGAGCGTGCAGAGCGCATGACTGATCTCGGACGTGCCGCCGAGTTGCGCTACGGCAAGCTGGTGACGCTCGAGAGGCAATTGGCGGAACAGGAGAATCGCCTGTCCGAGATGCAGGCGCGCGGCAAGATGCTCAAGGAAGAGGTGACCGAAGACGACATCGCCGAGGTGGTATCAAAGTGGACCGGTGTGCCGGTCAGCCGCCTCATGGAGGGCGAGGTGCAGAAGCTGGTCAAGATGGAGGACCGCCTGCACCAGCGAGTGGTCGGTCAGCACGAGGCAGTGACGGCCGTGGCCAACGCCGTGCGCCGCGCCCGGGCCGGGTTGCAGGACCCAAATCGACCGTTGGGAAGCTTCCTCTTCCTCGGCCCGACCGGCGTTGGGAAGACCGAGTTGGCTCGCGCCCTCGCCGAGTTCCTGTTCGATAGCGAGCAGGCGCTCATCCGGCTCGACATGTCCGAATACATGGAAAAGCATACGGTCGCCCGCCTCATCGGAGCGCCGCCGGGTTACGTCGGGTATGAGGAGGGCGGACAGCTGACGGAGGCTGTGCGCCGACGCCCGTACTCCGTTATTCTGCTGGACGAAGTGGAGAAAGCCCATCCGGACGTGTTCAACGTCCTCTTACAACTGCTGGACGACGGGCGCCTAACCGACGGCCAGGGACGGGTCGTCGACTTCAAGAACACCGTCGTCATCATGACGTCGAACATCGGAAGCAGCATCATCCAGGACCTGGGCACCCGCGAGTACGAGAAGATGCGCAATGCCGTCACCGACGTCCTTCGCCAGCATTTCCGCCCTGAGTTCCTCAACCGGATTGACGAGGTGATCATCTTCGCGGGGCTGACGCAGGAGCAGATCAAAGACATAATCGACATCCAGTTGCAGTCGATTGTCAAGCGACTGAACGAGCGTCGGCTCACGATCCAATTAACGGACACCGCCAAGGAATTGCTGGCCGAGAAGGGTTGGGATCAGGCATACGGGGCCCGGCCGCTCAAGCGCGCCATCCAGCGCAGCATCCTCGATCCCCTGGCCCTCGAGGTGCTGGAAGGGCGCTTCCACGAGGGGGATCAGGTAGTGGTCGATCGCGACGGCACGGAGCTTGTGTTCAAGACCGGCAAGGAGGAGCCTGAGGTCGTCGCGGCGATCCCGTAGCCGGATGGTAGAATTTGGCGTCATTCCGCCGAAGTAGGACCATCCGTGCCAATCAGCCGCCACGAACTCGAGCACCTCTGCCGGCTTGCCCACATAGCGCTCGATGAGAGCGAGATGGTGGACATGCTCGGGCAGATTTCCACCGTTGTCGATCACGTGTCCCGTCTGCAAAGCGTCGACACGGAGGGTATTGAGCCGACCGCATACGCGGTGCCCATCGATAGCGTCGTCCGTGACGACGACACCGAGTTGTCGTGGCCCACGGAAGCAGTGCTGACCAACGCACCCCGCCGGTACGGCGATTTCTTCGAAGTCCAGAGCATCTTCGAGTGATAGACCTTACGTCGCTGACGCTGAGCGGGGCCCGGGGGCTCCTCGATCGGCGCGAGATAAGCTCGGTCGAACTCACGCAGGCGCATCTCGACCGCATCGACCGGCTCGAACCCCAGCTGAATGCGTACATCCGTGTCACCGGCGACATCGCGCTGGCGCAGGCCGTGCGAGCCGACGAGGCCATGCGGCGCGGTGAAGCAGGCGAACTGGCGGGAATCCCGATGGCGTTGAAAGATATCCTCTCCACGGTCGGGGTGCCCACCACGTGCGGGTCGCGAATACTGGAGAACTATGTGCCTCAGTACAACGCCACCGTCGTCGACCGCCTGGCTGCCTCCGGCGCCGTCGTGCTGGGCAAAACGAACATGGACGAATTCGCCATGGGCAGTTCAAACGAGAACAGCGCGTTCGGCCCGGTTCACAACCCCTGGTGTCTCGAGCGCGTGCCGGGTGGTTCGAGCGGCGGGTCGGCAACTGCGGTGGCGTCCAGCGAGGCTGTCTACGCGCTCGGGACCGACACAGGAGGATCCATTCGTCAGCCGGCCGCTCTGACCGGGACTGTCGGCCTCAAGCCAACGTACGGACGCGTGTCGCGCTACGGACTTGTGGCCTTTGCATCCTCACTCGACCAGATTGGCCCCATCACCCGCACCGTCGCGGATGCGGCCGCTGTCCTCGGGGTCATTGCCGGCCCGGACCCGCGAGACTCCACGGCGCTCAATGCGCCCGTGCCTGATTACTCCGCGGCTCTGACCGGTGATATCCGCGGGCTCCGCGTCGGCATTCCACGGGAGTATTTTGGCGACGGATTGGATTCGGAGGTTCGAGTCGTCGTCGAAAGGGCCATTGAGGTATTGCAGTCGCTCGGGGCCCGCGCGGTTCCGATTTCGCTGCCATCGTCCGAACACGCTCTCTCCACCTATTACGTCATTTCCCCGGCGGAGGCCATGGCCAATTTGGCCCGGTACGACGGCGTGCGCTACGGGCTCTCCCTTCCCGGCGACGACATCTGGAGTATGTACGCTCTCACCCGGGAAGCGGGTTTCGGAGCCGAAGTGAAGCGGCGCATCATCCTGGGCACCTATGTGTTGTCGGCGGGATACTACGATGCGTACTACCGGAAGGCGCAACAAGTGAGAACGCTGGTCCGGCGAGACTTCGACGCAGCCTTCGGCGAGGTCGACGTTATCGTGGGACCGACGACTCCTACACCTGCCTTCCCGATTGGAGCGAAGGTAGACGACCCGCTGCAAATGTATCTCAACGATGTCTACACGGTGCCGATCAATATGGCGGGAATCACGGCGGTGTCAGTTCCGGCCGGGCTGGCCTCCGGTCTCCCTGTTGGCGTCCAGATCATAGGACGTGCCCTGGATGAAGAGACCATCCTCCGAGTCGGGGACGCGTTCGAACGGGAGACCGGCCATAACCTGCTCCGTCCCCCGATGACGGCCGAGGTCTCGGCATGAACGGTCCGTACGTACCGGTTGTCGGACTCGAAGTGCATGCCCAACTTCTCACCGCGAGCAAGATGTTCTGCGGATGCTCGTCGCGCTACAGCGGAGCCCCTCCCGACACCCACTGCTGTGCCGTCTGTGCAGGGATGCCCGGGGCGCTACCCGTCGTGAATGCCCGCGCGGTAGAACTCGGTCTGCTCACCGCACTGGCCCTCCACTGCACCGTGCCGCGCGCCAGTAAGTTCGACCGCAAAAATTACTCGTATCCCGACCTTCCCAAGGGATACCAGATATCTCAGTACGATGATCCCATTGGCCGCGGCGGATTTCTCGACTATCGGATCGGGGACCGAGTGATTCGGTGGGGCATCACGCGCGTGCATCTTGAGGAAGACACGGGTAAGACGACGCATACGGACGTGGACGGCCGGGAAGTGAGTTTGGTCGACTACAACCGTTCTGGGGTTCCTCTGATGGAAATCGTGACCGATCCGGAAATGCGTATGCCGGAGGAAGCCCGTGAGTTTGTATCGGCGCTGCGGCAGGTCCTGATGTATCTGGGAGTCAACGACGGTGACCTTCAAGCAGGCAGCATGCGCGTCGACGTCAACATCTCGCTCACGGGACCGAACGGGGAGCGCAATCCGAAGGTCGAGGTCAAGAACCTCAATAGCCTGCGCGCGCTGGAGCGATCACTCGCGTATGAAATCGAACGGCAGGGGCGGCTTTTAGCCGGCGGAGAGACAGTTGAGCAGGAAACGCGCGGGTGGTCGGAGAAGGAGGAGAAGACCGTGCCGCAGCGCACCAAGGAGTACGCTCACGACTATCGGTACTTCCCCGAGCCGGACCTCCCGCCACTCGTGATCCGGCAGGCTGATCTGGATCGCCTCACCGGGACGATGCCCGAGATGCCCATGACTCGTTCCGGAAGGTTCGTCTCGCAATACGGCCTCACGCCATTTCACGCGCAGGTGCTCACCCGGGAACGCCCGCTGGCTGACTACTTCGAGCGGGCCGCGGCCGCCGACCGTTCCGTTCCTCCCAGGATCTACGCGAACTGGATCACCGGCGACTTGATGCGCCTCCTGGGGGAAGAGCAGCGCGCTGCCGAAGAGATTCCGATACCTCCCGAAAACCTGGCTGAGCTGCTCTCACTGATCGAAACAGGGGAAATCAGCGGCAGCGCGGGAAAACAGGTGCTGGACGAGATGTTCACTTCCGGCCAAGCTGCACATGCCATCGTTGAGCGGCGACAACTCCGGCAAGTGGCGGACTCTGCTGCCCTGGATACGCTGACAGACGAGGTGCTGGCCGCGAATCCCGGGATGGTGGATCAGTACCGCAAAGGTAAGACGAACGTTATCCAGGCTCTTGTCGGGCAGGCCATGAAGTCGAGCCAGGGCCGCGCCAATCCGCAGGTCGTACGCGACCTTCTCGAGCGCAAGCTGAACTGACGGTCGCGCTGCTCATTGTCGGCGTCTGCGGAAACCTCGTACACTGATGCGCGCGGGCGATTAGCTCAGTTGGTTAGAGCGCACGGTTCACATCCGTGAGGTCACTGGTTCGAGCCCAGTATCGCCCACCAACCCTGTTTACGGAACGGCGGTCGCAAACACCATCCGTTTATGGTCATAGCCGCTTCCGTCGAAGTGAAACACGCCGGTGCACGTAATGAGAAGAATTCCGCGCTGCTTCGTGTTCTGGTACATCCACTTCGTGGGCAACTGGTTGTTCCAGTAGACTGCCTGCCACTTCACGCTGAAGCGCACGATCCGGCCATCACGATACCGTACGTCGATGATGTCGCCCGGGTGGAGATTCTTGAGCAGGTAAAACACGGCGGGACAGCACGTGGAGTCGACATGGCCATAGATCTGGGCAAAGCCCGGCTGGCCGGGCTTGGGGCCCAGGTCATACCACGCCACGTCTCCCCACCTGTAGGGGGCGTGCGTGTCCTGCGGGCGGTTGAGGGCAAGGCTCTCGACCGGAGCATTAACGCCTATCGACGGAATAACGACCTGCTTGGGCCAGCCCGGCGGGACGAAGATCTTGGTTGGGTGAGCGGAGGTGGGAGAGAGGGATGCGGCGCCGAGAACGAGCGCCAGGGTGCATATGAGGACGCGGAAGGCGATAGACCGCAACACGTATTACTCCCAGGGAAAGATTGCGACCACATCCTAGCAGAAGATGAACGTTAGATGAAGACCCTTTTTTAGCGTCGCTGTGGTACACTTCCGTGGTGTAGCGGCTCAAACCACGGGGGCGTGGAGCACCATGGTGACCGTAGCTCAATAGGCAGAGCTCTGGATTGTGGCTCCAGTGGTTGTGGGTTCGAGCCCCATCGGTCACCCCAACTTGCCACGCACGATGAAGGGCCCCCCGGCGGGGCTCTTCACTTTTTTGCGCCCGACGGGGCGGAGGAGTTATCGACATGGAAGATTGGCAGGAGTGGCAGATCCGCGCGGAGCAGGTCGCGGCCGAACTCGGACAAGCCCTGGACGGTTTGGAAGCAGAGTACTTTGGTGAGGCGACGACGACGAACTTCCGGGCCTTCTGGCCGCGCTTCCGTGAATTGAAAGAGAACGTGCGAGTCGCGCCGGCCATCAAGCTGGAGGACAAGCTGGCCCTCGAACGCCGCTTACGGGGAATGGGCTCCCGTGCCTACAAAGCCCAGGAAGTGGCCTTCTCCTCATCCGCGGAGCGCCGGTCGACAATTGGCCCGCGCCTCGAAGCGATTCGAGAGGCGGTTGAGGGGGCATCGTCGCCCCGTGAGATACGGTCGCTGCGCCGCGAGCTGGGAGCGATCCGCAAAGACTTTGAAGCGGACGAGACTCTGGTGGCAGCCGACCGTCAGGGACTGTGGGACGAGTGGCGCCAAACAAACCAATTGGTCTGGGATCGTTTGAACGCACAGTGGGAAGCGAACGCGACCATCCTGCGCGATATTCTCACCGCCGCCCGCCAGGACCTTGAGCGCGGAAACGCGAACGGCGTCAGACAAAGCACCCGCCGCTTCTTCGAGGCGCTCCGGACGCACGAAGCAAAGCAGGAAACGATGACGGCGATGAAAGCTGAGGCCGACGAGCTGCGTCGCTCGGCGGATGAAATCGAGGAGAAGAAGGCCGCGGCCCGACAGACTTCCATGGCCGCGTCGATCCCGGCCACCCGGCCCGTCGAGTCATGGCGGTCCGACCTTGAAAAAGGACGTGAATCCGTGGCGCGGCTGACGCACGAAGCCTCTGAGCTGGAGCGCCGGATTGAGTCCGCTGATAGTATCCTCGAACAAGCGATGATCCGGGGTAACCTGGTGGAGAAGCGTCGCAAAATTGGGGAACTGGAGCGAGCGAACCGGGATCTGGAGCATCGCATCGAGCAGTCTGAGGACTCGCCCCTTATTCCCACGGCCTGAGCTGTAGCATCACTCCGGAAGAGAGACGGATAATGACCGAGCACGTCGGGACCGGCCAACTCGTAGATTGGATTGTCGGTCTCATGGGGCCCGAGACCGAGCCGTCTCCAACACGTGATTACTACTTGACCCTCCTTCGACAGGGACGGGGCGTGCCGGACGCGGTGCGAATCGCCGTGGATGACCTTCTCGAGGAGGTCCGCTCCGCCGTCGCGCGCGAGGAGCCGTACAACGCCCGTACCCACCGCAGCCGCCTGGCATTGCCCTCGTATGTTCCCATGGCGCCGCACCGACTGCCTCGTCCGGCGCTTGTGCGCCGAATCGTGCTGGAGCGCATCGGGAGCTATGGCCAGCCGGCCACCCGAAACCGGCCGCAAGGCACCTGAGGAGAGAGCATCCCGTGGATCTGAAAGAGGAACTCAGCCAGATGATCGCGCTGCCGCAAGTGCGGAGCGCGGACAGGGCCTACATGCAAAACATGCTGGGCCGGCTCAAGCGCGGGGAGCGTCTCTCGTATCAGGATCGCCGCAATCTCGAGGCCTACATTACGCGCTACTCAGCGCGCGGTTAATTCCTGTTCGACGCCGGCAAGCACGTCGGGAACGTCCCCAAAGCTCTCGGCAATCCGGAAACGGAGCCCTACCTCGGGAACGTCCTCCAACTCCATCTCCCAGGTTTCGGCATGCGGGACGAGGATTGCACCGAGCCCGGCTCCAAGAGCGGGATTAATGTCGGAGCGCGGGCTGTTCCCGATCATCCACGTCTTTTCGGGATCGAGATTATGGGCAGCAACGAGCGCGGCGTAGGTTTCCAGGTTCTTCTCCGCGACGACCTCAACCCCGGTGAAGTACGGCTCGAGACCCGAAATCTGCACCTTTCGCCGTTGTTCTTCGGGGTCGCCCTTCGTGACGAGAATGCAGCGGTATCGCCGGGACAGGGTCACGAGCGTTTCCTCAACGTCCGGCAACAGTTCCAGCGTCGCACGCTCGCCGATCGCTCGCGCCGCGTCCACGAGTCCCTCGAGAACAGGAACGTGGAGTTGCGGGACGAGTGACGCGCAGGCTTCGCGGACGGAATGTGCAAAGGAGGCAGAGCCGTACCCGTGCCGTTGAAGGTTTCGGCGCTCGATCTGATTCAAGTGCCGACGAGCGTGATCGCTTTCAATGCCGTGTCCGGAGACGGCCTGGACGAAATCTTCGATGACCCGAAGGAAATAGATGTTGTTCTCCCACAAAGTGTCGTCAGCATCAATGAGGAGAGTCAGCGGTGGGTTGTCGTTCATTGGGTTCCGATTCTACCGCAGGCGGCTGCGGACCATGCGCTCCGTACAATGGGACAGCATGAAAGGTGAGTTGAGGAGGCGCTCGTTCGTTTGGGCGAGCGCGGTCTACGTCCTGCTGGGTGTCATCATCCTCGTGCGGGCGATCGTCGCGCACACCTATCCGCTCATCGTCCTGGCCCTGATCTTCGTCGCGCTCGGGCTGGTCAGGCTGCGGGACTACCGTTCGTGGAGGAACCGCACCTCGTGATCGTCGAGGGTTCCTCTGCCATCGGGATTCTGGTTGCGGCGGTTTATGCCACGGTGATCGGGTCCATCCTCTGGTGGATGTTGCATGTGCCGAGTGTGGGGGACATCGAGACCCACATCAGCCGCATCAAGCGCGAGGAAGAGCGCTTCGCTCATATAGTCGTTCCGGTCCAGGGCGAGGTGCTGTCGGAGCGGCTGATCGCTCTCGCCAGCCAGATGGCTCGCTACCGCGGGGCCACTCTGGACATCGTGTACGTCACGGAGGTACCGCTTACTTTGCCGTTGAGCGCGATGACGGAAGAGGAGTCGAGGCGGGCCGATCAGGCATTTGAGCTGGCGGCGCGGATCGCGGCCCGATACGACGTTCGAATCAACAAGCGCGTACAGAAGGCGCGGCAGGCGGGACCGGCCATCGTCCAGTATGCCCGGGAAAACAATGCAGACTTCGTACTCATGGCGGGTACGGCGACAAACGGCCGCAGGCCGAGCCACTATGCTCGCTCGGTGGAGTACGTCCTCGCCCATGCGCTATCCGAGGTCATCATCGATCGGCCCCCTCTCGAGGCGTAGTCGAGCGCGGACTTATCGTGAGGTAAGACATGCTGGACGAAAAGCGAGTGGCTCTGATCGGCGCAGGCGTTATGGCGGAGACGATCGCCGCCGGCCTCGTCCGTAGCAAACTTGTCTCGCCCGGCAACATCACGGTTTCGCACTACCGCCCGGAACGGCTTACCGAAATTCGCGCCGCCCTGCCCGTCCAGACCACAACAGACAACCGGCTGGCGTATGACGAGTCTGACATCGCACTGCTGTGTGTCCGGCCCCAGGCCATGGCGTCGCTCCTCTCTGAGCTGGATTCGCAGGTCATCCCGCAGAAGCTTCTGATCAGCATCGCGGCGGGTTTGCCCATCCGCTTCTATGACGCGCGGCTGGGGAGCCGGGTACCCTTCGTGCGTGCCATGCCGACGTTTTTCGGGCGCATCAAAGCAGGGACGACGGGGCTGTCATTGAACGCCGAAACGACCGCCGAGCACCTCGCGCTCGCGTCTCAGCTCTTTGCGACCATCTCCGAGAATGTCGTGGTTCTGCCCGAGCACGAAATCGATGCGTTCACCACGTTCGGTTCCACGACGACGGCCACGATCTACCTCCTGCTGGACGCGCTCATCACCGCCGGGTCGCTGGTCGGACTGCGGCATCAAGCATCACACACTCGAGCGATCGAGCAGGTGATCGCCGCTGCCCGCAATGTCGAAGCCTCCGACATCTCGCCGGCACAGCTCCTCGAAGAGATTTGCACCCCAGGCGGCGTGACTGTTGAAGGGGTCAAGGTCCTGGAGGAACGCGCGGCACGCGGAGCGGCCATAGACGCCATTCTGGCGGCTATGGAGCGCGCCAGAACTCTCGCCAAGGAGGCCGAAGCTTAACCGATCCGCCCCGAGAGGGAGGCCGCTTCTATCCGTCCATACTGCGTCCGGGAGCGCGCCCTGGCGGGGCGCGCCAGCCCGAAGGCAGCGCCGAGCGAGGCCAGACCGACGAGAAGGAGCGCCGCTGCCAGGGCGAGACGGGTTTTGGCTCCGAGCAAAGGATGTCGGACGTCTGCCCACCAGAAATTCAGCGAGTTGACGGGATAGTTGTCGGCTGGGCTCGACACATACGGGTCCGGCCGCCCGGCAAGATGGTAATGACGATCGCCGGTGTCCAGACGGACAACCTGATAGAGGTCGATGAATTGCCACGCCAACGGCGACTCGCTCGGAGCCCAGTAGTAGTGATATTCCTGCGGACCCCAGTGGAACGGGTGACCCGTCCACGTCGTCAGGTTAGCGGTTTGCTGGTCGACGACTTCCAGGTGATACCAGTACCTCCATTGCGTCACGGACACGGCTGCGATCTGGATTGCAAGACTGAGCAGGGCTAGAACGACGAAGGCAACTCGCAGCGATACGGAGCGATTGCTCCATTCCTCCAGGACCATGCCGAGCGGCAAGATCAGGTATGGAAGGGCGGCAAAGAGATAGCGGGGACCCCACGCAGGGTCACCGTGCCAGTAAAGTACTCCGGAGTAAAAGCCGAGCGGAAGGAGTACCAGAACCGCGAAGAGGAGGGCGAGAGACGGGCGCAGGCGGGTGAACCGGGGCGCCGCCCAGGGCAGCAGCAAGATCAAGGGCACATACCACAGGAGCCCCTTCCCCGGGCTGACCGTCAAGCCCCCGAGGCCCTGAACAATAGGCTCGCCGAACGTCGGCGTCCTGAGACCCATGTCAAACGGAGACCCAAAGCGGAGCCAGTTCCAGAGAGCGAGACCCGCTACGCCGGGGAAAACGCCGGCGGCGTAGATGAGCCAGTCGAGGGCGATGCCCGGCATGCGTCGGACCACACGCAGCAGCGCCGGGTACAGCGCAAGGACAGGAATGTAGAGCGCCGCATCGTAGCGCGTCAGGGCACCGAATCCCGCCATGAGTCCGGCAAGTACTATCCAACGTCGGTCGCGAAAGCCATCATCCACAAACCGCCAGACGGAATAGGCGCCGGCCAGCAGGAAGAGGTCCACCTGTGTCTGTTCCAGGGCGCTCTGTGCGTCCGGCCACGCAGCGCTCGCGAAGGCGAAGATGAAGGTGAGCAGGACGGCGCCGCGCGCCGAGTACCCAATAGCCCGAGCCATTGCATAGAACACGACCGCGAGGGCTGCGCCGAGCCAGAGATCGATGGATCGCGCCGCATACAGCGTCGCGATGTCATAGGGCAGGGCCAGATGGTGGGCAACCACACGCCCCGCGACATAAAGCGGGACCATCAAAAGAGCCTGTCCGGGCGCGTAATACCCGTAGAGGTGACCGCCGCGGCCCGGTACCATGCGCAGGTCATTCCACATGGGCTGTGCCACCCAGATGTGGTGCTGCTCGACAATGGCTTGCGTCGTCTGATAGCGGAGGTCCGTGTCGCCGTTGTGGCGGAGGTCGGCGGCTCCGGTCAGGAGATAGAGAGCGAGGACGCCGAGGCCAAGCAGTAGGGCCACGGCCACCGGGCGGAAGCCGGGGCGCATCAGACCGCACGCGCGACCACTTGCAGCCAGTTGCGGGGCAGGGTTTCTATCTGCAGCTCGTCGAACGCTTCCGCCACCGACCTTTTCAGAATCGGCGTTGCAACGTCGACAGGAATGCCGGGCAGGGCCCCGTTGGCGAACTCGGAGTACTGGCTAATGTCCTGCCAGCTCTCGCAGGTCATGTTCGCCACCTCAGTCTTCATCTCTTCGATCTGGAACCCGTTGCGCTCCAGCATGACCCGGTAATCCTCCGGGGTGAGCCAATTCATCGCTTCCACCCGATTGCGATCCGGCCGCAAACCCGTTTCTCGCTTGAGCATCTGGAGAGAGCGCAGCATCCACAACTTGTAGAAGCGCTCTGTGCCGGGCGCGTAGCACCCGTCATAGAAGGATGTGTTAAAGCCCAGGACACCCCCCGGATTCAGCGCCCGGTGCGCCTCCGCAACCACGGGTTCCTTCTGAGGCAGCAGGTGGATCGCGTTGCAGAACAGGATAATGTCGACCCCTGTCACGATATCGGAGAACGCCTGCGCCGTTCCCACGACGAAGGCTGCAGCGGAGCCCACGAGCTTCCGCGCCTTCTCGAGGGCCGCGGTCGACGGGTCGACACCGATAATCTCGACAGGTTCCCGCAATTGACGGACGCGGTCGGCAAGCAGTTGAGTCACCGCTCCAGTCCCGCACGCCAGGTCGAGTGCCCGCCGCACCGGCTCCTCGACCCGCTCCCGAATCTGGAGCGTTCTATCGACGAGGTGCTCATTGACGGCACGGTAAAAGTCGTGGCGCGCGAAAGCCTCGAACGTCTGGTCCGTCGTGCCGTTTGTCGCGTCCACTTCAGGAAAGCCTCCCCCGCCGTCTTGCACTAGAATACCAGAGCGATGGAGAAAACCGGCCGCATCGGCTCTGCCCTCGTGACCGGTGGATCGCGAGGAATCGGACGCGCCATCGCCCTCCGTCTCGCTCGCACCGGACGTGCGGTTGCCATTAACTACCGGGACTCGGCGGATCTCGCGGACGATGTTGCCTCGATAATTCGCGCCGCCGGGGGAACCGCTCTGACACTTCAGGCGGATGTGTCCGACCCAGAGTCGGCCTCCGCCCTGGTTTGCCGCGCCGAGGAGGCTCTGGGCCCGTTGGATGTCGTCGTCAGCAATGCGGGCATCACCCGTGACAGGCTGCTCATCCAGATGTCTGAAGCAGATTGGTCGGCGACCTGGATGACCGATCTTGTTGGAGCGCGCGCGCTCTGCCGGCGCGCCCTGTCGGCGATGTCCGCAAGGGGCCATGGGAGCATTATTGCTGTCAGCTCTGTTGTGGGCACGACGGGTAATCCGGGACAAGCGAACTACGCTGCCGCCAAAGCCGGCTTGCAAGGGCTCTCCCGCCAACTCGCAGTCGAGGCGGCACCCTCCGGCGTCACGGTGAATTGCGTGGTACCCGGGTTCTTCCCCACGGATGCCGTGGCACACCTGACCCCGGAGCAGAGAGACGCCTGGATTGGACGCGTGCCGATGGGACGTGAGGGGCCCGTCGACGACATAGCGGAGCTGGTGGCCTTCTTGTCGGGTGACGGTGCCCGCTACATTACCGGGCAGTGCATCGCCGTTGACGGAGGCTACCAGGCGAGCCTCGGGTTCGGCTTCGGCTCATAGTGAGTCGCCAGGTGGAATGACCGGGGCACAACTATTGCCTCGCAATAGGGCAGCAGACCCAGGAGGAATAGCTATGATCAGTTCCCAAGCCACGCTGGCCGTTCCCGTCTCGCCGAACGACCACACCGAAGGACCGGCAACCGCGCCGGTCACGCTACTGGAGTACGGAGATTACGAGTGTCCCTATTGCGGACAGGCGAACCAGGTTGTGCAGGCTGTGCAGCAGCAGGTCGGCGACGGCCTGCGTTACGCGTTCCGTAATTTCCCGCTGACCCAGATCCATCCCTACGCGTACGGCGCGGCACTTGCTGCCGAGGCAGCCGGAGCGCAAGGCAAGTTCTGGGAGATGCACAACCTGCTCTACGCTCATCAGAATGCACTCGGGATGCAGAATCTCATGCGGTACGCGGACCAGTTGGGGCTCGACATGGATAAGTTTCGCCGCGCCATGCACACGGACGAGTTCGCCGGTAAGATTCGGGCGGACATCGAGAGCGGACTCGAGAGCGGTGTACAGGGTACGCCGACGTTCTTCATCAACGGCCGCATGTACGAGGGACCGACCAGTCCGCAGGGGCTGATCCGGGCCATTCAGGAGGCGTCCCAGGCCCGGTGACGAGAGTCAGGGTCCAGCGCGCCGGATACCCTCAGGCGGCTCGTGTGAGTTAGCGAGTCTCGAGGCCCGTATCTCCAACAGCCAAAACCCCGCCGCCATCACCCCGGCGAGGACGATGAATGCGATGAGTTTGAGGAGCTTCAACAACAGAAGGTCAAGGGCCCCGAGCGCCACGCAGAGCAGGTAGAAAAGCAAGACGACTCGCCGATACCCGACTCCCAGCTCCAGCAGCCGGTGATACACGTGCTGCTTGTCTCCGGACAGGAAACTTCTGCCGTGCATGCTTCGACGGACGATGGCCCAGGCAACATCCAGCACGGGAATGATGAGCACCAGAAGGGCCGTTCCGAGCTTGGTCGCGCCGGTGATCGACAGGGCCCCCACGGCCAGACCGAGAAAGAGGGCTCCGGAGTCGCCCAGGAAAATCCGGGCCGGGCGCCAGTTGAAAGGAAGAAAGCCGATCAGCGCCCCGGCGAGCGCCAGCGGGAGGAAGAGATTTTCCTGGTGCGTCCCCGGGAGAAAGAATCGCCTCGGCTCCGAGGCCCAGATCGCGAGCAATAACGCGGCCAGAGCCACGACGCCGGAGGCAAGCCCGTCGAGCCCGTCCAGGAAGTTGATGGTGTTCATCATGCCCACGAGCCACACCAGCGTGAACAGCAGACCGACGGCGCCCGGAACGACGAGACCGGGCGCAGTTAGTCCCGCGGTCGGCAAACTGATTGTCCTGACGAAACCAACGCCCGCCAGTATGGCGACGCCCGCGACCACCGCCTGTCCGATGAGATGAACCAGGGGAGGCAGGCTGACCTTCTCATCAACCACGCCGACGATCACGGCGACCAGTCCGCCCACCAGAAGTCCCGTGACGGTTGGAGTCAGGGGAAGGGTGGCAACAGCGGCCACGGCGAACGCAATGTACACGGCGACACCGCCCAGCAAGGGCGTGGCCGTTTTGTGAATTTTCAGCCCGACAGGTCGATCAATGATGTTGAAGCGACCAGCCGCATAGATAGCGGCCGGCGTCACCAACAGGGCTACGACGATACCGATGGCAAGCGGTAGGTACCAGCCGGAACCCAGAGGAGCCTCCTCTACCCGATGCCGACGGCGGTTGGATCAGGAATGTATTGTCGAGCCTCGCCGATGTCCCCAGCGGGGCGGCCCACCTCGTGGTACATGACTCCGGGGGCGAAGGTCCGATCTCGCCACGCCCCGAAGTTGTCCACGATGATGGTTCCAGGGCGAATGAAGCCTTCCACCGGCTCCGTCAGGTACGGAGTGTGTGAGGTCACGAGGACGATCCCGTCGCACTCGGCTAGACCCTGCGGGAAGGACAGCCGCGTTACCCCACAGATGTCCTCGATCTCGTCGCTCGTGTAGTAGGGATCATGGGCCTGGAGCCGCGGGGTCTCTTTCAAACAGGCAACGGCATCGATCGCCGGTGAAAGCTTGTGCATTTTGGCGTCCGCCGTGTACGCCAGTCCGAGCACCGCTATCGAACGGCAGTCCTTCAACAAGTCGCGGAGTCGGTCCTCATAGAGGCGGCGGAAGTATCCGTCGTTAAATGCGACGGCCTCACGGACCGGAGCCAGGTAGCCGTTATCCGGACCGCCCTCGGCCAGGGCGTAGCGCGGCGCCAGAGGGATGCAGTGGCCGCCGATTCCCATCGAGGGATGATACCGAGGAATGTTCCACTTCGTTGACGCTAGCCCGAGGACGTGCGTCATGTCGTACTGGGGAAAGGCAAGTGCCAGGCTGTTGGCCAGCGCGAGCCCCTGAAATCGGAGCAGATTCTCGATGACCTTGGTAAACGCGGCGTGATAGGCGTCGCGAGCCGGGACGATTTGTCCACAGACGAGGCTATAGACCTCCGACAGAAAGCGCGTGGCCTCGTCAGTGCTGCCCCCCACGATGCGTGGCAATGTTTCCAGGGTATGGTCACGGCCGGAAAACCAGTCACGCCGGGGAGCGGCGCCAATCAGGACGTCGACGCCCGGGCGTAAGCCGGCCGCGTGCAGGGCGGGAAACACGATCGTGTCCAGCCAGCTTGGCTGGATCGTGCTCTCAATGCTGACGACGGGGATGAGGCCATCAAGATCGGTGGCGCGGATGACCTCACAGACTCGCGGCATGATGTCCTCGAGCGCGGCTGAACTCGGATCCGCGCCGCGTTCGGTGGGAACCGCGATGATGTGGAAGAGGACGCGCTGGTCAATCATCCGGCGCCAGTCTGTGGTGGCGATAACAGGGGCACCCGGGGACTCAAGGCGCTCGATGCCGGCGGTGTCGGTCGAGAGGAAGTGACCATCACGGATTTCCGAGACGCGCGTGTCGGCGATGTCGTAGCCGATACAGCGCACGCCCTGCTGGCAGAAGTGGTACATGGCACTCGCGCCGATATGTCCGCACCCCCAGACACCCAGCGCGACGCTGCCTTGCTGTAATCGCTCCACTGCCCTATCCACCATTAGCGATCCTCTCCGTTCCCACTCCCCGACCCGACATGACAAGCCATACGAACCGTGGTAAGGCTACCATACGCCGCGCTCTCCACGGCTGTCGGACCAGTCTCCACAACCACTCCAGTCCGTGGTCCTGCATCCACCGCGGGGCGCGCTTCGCTCTGCCGGCGATATAGTCAAAACTTCCGCCGACGCCGAGCGCGACGGTCACCCCGCTCGCTGCCATATTCTCGGCGATCCACATCTCTTGCCTGGGGGCTCCGAATGCCACCATCACGATATCGGCTCCGGAGTCTCGGATCCGACCCGTAATCGGCCCGGCAAGTCGTGGATCGGGAGAACCCGCTTCGGCTCCGACGACAAGCAGACCGGAATAGGCGTGGGTCAGGCGACGTCGAACCGCCTCGGCGACGCCGGGCTGCCCACCAAGAAGGTACAGGCGGTGGGAGTGCCGCGCTGCCTGCGCGCTGATCGTCCAGATCAGATCCGACCCGCCCACCCGGCGCCGGACGGACGCCCCCTGTCTCGCCAGAGCCCATATGACTCCCGCCCCATCGGGCGTTGCCAGGTCGGCGTCCTCAAGCACCTCCCGAAAGGCCGCATCGCGCTGTGCCCGCACCACGAACTCTGCATTCACGGTCACGATGCGGCAACGGGTACCGGAGGTCACTCGCCCCGCTATAAGGGCGAGCACTTCATCTTCATTGACGGCGTCGACGGCGACGCCGGCCACCCGATAGCGCTCAGTCGTCTCGTTGGGCATCGGCCAGAGCGACCGCCTCGGCGGCAACCCGCGCGGCCGGCACGAGGCTGAGGCATTCGCGGGTGGCGCACCCGTTCGGCAATCCGCGCTCGAAGCCGCGATAGAAACAAGGGCGGCACGGCAGGTCGGCAGCGACGACAGTGCCGGATAGCGGGCGCCAGGCCGCGTCGTTCGAGGGACCAAAAACGGTAACGACCGGGCATCCCACGGCGGCGGCGAGATGCGCGACTCCCCCGTCATTGGCGATCAACACGGCACAGCGCGCGAGTACCGCTGCCAGCTGCTCGATGCCGGTCTGCCCCACCAGATCCACGGCCGCGATGTCCAGTGCGTTCAGCACGGCGTCGGCTGCTTCGCGGTCGGCTCCTGTCCCGACTATGACCGGGATCGCGCCGAGCGAGCGAGCCGCGGTGTCGGCCGCCTCGGCGAACCGAGTAGGATCCCAGCGGCGGCCGGGCCCGTACCACCCGGTGCCGGGGTGAATAGCTATGAAACGGCCGGCCGGGAGAAGATCGGCCGCGACCCGGCGATCCGCGTCGGAGAACATGACTTCCAATCGGAGCGGTGCGTCGGCCCCGAGTAGATTCGAGACAGCCATGAAGTACTCTGCCTCGTGCCGTGCTCCAAAGCCGTCGTCCGGAACGGCGGATGTCAGGAACCAGCCGCGCCCATTGTCGATCCCGATTCGCTCCCTCGCCCCCGACGCGAGTGCCAGCGCCGCGAACTTGGCAGTTCCCCACCTCGTCACGAGGTGGTGATAGAGAACCACCGTGTCGGAGTTAAAACGGCGAATGCGGCGCCACAACTTCCAGAGGTATAGCCAGGCGCGCGGGGAACGCAGTGCCCCCGGGCTGTCGTACACATGTTTGTCGATGACGATTACGTCGTCGACAAGATCGAGCGGGCGAACGATCTGGGCAGGTATTTCCTTCGTCAGCAGCGTGATCTGCGCCCGCGGATAGTGGCACCGGAGTGCGCGCAGAGCGGGGATGGTAAGAAGAGTATCGCCCAGGTCGCCAAACAGCAGGATGAGGATTCGGTCGCGCATGCGCCCGAGTATAAGGGGACTAGCAGACGGGGTCGATGTCCCCCAGGATGCGGGCGAGAGCCTGGACGGCGAGCGCCTCGATCTCGGGATCTATGTCCG
Organism: Pseudomonadota bacterium; assembly: GCA_021324655.1. Classification (GTDB taxonomy): domain Bacteria; phylum Chloroflexota; class UBA5177; order UBA5177; family UBA5177; genus JAJPIP01. The sequence goes on from JAJPIP010000076.1 coordinate 34,976, forward strand.
CCGGCCGGGTCACCAGGCGATGACGACCTGTCCGCGCTTCTTCCAGCACCAGTTGCACATGCCCGGCGCGGCGCGTCTCGCGAACGATGCGGAGGAGGCCCCGACGCACGCAGATCATCGTCCAGACGTAATGGAACAACTCGTTGGAGCGGACCCGGTCGCCGCGGACGTCGTCAAGGAGGGCGTCTATCCTGCCCACGGTCTCGGCCTGATCGAGGGTCATGCGTGCGTCCCTCCCGTCGGCATCATCAGATAGATAACTCCCAGCAAGATGAACATGCACGCCCACAACTCCACGGCAACCTCCCTCGGTACGTTCCAAAATCCACTCTAGGCCGGTGCCGGGGGTGCGACTACCGCCGCTGCGATCCCTCGAAACACTGTCGCGTCTTATGTCAAACGCGCCCCGGAGCGCCGGAACCGGCGGTATGAACTGCCCGACCCCGTGCGCTACCTCCACCTGTCCGCGCCGGCCATCCACGTCTTTGTCCGCACCTTCATCCACGGCAATAAAAAAGGCCGGCCCACCGGCCGGCCCTCAGGTGAAGGACTCAA
>JAJPIP010000027.1 GCA_021324655.1 Pseudomonadota bacterium
ATGTTCGATTGCGTGCTGCAAACCCGCCTCGGCCGGAACGGCTCGCTCTTCACGCGATCGGGACGCATCAACATTCGCAACGCCCGATTCCGCGTGCAGGAGGGCCCGATTGATCCCTGGTGCGATTGCGATACCTGCCGCACGTTCTCGGTGGCGTACCTGCACCATCTATTTCGAGCTGAAGAATTGCTCGCCTACCGGCTGGCCAGCCTTCACAACGTCCGCTGGACGCTGAAGCTGGTAGAAGAGATGCGCGGGGCCATCAAGGCCGGAACCTTTGCCGAGGACAGACGGGCCTTTCTCGACAACTATCGGCCGGCCGACGAGGGGGCGCGCGACGAGCAGCGCCGACGCTGGTTGGCCGCGCAGGGGAGATCATGATGAAACAAGGGATCATTCTCGACATTGACGGAACGCTCCTCGCCAGCAATGATGCCCACGCTCACGCCTGGTACGATGCCCTCGCCGACTTCGGCTGGGAGGTGCCGCTCATCCGCCTTCAGCATCTGATCGGGATGGGCGGGACACGGTTCCTGCATGTGCTTTATCCGCAGATGCAAGAGGATGAGGGCATCGGCAAAGTCATCTCCACGCGGCGCAAGCGTCTCTTCCTGGAACACTACGCGCCGACCTTGCAACCCACCCCGGGCGCCCGCGAACTCGTCGAGCGTCTTCTCCGGGACGGCTGCCGTGTCGTCGTCGGCACATCGTCCTCCCGGGCCGAGCTGGACGTGTTGCTCCAGCGCGCCGGCGTCGCCGATCTCATCACGGAGGCCGTGACCTCGGCCGATGTCGAAAAGAGTAAGCCCTCGCCTGACGTCGTCGCGGCGTCATTAGATAAGCTTGGCGTGCCGCCCCATGAGGTCGCCATGATCGGCGACACGCCGTATGACATCGAGGCAGCACAGCGGGGAGGCGTCACCGCGATTGCCGTCCGGTCCGGCGGCTGGCGGGATGACGAGCTGGCCGGAGCGGCGGCCATCTACGACAACCCCGCTGACCTGGTGGCGCACATCGCCGACTCACCGATCGCCAAGGGGAAAGAATGAAGGTCTTCGACGGCCACAACGACGTCCTGCTGCGGCTACGCGAACACGGCGGGAGCTTCTTCGGGCGCGGCGACACGGGACATCTCGACCTGCCACGGGCCCGGCAAGGGGGACTGGGGGGCGGTTTCTGTGCCGTCTTCGTTCCCTCGCCCGAGGAGGATATGGACGGCCCCATGACGGCGCCGAGCCTGCAAGACGCCGTGGTGACGACGCTCGGCATGATGAGCGATCTCATGCGCATCGAAGTGGAATCCGGCGGACAGGTGACGATCGTGCAGGACGCCATGGGACTCGAGCAGGCCATGCGCGAGGATCGTTTCGCGGCGGTCATGCATATAGAAGGCGCGGAAGCGATCGACGACGAGTTCCACACCCTCGACGTCTTCTACCGAGCCGGCCTGCGTTCGCTCGGACCGGTCTGGAGCCGATCCAACGCCTTCGGCCACGGCGTCCCGTTCCGCGAGCCCGATCCCGACACCGGTCCCGGCCTGACCGACGCCGGCAAGGCGCTGGTGCGGGCCTGCAACCGTCTCGGCATCATGGTCGATCTCTCTCACCTGAACGAGCAAGGCTTCTGGGACGTCGCGTCCGTGAGTGATGCGCCGCTGGTCGCCACCCACTCCAATGCTCACGCCCTGTGCCGCACCAGCCGCAATCTCACCGACAAGCAGCTGGATGCCATCCGCGAGTCCGACGGCATGGTCGGCGTGAACTTCGCCGTCTACTTTCTCGAGGAGGGTGGATCACCAGAGGCGACGTCCCTCCAGGCGATCGTGCGGCACGTGCACTACCTTGCGGAGCGGGTCGGCATCGACCGCGTCGGCTTCGGCTCGGACTTTGACGGCGCGGGGCTCCCGCGCGACCTGGGCGATGTCACGGGTCTACCCCGCCTCGTCGCCGCACTCGGCGACGCCGGTTTCAGTGACGGGGACGTGGCAAAGATCACCCACGGCAACTGGATCCGCGTCTTGCGGAAGACCTGGCGCGCGTAGGCGCAGCTTAGCTCGTGCCGGCCGGAATATGCAGGACGACGATGCGGGTCGTCTGCCAGCTGGTGTTGTACTGAGCGAGCGTCCAGTACGCGTGGTAGCGATTGTTGGTGTGGGCATCCACCAGGTCGTAGTTGGTCGTGCCGTCGGCGTTTTTCGTCCCGTCGCTGGCCGTCACGATGGCTTCGTGGTCGAAGGTCCCATCGTTGTTCCAGTCGTACAGGACGACGTCGCCCGGCTGCGCGTCCCCGTCGGAGACCGTCTGTCCAGGTGCTGCGCCGTAGATAGTGGCGACGACCTTGATGCCTGTTAGATGCTGCTCCAGGAAGACGCTGTCGTCCTGGGCGTTGACCCACGGGTTGCTGTATGACCAACGATTGTGCACCTTGATCATGTACCAGGCGGCGTTGCCGGAATAGGTCGGAGAAGTACGCATGGCGATGCCACCCGCATAGAGGGCCTGGGAGACAAAGTTGGTGCAATCGCCACCGCTATTGGCGAAGCTCGGCCACGCAGGGTTGTAGTTGCTCCAGTACGTATCGGCATAGGAAGCCGCCGCCGTGCCGCTATACCCGGAGGAGGCCAGCGCCGGATGGGACAGGGGAATACCGGCGGCACAAAAGACGACAACCGCAATCACTTTACGCATCTCATTCCCTCCACCGTGACTCAAAAGCGGCTCCTGGCCGGCAAGATCGGATCGTTCCACACGACGTGGTGCCGTGCGTCGTAGGCGACGACGCCCCACACGTGCCACCGGCCGGCCAGCGCCGAAAAGTACAGGTAACGCGCGTGCCTGGCGCCCTGCCGAAACGACCCCCGCAGCCCGATGACGTACATCCGCTGGTTACTGGCCTCGGCTGTCGTGCGCTCCAGGTGGATGATACGGGCGCGACTATCCCCAAAGATCCGCCCGACACGGACCGCCAGGGCGGCGGGAGTCAGATGGCGGGAGCCGGCGGCGTGAGCGTTCGCCGGCAGCAGGGCGGTGAGCAGCAAGAAGAAGGCTGGTAGGACAGCACGCATCGATCGCGTGCAGTATACCGTGTCGCGTCGCCGTCCGTCTGCCATGCTGGGCGGATGACAGCCCCTCTTCCCTTGCATCGGAATCGCGACTATCTCCTCCTCTGGAGCGGCCAGACCGTCTCCGCTGTCGGATCGCAGATCTCGGGATTCGTCATCCCCTTGCTGGTGCTGATCCTGTCTCGTTCCCCGGCACAGGCGGGATTGGCCGGGGCGCTGGAGGGCGTGCCGTACATCCTCTTCAGCCTGCCCGCCGGCGCCCTGGCCGATCGCGTGAACCGCAAGTCGATCATGATCGTCGCTGACGTGGTCCGGGCCGGCGCCATGCTCTCGATCCCCCTCGTGCTGGCGGTGGGGCATCTCACCATCCCGCAAATCTACGTCGTGGCCGTCCTTGAAGGGACGATGTTCACCTTCTTCAACATTGCGGAGACATCCTCCCTGGTCCACGTCATTTCCCGCGATCAATTGCCCACCGCCATTGCGCGACAGGAAACCACCTGGGCGATCTCCGCCCTGGCGGGTCCGCCGCTCGGCGGCATTCTCTTCGCGCCCGCCCGCGCGGCGCTGCCCTTCCTCGCCGACGCCGTCTCGTATGTCGTGTCGGCGCTCTCCCTGACGGCGATTCGCCGCAGCTTTCAGGCCGACCGTCAAGCTGGAGAGCCCGCTCCCAGGTTGCGCACCGCTCTGGAATGGCTGTGGCGCCAGCCGCTTCTGCGCTTTCTCACCGTCTTCTCCGCCGCCGGGGACCTCCTTTTCTCCGGCATCGGACTCCTCCCCATGGTCGTCGCCCGCCAGCAGATGCACGCCTCACCGTTCGCCATCAGCCTCATCTTCTCCCTGGCAGCCGTCGGCGGACTGGCCGGCTCGGCTCTTTCCGGCAAGGTCGCGCGGCGCACCGGCTTTTCCAGGGCTGTCATCGGGTCGAGCTGGATCCTGGCCGTGCTCTATCCGCTGCTGGCGCTCGCTCCCAATCCGGCCGCGCTCGGTCTGATCCGCGGCGGCATGTCGGCCACCGTCAGCATGTCGAACACGGTCCGACTCAGCTATCCCCTCTCCCTCATCCCGGACCCGCTGCAGGGACGCGTTAATAGCATCACCGGCTTTTTAGCCTATGGCAGTTTGCCGGTCGGCCAGTTCCTCACCGGCCTCCTGCTGCAAGACATCGGCGCCACCCGCACCATTCTGCTGATCACGGCCTGCCTGTTCGTGATGGCCCTTGCCGCGACCCTGAATCCTGATGTCCGCCGCGCCGCCTCGCCGGTGTCGTAGCCGCGGCGACGCGCCCTCCTATCCTAGGGATGCAGCCAGAAGCTGATCACCACATCGGTGGCCGTGAAGACCGCCAGCACGGTGGCCGCCAGCAGATCATCGCGGCGAAAGTGGCGCTCATGCAGCGACGTGCGCTCCCCGACTCCGTACAGGCGCGCATCCATGGATTCCGCCAACTCTTCACCCCGACGCAGATTGGCAAGGAGGAGGGGAATGAGCAGTGCCGCCATGGCATTCTCGTCGAGCATCGCGTTCATCCCGAGATCCGCGCCGCGGGCCCGCTGCGCCACGATGACCTTGCGCGTCTCCTCGATCAGGAGCGGGACGAAGGTGAGGCCAATGGCGACCATGGCGATCACGTCTTGCACCGGAAAGCGCAGGTGCCGGAGGAAGCCCAGCGTCCAGTCCAGGGCGCCGGCAATGGCAAGTGGCGGGGTTGTCAACGTCAGCAGGGAGCTGGTGTAGATGATCAGGAACGACTGCAGCCCCAGCTGGATGGCGAGATCCAGGCCGGGACGGCTGGCGACGATGAAGCCGACGCGAAAGAGGGCATGCCCGGGCGTGATGATGACGATCAGCACGCCGAAAAGCGCGATGAGGACGAGCAGTGGACGCAGCGTGCGCCAGAGCGCGGGCAGCAGATGGATCGCGCCCAGTCCGATGAGAAGACCCAGCGCATAGGCAACCGCCATGCCGGCCGGGATGCTGGCAATGAGCGCATCCGCCACGACGACCGCCGTGCCCAGAAGTTTGGTCCGTGCGTCGAGTCGGTGCAGGATCGACTCGCCCGCCTGATAACTCAAGAAGCGGGGCGTGCTACCCAGCATGGCTCTCGCACCAGGCGTTGATAATCGCCTGGCGCATCGCCTCCGGCGTTCCCTCGGGCGGAAGGATCAGTCCGCGCTCGTCCAGCGCTCGCGCCAATTGAAAGACGGCCGGTAACTCAATGCCCGCCTCCGCCAGCCGTCGCCAGTCGGTTAGCAGCGCCTCACGGGCCGGTACAGGCTGCAGCATGCCGTTCTGCAGCAGGTAGATCCGGTCAGCCAGCGTCGCTTCGCGTGCGCTGTCGGTGAGCCACACGATGGCGCTCTTCCCGCGGAGCGGAGCGAGGAAACGCAGAAACTCATTGCGAGCCTGGGGATCGAGGTTCGCCGTCGGCTCATCCAGCACCAGCACCACCGGCTCCATCGCCAGGACACCGGCCAGAGCCACCCGGCGCCGCTCACCTCCACTCAGGGCGAAGGGAGACCGCGCCCTGACGCCGACTCCCAATCCCACTGCCTCCAGGGCGGCGATCACGCGGCGTTCGACCTCGTCTTCCGCGACGCCCAGATGGCGGGGGCCGAACGCAACATCGTCGTAGACGGTCCGGGCGAAGAGCTGGTCCTCGGCGTTCTGGACGAGGAGCGTCACGTCATGGGGGCGGGAAGAGAGCTGGAAGAACCGGCGCTGGGCCAGGGGGTTGATGCCCCGCAAGAGAACTTCCCCGTGGCTGGGCACCTTGAGGAAGGCCAGCTCCAGTGCCAGCTCCGTCTTTCCTGACCCGGGCGCCCCGAGCACCGACACAATCTCTCCCGGGCCGACGTCCAGGCCCTGCCGGCCGGTGTGCTCTAGGATGGGCAAAGTTCCTCCGCCAGCACATCCACGGACTGTCCCGGCTGCACAGGAAGACCGGCCGCACGCAGTGACTCCGCGAGGGCATACGCTTCCGGAACATCGAGCGCGAGCCGGCGCCGAACCTCCGCATCGCCTAAAACGCGATCCGGAAAGCCTTCGACGTCGACGCGGCCGTGCAGCATGCCGTACAGCCGATCGCACGCTCGCGCTTCGTCCATGCGATGCGTCACCACGACTAGCCCACCGCCGGTCTCCTGCTGCCACTCACGTATGCGCTCGAGCAGGTGCGTCCGCTTCGCCGGCTCCATCCATGCCGTCGGCTCGTCGAGAATCAGATAGCGCGGTTCCATAGCGAGCACCGCTGCCAGCGCGATTCGCTGCTTGTCGGCCATGCTCTGAGCGTGCGATTCCGCCCGCTCCCGTCCTCGCAGCCCAACGGTGTCGAGCGCTTGATCGACGCGGCGCCGTATCTCCGAGGCCGGCAATCCTAGATTCTCCGGCCCGAAGGCGACCTCATCCTCCACGACCGAATTCACGATCTGACTGTCGGGATTCTGAAAGACGAGGCCGACGAGTCGGCGCACCCCCAGCGCGTCGTCGCGTGTGTCGCGTCCGTCAACCGTCACCCGCCCCGCCTCGGGCACAATGAGACCTTTCATCAGGCGGCTCAGCGTGGACTTTCCTGAGCCATTTGGCCCCACGATTCCCACCATCTCGCCGGGAGCGACACTGACCGATACGTCGCGAACGGCAGGTTCGTCGCCGGGTCCGTACCGATAGGTCGCGTCCTCGATCGCGATCACGCCGCCTGCCTCGACAACGTCTCGCTCGGCACCTGACGCAAGACCATAAAGGAAACGAGAACCGCCAGGTACATCGTCAGGAAACCATAGACGACGGCCGTAGCCAGCCACGCCAACTGCCAGTTGGCCACCACGGGGGCCTGCCAGGACTGAACGGTGTGCACCACGGAGAGGGGAGCCTGCGCCTGGTGCAGGATCCAGAGCAGGATGTGGAACAGCGATCTCATGAAGTTACGGGCGCTGCCGATCAGATCCTTGATAGGGTAGCGAAACAAGATAACCGTCACAATCGCCGGGATGATGATGTCAAGAACGGCGTAGACGGGACCCGTCCAGAGGGTATTGAGACCCGGGCCGAGACCGACCCGGCGGCCGAGTCCGATGAGGATACCGGCCACTGCCACGTCGGGCGCGGTCAGGGCAAGGATCGGCCCGACGAGCGCCGAAAAGAGAATGTACGACGCGAGCGCGGCGAGGATCGCCAGTTTCACGCCCCGGCGCTGCGTCAGCATGATGAACGGCACGGAGGCCAGGGCGCGAATCAGGGTCCGCACCACAAGGATGGGAAGGTAGACCCGCATCAAGAGCAGGACGATCGCGAGATCGCCCAGCAAGGCTCCCTCCACGATCGCATGAGTGCGGTCGCGCCGCCGGGCGAGCAGTGTTTGTTCCATGTCTTCCAGTGTAGGGAATCGGCGCGTGCATCAGTTCGTGGCTGAACCTGTGGGCAAACGTGGACAACTGGCGGGCGCCGCCGGAATCGCGCCGGCAGAGCACGGAGCGAATGCGCACCACGATGCGTGATTGACGTAAGTGGCCGGTGGACAACCGGCTGCCCGCCCGCCATGACACTCCGAATGTCACGACCTAGAGTCATCAGCAGGGGGACGTGGTCGACACCACCGACCGGAGATGCTGATGCTCTCGCGACTGACAATCCTGATACTCCTGTTTTCTATCCTGCCGGCCCGCGCCTATGCCGCCGGCTATACGGTCCGTCCGGGCGACACGCTCGCCGGTATTGCGGCGCGGTATCACGTTTCCATTCGCGCTCTGGCACGGGCCAATCACATCACCAATGTCAATCTGATTCGTTCCGGTTCGGTGCTGGTCATTCCGCAGCGCCAGGTCCACTTTCACTACCAGGTCCGCTGGGGCGACACTCTCATCGGTCTCGCCGCGCACTTCAACGTGCCGGTGTCCACCATTCGTGCCCTCAATCCGTCCCTGGGGCCCTATCTCCTGGCCGGCCAGTGGCTGACGCTCTGTGCCGGCTGCGGCAACGCGGCGTCCGCGCCGGCAACATCGGCCCGCCCCGCCGTCAGCTCCGGCGGCAATCGTTATGTCGTGCGGCCCGGTGACTCCCTGAGCGCGATCGCCGCCCGCTATGGGACGACGATCTCCGCGCTCGCCTCCGCGAACGGGATCGTCAACCCCGACCAGGTCGTGATCGGAACCGCTCTCGCGATTCCGGCGGTGGCGGCGCCGTCAATTCAGGTCAGCTCGGTCGCATCAGCCGATGCGCGGGCTCTCATCGAGCATTACGCCGCGCTGTATGGGCTCGATCCGGCCCTGCCACTGGCGGTGGGCTGGCAAGAAAGCGGCTACAACCAGGCGGCGATGAGCCGCACCGGCGCGATCGGAGTCATGCAGGTCGAGCCGTATACGGCCGCGCACATCAACCGTCTCCTCGGTCTGAATCTCAATATGTACAACCTGCACGACAATATCCACGCCGGCGTGTACTGGCTCTCGGTTCTGCTGCGCTACTACGGCGGAGACACCCATCTCGCCATTGCCGCCTACTACGAGGGAACACGGAATATCGCGCGGCATGGCCTCTACGGCGACACCGTGCAGTACGTCGCCGACGTGACGTCGCTCATGACGCGGATGGGAGGGTGAGCAATGACCTTGATTCGCGCCGGCTTTCTGGCCGCTCTCGTGCTGGCGATCCTCGGATTTGCCGTCAGCCGTTACCTGGTCTCCACGGTGATGAGCCAGGCGCCAATCGCCGCCTATGTGCCACCCAGAGCGACGCCGACTTCCTCTGCCTCACCCACGCCGCATCCCAGCCCGCGGCCCGCGCCGACGAAGTCGGCGATCCATCTCCCACGTGTGACACCAACCCCCGCCCGGCCAACTCCGACCCCCACGTCCGGAACCGTCACACTGGCGCGGTACTGGATTAATGCGACGTCCGCCCGGCGCAGCCAGGCCATCAGCATGGGCTACGTCGTCAACAATGGGACAGGACGGGCGGTGCGTCTCCTGCTGGGCGCCTCGATCAAGGCGACCCGCACCGCGAGCTGGTTAAACTCCATTTCCGATCCAGTCCACGACATGAGCGTCCTGGTCCGGCCCGGCGTGAGCACCTACTCGCGCCCGTTCCAGCTCTCAGCGTCACTGCGGCCGGGGCTGTATGACGTTGCCTGGGGTCTGCGAAGTTCGAGCGGAGCACGCCTCGCACTGGTGACGGCACCTGCCTCTCTGACTGTCCGCCGTTAGCGCGACAATCTTTTCGTCGTTGCGGATCGCCTACTTCACCGCTATCATGGGATAGATGCGCAAGGAGGCATGGTAGCTCAATGACGGACAGTATCCGCTTCTGCGTTCTCCGCGGGAGCTTTGCGCCCGGTGGGGCTCCTCTGCCTTTTTCTCGGCTCATGATGATGCGTCGCTGACGCGATAACGTCCGATTTTCGGACCGTGAGCCGACGAGGCTCACGGTCTTTTTTGTTGTTGGAGGAATCATGAACGGCGTTGTCGAACTCAATCTGGATCGCGAAACCAGGCGGCGCATCAAGGACACCGACGCCGCTTTGGTCGTCAACCACATCAACAAGTCATTCGGCGGGAAGTCCTTACTCACGCCCTGGAAGAAGGACGCCAAGCGCGTCAAGGCGGTGGACGACGTCACCATCGGCGTGCGGCGAGGGGAGATCTACGGATTGCTGGGCGCCAACGGCTCCGGCAAGTCCACTCTGATCCGTCTCATCGCGACCTTGCTGCTCCCCGACGACGGGTCGGTCACCGTCTTCGGGCACGATGTCGTCCGGGAGGCACCGGCCGTGCAGCGCATGCTCAACCGCGTGTCCGTCGAGGCATCCCTGTTCAAGAAGCTGTCTCCGATGGAGAACCTGATCTACGCGGCGCGCCTGTACAGCGTGCCTGTCGGCCGGGCCAAGCAGGACATCGTCCGCATCATGGAGGCGTTGGGCGTTGATCGGGACCGCGTTCACAAGCCGGTGGACACGATGTCGCGCGGCATGCAGCAGAAAGTTGCCATCGCGCGGGCCTTGCTGACGTCGCCGGTCCTGATGTTGCTCGACGAGCCCACCACCGGACTCGATCCGCGCTCCAAGAAGGACGTGGAGCAGTTCATCCGCGATCTGCGGGACGAGCACGATGCCACGATCTTGCTGACCAGCCACGACATGCACGAGGCGGAGGTGCTGTGCGACCGGCTCGCGATCATCGAGAAGGGCCGGATCGTCGTGGAGGGCACGCCGCAGCAACTGAAGGACGAGTACGCGGAGCGGCACGGCCTGGCCGAGGCGACGCTGGAAGACGTGTTCATGGAATACACCGGTCATGGCCTCGAGGACGAGGACGAAGAAGGAGCAACCGCATAATGGCCGTCGCCAACGCATCACCTGTCTGGCGCTCCGTCAAGGCGTCCTACGCCCTGGTGGAACGCAACGTCAACCTCTCAAAACGGTACTGGGGCTGGGAGATCGCGTTCCTGGTGTACACGATCGCCCAGTCGATGGCGATCGTGTACATCGCCTATGCCACCCCAATGAAGCCCTCGGCCGTGGCGCACATGGTGCTCTATCTGGCGGTAGGCACGCTGACCTGGTCCTACATGGCATCGCTGTTTCAGGCGATCGCCGAGAGCGTGCAGTGGGAACGCTGGGAGGGAACCATCGAGTACACGATGATGTCCCCCATCTCCCGTCTCACCTACCTGCTGGGCTCCTCACTGTTCGGCGTCGTCTATGGCCTGGCCCGCTCGGCAGTGGTGCTGCTGGCTCTGGTCGCCACGTTCCACCTCAGTCCGAATCCGGCGGGCCTCTGGCCGACGCTGCTGATCATCGCGGTCGGCAGTCTCTCCTTCATCGGCATTGGGATCATGGCGGCCACGCTGCCCCTTCTCTTCACGGAGAAGGGAGCGCAGATGACGTACGTCATCGAGGCGCTGTTGCTGCTGATCTCCGGCGTGTATTACCCCGTCAGCGTGCTCCCCGGCCTGGTGCAAGCCGTGTCTCACCTCTCGCCGGCCACGTACATCCTGAACGGGATCCGGACCTGCCTGCTCGGCACACCGACGCAATCGGCCGTCGTAGGCGCCCTGATTCCGCTCATCATCATCGGCGTTGTCACCATTCCGCTCGGCATCCTCCTCTGGGCACAGGCCGAGACCTTCGCCAAGCGCACCGGACGCCTCAAGCGAACCGGATAGGCGGGAGCGGGGACTCCGGTCCTCGCTCCGACGCTCCCTATACTGGGCCGTGGGATCACACGAGAAACTGGACAGATTGCGCGCCATCTTGCGCGAGATAGGGACTGTTATCGTTGCCTATTCGGGCGGCGTCGACAGCGCCTTTTTGCTCTACGTCGCCCACGAGACAGTCGGCGACGGGGCGCGAGGCGTCATCGCCGACTCCCCGAGTCTGCCGCGCGAAGAGCTGCGCGACGCCCTCATCCTGGCCGAGCGTTTCGGGCTCCCGGTGGATATCGTCCAGACCCACGAACTGGAGCGCGACGCGTATCGGGCCAATCGCCAGGACCGCTGTTATCACTGCAAGGATGAGCTGTTCGAGACGCTCCTCCCGCTGGCCGACCAGCGCGGGGCGCAGATCGTCTACGGCGCCAACCTCGACGATCTGAAGGATATCCGTCCCGGTGCCGGAGCCGCTCGTGAGCACGGCGTCCGTGCGCCACTGGTCGAGGCGGAGCTGACCAAGCAGGAGATCCGTGCCCTCTCGCAGGAGCTCGGTCTGCCGACCTGGGACAAGCCGGCGTTCGCCTGTCTCTCGTCTCGCGTGCCGTTCGGCACCGAGGTCACCGCCGAGGTGCTGGCGCGCATCGAAGCGGCCGAGACGGTGCTGCGCGAACGGGGCTTCCGGCAGTTTCGCGTGCGTCATCACGAGCAGATCGCTCGGGTCGAAGTCGGCAGTGATGAGATTTCTCGCCTGCTGGACCCGGTGGTGAGGGAGGAGGTCGTGGACGGCATCAGAGCTGCCGGCTATACCTATGTGACCCTCGACCTCGCCGGTTACCGCACGGGCAGCCTGCACGATCTGGGACGCCGAATCCCTTTGACGGTGGTTGGTTAGGCCAGCGGATCGCGCACCGTGATGCCCGCGTACCGCCGAAAGTCCCGGTCCCTCGTGTAGATCGTCGTGACACCGAACTGGCGCATCAAAGTCACCAGATGAGCATCCGGCACCGCGTTCCCGCGCGTTTGACCGGAGGTTGCCAGGAAGAGATCCCAGAATCCGCCATTCTCGCCATGAGTGCGGATATGCGGGCGGCTGAGCAGCATCGATATATTCGTCGTCGCATCCCTGAAGGTCAGGGGGCGCGGAAGGATACCGGGATGGGTCACGATACGGAGATATCCCATGATCGTGGGCCAGAAGAGATAGACAAGATCGGGGCCGCCGGCCAACCGCTCCAGGAGCGCTCGGGTGGGAGGGAACGCGGGATCAGCCGTATTCGATGCATACACGAGGACATTGGCGTCGACCGTGACGCTCATTGACGATCGTCGAGGAGCGCCCCGAGCGCCTCTTTGTCCTCGAGATCAACACGGGGCAGTCCCAGATCCCGGCTCGTCCAGGGCAGCACGCCGTCCTCGGCACCGTCATCCCTGTCCAGTTGCTGCGCGAGGAGTTCGGAGGCAAGTTCTCCCATGCTCTTTCCCTCGCGTGCGGCCCGACGGCGCAATTCCTCGAGAACGGAAGCGTCGAGATCGAATGTCGTGCGCGGCATCTCATCTGATGTTATCGGATAACGCATCTGATGATGACCGCAGGCGTCTCATCCCCTACCTGCCCCATACCGCCGCATGGGACAATAGCGTGAAGCGAGACATCGAATGACAACATGTAAATCCGCCCTCGTCGGCATGAGCGGGGGCGTCGATAGCTCCGTGACGGCCGCCCTCTTGCAGCGCGAGGGGTATGACGTCATCGGCATGACGATGCAGATCTGGCATCGTTCCGGCCTCTTCGAGGACGCCGGGGCGATGCAGGGTTGCTGCACGATCGACGCCGTGGATGACGCGCGCCGCGTGGCGGCACGCCTTGGCATCCCCTACTACGTCCCCAACTTTCGGGGTGAGTTCGCCGATGCCGTGGTCGACGACTTCACCACCGAGTATCTGGCAGGGCGGACGCCCA
>JAJPIP010000087.1 GCA_021324655.1 Pseudomonadota bacterium
CGTCGCAACTGTGCGGCCGTCACGGTGGACTGGCGCTTCACCACCGCCGACGCCCGCATCAAGCTCAAGCGACTCTATCCGTCACTTCAGGAGTAACAGTGCACTAGCGCAGTTCCCCCCGGGACGGGGAGGGCACGGCAGGCGGTCAATTGACCGCCTGCCTTTCTTTTTGCCGGTCATGAGGCCTGTCTTGGGTCCGAGGCTTCGGTGAGCCGACCGCCGGATTTCCCGCCAGCACGAATGAGATCTTGCCGGATGGGGCGATGATGTGTCTGACGATTGTCCTCGGTGTCGAGCGCGCCGGTTACGCCCACGATGAGCCGCTGCCGCCGGACAAGGACGTCGAGACCAACGGGCGGACGTTCGGCGCCGGCAATGATCCCGTGGTGCCGGCGGCAGTCAGGTGGTTGCTGGAGTCCTGCTCCGGCGTGTGAGGGCGGCGCTACTGCTCTTCCGGTTCGAGCAATTCTCCGTCGGGATACTCGTACGCCATGCCGACATCGTCCATGCCGGATCCGCCGTCACTGGAGACACCGGCCGTCGGCACCGTATCGAATGGATCGGCTTCGCTCACATCGGTGGGCGTCTCGCCGATTTCCGGCGGTGTGCCGAACTTATCGTCGCCGTGGTAGAGGCCGGTGCCTCCCGTCTCCAGGACTCCGGTCTGGAGGGATTCCTTTGGGCGTAGCACACCCTCGTTCTCATGCTGGTTCTGGTCGTCCTGTGTCACGGATATTCTCCTTCGTCCTCTGGACCGCAAGCAGCGTGCCGTGGGAGGGGACAGTCCTATGATGGGGCACACAGAGGAGGCGCTTCCATGCCATTCGTTTCCATCAATCCCGCCAGTGGCGACGTGATCAAGCGTTTCCCGGATACGGCTCCGGATGATGTCGAGCACTTGATGACGCGAGCGCACGCCGCCTTAGACGACTGGCGGTGTCGGAGCATCGAGGAGCGCGGCGACGCGTTCCGGCGGGCCGCCGCCGGCTTGCGCGCGAACCGCGATCGCTATGCCGAGGCGATCACGACCGAGATGGGCAAACCGATCGCCGAGGCGCGGGCCGAGGTGGAGAAGTGTGCCTGGGCGTGTGAGTATTTCGCCGGAGAGACCGCCTCTTACCTGTCCGACGTCTCTCTTCCCAGCACGGCGCGGGAAAGCTACGTGGAATATCAGCCGCTGGGATTGATCCTGGCCATCATGCCCTGGAACTTTCCCTTCTGGCAGGTCTTTCGCTTCGCCGCGCCCGCTCTTATGGCCGGTAACGGCACGATCGTCAAGCATTCACCCAACACGCCGCAAAGCGCGCTGTGCATCGCCGAGGTCTTCGACGAGGCCGGCTTCCCCGCCGGTCTCTACACCAACCTCTTTGTCGCGCCCGAGGTCGCCGATGATCTCCTGCTGGATGACCGCATTGCCGCCGGCACCCTGACGGGAAGCACCAGAGCGGGCAGCGAGGTCGCGGCGTCGGCCGGCCGCGCCGTGAAGAAGATGGTCCTCGAGCTGGGAGGGTCCGATCCCTTTATCGTGCTGGCCGACGCCAATCTTGACGAGGCTGTCGCGGTGGGGGTGCGGGCGCGTTTTCAGAACACCGGGCAGAGTTGCATCGCCGCCAAGCGGTTCCTCATCGAGGAGGCGATTGCCGACGAGTTCCAGCAACGATTCGTCGCGGCGGTCGAGGCGCTCTCCATCGGTAATCCGCTGGACCCGCAGACACAGATCGGGCCGCTGGCACGCGAGGATCTGCGCGACAACCTGGTGCGTCAGGTGGAGGAGTCGGTCGCGATGGGGGCCCAGGTTCTGACGGGCGGCCAGGCACTTGACCGGCCTGGGTACTATTACGCTCCCACCGTCCTCACCGATGTCCGGCCCGGGATGCCGGTCTTCCAGGAAGAGACTTTTGGTCCGGTGGCGCCACTGATCCGTGTCCGTGACGCCGATGAGGCGATTTGCCTGGCGAACGAGACGCGTTACGGGCTGGGGAGCAATCTGTGGACGCGCGATACGGATCGAGCCAAAGATCTGGCGCGCCGCATCGCCGCCGGCAATGTGTTCATCAATGGCATGACGGCCTCAGACCCACGGCTGCCTTTCGGCGGAATCAAGAAGAGCGGGTATGGCCGCGAGCTTTCTGCCTTCGGCATTCACGAGTTCACCAACATCCAGACGGTCTGGATCGGGCCCGCCCAGCAGCCACCCAGTTCAGAGTAGGGGCGGCCCGGCCGCGCGAGCCGAAGCCCTTTGGGGGTGTGGGTGCGTAGGCGCAGGGCTTGTCCCTGCCCGTGGTCTTGTCGACAGGTCCGGGACGTCGTGGCCGCGTGCCGGCAGACGGGTCTGGCGTGCGGCGGACCGCGGCCCTACCGTCACGCGCAGGGACAAGCCCTGCGCCTACAGATCAACCGTGCAGGGACACGTCCGGCACCTACCGATGAACCATGCAGGGAAAGCGCTCTGTCAGGCTCTGCCACACCTCCAGGGCCATCTGTCCCGCGCGGTTGAGGTGCATCTCTCCGTCCCTCACCTCGCCAAACAGGGGACGGCGGTGCTGCGTGCAGATGGTGACGAAGTAGCCGCCGGGCTGCCCATAGTCATAGGTGCGAAGGCGCAGGTTGCGGCTGCCGCGCGGGAGAGACGTGTCCGGTATGGGATGACGGTACCAGGTAGACCCAGGAGGCGGCAAAGCCGCATGCATTGACACCACGTATCTGCCCGGTGCGTCGACGCGGGGCTTACCCCTGCATGGTTCACTTGTAGGCGCAGGGCTTGTCCCTGCACGTCTCCGCACCCTCGGCTCTGGGACATCCACGTGACGTAGGCGCAGGGCTTGTCCCTGCGTGTCACGGTTCCTGACTGTATTTCCCCTGCCACGCCCGCGAGGATGCATCTATGACCGTGTGATCACCGCCGTCCGGGATCTGTCGCGGGCAGGGACAAGCCCTGCGCCTACAACCGTGCAGGGACAAGCCCTGCGCCTACAGTCCGCGGCGATATTGTTAGTCGGAGAGGGCCAGGATCGCCGCTCTTTCCCGATTGATCAGGACCACGTCGTAATCGGCGACGGCGCCGGAGGTGTGCTCGATGCGCGCCTCGGTGATCGGCACGAAGGTGCGATCGAGGAGGCGCAGCGCCACCAGGGGATCGACGCCCACGTCGAGGTGGATGATGCCGGCGATCTCGTAGGGGCCGATGGCCAGCCAGATGTGATGCTTGGCCGTCACCCGCCAGAGGGCGCCGCGCGGGCGCTCCGGCTCGGCGAGTGGCACCATATAGAGCACGGAGGCCTTGCTGATGATGGCGCCTTGTGGGGCGCCGGGCAGGGGAAGGCCCTCCACAGCGTCCACTTCCACGGTCGGCACCGAGCTGTTGAGCGCATCGGAGAGACGAATCTCGGGACTGATGAAGCGTGTCTCGACGGCGCGGTAATCGGTCGCGACCTCGACCACGAACTCGTAGGGGCCTTCGGGGACATACGTCACCTGGGGCAGAGGCATGGTGGAATCGGGTTCGACCGGACGCGCTTGGGATGCCAGAAGATCGCGGAGTCCCATGACTCTCTCCTATTTATCCGGCCGCCTGCTGCGCCTCATCGGCGTAGAAGGCGACTGCCGCGTGGCGGCGCTTGGCACTATACATGGCGAGGTCGGCATGATGCAGCAGCGTAGCAGAATCGACTCCATCCGTGCCGACCAGGGCGATGCCCAGACTCATCTCTACCTGGACCTGAACGTCGTCGAGGTCGATGGGGCGAGCCATCGCCGCGTGCAAGCGGTCGGCGACGAGCCGTGCCCCGTCACGGTCGGCGCGAGGCAGGACGAGGGCGAACTCGTCACCGCCGAGCCGGGCCACGGTGTCCGAGTCGCGCAAGGTTCGGCTCAGACGGCCGGCGACTTCCTGGAGCAGGAGGTCACCCGCTTTGTGGCCGTACGTGTCGTTGACACCTTTGAACCCGTCCAGATCGATGAGGGCAACGGCATGAGGAGTCCCATCGCGGCCGTAGCGCTTGAGCGCCGACTCGAGCACACTGAGGTACTGCGTGCGATTGGGAAGGCCCGTCAGCGGGTCGTGGAGCGCCCGGTACGCCATCTCCTCTTCCGCCCGTCGCCGTGCGGTGACGTCCCGCGCCACGCAGGTGATGCCGGTCACCCCTCCGTCCTTGCTGCGGACGGATGACCAGCAGACCTCGCCGGCAAAGGTGAGGCCATCCCGCCGCCGCAGTGTGTACTCGGCGGTGCGAGGGGGACCGACCGCCACCTCGTTCACGTCGTCCAGCGCTCGATCGTGGTCTGTCTCCGCCACGACCTCGGCCACCGGCAGTCCGGCCATCTCATCAGCATCGTGAAAGCCGTACAGGAGAGCCGCCTGCCCGTTGGCCGTGATGACGCGCCCGGCAGGGTCGAGCAGCAGAATGGCGCCCGAGGCGGTGGTCTCCACCACACTGGCCAGCAGGCCGCGTGAGCGCTCGCGCATGTCCTTGGCCCGCTTGAAGGTGCGGTACATCATGGTCCCGGGCAATACGACCAGGACGATGGACCACAGGGCCTGCAGCGAGGCGAGTGCCGCCAGCATGCCGATGAGATTCTGCGCTCCCTCGATGCCGCCGGCCTCCCGCATCACCACGCGGATGACGGTTGCGGGCGGCCGTCCGAGAGCAGGTGAGAGAAGCAGTGGACTCGTGCCGATTTCCCCCACCCACAGCACACCTGCGGTCGCAATGAGAGGGAGTGTATGGAGGGATCCGTACAGTGCCACGTGGGCACAAAGTGAGCCGGCCACGGCGATGACGAGCCAGCGGCCAACCTGTGTTGCGATGTCGCTCGGATACGTGCCGGCGCGGCGCCGGACCGCGATCTCACCGCCGAGCTTACCCAGGCCCACGCCGACCGCGGCGAGAGGCGCGGGAAGCAGGGCGCAGAGGAGAAATGTCGGGATCGTCCCCATCGCCGCTTTCGTCTCGGCCTCTATGTGGATGGGGAAGAGGTACGCCACGATCAACGCTGCTGCCAGCACCCCCGTGAGGAGGAGTTCCTCCAGGGTGGGTACCAGCGGATTGCTGACGATGACCGCGGCCAGCGCAATCAGGCCGCCGAGAACCGTCAGGACCGCGGTGAGCGGCTGGCGCAGCGTCATCTTTACCTATCCCACGCTGAGCGCAATCGCCGTCCCGCTGGGGCCGGAACCTGATGCCTGACCGACACCGGGCACATGCTCTTCGACAGAAACCGACGTGGATCGGCCCGTCTGGGCGGTCACCGTGACACTATAACTGCCGGCCGAGTCCGCCTGGTACGTCACCACATCCCGTGCCGCGCCGGCGGAGGGACTGATCGACTGGAGGGAGGTCCCAACCGGACCATGCACGACGTACTGGATCGTCTGCACGTCGGAGGGACTGTCGTTAACGGTGACGGCGACGTGGACCGATGCGCCGTTGGAGAGGTGCAGGATGGGATCACTGCGGCAGAGGTGAATGTCGGCCGAGGCCGTATTGGCGCCGACGGCTGTGAGACCGGAGGCGAGGAGGAGGGCGGCGAGTACGCGAGGTGAACGAATCTGCATGGCGATGTCCTTTCCATTCGCTGGCAGCCCCACGACCATGGCTTGCGCTGTAGGCGGTGGCTTTGCGACCGGCGGTTTCCCACCGTGTGCCTTGTTTCAGTCGAAAGGACGATCCGGCGCTCGCCCTTCCCGCCCGTATATCACCACGGTGGCCGCCGCCCCGGATAGGGGCCAAGGTCCCCAGCGCCGAGGGGACTTTGGCCCGGAAGTCGCCGCGTCGTCGGATAGGATGTCCTTGGGGAGGGGACACATGGTAGAGACCGCGAGAGTTCTTGTCTGGGAAGGTTGCTCGAATGTCCGTGACCTGGGAGGGCTGCGCGGCAGGCGCGGGGAAACGCGATCCGGCCGGTTAGTGCGCGCGGACAACCTGGCCAAGCTCACACCGGCCGGGAGGCAGGCACTCCTGGATTACGGGGTGCGCACCATCATTGATCTCCGTCTGCCGGCCGAACTGGAGGTGCATGCGCCGCCCTTCAGCGGGCATCCGGACGTACTCTATCGGAATCTCTCGTTCGTCGATCCGGCTGTCGAGGAGACGTCCGGCCTGGGGGATGTCGCCGATATCTATCTCGACATGCTGGAGCGATTCGGATCCCGGGTCGCCGATGTCATGCGTGCCATTGCCGATGCGCCGGAGGGCGTCATCCTCTTCCACTGTCATGCCGGGAAAGACCGCACCGGCGTCATCTCCGCTCTGGTCCTGCGGTTGGCCGGCATTGATCTGGAGGAGATCGGCCGCGATTACGCTCTGACCGATGCTCTGCTCGCCGCCGATCCGTTTTCGCAAGCCGAGCAGAAGGCGTGGCTGGAGAGCGATCCGGCGCGGCGCGTGGAGCGGGAAGCCGAAATCGAGCGCATGCGCGCGCGCGAGTCGGTCATGATCCGCGTCATCGAAGGCCTGGAAGCGGAGCACGGGAGCGTCGAGGGGTATCTGCGCTCCAACGGACTCTCGGACGACGACATCGAGCGGGTGCGAGCGCGCCTGCTGGACTGAGGGGAGGGCTCGATGGAACTGACGGCCGGCCAGCAAGAGCAGCTCATCGAGGAGGGGTACGTGCGCTTGCCCGGCGCCGTTCCAGCGGATCTAGTCGCGCGCGCCCGGCGGGCTATTAATGCGTCGCTCGGTGAGCGTGGAATCGATCCGGAACAATTACCTATCTACCGAGCGCGCAGCTACTGTCCCGAGCTGCAGCATGACTCTGTGATCACTGACCTCTACAACGCCTCCAAGGCCCGGGAGATTGCCGAGGCGGCGATCGGACCCGGGAAGGTTCGCCAGATCGGAGGCGGGCAGATTGCCCTGCGCTTCCCCACGATGAGCGATCCGCGGCCACCACATCCGCACATCGACGGCATGTACACACCGACGAACGGCGTGCCGCCTGGTACCATCGCCAACTTCACCGCTCTGGTCGGCGTGTTCCTCTCCGAGATCCCGCACGACGACATGGGAAACTTTTCTGTCTGGCCCGGCTCGCATCGCACGCTCCAGGCCTACTTCCGCGAGCACGGTCCACAGTCTCTTCTGGAGGGCTTCCCTCCCGTCGAGCTGGGTGAGCCGCTCCAGCTGCACGCCGCACCAGGTGATGCCGTCCTCTGCCACTACCAGCTGGCGCACGGCATTGCCGGCAACGGGTCACCGTTCGTCCGGTACGGGATCTTCTTCCGCCTGGCCCACGTCGAACACGAAAGCGTGCACTGGGAGTGCATGACCGATATCTGGCGTGAGTGGGAGGGGATCAGCCGGCCTGGAACGTTGCCGGGAGGCACAGGCTAGAGCCTCCCGCCGTGCTGCACAGGGAGACCGTCACGGTTCCTGCCGTGCGCGGCCGCCACGTCACTGTTGCCGTCCCTCCGGCGCCGGCGGTGGTCCGGCGGATGGACCGGGCCGCACCCTCACGGAAGACGACGCGGACGGCGGCCTGCGGCGCGGTGTGGATGGTCACCGTCGCGCGGCTGCCGACTGGAACCGCCGACCTCACGTGAAAGCTTTCCGTCACCGGAGTCACGCGGGCCAGTGCCGCTCGGTAGGCCGACCACATGACCGCGGCGACGGCGCGTTGACCCAGCGCGTTGGGGTGGATGTGATCGTCACCGACGTACTCGGCGGCCTGACCGTGGAACGGGACGCTGAGATCGGCAAAAGTAGCATGCCGGCGCGACGCCTCGCTGGAGACGATCGCGGCCATTGCCGTCACGGCCGTATCGAGCAAAGTGGACCGCCCCTGGTCGATAAAGCCGCTGCCGAGTCCCGAGACCGGGTTGTATGCATCGAAGAGGATGAGGTGGGCATGCGGCGCTGCGGCATGGACCTGAGCGACGATGCGGTCGTAATTGGCCTGGAAGCGCCGCTCGGCGGTGACGACATCCGAGAGGGTGGGCGAGGAGGAGAGGGCCAATTCAAGGAAGTCGTTGGCCCCGATCTCGAGCGTGATCGGATCGACGCTGCCGGGATGGGCTTTCAGGAAGGCCAGGGCCGCCTGCAGCTGCGGCTCCTTGGTCGGGTCGTAGGGCGGAGCGCTGCCGCCGCCGACGCCGCGTAGGTTGGCATTGCAGCTGGTGATCGCGATGAAGCTGCAGGTATCCTCGCCATTGAGGGCGAGGTTGACGAGTCGTGTGGTCGACACTTTCTTCCGCAGGTTGCGGTAGAAGATGCACACCCAACCGCCGTTGCCGGTGCGGTCCAGTACCCGCTGCCGGCATGTCCGGTCGCCCGAATACTGGATTCCTCCTTGCACATGAGTGCCCACGGTCAGCGAATCGCCGAGAGCCAGATAGTAACGGATCGGCGTGTGCTGCGTGGCCGCGCAGGCGGGAGCGAAAGCAGCGAGGAAGAGAATCAGGATGCCCAGTGGGGTGACGCGAGACATGCATTGGATCATAGTTGAGAGAGACGCCGATCTCGAAACGAGGTGAGACGACGGCGATGAGGCTGGAAACCGCGACGTTGGGAGCTCTCCATCGCCGCTCCTGGCTGCCGGAGGGCGCTCCTCGCGCCGCTGTGCTCGTCATGCACGGCTACGGCGAGCACAGCGGCCGGTACGACTACCTGGCGACGGCGCTCACGGCGTCCGGTTATGCCGTCCACGCGATTGATCTGCGCGGTTACGGCCGTTCCTCCGGTTCCCGCGGGCACATCCAATCGTGGGATGACTATCTCTCCGATATCGCCGCACTGCACGTCGCGGTCCGGGACACGTCGCCGGATCTGCCACTTTTCTTTTATGGCCACAGCATGGGCGGTTTGTTGGTGCTGGACTATGCCGGACGGCATCCGGAAGGGATCGCGGGCGTGATCGTGTCCGCGCCGGCTCTGGGCCGCCTGCCCGCCGCCTGGCCTCTGCGGGCGCTGGCGGCGGTCCTCACGGTGATCCGGCCCACGGTGGCCATGGAGTTCCCGGGAGACCCGACGATTCTGGTGAGCGATCCGGCGGCGATCGGCGCCTGGCGTGCCGATGATCTGATTCATGGGCGGGCGTCGGCGCGTTTTTCGGCCGAGATGGCCCGTGCCATGCGGGAGGTTCCGCGCCGCGCTCCCGATTTTCGGGTGCCTCTCCTCATCCTGCACGGCAGCGAGGATCGGCTCATCCTGCCGGAAGGAAGCCGGGAGTTCTATGAGAACGCGGGGTCGGAGGATAAGGTGCGCATCGTCTACGAGGGGGGGCGGCATGAGCCCCATCAAGATCGTGACCGCGACCGGGTGATACGTGACATCGTGACGTGGTTGGATCACCGCACGGCGCGGCCGCAAGAAGAACCGTAGAAGCCCCCAGGGCTCGTGCATTATCGGCATCGCCGGGTGGTCGTGGCCGGCCCGAGGGATACTGCTGGCGAATGCATGATCAGGCGGCGGGCGTGAGCAGGGCGCTGAGGCGGGAGGTTCGGGTCCGGGCGGGCGGGGCACCCGTCAGGTAGTGATCGAGGC
>JAJPIP010000017.1 GCA_021324655.1 Pseudomonadota bacterium
AGTGCCCCGGCCAGTGCCCCCATCGACGTCAAGTTCGCCATTGCCCTCAAGGGCAAGGTCTTGGGCGGCAATGAGGAGCAAGGGACCCTCGATGCCCAGACCCCGGACGGTGTCTATCCGGTGGTCTTCAAGTACACCCCCAAGAAGAGTGGGAAGTACATCCTGGCCGCCCAGGTGACCATCGGCAACGCCCAGCCGCAAGATGCCGGCGCCTCGTTGACCGTCAAGAAGAAAAAGAAGCACTAACGCTCGACCCGCGAACTGCCACGAGGGCCGGAGTCATCCGGCCCTCGTGCTCGTTGAGGACAACGCTCGCGGTGAACGCGGACGCGCTCACCGGCCCTTTGACTACGACGCGACCGGCAGGAAACGCTCGATGGACGACATGAGGTCGGCCGTTTCGAACGGCTTGCTAATCGACCCATCGAAGTCGCCCAGCCGGTTGGCCATCTCCAGCGTGCTATCCGACGCCGACATCGCGATGAGCGGGATCATCCGCGTGCCGAGCGTGTGACGGAGTGTCATCGCCAGGCTGAGCCCGTCGATGGCGGGCATCATGAGATCGAGCAGGATCAGCGACGGCGGGTGCAGGGCGAGCAGATCCAGAGCCTCCTGCGCGTCGTGAGCAACCATGACGGGATAGCCGTGATACTCGAGAATGTCGCGCAAGAGCTCGGTGATGGCCGGCTCGTCATCGATCACCAGGATCATTCTGCCCTCCTCGCGGTGGCCCCGGGGCCTGTAGACCCATCCTAGGGGCGAATCGGCAAACCGTCAAGGTGCAATGTGCACCATGCTGTCTAGGTCCTCGGTACTGGACCCGCAGAAAGTGTGCCGTCCCCGACGCCGCTGTTCTCTGACTCACCCAGGCGCTGCAGCGCCGTTTCCACCGCGCGCAGTCCGCGCCGCACATCCTCCAGCTCGCCTTCGGTCAGGACGCTGAGGAGCCGCCGCAGGCCGTCCTGTTTCATGCCGGCCATCTCGATCACCACGCTCTGTCCGCGCTCTGTGATCTCGACATGGACCACTCGCCGGTCGAGCGCGTCTCGTCGCCGGCGCACCAGGTCGCGCTCTTCCATGCGGTCGATGATGGCGCTGGCTGACGGCGCGGTGACGCCGACCAGATCGGCCAGCTCGGAGATGGTCATGGCCCCACGGACCTCGAGGGCGGCCAGCACATAGTGCTGCGAGAGGCTGATATCGCGTTGCAGCGGCCGGGCGAGGTACGCCCGCCGCTGCAAAGTCAAGAGATCCGCTACTTCGTTGACGATCTCGTTGAGACGGGACGCGCGGTCGCTCACCGGAGAGCGGCTCCCTCGGCCGGCTGCGCCGGCGCCTCCGCCCCCGGGATGACGTCCGCTGCCGTCGCGGCCCCATGCACGCGACCCCGAAGCGGCAGATCGGGCAGGACAAGCATGGCGAGGAAGGCGGCCACTCCCGCTCCCACCGTCAGCCAGAAGACCTGGCCGATGGCCAGGGCAAAAGCGTCGTAGACACCGGCCACGATGTGCGGGATGAGTGAGTGCAGCGGCGCCGGCAGGACATGCGCAAGCTGCGCGCGCAGACCGACGCCCGTCAGCTGACCCGTCGCGGAGCCGTGCGCGCTGAATTTCTTGATGACCGCCGGCGGGACCCCGTTCGCTGCCAGCTCGACCGGCAGCTTCTTGGCAAACTGCTCGCTGAAGAACTCTCCGGCAATGGCCAGTCCGATCGTGCCACCCATCTGCCGCAGGAAGGTCATGGTGCTGGTCGCGACACCCAGCTGCGCCGGCTGGGCACTGCTCTGGATGACGACGGTCGACACCGACATCGTCGGACCGATGCCGATGCCCATGATGAACATCCAGAGCCAGAGCATGGGGTCCGACGTGCTCGTCTGAATGTGCGTCATCAGGAAGGAGCCGAGGACGAAGAACACCATGGCGCCGACCATGAGCCATTTGTAGCGCCCCACCTTACTTACCAGCATACCGGCGCCGATGCTGGTACCCATCAGTCCTACCAGCAGCGGCCAGACCATGTAGCCGGACTGTGTGGCGCTGATGCCCCGGATTGCCTGGTAGTACCTCGGCAGGAAGATGATGGCGGAGAACATGCCGAGCGAGATCATGAAGACCGCGACGTTGGTCACCGTGAAGCTGCGGTTGCGGAAGAGACCGAGCGGAATGATCGGCTGCGCGGCCCGGGCCTCGACGGCGATGAAGACGGCGATCAGGACAGCGCCCAGCAGGATGAGGCCACCCACGTTGAGGTCGGTCCAGGCATACAGCTGCCCGTGAGAATTCGTCAGCCCCTTATTGGTGAGGCCAAGCAGGATCGGGACGACGGCCGCCGTGAAGACGACGATGCCGACGTAGTCGAGGCTGCGGATGCTGGTCCGCACCGGCGGGTGGAAGTTCGGCAGGACAGCAGCGATGACGGCCAGAGCGATGAGGCCAACCGGCATGTTGACGTAGAAGACCCACCGCCAGCTGATGTTGTCGGTAATCCAGCCGCCGATAAAGGGGCCGACGAGGAAGCTCAGGCCGAAGACGGCGCCAAAGAAGCCCTGATACCGCCCGCGTTCACGCGGCGTGAAGATGTCGCCGATGATGGCAAGGGAGATCGGGAAGAGCGCTCCCGCGCCGAGGCCCTGCAAGCCGCGGAAGACGATGAGCTGCGTCATGTTCTGCGACAGGCCGGACAGCCACGAGCCGGCAAGGAAGAGCGCGATGCCGATCAGCAGCATCACCTTGCGGCCGTACACATCGGAGAACTTGCCGTAGATGGGGACCGTGACGGTACTCGTCAGCAGGTACGAGGTGACAACCCAGGTGTAGTAGCCGTTGCCGCTCAGATCGGTGACGATACGTGGCAGGGCGGTGCCCACTACTGTCTGATCGAGGGCACTCAGAAAGAGGCCCAGGAGGACGGCACCGAGGACCGCGTTGCGCTTGCCGGCAGGTAATTGCACCAGAGGTAGGCCGGTATCAACTGGTTGCGCCGCGTTTTGCATGGTGGTCTCCTGGTGCCCCGGTTGGGTTTACTTAGGATAAAACTAATTATTCATCAGAGTCAAAATAACGGCCCGTCCCGGCGCCTGGCAGAATCGGCCAGAATGTCGACGTCTACTCCGCAGGATTCGCTCCATGCCGGGACCGTTCCCGGATATCGGGACTTGCTCGGTGTGCCGTCCTTTCCGACGCTGGCCGTCACGAACTTGCTGGCCCAGCTCGGCGGCAACGCCTGGGAGCTCGTGCTGATCCTCTTCGTGCTGGAACGCTTCCACTCTCCCGCGTTGGCCGGCCTGGCCGCGTTCTGCGGGCTGGCGCCGGGGCTCGCCATCAGCCCGCTGGCGGGCGCCCTGCTCGATCGTTTCCCGCGCGGACGGCTCATCGCCTTCGACCTCGGCGTGGGAGCCGTTACCGCTGGGCTCCTGGTGGTGCTGGCCGCC
Organism: Pseudomonadota bacterium; assembly: GCA_021324655.1. Lineage (GTDB taxonomy): Bacteria > Chloroflexota > UBA5177 > UBA5177 > UBA5177 > JAJPIP01. The sequence goes on from JAJPIP010000017.1 coordinate 3,434, forward strand.
GGAGGCCGCCTGTCGCCTTTCATCCTGCTGGCGGTCATCTCGGTCAGCTCACTGGCGGTTCCGTTGAGTTCCGGCGGATTCCGGACCCTTGTCCCGGTTCTGGTGCCGCGCCCGCTCTGGGATCGTGCCAACGCACTCATCGTGTCGATGGGCAATGTGGCCCTGCTGATCGGCCCGGCTCTGGCCGGTGTGCTTGTGGCCACGATGGGGGGACTGGTTGCCTTGCTCGCCATCGGCTGGATCTGGCTGGCAGGGGCGATCCTCGCGCTCTTGATTCGCGAGCCGGCGCCGGCCGAACCGGCGAGCGCGCACATCATGCGCTCGGCGTGGCAGGGCGTGCGCTACCTGCTAAGCAATCCCACGCTGCGGGGACTGTCGATCATACTGCCGACGACCAATATCGGGTATGGAGCCTTTGTGGTTGCCCTGCCGGTGCTCGTGCTCCGCCTGCACGCCGGCGCAGCCCAGGTCGGGCTCCTGTGGTCCGTCTTCGCTGCCGCCGCGCTGATTGCCGGTCTCCTCTTTGGCCATATCCGAAGCGAGGGACGGGAGCGCAGCATCATGGCGGCGACCCTCGCCCTCTATGCGGGCGCCTTCTTCGTCGCCGCCATGGCGGCCCGGACGCCGTTTCCCCTTGCGCTTCTCGCGGTAGCCATGGCGCTGGCGGGATGCGCCGACGGGCCGCTCTTCGTGACGATGATCTCCTACCGGCAGCGCGCCACCGATCCCGAGCAACTGGGGCGAGCTCTCTCGATCTCGGGCAGCATCAGTTATCTCGGGGTGCCGATGGGGTCCGCCCTGGCCGGCGCCAGTATCGGGTTGTCACTTACCGGAACGATGGTCGGTGCCGCTCTCCTGGCGGCGGTTTGCGTGCCGCTGACGTTCGTTCTGCTACCGGCGTCGTCTCCCCAGACATAGAGAAAATCCCCCGGAGCGCGGCCCCGGGGGATGAGGATTATCGTGCTAGCCGGCGCGCGAGTGCGGCATCGGGAAAGGACGATCGTGCGGCGCCCGCAGGGCGGCAATCCCACCCATGATGGCGGTGATGCCGCCCAGGATGGCGTAGACGCCGAAGATGATCGCGAGCGAGAGCGCCGCGATGCCCGGGTACGCGACGGCGACGATCGCACCGATGATGGCGATCACGCCCCAGACCAGCAGCCAGCCGTGCAGATGGCCGCGGAAGGCCGCGATGATGTCGAAGACACCGGTGACGAAGAGGAAGGCGGCCAGCAGCAGGACGAACGCCCCCAGAGTGATGCCGGGCATCAATAGGGCGACGATTCCCAGGGCCAGCGCGATCAGGCCGCGCACCGCCAGGAGCACGCGGCCCTCCGCCGTGCGATCGCCCGTGAAGGCATGGACGATCTGCAGGATGCCGGTGAAGATCGCATACCAGCCGAAGATCAGGATCAGGTTGAGAAGCGTGATGCCGGGAAAGACCAGGGCGATGACGCCGGCAATCACGGCAAGCGCGCCGACGACGATGAGCAGCCACGCCGTCCCGCGCGACGGCGTGTAGGTCGGTGCCGTCATCCAGGGAGTCATGAAACACCTCCGAATACAGAAAACCATATAACGTGTCTATAGATTGACCATGCAAACAACGTGCCATCCGGCGGCGACGTGGAGAGGGCCGTGACGAACCTGGCGGCGCCCCGGGCAGGCGTCATCGGCGCGTGGCAACGCTCCCTACCACCAGCAGGACCCCGACGACCGCAACGATGAGGGCCAGGACGTGGAGGCCGCTGCTCGCGCCGCGTGCGGCGAAGATGATCCCGATCAAGGCGGTGGAGAGGATCGCTCCGGTGTAGCGAGCAGTCTGGAACAGGCCGCTGGCGACGCCGATCTGTTCGGGTGGCGCCGCTTCGTAGAGGATGGTTTGCAGGCCGAGGTTATTGAAGCCGTTGGGAACGCCGAGCACGGCCCCGATACCCAGGATGAGGGGGACCGGGGTGGTGTCGGAGACGGGGAGTAGCAAGAGGGCGCCGGCCAGGAGCAGGACCGACCCGATGATCAGCGAGAGCCGGGCACCGCGGCGATTGATGAGGCGTGCGGCCAGCGGCGTGATCAGAATCCCCACGCTCGCCACCGGCAGGAGTAGTAACCCGGTCGTGTCGGGGGCGAAGTGTCGGGCATCCTCCAGCCAGAGAGGCAGCCCGAAGAAGACGGCGTAGAAGGCGAGATTGACCGCGGCGAACTGGGCATAGACGCCGAGCAGGGCATGGTTAGCCGCGAGGAGCCGGATGTCGAGAAACGGGGAGTCGAAGCGCCGCTCGCGGTAGAGGAAGAGAACTGCGGCCAGGACGGCGGCCGGTAAGAGGAGCCACTCCGGTCCACTCGCCAGAGAGAGAAGGAACCCAAGGATAGCGGCCAGCATGCCGCTAAAGAGGAGAACGCCCGGGAGATCCAGCCGGCGCACGGTGGTGAACCAATCCGGAGCACTGGCGATAGCGGCGCCGTCAGGCGGCAACCAGAGCCGCGCCGGCACGAGTCCCACCAGAATGACGGGAACATTGACGAGAAAGATCGCCTGCCAGCCGGCCAGAGCGACGAGGCCGCCGCCGAGCACCGGACCGAGCGCGGCACTGACCGAGGAGGCAACGGTGACGGCGCCGAGGGCGGCAGCCGGGGCCCGTCCCGAGCGGTCGGCGGCCCGCATGACGGCCAGTCCGGCCGGATACGCCGTGGCCGTCCCGAAGGCCTGCACGATCCGGATCACCAGCAGCCAGCCGAACGCGGGGGCGAAGGGGGCGAGAACGCCGGTGAGTCCGACCAGAAGCAGCCCCGCCGTGAAGACGCGGCGCGGACCAAAGCGGTCCGCCAGCCGTCCCATCAACGGCATCCCCACCGCGCCCGCCAGATAGAAGCCGGAGACGAGCCAGGTGACGGTGGCGATGCTGACGTGGAAATCGGCGCGCAGCGTGAGGAGAGCCACGGCGATCATGGAGGAATTGAGGGGATTGAGGAGCGTCCCGGCCATGACGGCCCCTACCAACCGCCAGGGGAGGGATTCCGGTTTCGGATTCTGTCTCGCCGCTGTCGCCACTGTCTTCCTGCCTACCAGGCCGCCCGGTGCCGGGCAAGGCGCAGGCGGCCCAATGAAAATCCCACATCCGTTCTCAGTGACTCGTCTCGTAACCGCAGCTATGGAAGCGAGGTGTTCTTGCGGAGCGACGAGTCGGGCCGGATTCTGTCCAGGGCGTCCGTGATCGTGCGGTGTACCGAGGGTACGTCATCCCACTGTTCCTGCGCGGCGCCGAGATATTGCTCGGCATGGTCATACTCCCCCAGGCTCAGGGCCAGAAAACCGGCGACATAGTTCCGGACGGGCGATCCCATGCGGCCAGAGCCCATAACGACCTCCGCGGTGTTCTCGTGAAGCATCAGGTGAAGGACGTCATGCGCCGAGGCAAAGCGTTCGAACCAGGCGAGCCCCTCCGACAGCAGTAAGCGTTGCATCTCGGCTATGACCAAGGACAGGTTCGAGTGGTTGCTCCCGACGTGCCAGATGTCGGCCATCCGAAGGCGCTCAGAATCGATGCGATCCAACCTACTGCGGATATGACAGGCCGGTGTACCGGGAGATTCCTCGTCTCCTTCCGGTCCCGGCAAGGAAGGGATAGCCCGGAACACAACACCGACCTCAATCGCACACCCCATTGCCCGACGCAGCTCGGGATAGAGGGCACCCAGACGGATGGGAACGATCTGGATCACGTCCCGTCGGTCCAGCTTCTCCCGCCAGACCCGGTCGCGCAACCCTGACGTGAATCCGGCGCCCTGGAGGGCGGGCCATAGGTCCGCGCCCACCGCTCGCCAGAACGTTTGGTCCATGACGACATGGTACGGGACATACCGACATCGGCGACCATTGAACCGACGCAGTGAACGACGACGAACTGATTCGCCTCCACGCGGATGTCCTCTACATTTACGACGAACATGGGCGCATGGTGCGCAGCAACGAGCCGGACGGGAAGCCGGCACCCCGTGTCCATCTGTGTCAGACGCGGGACAGCTACCTCCTCCGCTTCGGGCAGACTTTGCCGGCCGACGTCGCGGAGCGTGTCTCCGAACGCGTCCAGACTCACTGGTCCCGTGGCCCACTTCGTCCTCTGGAGACGGTGCGAGAGGAGATCCGGCTGATCCTGGAGCAACAATCCCCAACCTCCCGTGTGTCTGCCGGCCCGATCTACCGATTTCCCGCTGCCGTCCCGGTGCCGGGTGACGTCGTTCAGGTGACAGGCGAGAACCTCGAGATTACCCGCGACACCTATCCGTGGCTGCTTGACGAACTCCCCGCTTGGTGGCCCTGTTTCGCCGTGGTGCGTGACGGCGCCGCCGTCTCCCTGTGCTTCAGCTCACGCATCGGGTCGTCTGCCTGTGAGGCCGGCGTCCATACCCTCCGCGCGTTCCGCGGCCGGGGCTTCGCCGCCTCCGTCACCGCCGCCTGGGCGGTTGCCGTTCGGGCCGGGAACCGCATCCCTCTCTACAGCACCTCGTGGGAGAACCTCGCGTCCCAGGCGGTGGCGCGTCGTCTCGGACTGACGGTGATCGGCAGCGAGATGATCTGGACGTAGCGCCCGAACACGCAGAATCGCCCGCAACGACTCTCCCATCTCAAAAGGGGGGAGGGTGGAAGGAGGCAGTCGCCCGCCCCCTTCCACGGTGGTCGCGATTGGCGATCACCTGTTGGACGCACAACCCGCCGGAATCTTGCGGTCGGATTTTTGACGAATTTGCGGTGGGATCGGTCAGGTTCCGGATTGCGATACTTCCACGTCGTCCAGGAGGGCCAGGAGATCGTCGACACTGGCGACGCGATGCGCCACCTGCCGCTCGATCTTCTCGTCGGCAAAACGCTCCCGGCCCACATGAATGAACACCATGCCCGCGCCGAAGGCGGCGATGGCGTCGCTGATGGAATCGCCCACATAGGCGGGGTGGGCCGCCGCAACCCGCCGCGCGACTTCGAGCAGTGGTGCAGGATGCGGCTTCTCGTGGGGTGCATCCTCCACGGCGACGACGGCATCGGGCGCGATGAAGCGATCGAGGCCGAAGCGCTGTAGCGCCATTAGCGCCTCCGCCCGAGGGCGCGAGGTGGCGATGCCGAGCCGGTAACGCCGGAGACGCTCCAGTGTGTCGAGCGCCATGAGCAGCGTCTCCCGCAGCATGAGCGGCTCCGTCCACGCAAAGGGGGGCTCTTCCCCCGAGAGCTCCTGCCAGAGGCGATCGCCCAGGTAGAAGGTCTGGAACACGTTGCGGAGACGCCGAAAGGCGTAGGAGCCGCGATCGGCGGCGTCCGGGGCACGGATGGTTCCATGCATCCGGCGGCCGACCAACGCCCAGACGGTGTCGAGATCGTTATTGAAGCCGGGGAGCGCCTTGATCTGAGCCACCTCATCCAGCTCCACCGGTTGTGTCAGCAGAAAGGAGGCGGTGCGCCGGATGGCCTCCCAGTACGAAACCCTGTCGTCGACCAGCGTCCCGTCCATATCGAACAGCACGGCATCAACCTGCAAGCGCGGCATACGCCTCCTCCAGTGCGGCCATCAAGGCAGCGGATTGCTGTGGGGTGCCGGCCGTTATGCGCAGCGCCGGCCTGGGGTACGCGAACGCACGCACCAGCACACCCGAGCGCGCCAGCCGTTCCTGCAGTGCCCCCGCGTCATCCGTCTCCCAGTAGAGAAAGTTGGTGTGGGAGGGGTAGACGTGCCCGCGTCCCAGTGCCTCGAGCCGCGCCCGCAGCCGCTCGCGCTCCTCGACGATCAGGGTCACGTTCCGCATCAGATACTCTCGATCCTCCAGGGCAGCCATGCCGGCGGCCTCGGAAGCGACGCCCACATTGAACGGCGCCTTCGCCTTCATCATCTGTTCTGCGACGGAGGGATGGACCACCGCGTAGCCGAGACGCAGCCCGGCCAGCGCCGCCCACTTACTCATAGTGCGGAGGATGATGAGGTTGGGGCTGGCGGCGGCGAGGTCCACGACCGACGTACCGGCAAACTCCGCGTAGGCTTCATCCACGACCACCATCTTTTGCGTCGCCAGCAGGCGTTCAACCGCGTCCCGGCCGGCAAGATTTCCGGTCGGATTGTTCGGATTGCAGAGAAAGATGACCTTGGTCCGGTCCGTGACGGCTCGTCCCACCGCCGCGACGTCAACCGTGAAGCTCTCTCCGCGCGGTACCTCGACGACGCGGCCGTGATTGTAGAGAGTGACGTGCCGGTACATCACGAAGGTCGGCGGCAGGGTGATGACCTCGTCGCCGGGTGCGAGAAAGAGCCGCAGAATGATCTCCAGCATCTCGTCGGCGCCGGCGCTACAGATGATTTGTTCGGCAGAGACCGACAGGTAACCGGCGAGGGCGCGCCGCAGGCGGGTATATCCGGGATCCGGATAGTACTCCGGCCGGATGCCGGTCAGAGCGGCGAAGACGCCGGGGCTCGGGCCGTACGGATTCTCATTGGCATCCAGCCTGACAGCCTCAAGGGCAGACGGCGGTGGCGCTACGTCGTCGAGGCGCACGATGTCCGGGCGCATCAAAGACCGGGGATTCATGCCGTTGTCTCCCGTATCTGTGCCGCGCGCGCGTGCCCTTCCAGTCCCTCGGCCTGCGCCAGCGCCTCGATCGTCGGACGCAGGCCCGCGATCCCTTCCGCCGTCACTTCCTGGACCTGAACCAGCCGCCCGAAGCTCTCCACGGAGACGGCGCCGTGGGTGCGGGCGAAGCCGGCGGTCGGCAGGACGTGATTGGTGCCGGTGGCGAAGTCGCCGGCCGCGTTCGGAGCGTACGGGCCCAGGAAGATCGAGCCGGCATTGGTGATGCGCGGCAGCAGGGAACGCGGCTCGGCTACCACGATCTCGAGATGCTCAGGTGCGTACTCGTTCGTGAGACGGACTGCCTCTTCCAGGCCCTCGGTGACCACGATCAGCCCCACGTCCCGCAGCGCTCGCTCGGCGATGGTCCGGCGCGGCAGCGTGGCAAGCTGTGCCGTCACCTCGTCGCGCACCGCTTTCGCCAGGAGGCACGAGTCGGTGAAGAGGACCGACGCCGAATCCGGGCCGTGCTCGGCGTTGGAGAGGAGATCGGCGGCCAGCCAGGCCGGCGGCGCCGTCTCGTCGCCAATGATCACCAACTCCGAGGGACCCGCCGGAAGATCGATGTCGCAGGCAGGGAAGGCGAGAAGCTTGGCAGCGGTCACGTAGCGGTTCCCGGCGCCAAAAACCTTCTGGACCGGCGGGATGGTTTCCGTGCCGTACGCCATGGCGGCGATGGCCTGCGCGCCTCCCACTTTGAAGATCTGGTGGATGCCGGCCATCTCAGCGGCGGCGAGTGTCGCGGCAGGCACGCTCCCGTCCGGACCGGGCGGCGTACAGAGGATGACGTCCCGGCAGCCGGCGATGGCCGCCGGCACGCCCAGCATCAGGACGGAGGACGCGAGTGGCGCCCGCCCACCGGGAATGTAAAGGCCGACGCGCTCGAGGGGGCGCCACTCGCGCCAGGCGATCACGCCAGGGGCCGTTCTGACGGCCCCTTCCCGTGGCAGCTGGCGGCGATGGAAGGCGCGTATCGCCGTCACGGCGTCTTCCAGCGCGCGCATCGTCTCGTCGCTGAGCGTCATGATCGCTTCGCGCCGTTCCGCGTCCGTCACCGCCAGCCGGGCCGGCCGCACGCCGTCGAACCTCTCGGTTAACTCCAGCAGGGCGGCATCGCCTCCCGCTCGAACCTCATCCATGATCTCCCGCGTCGGCGGCATGAAGTCGTCGAGTGAGCGGCCACGCGCGAACAGCCTGCTGCGCTCCTCTGCCGTAAGTGCCGGTGCCGTGACGATGCGGAGAGGCGGCATGCCGCATTATCGGCGACGGCGCCGTGGCGGGACTTCTGTCCACCTCAGACGCAGGGTCATTTGTCCCTTGTAGGCCGCCAGAGGCCGTCCTAGACCAAAAATAGGGCGCTGACCCTATAGGCAGCGGTGGATGGAGCGACTAGAGTGCGCGCAGGAGACAAAGGATGAATGAAATACACCTGCCTCACCATGCCGCCTCGGCGCTGTATGTCGTGCTTGTCATCGTTTTGACCGGGATCCTCGTTCGTACCGCGGGCGCCGGTGACCAGACCGCGCCCCTGGCGGCCGGTGTCGTCGCCTTGCTCTCCGTGCTCATCGTGCTCTGGGTCAGGGAGCCGTAGGCTTCTCATCCGCCCGCCGGACCCTGCGGGCAACGATCTGGGCGCGTCCCGGTGGATCATGCCGAGTGCGCGCCGGGCGAATGGCATGTATTGTGCAGCCCGGTGCTGCAGACGGACGTGGAGGCAATCATGCCGGAGAACAGCGATCTGGCCGATGAGAATGACGCGATGGGCCTGGGGATCGGCTCTTCGGGTGCCGGCACCGGGACCGGTGGACTGGGAACCGGCGCCGGGGCGACGGAGTCGGGAGTCGGCGGCATCGGGAGTGACATGACCGCCGAGCCCGGCACGGGCGGGCTCGGCCACCCCGACAGGAGCGACATGCCGGTCGCCGGTCCGGGGGTGAACGATGCCGGTGCCGGCAACGGGGCGGGCGTTGGGCTAACCCCCGGGACAGGCGCCGCCCCTGGGCGCGAGATCAACGATGAGGGCGTGGGGCCGGTACCCGGCACGGCTCCGTCGGATGACGCGCTCGACCAGGGCGGTGCGGACCAGGGGCCGGGTGGCGCCGGGGGAGGGAACCCGCCGCAGCCGACCGGTCCCGGCGGCAACACGGAATTGGGAGGGCCCACCGAGACATAGTTCCCCGGCATGCGGCCGGCCGCATGCGAGAATGCGCCGTGGACGGGGGACTGAAGGAGATACGTGCCTCCAACTGGACCGAAGTGATGTCGGCCCTGTTCGCCGACTCCTGGCAGCCCCAGATTGGGCGCTTCCGCAGTGCGGCCGTCTATCGCGGTCTCAGCAATGCCTCGTACGGCCTCAGCACCAGCCTGGCGCGGCTGGGCGGCCGTGATCTGGAGGCGCCCATGCTGCGCGCCTTCCGCAAGTACGCCTACAACCCCATGCATGCCGACCATTCCATCTGGAATTGGTTGGCGCTGGCCCAGCACCATGGCCTGAGCACCCGTCTTATGGACTGGAGCTACTCGCCGCTGGTCGCCCTGTACTTCGCCACGCGGGCCGTCGAAGCGTACGACCAGGATGCCGTGATCTGGGCGGTCAATCCCGAGGCGACGAACCGATTTCTCCCGTCGTCCCTGCAGTGCATTCTCCAGGACGAAGGGTCCGAGGTCTTTACCGCCGACATGCTGGAGCGGGCGGCGCACGACCTGCGCACCTTTGACGCGCTGAGCCGCGAGCCGTTCGTGGCCTTCTTTGAGCCTCCCTCCCTCGACGAGCGCATCATCAACCAGTACGCGCTCTTCTCCCTCGTCTCCGATCCGAACATCCACCTCGATGCCTGGTTGGGTGCGCACCCCGAGACATACCGCAAGGTCATCATCCCGGCGGCTCTCAAGCCGGAGGTGCGGGATAAGCTCGACACGGCGAATGTGACGGAGCGTGTGCTCTTCCCCGGTCTGGACGGGCTCTCGCGCTGGCTTAACCGGTACTACACGCCGAATCCGGCATCCGGCGTGGCGTTACATAGCGATCAGGGAGCGCAAGATATTCCCCTCCGAGATCAGTGAACTCCCTTGCTATCGTGGTCCGTCATGCCTCGGTGGGTTCCGGCCGTCTTGCTGCTCGTGCTGATCGCCGCCTTTGGCGGCGTCGTCCTGGCCCACCGCACGGCCCACGCCACGGACGGCATCGGCTGCGGCGGCAACGTGTCCTACCATGTGCATGCCTATCTCAGCATCGTGGTCCGTGGCCGGATCTCCCATCCTCCTGCCGGCGTTGGATTCGACTATCTTCACCTCTGCCTCTACTGGCTCCATACGCACGACGCCAGCGGGGTCATCCACATCGAGGCGCCGCATCCCATCACTCCAACGCTCGGGCAGTTCTTTGCCGTGTGGCACCAGCCCCTCACCCACTCGCGCGTCGCCCAATGGCGCGTCTCACGGTCTGAGCAGCTTCGCGCCTACGTCGGCCGGAACCTTGTCCCGGGCGATCCTGCCGCCATTGCCCTCCACGATCACACGGTGGTGACCCTCGAGATCGGCCCACCCTTTATCCCGCCGATTCCCGGCACGTTTCACGGACTACCATGACCTTCACCATTCGTTCGCTTCCGGACAGCGACGCCCTCCTGGCAGGACGCGCTCCCCGCGACACGGACGGCTTCAAGTCCGAGCACCTGCAGATCCTCTACCGGAATACCGATGAGCCCTGGAGTGATCCCGCTGAGCACCGGCACGAGGAAAGCGATGAGTGCTTCCTGGTCCTACAGGGCACGCTCGTCGTCGAGGTGGAGGGCGTCCGTCACCAGGTTGGTCCCCGTGCCGTCTGCTTCTTCGGCCGCGGCACGATCCATCGCCTGATCGAAGCCCACGGACACGTCGAGTGTCTGATCATCCGGGCTCCGTCGCTCGACGACAAACACTACAGCAGCATCGAGGACTGGCAGTGGCCCAATTTTCTGCTGTAGACGAGGTGCGCCTATCGCCGGAATAGGCTGGGCGCGATGGTGGCCGTGCGGATCTGCTGGCTGCGCCCGTTCTGGGTGTCGTTCCACAGCGGGTGGGCCGCGTGGTTGGTCACGGCCAGCGCCTGATAGTCGCCGATAAACGTATTGGAGGACTTGCCCTCGGGTTGGGGTGCGTCGATTGCCGGGTTCCAGGAATGCGCCGTGACTCGGAGCGCGCGCCCGAAGGTTCGCCCGTCGTTGCTGCTCTGGGCAATAGCCACGTCGATGAATCGGTTGCCGGGCGACCAGCGCCGGTCAAACCACATGCAGGTATAGACGCCGCCCGGCGCGACGGCGATCTCCGGCTCGAACTGATCGATGCCGTTTCCGATGCGATCATGATTGACACGGACCGGAGCCGACCAGTTATGTCCGCCATCGGTCGAGGTGGAGGCCATGATATCGGCATCGCCGTACCGGTAATCAGCCCAGGTAAGGACCATGGAGCCGTCGGCCGGAGAGACGGCAAAGGAGGGCATGCTGGTATTGCGGAAGGTGCCGTGGGGCAGATGGTTGGGAATCGGCACCACATCGGACACGGCGCTGGCCGGGGCGGAGAACGTCTTCCCCCCGTCGCGGGAGGTCACCGTGACCATGGCGTCGATCTTCCCCGTCCCGTCAAAGGCGGCGAACGCGACGTGGAGGGTTCCATTGGGAGCGACGGCGGGAATCGCTCCCAGGTAGAAATGCTGCTGATCAAACGGGGCGACGATTTGATACGGCGCGAAGCTCTTCCCACCATCGGTGGAGCGCGCCACGGCGATGCCGGAGTCTGCCGAGGTCCTGGCACGCAGACCTGCGGCGGCTTGAGGGTGGAGCGCGTCGCCGTCCATGGCGTCCGGACCATCCATGTTCCAGGCGACGTAAATGGTGCCGCGGTTGGGATCATTGCCGTCGTCGACGGCGATCCAGGGCTTGTCGTTGAAGACGGCCCCGGTCGTGTCGACAGACACCGGAACCGGGTCCGAGAAGGTCTTGCCGCCGTCCGTGGAGCGTGAGACGAAGATACCGGATGCCTTCTTTCCATCCCAGGCCAGAACGCAAACATAGGCGGTGCCGTCCGGACCAAAGGCGATGCTCACATCGGAGACGATGGCGTACGAGTCAAACCCGGGGAGAACGCCCGAGTCGTGCCAGTGACGCCCCCCATCCAACGAGTAGTAGGTTCCGATCTTGAACTGGTAATGGGCGGGATCGGTGAACAACTTGGACCCGGCGAGCAGGTTCGACGGGTTGGTCGGGTTCACGGCGAGCGCTGGTTCGCTGTGGGCCAGGTAGCGGTCGTGACTGACCTGGATGTTGGAAAGAGCCGGCGCCGGGACGTGACCGGCACGGGCGATACCCGGAACGGCCAGCATCAGGAGCGCGAGCAGTGAGAGGAGGCGGGTAGAAATCTCGAATCTCCAGGCGGGTGATGGCGCCAAAGAGTACCAAATCGGGCATGCTCTTAGGTGTGGAGTACACGCCGGCAGAGTTGATGGTCGCGGCAGCGGCGCGGGAGATTCGAGACGGCGAGGTCGTCTTCGTGGGCATGCGCCTCCCGCTCATCGCGTTCGCCGTGGCGAAGCGAACGCATGCGCCTCGTGCCGTCGGGCTCTTTGAGTCGGGCCTCCTCCGCGATGTGCCCGCCACTGACCTTCTGTACACCATGGCCGACGGCCCCAACGTGGCGGGTGCTACCTGGGCCACCGGGCTGTGGGAAGTCATGAGCACGTTGCAGCGGGGCGAAGTGGATCTGGGATTCATCGGTGGTGCCGAGGTCGACATGCACGGGAACCTCAATACCTCGCGTATTGGGCCGCGCGATCAGCCGGCGGTGCAGCTGCCGGGGAGTGGCGGAGCCGCCGACATTGCCGGGTTGGCGCGGCGGGCCGTGATCATCATGCCCCATGAGAAACGTCGTCTCCGGCCGGCTGTGGACTACATCACGTCTCTTGGCCATGGGGCGGGGAGCGGACGCGGAGGGGCGCCGGGTGGTGGTCCGGACGCGCTGATCACGACGCTCGGCGTCTTCGGCTTCGAAGCCGGCCGCGCTGTGCTGCGTTCCTATCATCCCTCCACCTCAGTCGAGGAGATCCGGCATAAGACGGGCTGGGAGATTGTCACCGCGCCCAACCTGGCCTCGACAACCCCGCCGTCGCCGGACGAGCTGGCGGCGATTCGCTCCTACGATCCCACGGGGTTCTGGACCGCATGAGTGTCGGGACGCCGCGTGTCCCCCGCTACCGTCCCTCCCTGCTGACCGCCCTCCGGGCCATCGTGTACGTCGCGCGCGGCCGGCCCCGCTCTCTGGGCCACGACGCCTATTACGCCGTGGCCGCGATGCCCTGTCCGCCGCTCGTCCGGGGTGTGGAACACCTGCCCGACAGCGGACCCTACTGCGTGGTCGCCAACCATTACGAGCGGCCCGGCCTCTGGATGGCGTGGCCCGGGCTTCTGCTGGCGCAGGCCGTGATGGAGAAGAGCGGGAGCGACCTGCACTGGGTCGCCATCGAGGAGTGGGATTCTTTCCGGATAAGAGGAATCCAGATTCCACCGGTGCTGACACGACTCGTGTTCGATCGGACGTATCAGGTGTACGGCATCATCGCCATGCCGCCTCCCTATGCGTCGGCCAAGGAACGGGCGGGCGCTATCCGTGACACGGCCCATCAGGTCCGGAACGGTGCGATCGTCGGTCTCATGCCGGAAGGGACGGTCGGTGAGACGCCAGAGCTGCTTCCGGCACGTGAGGGTGTCGGCACCTTCTTGGCTCTCCTGGCCGCGGCCGGTGCGCCCATCTGCCCTGCGGGCATCCATGAGGAGGAGGGGAAGCTGATCGTGCGCTTCGGCCCGCCGTTCAAGCCCGAAGTTCCACGCGGTGTCTCGCGTGAGGACGCCGACCGTCGGGTACGGGACCAGGTGATGACGTCCATCCGCGATCTCCTGCCTCCGTCTCTGTGGGGCGCCTACCGTCCCAGCGACTAGGGCCGCCAGCCCCAACCCCGCATGGCCGCCAGCCCCAACCCCGCATGGCCGCCGGCCTCGTGCCCGTTTGCAACCGCACAGGGCTGGCCGGCACTCGGGCCGGCCACTACGGCCATGACGGGGGAACGGCATTTGGGCCGGCCGGCCACGACATGGGCCGGCTACGACGGCTGTGAGGAGACCGGTAACATCGCTCGGGACACGTGAAGGGGCGGCCCTCCGCTCGGAGGGCCGCCCCCTGCGCGGCTTGCAAACGAAAAGCTACGGACCGGGGAACGGCCCGCAGAGAGCCGAGATCAGCTCCTCCCACTTCTCCTCTTCAATGAGGTGGCGCAGGAGATCATCTCCCGTCTTGATGGCGCGTACCTCGTCGTCGTCCAGATGGTATGCGCCCAACGTCGCGTCAGGATCCTGGCAGTACTTCACACGGAAGGCGCGATCCGTTGCCAATCGGTCGATCACGGCTTCGATCTGTGGCGTAGCGATAGGACACCTCCTCGGGTACGACCCTTACCCTCATCGTAAAGTCGGTGAGTGGATAAGTCCAATATGAGTTTCATTATTTACATATAAGTCAAGCTGATGAGTGCAGAGGGTAGATCCCCGACTCGGAGCGCTTTCTGCTTCTGTACAAGTCGTAGTGCTCTGAAATCACCTTTGTCATCCTGATAAAATTGGCTGATGCTGTCCCAGCGCATCCGGGTCTTTCAGGCGGTGGCCGCTCATCTCAGCTACTCGCGGGCGGCCGAGGAGCTTGCGATCAGCCAGCCGGGGGTGACCTTTCACATCAAGGCGCTGGAGCGCGAGTACGGTCTGCCGCTTTTCGAGCGCGTGGGGCGTCGCCTCTATCTGACGGATGCCGGCACGCGCCTGGCGGCCTACGTCCACCGCATGACGCTCTGGGAGGAAGAGGCCCGGGTCGAGCTGCAGGAGCTGAAAGGGCTTGACAGTGGCACGCTGGTGATCGGTGCCAGCGCCACCATCGGCATCTATCTCCTGCCGGAGGTGGTCGGAGAGTTCCGTAAGCGCCACCCGGGCATCAAAGTGAGCCTCCGCGTCGGCAACAAGCGGCACACGGTCGAGCGGCTGCTCGCGAACGAGCTGGACTTCGGACTGGTCGCGGGACCGGTGGAAGACGCCACGCTCGTGGCCGAGCCCTATCTCGACGATGAGCTTATCGTGATCGTGGCGCCGACACATCGCTTCGCCCGGGAGAAGGTCGTCTACCCGGGTGAGCTGCGGCGGGAGACATTTCTCGTCCGCGAGGCGGGATCCGGCACGCAGGAGCGCATGGAAGAGCGGATGAGCGCGCTGGGGATCGAGCCGGCCGACACCATGCAGCTCGGCAGCACCGAGGCCATCAAGCAGGCGGTGGCGGCCGATCTTGGCATCTCCATCGCCTCGCGCTACAGCGTCCAGGCGGAGCTACAGGGCGGCCGCCTCTGTGCCGCCGCCGTTCCCGCCCTCCAGATGCAGCGTCAGCTGCTCCTGCTCCATCACAAGGACAAGCGTCTTTCCAAGACCGCCGTCGCCTTTCGGCTGCTTCTCCAGGAGATGTCGATCCGGCAGGCGCAGGGCGTCGGGCTGCGCGCTGGAACATGACTTGCACCCGATGCCGGTAGCCTATCCGAGACACCAGGAGAGAGTGATGACAGCACCGGCTCACCCGCTGACCATTGGCAGCCACGTTCCCCCGTTCTCCCTGCCCGACAGCAGTGGACAGACGCACAGCCTCCAGTCGTTCTACGGCAAGAAGGCACTGGCCGTGCTCTTCCTCGCCGCGAATTGCCGTTACGTCGATGCCTGGCACGATCGCATCGTGGCCATCGCCGGCGACTACCCCAATCTCGCCACCATCGGCATCGCGGTCACCGGCGATCCGAGCAACCTCGCCAACCAGTATCCTTTCCCGGTGCTGGCCGATGCCGGCGGCTCGGTGGCGCGCAGCTTCGGCGCCTCCCACACGCCCGAGGTCTTCCTCTTCGACGAGGCGCACACCCTGCGCTACCACGGCGCTGTCGACAGCGACCCGGACGAATCGGCGGCGACGGCCTTTTATCTGCGTGACGCTCTGGATCGCCTCCTCAACACCGGCCTCGATATTTACCTTCCGGAGACCGCCGTCGTCGGCTGCCCCATCAAGCTCACTTAGAGTCCGGCCGTCCCGCGGCGCGTCCCGGCCACCTGGCTGCATCACCATGGTGACCTCCCGGTAATGGCGTCCCCGTAGTAATGGCGTCCCCGTAACGGCGATCCCGTAATGGCGATCCCGTAGTGGCGGCCCCGTAGTGGCGGCCCCGAGTGGCCGCCAGCCCCGTGCCACTGTGCAACCGGACAGGGCTGGCCGGCACTCGGGCCGGCCACTACGGTCGGACATGACGGTCGGACACGACGGTCGGACACAACGTGAGCCGGCCACCGTAGTGATGCAGGCAGGTGGACCAGACTCCGCGATTGCTCGCCCCGATGCTCTCGCGGCGCTACACTACGTCGTAAGGGATACAAACCCTGTCAAGGGGAAACCAATGGCCGCCGAACACGCGGAAGGACGCAGACTGGGCCGAGCCGCCTTTCTGGGACTGAGTGCGGCGACGGTCGGCGCGCTCTTCCTCGGCAAGGAAGCGATTCCCCGCATCGATCTCGCGCCCTCGCTGGACTCGGTGAACGGGTTCACCATCTACACGGTGATCAACGGCTATCCGTCGTTCCATCCCGCGACCTTTCGCCTCGAGGTCGACGGACTGGTGGAGAAGCCTCTCAGCCTCTCTCTGCCGGAGATCCTGCACCATCCCGCTACCGTCGAAGTGCGCAACTACCAGTGCGTCACCGGTTGGTCGGTGCCGAATTGCCGCTGGCAGGGTATCCGGCTGTCCGCTCTGCTCGACCGCGTCGTGCCCCATCCCGACGCGCACGCCCTCCTCTTCTCCTCATTCGACGGCGTGTATACCGAGAGTCTGACGATGCGGCAGGCGCTCACCTCGGATGTCATGGTGGCCTATGCCCTGAACGGGAAGCCTCTGTCGCGGGCGCAGGGGGCGCCACTTCGCCTGGTGGTGCCCGAGATGTACGGCTACAAGTACATCAAGTGGCTGAATCGGATCCAGCTGGTGCGTCAGCCCCAGGACGGCTTCTGGGAAGTGCGCGGCTACGATCGCGATGCCTACATCGGACACAGCAACGGGTACGGACCGCCTCTCGCCAAGACGTGATCCTTCGTCTCCGCCTGCGTCCTGTCGGACCGCGCGGATCTCGTCTTCGACGCGACGCGCTGCCTGACGTCCGCTGAGTTGCCGGCTACGCCTCGGTGACCAGCCGGCCGGAGACTGCCAGCGGCTCGTCCTCGATCACCGCCTCCCACGCCTCGCGGCAGAGGATCATAGCGACCACCACCTGCCCGGACTGCCCGGAGGCCACGCCGATGCCGCAGCTGATCCACTCATGGTCGCGGATGTCACGCTGCCTGGCCATGCGCTCGATGACCTGATCCAGCGGGCCGGTAAAAAGCGTCTCCATCAGAAGGCTGCGTCCCAGGAGATCGGCGTGTGAGAGCGGGTAGTCCCAGCCGTCCTCGTCGCGTCCGGTCAGCAATTGATGGGTCGCCTTGTTCTCCGCGACGGCGGCCAGATCGTCGTCCCACTCCAGGAGTGGCAGTCCCAACTCCTGCCGGCGCGCATTGAGCGCCCCCAGCACGCCATCGGCCAGGCCCGGCCGCAGCATCGAATTCTTCTTGCGCTCGGGCAGCACTTGCGTGACGGCCCAGTACAGCATGATGCCGAAGAGGACGACGAAAAGGAGGGACAGCGACATGAGAGACTCCACAGGCGTGATGACAGACCGCCCGCGGAGGCGGGGGAACGAGGATTATTGTGCCGCGGGACAGGTGCCGGCCGCAAGTCGAAATATTAGGGAGTGCGCCGATTGATAGAGAGGCGCCAGTCGCCCTCGGTGACCAGACCCATTTGCAGAGCGTAGACGGCCGCCTCCGTGCGGTCGCGGACGTTCAGCTTGCTGAGGATATCGCTGACGTAATTCTTGACGGTCTTTTCCGACAGGCCGAGCTGATGAGCAATCTCGCGGTTGCTGTCGCCGCGCACAATCGCGTTGAGGATGTCGCGCTCGCGGCCGGTCAGCCCCGTTTGCTCGAAGCTGAGCCGGGCAAACTCGTCGAGCAATTGGACGGCCAGCTCCGGGCTAATGAGCGCCTCGCCGTAGGCCACGGCCCGCACGGCGTCGAGCACCTCGTCGATATCGGCGCTCTTGGGCAGATAGCCGCGGGCGCCGGCCCGCACCGCCGCGAAGAGCTGCTGCTCTTGCTGGTTGGCGGTCAGGACGACGGCATGGGTATTGGGTGCCGCGCTCGGGATGAGGCGTACCAGTTCCATGCCCAACGGTGACAACCCGATGGGATCGAGCAGCACCACATCAGCCGGCTTCTCCGCCAGCGCGGAGAGGAGACTATCCCCATCCGTATAGATTCCTGTTACCTTCAGGTCCGGTTCGGCGTCGATGAGCCGCGCCAGCGCCTGCACCAGGACATGCTCGCGATCCCCCAGAGCTACCTGAATCACCGCTTTTCCTCCGTGGTGCATGATACACCGCTCCTGAGTCTTTGTGCCTGAAATCTGAGTGACTGACGGCCCAAAGTGTCATCCTGTCGGCCAAGGCGACGTGCCGTGTATGGTCGAGGGAGAGACCTGAGAAGGAGATCGCCGTGGACTATCGCAACCTGGGACGCACCGGCCTCAAGGTATCTGAGCTCTGCATGGGCACGATGCAGTTCGGCTGGACGTCGACCGAAGAGGAGGCGTTTGCCGTCCTGGACGCCTTTGTCGAATCCGGTGGCAATTTTCTGGATACCGCGGATGTCTATACGCGCTGGGTGGAGGGAAACCCCGGTGGCGTCGCCGAGCAGATCATCGGGCGCTGGATGCAGAGTCGCGGGAACCGGCAGCAGATCGTGCTGGCGACCAAGGTGCGTGGGCAGATGGGGCCCGGCCCCAACGACGTGGGCCTCTCCCGGAAGCACATTCTCGAGGCCGTGGAAGCCTCGCTGCGCCGGTTGCAGACCGACTATATCGACCTCTACCAGTCGCACTCCGACGACCAGGATGTGCCGCTCGACGAGACGATGGAGGCCTTCGACAATCTGGTGCAGCGCGGCCTGGTCCGCTACGTCGGCGCCTCGAACTACGCCGCCTGGCGGCTGATGAAGGCGCTCTGTGTGAGCGAGGTCAACGGCTATGCGCGGTACGACAGCCTGCAGCCGGTCTATTCGCTGGCGCGCCGCAGCGTGTTCGAGCAGGATCTTGGCCCGCTCTGCCTCGAGGAAGGCCTCGGCGTCATCCCGTACTCGCCGCTGGCCAACGGCTTCCTCACCGGCAAGTATCGCCGCGGGCAGCCGCTCCCGGAGTCCGGCCGCGCCGAGAACGTCAAGAACCGGTACATGCACGAGAACGGCTTCCGCCTCCTCGACTGCGTCGACGAGGTGGCAGCGCGCCACAACGCCATGCCCGCCCAGATCGCCCTGGCCTGGCTGCTGGCTCGCCCCGGCATCACCGCGCCGATCACGTCCGCCAATACACCGGAACAGTGGCAGGAGCTGGCCACGTCCACCGAGGTCGACCTGACGCCGCAGGACATCGAGCAATTGGACGAAGCGAGCGCCTGGTCATAAATAGAGGAGCGTGTTCCCGCAGACCAGCCAAGTTGTAGGCGCAGGGCTTGTCCCTGCCCGAGATGTCGGCGCCACACGGCTCGCGCCAACGCTGAACGATCAGGACCGGACGCACGCAGGGACAAGCCCTGCGCCTACAGGGAGCTGCCGGTCAGGGATGCGTTCGGGGGATCGACCCTGCGCCTACAGGCGCTCCCTGAACCAGTTCAGCACGTAGCCGAGCCGCTCGACGCGACGGGAGGGTTTGCCGGAGCGGGTCAGTTCGTGGCACTCCTCGGGGAACATGATGAATTTCGTGTCCTTGCCCAGGCGGCGCAGCGCGTTGAACATCTGCTCGCCCTGTTCCACGGGACAGCGGTCGTCGCGCTCGGAGTGCATGACGAGCAGCGGGGTGGTCACGGCGTTGACGTACTTGATGGGGCTCATATCCCATAGTTTCTGCACGTCCTCTTCAGGGAACGCACCCCACGACTGGCGCCACCACCAGCAGTGATCCGACGTGCCGGCAAAGCTCACCATGTTCGAGATGCAGCGCTCGGTGAGGGCGGCCTTGAAGCGGCCGGTATGTGTTACCGCCCAGTTCGTCATGTAGCCCCCGTAGCTTCCGCCCGCGATGCCCACGCGCTCCTTGTCGACCCACGGCTGGGAGGCCGCCGCCTCGGTCCCCGCCATCACGTCCTGAAAATCGAGGTTGCCCCAGTCGTAGCGAATGCTGGTTTCGTACTCGTGTCCATAGCTGGATGAACCGTGGATGTTCGGGAAGAAGATCCCGATGCCGTTGCCGGCCAGGAACTGATACTCGAAGAAGAACGCCTCGCCGTGTGCTGTCTGTGGCCCGCCGTGGATGTAGACGAGGAGGGGATGGCTTCCCTCCTCATGGCCGCGCGGCGCTAAAACCCAGCCTTCGCTCTCCTCGCCGCATGCTCCGGTGAATGTCATCCGCTTCGGGGTCGCGATGTGTACCTCTTGCAGGAACTCCTCGTTCTCGTGTGTGAGCTGTCTGACCTCTCCATGGCAGAGCACGAACAGTTCCGTCGGGTGGGTCGCATCGCTGCGGGTCAAGGCGATGGTGCCGTTGCCGGCGATCGAGAAGTCGGCGACGGCATGACGGCCCTCCGTCACCGACGTGACCGCGCCGTTCTCGGAGCGGAAGACGTTGGACGTTCCCCGGACATTGCCCACGAAGTAGAGCCCATCCTCACGCCAGGTCAGGTCAATGCCGTTCGCTGAGCCCGCGACGTCGCTGGCAACGTAATTGCCGATCGAGCCGGGCCAGTCTCCGATTTCGTCGCGGAGATCCTCCCCGCCCAGCGTCGTGCTCCACATCCCGATGGGCCCGTATGCGTCCTCCGGATCGAGATACCCGAGAAAGGCCACGCGCTGTCCGTCCGGACTGACGACCGGATTATCCAGTGATCCGCCGGTGATGCGCCGCGCCTCACCACCCTCTCTCGGGATGAGGAAGATGGAGGACTCGGTCGAGACATCCCACCGCGGCTCCCGGCTCGAAGTAAACACGAGATACTTGCCGTCCGGAGTCCAGGCGGGATCGTTATCGTGCTGGTCACCGTCGGTGATCTGCTGCACCTTTTCCGCGGCAACATCAACGACAAACAGGTGCTTCCGGCGGTCCCAGAGAAAGCCGGCGGAATCGAGCTTGTAGGAGGCCCGCTCGATGATGCGGGTTGGAGCCTTCTCTTTCTTCTCTTTGTCTTTCTCGTTCTTCTCGGTCTCGTCGTCGGGACGCGTTGAGACCATGGCCGCGAAGGCGATCGCCGTGCTGTCCGGTGACCAGACGGGCGTGCCGGCGCCCAGTTTGATGTCGGTCACGGGGCGTGCTTCGCCGCCGTCGCTCGGCATCAGATGGATTTGTGCCTCGTCCGTGCGGCCGGAGAGAAAGGCGAGACAGCGACCATCAGGTGACCAGCGCGGCGCGGAGTCCTTGCCGCCGGCGGTGAATTGGCGAAGCCGGCCTTCCTGGTCGGCGACGAAGATGTTGCTGTCGTACTCGTCACGCTCTTCGTTCAGATGGCGAACGACCACCGCGATGCGGCTCCCGTCGGGAGAGATCTGCGGGTCGGAGAGCAGGGCGAGGCGGTAGAGATCGGTGGGCTGGAGGGGGCGTCTTTCCGTCACGGCCCACTCTAGCAAAGCACCGGCAAGCATCCGACGGAGGTCACGCGCCGCGGGTGACTTCCGCCCCTCCCTGGCGCGCCTGGCGATTGGTACAGTGTCGCCACGACTAATAGTGACTTAACTTGCCCCTATTACTATTGGTCTGTTTGCCGGGCAGACCCCCGTGGTCATGCTCGTGGGGAAGGTCTCAGGAGAAGGTTTTTGTCTGTGAATCGACGCGCGCTTGGAATAGTAACGACGATTATCGGGTTTACCGCGCTGGTATTCCCGCAGCGGCCGGTAGCCGGAGCTCTAGCCTCCGGCCCTCCACCCAAAACCATCAACGTCACACCGGGCCCGGTCCGCTCGGCCACGCCGGTGGCGCCGCTGCCCGATCGAACGATGACGATCGCGGTCGCGCTCACGCTGCGTGACGCGTCGGCTCTTCAGTCGTACGTCCAGCAGATCAGTGATCCGTCGAGTCCGCTGTATGGTCAGCATCTCAGCCTGGCTGAGGCGAATCAAGAATTCAATCCGACGCAGCAAGAGGAAGATCAGGTCGTGACCTGGCTGCGGGCGAATGGGTTGCAGATCACGCACACCTATCCGAATCACCTGCTGGTCGACGCGAGCGGCAGCTCACAGCGCATCGCGGCGATGCTCAATATGTCGCTCTACACATACCGTGGCACGGTGCACGGACGCTCGGCGACGTTTTTTGCACCAACCTCAGATATCACCGTCCCGGGTTCTGTCGCCGACGCCGTGAAGACGATCGTCGGGCTCGACGACGTCCCGCGCTTCTTCGAAGCGTCCAACGGCGTTGCCGATGGCGGCACTCCGTACTTCCCACAGGACTTCGCCAATCTCTACGATGTCAATCCCCTCTGGACTGCGGGGGACACGGGCTCCGGCCAGAAGATCGGCATCACCATGTGGAGCGTTCCTCCCGCCGACAGCACGCTGACCAGTTGGGCCAATGTCACGCACGCCTCGGTGCCTACCACTGCCAACGGCCGCCTGCACGTCATTCCGGTCGATGGCGGAACGACGGCGGCGGAGAGCCCCGATGATGGTGAAGTCGGCATGGACATCGAGTACTCGAGCGGCATGGCGCCCGGCGCCACCGTGGACTACTACGAGGCCCAGACCGACACCAGCGGCAATCCCACCGGCCAGGGCTTGATCGACGCTCTCAATGCGGCCGCCTCCGGCGGGAACATGCAGATCTCGAGTAGCTGGGGCGAGTGCGAGGTTTCAAACGACTCCTGGACGAACGCCGTCCAGAATGTTCTGTCGTCGAACACGGCAACCGGTCACAGCTACTTCTTCTCAACCGGTGACAGCGGCTCAACCTGCTCCGGCTCGGGGAATCCCTGGCCGGACTATCCGGCCAGTAGCCAGTACGCGACCGCCGTCGGCGGGACGCGCATCTCGGGAGTGCCGAACGGAACGACGTATCCCGGTGAGACCGCCTGGGCCTACTGCGCGTCGTGTGGCCCGGAGGGCTCGGGTGGCGGCTACAGCAAGATCTTCGCCCGCCCTTCCTGGCAGATCGCCTCGGGTCTCGCGACCGGCTCCTATCGCGCCTACCCCGACGTGTCGGCCGACGCCGATCCCAATAGCGGCGCGTACGTCTGTTACGGCAGCAGCGCGTCCTGCGGGCAGTTCGGCGGAACGAGCCTGGCAAGCCCGCTGTGGGCCGGCATGACGGCCGTCCTCAACCAGTACCTGGCCGCCCACGGCACGTCCGTCGGCTTCTTCGATCCCAAGCTGTACAACCTGGCCAACCACACGCAGGCGTATGCCCCATTCCACGACATCACCTCCGGCACCAACGGCGCGTACAACGCCGGGACCGGCTGGGATGCCGTGACCGGCCTGGGCAGCCCTGATCTGTACAATGTCGCCCGCGACCTGGCCGGCGGCACGGCGAGTCCCACGGCCACCCCGGTACCGCCGACCGCAACTCCGACGCGCACGCCGGCGCCAACTGCCACCTCGACGCCGACCACCCCTGTCCCCACCGCGACCCGCACGCCGACGACACCGGTCCCGACGGCCACCGCCACCCCGGTCCCGGGCGGCACCCAACTCCTCACCAACGGCAACTTCGAATCGTCCACCTCACCCTGGTCTCTGACGTCCGCCCAGGCCCACACCATCATTCAGACCACGGTGTCCCATTCACCGTCCCATGCCGCCCGCCTGTGCGGCTCGACCGTATGCACCGACACTGTCTCGCAGACGGTGACTCTCCCGTCGTCCTTGACCAGCGCGACGCTCTCCTACTGGGAGGAGATCACGACGAACGAGACGAGCCTGAGTTGCTACGATATCCTCGCGGTTCAGATTCTCCATGCCGGGACGCTGGTGAATACGCCGCAGCAACTGTGCAATGGGAATGCAAGTCCCTGGCAGCAGTGGACTCTCAACCTCACCTCGATCCTGCAGCCCTATGCCGGTCAGCAGGTCACACTGCGCTTCCAGGGCACGGTACGCGGCCCGTTCGCCACGACCTTCTTCGTCGATGATGCAAGCCTGACGACGCAAAGCGGCACGTCTGCCCCCACGGCAACGCCGGTGCCGACCCACACGGCTCCCGCGCCGACCGCGACTCCCACCAAGACGGCGGTACCGACGGCGACACCTACCAGGACACCGGCGCCGACCTCGACGCCCACCTCTACTCCGGTGTCCACCGCCTGCCCCGGCTCAGGCTGCGTCCAGGCCATGCTCACCATTCTGAACACGGACCGTGCCCAAAATGGCGCGGCGGCCCTGACCCTGAGCATGACGCAAACCAACGGCACCGGCAGTTGCATCGGCTCCATTGGTCACTCTCGGGACATGCAGCAGAGCGGAAGTATCTGGCATACCAATCCCAGCTACCCGGCGGCCTCCTTCCCCAACGATATCTGCCTGTCGTACTACACAGCGGGCGAGAACGTGGGAGAGGCCGGCTACGGCAACGAGCTGACCGATCTGCAGCAACTCAATCAGATGATGATATCGGAGACCCACAGCGCCACCTACTGCGCCGTGTTCAACAACCATGCCTGCAACATCATCAACCCCAACTTCCATCAGGTCGGCATCGGCATCGTCAATGTGAACGGCGGCACCTGGCTGACCGAGGACTTCACCAACTAAAGCCGGCAAGAGCGGGCGGCTTGACCGCCCGCTCTCGCGGCCTGTCCTCTCAACCTCCCCGCTCGCTATACTCGCGGGTCTGTGCCAGGAAGGGGTGTTATGTTTCGCGCTCTGTCTGTTTTTGCCGTCCTCGCTGCTTTACCGCTCGGTGCCGCTTCCGCCGCCGGGCGGATCCAATTTCTCAAGATGGAAAAATCTCCCGTCGTCTATGACGTCCTGTATCGCTGGGGTCAGGTCACCCCCGGACCCGGCGGCGCGTACGGTCCCAACATCAGCGATTCCCGCTCCGGTTGGCTGCTGGAGGAGCAGCGTTACGGGGATACCGACGTGATCGACGGCACGTTGCGCCGGCAGCCGGGACTGATCGCCGAGGGGCTCAGCATGTTCCATTTTGGTCTGGCGCGCGAAGCCTCGAACGGCTCCTTCCCCGGAGCAGCGTGGCCCTTTCACGGCGCTGCCATGTTCATGTCGCAGGCGGCACCGGCTCTAATCGTGCTCTCGGCGTCGCGGTATCGCGCTCGCTTCGAGAGCGAGATTCGCTGGGAGATCGCCCGCATGGTGCGTGCCTCCTACTACATGGTCCGATCGGTCGGTGGGGCTCCCCGTCTTGACGATCCCGCCAAGAATCACCGCTACTACGAAGCGGCGCTGGCGCTCGGCGCCGTCTCCCTTCTGGGCAAAGACCGCACGCTGCGATCATGGTCTGAGCGCTACGCCCGGCGCGGCATCGAAATGGAGCGGCCGGATGGCATCATGCCGGAAAATGGCGGCCACGACTCCGGCTACCAGGCCCTGGGCATGATCAGCGCCGCTCGCTACCTGACGCTCGTCGCCAGGGGCGGTCTGGCGCGGACGCTCCATACGGCGCTCGCTCGTGGCGAGGCCTGGGAGCTGTCACGGGTGCGTCCCGACGGATCGATCGACCAGGCAGGTGATACCCGGAGTGCCGGCTGCGCCGAACGAGGTCCGGACGGCGCCTGCAAGACAGTGATGTACGCGCCGATCTACGGCGCCCTGGCACGGTGGTCCGCCATCAGCGGCGACCCACGCTACGCGCAGGCCGCGGAGCAGGTCTGGCGCCGCAGCGGCTACAGCGGATAGCGGAAGGAGGGGCGCCCGACCGTGGGAGAGAGACCGGGACTCGCGGCCGGGCGCCTGGCAGAGGAGAAGGCTAGTTCGTAGCGCCAACCGCTTCGCCAACCATATGATAGAGGCGTAAACGACAGGCCGCACCACGGCGTGGCAAGAAGCGTGCCATCTTTTCGCCGCACGGTTCGGCGGAGTACTATAGGCGTACATGCGAAAGACCGACGAGATCGCGGCAGACAGCGACGTTCCTGAGGGCGAGTGGTCGCAGCGGGACTATCAGGATCAGGCGGATTTTCGCTGCGCGGTGCGGCGGTTCGTGCGTTTCGCTGAAGAGCAGGCCCGGGAGAAGGGCATAACGCCGCAGCAGCACGTGTTGCTGGTCGTCGTGCGCGGCCATGCGTCCTATCCACGCGTGGGGATCGGTGAAATTGCGCGTGCCCTCCAGGTGCGTCAGTCGAGCGCGTCGCTGCTCGTCGATCGCTGCGTGCGGCGCGGTCTGCTCTCCCGCCGAGAGGATGTCCAGGATCGGCGGCGCGCCGTCGTCTCTCTCACGGAGGAGGGACAGCGCATCCTGGACGAGATTATGGCAGCCAACCGGAGAGAACTGGGCGCGCTGCGTGAGGCGCTGTTCCGGGAATCGTTCCTCTCCGCGATTCGCACGATACCCGACTGATTACTGCTCCGGGCCACTGCGCAGACCGAGATAGAGAAACGCCGCGAGCAGGACCAAGCTGAGAGCGATGATCAGCACGATGGGTGGAGTCAGCGCGGACACCAGGAAGAGGGCCACCATGAGCAAGACACCGAGCGGGAGAACCACGGCGGGTTTCACGACCGATCCTAGCAGCATGGCAGAATCATGCCGATTCAGCTAACGCCGGCTCGTCGCGGCACCGCGGCGATCGCGGAAGTGGCCGTTCACCTTCATCCCGGGGATGAGGTTGCCATCGCCAAGGCCGATCTGGCTCCCGGTCTCCTGGTGCACGCCGCGAGCGGTGACGTTCGCGTGGCGCGCCTCGTCCCGGCCGGTCACAAGATTGCGTTGCGTCCGGTCATCGTGGGCGACCCGGTTCACCGTTACGGCCAGGTCATTGGATATGCAACGGCCCCGATTGCGCCCGGCGATCACGTCCATTCCCACAATCTCGCCGTTGGTGAGGTCCACCACGACTACACCTTTGCTCAGGACCTCCGGTTTGTGGAGCCGGCGGAGCCACGGTCGTTTCAGGGCTACCGGCGTGGTGAGCGTGCCGGTACCCGGAATTATCTTGCTGTGATCTCCTCGGTCAATTGCAGCGCGAGTGTCTCGCGTGCCGTGGCCGACCGGTTCCGTGACCTGCGTGCCTTTCCGCACGTGGACGGCGTCATCGCCCTGACGCACAAGGGAGGGTGCGGAGCCCATTACGGCGGCGCCGAGGTCGACCTGCTCCAGCGGACACTGGCCGGTTTCTGCCGCCATCCCAATATCGCCGGGTATGTGCTTATCGGACTGGGCTGCGAGGTGAATCAGATACCCGATCTGGTCGAGAACCAGGGGTTGGGCGAGCCCACCTCCCTGATCATCCAGGACGAGGGAGGACTGGTCGATACGGTGGAGGCCGGCGTGCGTGCCGTCGAGCGCCTCCTGCCGGGGGCCGAAGCGGAGCGCCGCGTGCCGCTTCCGGCGTCCGGACTGATGCTCGCCCTCCAGTGTGGCGGCAGTGACGCCTGGTCAGGGATCACCGCCAACCCGGCGCTTGGATATGCCGCCGACCTGTTAGTGGCGCAAGGTGGCACGGTCGTCCTTGGAGAGACGCCGGAGGTGTACGGGGCCGAGCATCTGCTGACGCGACGTGCGGTCTCGGAGGCAGTGGGCCGAAAGCTCCTGGAGCGCATTGCCTGGTGGGAACACTATACAGCCGTCAACGGCGCCGAGATCGACAACAATCCGACACCGGGCAATAAACTCGGCGGACTGACCACGATTTACGAGAAGTCGTTGGGCGCGGTCGCCAAGAGCGGGACGACGCCGTTGGTGGACGTCGCCGGCTATGCGGAGCCGATTGGGGCCCGCGGCTTCGTCCATATGGATACTCCCGGCTACGATCCCGTCTCCGTGACCGGCCAGGTCGCCGGCGGCTGCAATCTGGTGGCCTTCACCACGGGACGCGGCTCGGTATTCGGCTGCCGACCCGCCCCAACGATCAAGATCGCCTCGAATACTGCTCTTTACCGGACGATGCAGGGCGACATGGACGTGAACGCGGGGCGCGTGCTCGAGGGGGCCGCGGTGCGCGAGGTCGGCGAAGAGATCTTTGACCTGTTGCTGCGGGTCGCATCCGGTGAAGAGACACACAGTGAGCGTCACGGCATCGGGGAGGAAGAGTTCAACCCCTGGATTCTGGGAGCCACCCTGTAGATGTCAGAGGGGAGGCTGACCTACGGCGACTACCTGGCCGTACCGCAACTCCTCGCCTTGCAACATCCGCTCAGCGAGCCGCCCGTTCATGGCGAGATGCTGTTCATCGTGGTGCAGCAAGCGCAGGAACTATGGTTCAAGCAGCTTCTCCACGAGCTGCATCTCATCGTGCGGCGGCTGACGTCCGGAGCCCTGGAAGAAGCCGCTCACGTTCTCGATCGTGTCAACCGCATTCTCGGTATGCTGGCCGAAGGCGTCGAGATCCTGGAAGCTCTGCCGCCGAGTGAGTTTCAACAATTTCGGCCGCTGCTCGAAACCGCCAGCGGTTTCGAATCTCAGCAATTCCGTGAGCTGGAAGTCGCGTCGGGCCTCGAGGACCGAGACTACCTCCGCATGGCGGGGCGCATCGCCGATGTACCTGCTATTCGTCGTCGCTGGCCCGTCACTCTGCGAGATGCCTTTCTCTCTCGTGTCCGTGCCGTCGCCCCCGATCCCGTCACGGCTCTCGTCGAGATCTACGCACATCCCAGCAGCTATCCCGATCTCTACCGTCTCTGTGAGTCGGTCAGCGACTACGAGCTTCGCTTCCGTCAGTGGCGGTTCCATCATGCCCAATTGGTCATGCGCGTCATCGGTGACCGGTCACCCGGTACGACGGGAACGCCGGGCAGCGCGTATCTCGACCGCACCCTCCAGTACCGCTTCTTCCCCGAGTTGTGGGAAGCACGCAACAAACTCGTGAGTGCTGCCGAATCCGCCCACGGCGGGTAGAGGCTCGCGGTCGAGTTGGTCGGGAGAGCCCGCGACCCGTATTTAAGAAGGGGACACCCCACAAAGGAGAGCTGACATGGCATTCGAAGTCGAACCCCTGCCCTACGACTACAACGCACTGGAGCCGTACATCGACGAAGAGACGATGCATCTCCACCACGACAAGCACTATGCAGCCTACGTCAACAATCTGAACGCGGCCATCGAGAAGCATCCGGAGTTGGGGAATCAGAGCGCAGAGGATCTTCTCCGAAATATCAATCAGGTGCCGGAGGATATCCGTCAGACCGTCATCAACAACGGCGGTGGTGCCGTCAACCACGGCATGTTCTGGAAGATTATGGGCCCCAATGCCGGGGGGGAACCGACCGGAGCCATTGCCGATGTGATCAACCAGAATTTCGGCGGATTCGAGAACTTCAAGCAGCAGTTCAACGCCGCCGGGGCGGCGCGCTTTGGGAGCGGGTGGGTCTGGCTCATTCGCAGTCCGAACGGAACCTACGAGATCACCTCGACACAAAACCAGAACAGCCCGCTCATGGAAGGCAATTTCCCGATCTTCGGCAATGACGTCTGGGAGCATGCCTACTATCTCAAGTACCAGAATCGGCGTCCCGAGTACCTGTCCAACTGGTGGAATGTCGTCAACTGGAACGAGATCAACAACCGTCTGCAGCAGGCGAACAGCCAGGGCTAGCCTTTACAATAGGCGACGAAGCGGGCCGGTAGCCGCCCCGGATGGGGCGGCTACCTGTGTCCCGGGGATGAGGAGTCGGCGTGACAGAGACGAGTGTGCTGCAGGGGCAGGCGGCGCTCTGGAAGATTGAAGACCCGCTGCCCGACGAACTGCGTGCGCAGCTCGCGGGAGAGAGTGTCATGCTGGCGCATCTCCTCTACTGCCGCGGGTATCACACGCCGGACGAGATTGCCTCGGTCCTTGCCGGGACACTGGTGTCGCATGACCCGTTTTCGCTCCCCGATATGACCGCCGCCGTCGACCGCCTCGAACGGGCCGCCGCTGCCGGCGAGACGGTCGCCGTGTACGGCGATTTCGACTGTGACGGAGTCACGTCGGCAGCCGTCCTGCAGGACGTTCTTATCCGTCTCGGACTCCAGCCCATCACCGTGGTGCCGACCCGCCGCGACGGTCATGGACTGCACCCGGAGATCATTGCGGCGCTGGCGGACCAGGGTGTCACGCTGGTCGTGACCGCCGATTGCGGCGTGACGGCGATAGAGGAGGTGCGGGTGGCGCAGGGCATGGGCATGGAGGTGATCGTCACCGACCACCACGAGCCGCGCTCCGACGGCCGTCTTCCCGCGTGCCTGGTCGTCGCCCCCACCCGGCACGATGCCACCTATCCCTTCCGCTCCCTCTGTGGCGTCGGCGTCGCCTTCAAACTGGCTGAGGCGCTGGCCGCCCGCGGACTGATCCCGGTGCCCGATGACCTGCTCGATCTGGTGGCGCTCGGCACGATTGCCGATATCGTTCCCTTGCGGGACGAGAACCGATCCCTTGTTCTGCGGGGCCTACACCGGCTGCACTGCACCGTTCGTCCCGGCCTGCTGGCGCTCTTCGCCGAGGCGGGTGTCCGGGCGGCAGACATCGATCCCGGTAGCGTTGCCTACTATCTGGCGCCGCGGATCAACGCGGCCAACCGGCTTGCCTCCCCGCAGTTGGCCTTCGATCTGCTGACGACAGCCGATCCCGCGGTGGCCCGCGATCTTGCTGCCCAGTTGTCGCGCTACAACGTGCAGCGCCAGCGCCTGGTGGAGGAGCACCTGAATACCGTCACCGCCTCGCTGGGTGCACCCGCCGACGTCGCCGCAGCCGTGCAGAGCGGAGAACGTCCTCCGCTCCTCGCCGTCATCGGATCCTGGCCGCCGGGCATCTCCGGTCTGCTCGCCTCCAAGCTGGTTGAGATCTACGGCCTGCCGGCGTTCGTCGGGACCGGGGAGGAGATCGTGTCGGTCTCGGGACGGGGGGTGCCGAGCAGCCGGATCGACGATCTGCTCGAGCGCTGCGAGGCGGCGCTCCCGGGCGGGATCTTCCTCGGTTACGGCGGCCATGCCGGGGCCGGGGGGTTCAGTGTCCGCCGGGATCAGCTTGAGGTCGCCCTGGGGCTGCTCGACGAGGCGGCAGCCGAGCTGCCGATCGCGACGGTCGGCGCGGTGCTGACCATCGATGCCGAGGTACGCCTCGGCACCCTGGACCTCCACGCCGCCCAGCAGGTCCAGCGCCTCGCGCCCTTCGGCGTCGGGTTTCCCGAGCCCCTCTTCTTGGTGCGTGACGTCGCCGTCCGCGGCATCAAACCACTTCGTGGCGGGCATGCTCGCCTCACCCTGTCTCAGAACGGTACCACTCGGGACGCGGTCTTCTTCGGGGCCGACGAGGCCATCCTGTCGCTGCGCCCCAATACCGTCATCGATGCCGTTGGTCATATTCAGATCAATGAGTGGAATGGCCGCTCGAAGCCCGAGCTGCGCGTCCGTGATTGGCGGCCTGTGCCTGTCCCACGATCTCGGATTGGTACGTCCGCCTGACTCCGTCGTGCTCGGTGAGCGGAGTTCGGCGCATCTCGGCGACCAGGGTCCGACGCCGCGTCATGATGATGAGAGAACGACGAATGACCGGAGTCCGGCCCTCAGCGTGGATCGGCTCCGAGTCACTGCTGGTGACGGGTCACCGCATCACGTCTCTCGTCCTGAGTAGCGGTGAACACCAACCTGCTGCGCGACGGCATGACGGTATCCCGCCGCGACGCTGGGGAAGAGGTCGCGCGCCGCGCTGAACGCCGGTTCACTCCCGTCCACATAGGCACGGCCCAGCTCGCGGCCTTCGGCCAGCAGCGCGTCCTCATTGACGCGGGTCAGCTTCCCGCCGCGCACCACGACCTCGCCCTCCACCAGGACCGTGTGTACGACGTGGCTGGGGAGACAGTACACCAGCTGGTGCAGCGGATTGTTGAGCGGCGTGAACGGCACGGAGTTGAGATCGAACAGCACGAGATCGGCGCGCTCTCCCACCGCAATGTGTCCCAGATTCTCGCTCATCCCCAGCGATCGCGCCCCGAACTCCGTCGCCATCCGCCACGCGTCCGGCGCTCCCAGCCAGCGCTCGAATTCCGGCTGCTGCGTCTTGTGCAGCAGCGCTACCGCCTTCAGGACCTCGTACATATCCTGCGAATCATTGCTGCTCTTCCCGTCCGTCCCCAGGCTGACCGGGATGCCCCTGGCCAGCATCTCGGGCACCGGCGAGATGCCGCTCCCCAGCTTGAAGTTGGAGAGCAGATTGTGGGTCGTTCCGGCGCCGGATTGAGCCAGCAGGTCGATGTCGCGCTCGGTCAGCCAGACAGCGTGATTGAGAGAGACGCGTGGGGAGAGGAAATCGAGATCGTGTAGGTGCTCGATGATCGTCTTGCCGTAGTACAGGTGGCCGGTGTAGGCCTGCATCTTGGTCTCGAGCGTGTGGATGTGGATTTGCAGGTCGTGCTCGGCCGCGTAGTCGGCGCTGAGTTCCAGTTGCCGGTCACTGCAACGCTGCGGTCCCGACGGGCCGAGGCCGATGGCGATGCGCTCGCCCACGCCGTGCCAGCGGCGCCGTACCTCATCGACGAGAGCGATATTCTCATCCGGCGAGTTCAGCGGCGTGTCGTCAATGCGCCGCTTGAGCTGCGGCGTGAGCAGATCCATGGACAGCGGCGTCGTCTCGTAGTACACCTTGTCGGCATAGCCGATGGTGAGCAGGACCCGCATTCCACAATCCTGGTACGCCTGGAGAGCGGCGGCAACACTGTCCGGCGTTGTGTCCGGCATCTCGTACAGGAAATCGACCACCGCCGTACAGCCTGTCTTGAGCATCTCGATACAGCCCAGCATGGTGCGGACATAGATCTCGCGCGGGGTCTGCTGGGGTGCCGCCAGGATTGGATACGAGAAAAGGAGCCACAGCTCGAGCGGCAGGTTATCGAAGAGACCCTTGAAGTAGTTCTCGTTGGAGTGGCAATGCGTATTGATCAACCCGGGTGCGACGAGACGGTCGGTCGCGTCGAGGGTCTCGTCGCCTTCAATGGTGCCGAGATCGGCAATGCGCCCGTCCTCGATCCGGATGTCCTGACGGCGCGCCGTCCCATCGGGCTGCAGCACAAGCCCGTTCTTGATGATCATGTTTTTCCCGCCCACGGTCGGTATGCCTGAGCATACGGGAAAGCCGCCGGGCGGGTCTGTAAAGTTCCCCACAAAGGAGAGGCGCCCGATTTCCGTTAGGCACCGAAGACGGCACGGTCGACCTCCGACAGGTACCCGGCAAAGGTGATCGGCTTGCCGAGGGCGGCTTCCAGCTCGGCCGGCGTCATCCCGTCGATCGTTCGGCTGCCGGTCTTGTCCAGCATCACCGTGGGCAGGACGACAAGATCACCGCGGTAGCGATCCGCATTGGCGATGATGTCTCGTCCCGTCAACAGGCCGGAGACACGCACGCGCGGACCAAAGAAGCTGTTGGAGAGGACGGTGAGGTCCACATCGGCACCGGTGAGAGCGGCCCAGTTCGCGACGAGCCTTTGCAGGCAATCGCCGATCATCTCGGCGCAGACCAGGGTGGCGCTGCGTCCGGTGCGGGGCGGATTCTCCCGCCGGCGGAGTCGCCGGTGCAGACGATGGGCGTCGTCGATGAGGTCCCGCACCATGCCGATGCCGTTTTCGTACTGGGGGTAGCCGTCATAGGCGGTGGCCGGCGGAACCCGCTCGTCACAGAGGAGATAGAACTCGTCGGAGGCATAGACTAGACTGCAACCGTAACCACGGCGGAAGTGCCGTTGCCAGCGGCGTGTCTGACGCACCACGGCTCGCGCCTCTTCCGGTTTAAAAGTCCGCAGCGGAAGATCGGCGGCGCTCGGCAGGATGCGGCTGCACGACGGCTCGGGGCCGGCGAGGATCTCCTGCGGGGTCCGGGTCAGTCCGACCGGCACGACCCCGATCGATAGCACAGACGGCACATATGCCGAGAGGTCGGCAATCGTGCGCTCCAGGATCTCCCCGTCGTTCATGCCCGGGCAGGTAACGACCTGGGTGTGGACGCGGATTCCCAGGGCAAAAAGACGCTCAAACTGCGCCAGAATATCGGGTGCTTTGGGGTTCCCCAGCAGTGTCCTTCGCATCTCCAGATCTGTGGCATGGACGGAGACATACAGAGGGCTGAGGCGCTGCTCTTCCAGTCGCTCCCAATCGCGCTCATTGAGATTGGTGAGAGTGACGAAGTTCCCGAAGAGGAACGAGTAGCGGTAGTCGTCGTCACGGATGTAGAGGCTGCTCCGCATCTCGGCCGGCAGCTGATCGATGAAGCAGAACGGGCAGTGGTTGTTGCACTCGCGGATCGGCGTAAAAGTCGGCTCAGTGAAGGAGACACCGAGAACCTCG
The DNA here is from genome assembly GCA_021324655.1 of Pseudomonadota bacterium. Lineage (GTDB taxonomy): Bacteria > Chloroflexota > UBA5177 > UBA5177 > UBA5177 > JAJPIP01. The sequence goes on from JAJPIP010000017.1 coordinate 37,623, forward strand.
TCAGGATCGCGTTCGATCCTGACGCTCTCGCGCAGATGCCCGTTCGCCGGGCGCATGACTTCGACATCGACCACCGGCTCGTCGGCGGTAAAGAATTGGAAGTCCACGGCGTCGCGGAGACGCCTGCCATTGACGGCGCTGATCACATCGCCGGGCCGGATCCCCGCCAGTGCGCCCGGAGAGCCGACGTCCACCGCGTCCACGACGCCACCACGAACGGCGCGCCGCTTTCCCAACTGGCGAGCCCCGGCCACGCCCAGTTCGATCCCTTCGACGAGATCACCGGGAGCACCGATCGGTTGGAGGCGGGAGACGGACATAAGTGATCAGATTCCGGTACGTGATGCGGAGAGCGCGACACAGATCATGCCGGTCGTGGTGATAACGACGCACCGCCGTTGTAGGCGCAGGGCTTGTCCCTGCGCGTTTCAGGCAGGGACAAGCCCTGCGCCTACACCACGATCATGGCAGAGGGCAACGCAAACATGCCGCGGGCCATCGGAGTGTAGGGCTATTTCCCATCGCCCGTCAAGCGATTACCTCTGGATCTCCTGCCAGGTCCGCCCGCCGTCCGTGGTCCGGAACAACCGGTGCGGAAAAGACGCGACCCACCCATCGATAGGGTTGATGAAGTCGAGCGGTCCGAGCGATCCGTCGCTCGGGTTGACCACACTCAGGGGGAGGGCGGGTGACCAAGTGCTTCCGGCGTTCACGGTCTTCAGGAAGTTCCCGCGGGTTTCCGTGGCGAACGCGGTGGATGGCCCAGTCACTGCCAGATCGGAAATGTATCCACCCGCACCAAGGCCGCCGACTCGCTGCCACCGCGTCCCGCCGCTTGTTGTCCGAAACACCTGCTTTAACTGCTGGCCAGTGCCGGGTTGTCCGGCGCAGATCAGGTATAGATCCTGGTCGTTGTGCGCGGCCAGTCTGATGTCGTCGTTGAACTCCCGCGTGCAGGGATCGGGCAGGGCGCGCCAATGAACACCCCCGTCCGAGGTCATGATGAGGTGCGAGACGCCCGACGCCAAGCGGCCCTGTTTGTAGAGGAACCAGGCATGACTCGCATCTACCCGGTCCAGCGTAAACGGAGGTGACACCCCGTGCAATGACGGCTGCGGCAAGGCATGCCAATCGTTGCTGCCGGCAGAGGAGGCTATGATGGCGGCGGAACAGAGCGAGCCCCGGCAGCGGCTGTTGATGGCCCACACCGATTGACCCACCGGAATGACGTCGCTGACCATCCCCGACAGACTCACTCGCGTCCAGGCGGCTGAGCCGTCATGGGTGGCATAGAGGGCAGGATCGAAGGCCCATCCGTTTCGTGCGTCGGCAAAGCGGATTTCACCGACCATGTTGCCCGCTTCGATAGTGAAGTCGCTGGTAAAGCCGACATGTGCAGGCGGGGCATTGACGCCCCGCCAGGTGGTGCCGCCGTCCATCGTCTTTGCCACCGCGACGTGGATACATCGCTCCGACTGACCGCCGTCGAAGTTGCACGGGATGCCGAGAGCGTAACCGAGTGAGGGATTCACAAAACTGAGCCAATAGGTCTGTGGTGGCAGGCCGGTTGATCGAGTCCGAATGAGGGCTAAGCAGGCGGCGCGGCTGGGAGCAGTCGAGCTGCCTCCCTCCGACAGCCGACTTCCGGCGAGCACGATTCGCCAGCGGCCTCCCGTATAGACCATCAGGTACGTGCCTCCATATCGAATCGCGCGTGCCGCGTTGTGATTCAACGCCGCTATCTCAATGCCGACACAGGTATACGGCGAACCGGCGTGTTGAATGCGAAACGATCCGGCGTGCACCGCCTCCACGTGGACAGATTGGGTGAGCATGTACCCTGCCTTCCACCGGGCGTACGCCGGCCGGCCGTCCGGCGCCAGATCGGCATACGCCTCGCGGAATCGGTGCGCGTTGATCAACGAATAGAACAACCTCAACGTCGTTGCCGGTGAGGAGGCGCGGTGTGCGACGGTGTCTTGAGACGTGTTTCCCTGAACCGGCGGATTACCCGATCCGGCCATACCCGGGGCGCATCCGCCGAGACAAACGATGAGGATGGCCGCCGGCAGCACTCGCATTATTCCCTCCGCATGGTTCTACCCATAGAACGCCGGCGAAACGAGATTGTTACACGGATCGTGCAGCCCTAGGGAGACTTCAACCGCTGGGCTCCCGTAACAACGGCTGGAGAGCAGTGACCAGCGATCGATGATAGTGACGCCAATCGGGCGTCATCAGCGCGTAGTAGTTGGGCACGTTCGGCTTGAAGGGGCCCATCGGATTGAGCGCCCAGTAGGCCCATCCCACCTGCGGATGGGCGCGCATGTAGCGCACGAACGCAGTGAACCAGAAGCCCTGCTTGAGCGGATTCCGGCTCACGGTGCAGGAGTAGTAGTTGTTGCACGTCCCGAACTCGCCGACGAAGATCGGCGCCTGCATCCAGGGCGGCGCGGTGAGGAGATATCCCCAGTGCTTTGTCCAGTGTCGCATCAGCGACGCAAAGGTCGTGCTGCTATTGAACCAGTGGGCCAGGTACATTTGTGGACCGTATTCATGGACTGAGTACACCAACTGTCCGGGCCGGTCCAGGGTGATGGGATCGAATTGCACGCCCACCAGATTGCTGCCCCACAGGCCGCCCGTGAACTTACCCGTGTAGGGGTTGAAGTACATCTGGACCCCCTCCACCACAATCAGCAGGTGCGGGTTGACGGCCAGGAGGCGATTCCCGAGCGTCTGTGCGGCATAGTGCCAATCACGTGAGTAGTAATACGTTCCCTGGTAGGCACCCCAGAGCGGACCCTGGTTCACGTAGTTCTGGATGGTGGGATGACCCGAGGTCAGATGCGGCTCGTTGCGCAGATCAGCGCCGACAAAGGCCGAATCGTGCCGGAAGAGGTGTGCGAGTTCGAGCCAGTCCGCTTCCCACACCGACTCCGGATACTGCGCGGTATACCACAGGCCGGTGCTGTACTCCGGTCCCATCCCGGCCTCGGAACGGCTGTTGCAGAGAATGACACGCAATCGGAACCGGTGGGCCCGCTTCAGCAGGACGCCCATGATCTGGAGGGCGTGCATGCCGCGAAGCCGCGGATTCGCGTCGAGACCGGTGGTGACCACCGGGTTCGCACGCACCGTCGCATCGGCATACATGATGCGCAGGGCATTGAAACCCAGCCGGTGGATCGTGCGCAGGATGCTGTCGAGTGGCGCTCGGTCAAGTCCCGCCGGCACGAACGGAGCGTATTCGAAGCCGTACCAGTTGACCGCTTTCAGAGTGACCTTTGTGCCCCAGGCGGTGTAGAGCTGAGTTCCCTGGGCGTGCAGCCACAGGTCCCGATGCAGAGCGCGGAGAGCACGTGCCGACCCGGCCGCCGGGCCCTCGGGAGGCTGCGAGACGATCGATGCCGGAAGCGGTGTTCCGGTCGCGGGGGGCGTGCCGGTCGGCGCCGGATGGGAGCGGACGGGAGGCCGGGTGGATCGGACCGAGCGATGCTTCTGGGGCACGGCGACGCGAAACGCATGCTCCGCGTGACGGACTGGAGACGGCATCTGAGCGCGGAGGCCCAGGACGGTACCGAGGAGCAGGGGAACCGCTGCCAGCGTGGCGCCGGCCTGAGCGATACGACGCATGGACTCACTCTACGGCATCAGGGCCAGATGCGGCAGGAGCGGATGAATGGCTGGTAAAGACTGGAGCAGGACGTGCGCCGCGCTGGAGTGAGCGACCGCCGCGCGAACGGTGCGATTGGGCGCATGGCGGGCGAGGGCGAGGAGCATGGCGAGTACCAGGGCGGTCTGGATGAGGGCCAGGGCCGCACCAGCCAGACTATCGAGTGGCCCGAGCAGCGCCAGTCGCGCGATGCGGCGCACACCGCGTGCCAGGATCAAAATCGCCGCCCAGATGATGGCAAAGGTGACCAGGTAGGAGGTCGCCGCGAGCCAGTGACTGTGACCCATAATCCCGGCGAGCGCGCTCCGCGCCGTTCCGTCGGCAGCACGTGCCAGCACCAGAGCAATCACGACGCCTGCCGTCAAGGCGACTTCCACGATCAGACCTCGCCGCAGTCCCGATAGCGCGCCCATCACCAGCGCCGCGATGACCACGATCGTCACAATCAGGCCATTCGAGATGCCGGCCGGCGCGAGTACGCTCATCGCAACGCTCCGGCCTGGTCCGCCTTCACACGTGCCTTGTACTCCGCCACCATCCGGTGAGCGAGACCGGTCGGCTCCGGCAGGAAGGTATTGGGCCGCGTACAGGCGAGGACGATCTGGAGAGCCGGCTCCAACGTGATGAGGTGGCCGGGGGAGACGAAGAGCGGAGAATGGCCGACTTTGGTACGCACAGCCGCTCCCACTACCTCTCCCCGGTCGCTAACCGGCGTCCAGGCGCCGAATTCCTGCGCCGGTTCGTCATAGCGGCCGACCAGCCTGGATTTCGCCACGCCGATGGACGGCTTACCGAACAGGACGCCGAGATGTGAGGCGATGCCGATGCGCCGGGGGTGAGCATAGCCCTGGCCGTCGAACATGATGACATCCGGATTGGCATCGAGATCGCGATAGGCCGCGACGATGGCCGGCGCTTCCCGAAAGGTAAGCAGACCCGGGATGTAAGGAAAGGTCACCGGAACGGCGGCGTAGCTCTCGGCCGATACCGTCAGGTCGGGGAGGGTGACGACCACCACGGCAGCATAGGCGATCCAGGCGTCGCCCTCTCGTGAGTATCCATTGTCGATTCCAGCCACCTGCCGGATGCCGCCGACCGATACGACATCCCGCAGATCGACCAGAGCGCGCATCTCATCCTGGATGTGGCGCGCCTCCGTGCCCGAGACGTTCCAGCCGTGTCTCTCGCGAACCTGGGGCATAGCCCATCCTAGCGAGTGGTTGCTTCACGCCATAGGTTGCGCACCCAACCCGGGCGCGTCATCGAGCGGCGCCGCGTAAAGGAGCGGGCGTGCGGCGGGAGAACGGGGCGAGAGACCAGTACCGCGGTCGTGGTACCCCCCTGAAGGGCGGCCAGGAAATCGGCCGTCCCGCTGCCGGGGTACCGAGTAAAGGCGGACCCAACCGCCGACCGGTCGTGCGCGTCACTCCCGGCGACGCGCGCGAGGCGTGCGTCCAGCGCTGCGATACCCGCGCTTAGCCGCTCCTGGGCGGCGGCGCTGATGCCGGCGTTGATTGCCTCGATCCCGTCGAGGCGCCGCCCTCGCGCCAATCCCCGGCGAATGGTCGGGACGAGCCACGGCGGGTAGACAGGGTGAGCGGGAAGAGCAATGGCGCCATGCCGATGCGCGAAGTCGACGGTCCACCAGAATGGGCGCAACGAAGGGATATCGACGATACTGCCACCCGGAAAGTACACCAGGAGGTGGCCGGCGCCGTTGGTGACTTCCACGCCGGGCAGGAAGTCGAAGCGATAGCGTCCGCGCCGGTAGATCTCCCAGGCGGCCCGCGCCGTATCCGCATTGTCATGATCGGTGAGTCCGAAGAGATCGAGGTCGGTTTCCTCCTCGACGTGCCGGAACATCTCCTCGATTGACTGATTGCCGTCACACCACCCGTCGTGACAGGTGTGGGCATGGAGGTCTGCCTTGCCCATGACGCTACGGTGTGACGGACAGCGTGTACGCCGAGCGCGCTGTGGTTTTGGGAGCGGAGGAGAAGGCGACGACCACCAACTTGGTGAGCCCTGCCGTGTTCAGCGTCATCGAGCCGCGGGCACCCGCCACGGGCATCGGGACCACGTGTGGGCCGCGGGCCCCGTATTCCACGAGCTGGACGTCCCAACGCAAGGGGACGCGGCCGGACAGCGTCGGGACGAAGCCGTTGGCCTGCCAGCCGCTGCCGTCGTCCGACCAGTGAATCTCCGGGATGGTGATGTTCTTGATCACCATGCCCTGGCCGTTGTACTCGTCGTCGGTAACGTACTGGAAGCGCAGGAGGACAGACCGGCCCGCATATCGCGTGAGGCTGACCGTCTCGTTCCGCCAGCGCTTGCTCTGGCCGGTGTAGCCGTTCCCGAAGTTCTCACCGTTGGGGTTCGATGTTGTCGTCTCGGTGCCGCGCAGCGTCGTCCAGGTCTTTCCGCCGTCACGTGAGACCTCGACATAGGCGTAGTCGTAGTTGGTTTCGATGTCGTACATGGTGCGGAAGTGGAGGGTGGCGTGACGCACATGCCGTAGGTCGACCGTCCGCTGCAGGCTGGTCTGAATCATGTCACCGCGGTTCGTCCACCAGCCGCCGTCCTCCCCGGGAAACGTCACGATCGGCACCGTGACCGGCGCGGAAAAACGAAGATGCACGATTCCTCCCAGATGCTTGACGACGGTATATTGCGCCGCCCAGGACGGGATCGACTGGGTCTCGGAGAACGGGACCTCTCGCGACACATGCTGGCTGACGGTACTGGGGAGCCCCGCGTAGGCGTAGATCCCGTGGGCGAGGCCGCGGTCGTCGATCTCATTGGCAACGGCCCAGTGGGCGAAGATCTGACGCGCTGTGATCGGCAGATGATGCCGCCGCAGCACGTCGTTGATGAGCTCGAAATCGGTGTACTTGTGGTCGGCGACGATGTCGTGAATCACCGCGCGGCCAAAGTGCTGATAGACGTACATCAGATAGAGGTACGCCCCGCCGTAGTGCGGAATCGTCGACGCGTCATTCAGGCTCCAGGAATTCAGCTGCGTCGTCGGTGCTGCCAGGAAGGACTGCGCCTCGTAATCGGCCGGGTAGTGATTGAGATACTCAGCCAGCATGGACATGCCCTCATTGAGCCAGGCATTGTCACGTGAGTGCATGTGCCAGTGGATCATGTGCTGAAACTCGTGGGCCATGATCTGGTTGAAGTCGCTGTTGCCCGGCATGGTGGCGGCCGAATTCATATAGATCATCTCGTGCTGATTGCTGTACGGATTCACCACTCGCGGATACTCATCCTCCGATGAGAAGAAACCGGCGGCCGAGGAGCTGCGCAGATTCCCGATGAGGCAGACGATGTGGACGTCATCGTCGACGCCGGGGCGCCACTCGCTGCCGAAGAACGACCGGTCGGTCGGGTAGGTCGATCGCTCGAAATGTTGCGCTGCCGCCAGCAACGCGGAGGGGTTGTACGAGAGGCCGTTCTGGACGTACATGACGAGATGCGGGGTCCTGGCCCGAATCGTCGCGTTCATCTTGAAATAGGTGTTCTGGTCGTCACTCAACACCCAGAAGGTTTCCTGCGCGCCGATAGCATCGTTGGGTGGCGTGCGGCGCACGACGTGCGGAATCGGGCGTGGCGGACGCAGCTTGAGCTGATCGGTCAGCTGATACAGATTGCGCGGCGTCAGCGGCTGTGTCACGTAAAAGGACAGGCCGTGCCGAAACGGGGACGCCGCGGAGAGCGGGTGCAGAATGGCGAGCGCAAGGCAGCCGGCCAGGAGGGGTGCGAGGAGGTGGGGGCGCACGCAGCGGGCTCGGCTAGTCGCGCGCTGCCCGCGGATGGGCACGGTCCCACTGCTCGCGTAGCCGGTCGGGCGTCACGTGGGTGTAGATCTGGGTCGTGGAAATGTTGGAGTGGCCCAGCAGCTCTTTGAGCGAGTACAGGCCGTCCTGGCCGTCCTTCCACAACTCGCTGAGATGGTGCGTGGCGAAGCTGTGCCGCAGCGTGTGCGGTGAGATGTCGTCGATCCCGGCACGCCGCCCGTATTCCTTGAGGATCAGCCAGAATCCCTGCCGCGTCAGCTTCTTCCCGTGGTGATTGAGAAAGAGGCCCTTCTCGCTGGCAAAGCGCAGGAGAGCGGGACGCCCGTCCTCCAGGTACTGGACGAGAGCCGCCCGCGCATTGGCGCCGAACGGGATGCGACGTTCTTTATTGCCTTTTCCCAGGCAGCGGACGTGATCGATCGTCATGTCCACGTCACCGATCTCGAGCTGAACCAACTCGCTGACGCGCATTCCGGTGGCCCACAGCATACGGAGCATGGCACGATCGCGCAGTCCCGCCGGGTTGTCGGTAGCAGGAAGTGCCAGCAGAAACTCGACGTCATCCTCGTGCAGGTAGTGCGGAAGATACTTCTTGATGCGCGGCGAGGCCAGTTGATCGGCCAGGCCGGAGCTCACCAGCCCCTCTCCCTCCAGGAAGTGGAGGAAAGAGCGGACCGCCGCGATCTTGCGGGCGCGCGTCGTGTCGGCGCTGTAGCGGCCGCGCAGGTACAGCGGATAGCGCTGCAGAACCTCACCGTCGATCGCGCCGTCGGCGTGTCCCTCATCCTCGAGGAAGGCGGCGAACTGACTGAGGTCATTGCGGTAGGCAGCCGCCGTATTGGGGGAGAAGCCCCGCTCGGCCGCGATGTACTGCAGGAAGTTATCGATCTGAGTATGAAAAGTATCTGTTGTCATGCACCTGTTCTCCCCGGGTAGACGCGCAGCGCCTCCCGCAGAATCGTCATGGCACGCTCCAGCGCCGGCTCTTCGAGCACGTAGGCGAAGCGAACCTCCTGTGTCCCCCTGCCGGGGGTCAAATAGAAACCGTCTCCCGGCGAGATCATCAACGTCTCACCGTCGAGCCGGAAGTCGGTGAGCAGCCAGGAGGCGAAGCGCTCACCATCGTCAATTGGGAGGACTGCAAAGATGTAGAAAGCGCCTTCCGGACGGCGTACCTGCACGCCCTCTATGTCCCGGAGGTGGGCGTACACGACATCGCGCCGCGAGCGATAGATCTCCGCCAGAGGATCCGTGTACGGACGAGGATCATGGAGGAGGGGAATCACGGCTCGCTGCTCAACCGTCGGCGCGGAGAGCCGGGCCTGGGCGAAGCGCAAGACTCCTTCCATCACGCCCGGATGCCGGCTCGCCAGACAGCCGATGCGTGCTCCCGTCGCGCCGAAACGCTTGGAGACGCTGTCGACCACGATCGTCCGGCCGGCCGTCCTCGCGAGCTTGAGCATGCTGGTGTCGCGCGGTCCCTCGAAAACGATCTCTCGGTAGGTCTCGTCGGAGATAAGGAAGAGAGAATGCCGCTCCGCAATGTCGCTCAGCATCTCAAGTTCGGATGGGGTGTAGACGGTCCCGGTCGGATTGCCCGGTGTGCAGAAGAGGATGGCCCGTGTCCGCGGTGTGATCCGGCTCTCGATCTCTTCCGGCGCCGGCAGATGGTAGCCGTCCTCCGACCGCAGCGCAATAGGGGCGATGCCGACCGAGCTCATGACGGCGAAGCCGAAGTAATTGGCATAGGTCGGCTCGAAAACGATGACCTCATCGCCGGGATCGGCGATCGCCATGAGGGCAAAGAGCACGGCCTCACTCCCGCCAAGGGTCACCAACAGCTCCGATCGGTCGAGATCGAGGCCGATCTGCTCGTAGTATGCTTGCCAGGCGGCGACGGTATCGTCAAGACCGGCTGACGGCGCGTAGGGCAGTAGACCGCTGCGGTAGTCCCGGATCCCCGCCATCAGCGCCTCGGGGGCCAGAAGGTCCGGTTGACCGATATTCAGGTGGTAAATGTGCACGCCCTCGTCGCGCGCACGGTCGGCCAGAGGGGTGAGCTTGCGGATCGGGGAGGGGAGCGCATGTTGCGCTCGGGATGAGGCTCGCACCTCGTTTCCCGTGAGCATAAACCCCTGTACCTCCGTCCTTCCTGGCAGCCGTGACTTGGGAGGGGACAAGTGGGCCAGGGACGTTATGTTCAGCGTGACCGGCCATTCTAGCAAGTCTGTCTGGGGGATGAGGGCCGGACCTTCCTACCCGATGGGCCGGACCAGGAGCGCGGCAACCGGTGCGTGATCCACCAGGAACCGCGCCGTCTTGCCCAGAGAGTGCGGGCCTGGCCTCTCGTTGTGCCGCGCTCCGACGACGATCAGTTCTGCTGCCAGCTCCACGGCCAGATCCCGAATCACCTCGTTGGGGCGTCCACGCCGGACTACGTCGCGCATGGTCCCCTCCGGTATGCCGGCTGCCACCAGGGCCTGTCGCGCTCCGGTAAGAACCTGGTGCGCTCGCTCCTGTTCGGCGCTCTCTATATCGGCCGATCGCTGCGGCGGCAGGGGGAGCGTGCCTCCAGGACGGTGCCGGCCGATCGCCAGACCGTCGCGGCGGCGCTCGTCGATCACATGGACCAGCAGCACCTCCGCTTGGACGAGCGGCGCCAGCTCCGCGACGCGCCTGAAGTATGCGATTCCCTCATCGCCACCCACCGCGATGAGCACTCTCATGGCCCCAGCCTACTCCTTCACCGGCCCGTCAACCAGAGGCCGAGGACGGCGGTCACCAGCATGGGCGGGGTGACGATCGCACCAATGCGCAGGTAGTCCAGGGCCGAGATATTAAGTCCCTTGCGGCGCAGGAAGAGAAGCCAGATCAGCGTCGCCAGTGAGCCCAGGTGGGTCAGGTTGGGGCCGAGATCGCAGCCGAGAATCGACCCGAAGATGAGATCCGATCGGATGATACCGGTCACGCCCAGCGAGTGAATCGTCGAGACCATGACCAGCGCCATCGGCAGGTTATTGATGACATTGGAGCCGGCGGCCGACCCGACCACGCCCGCGGCGATCGCCGCGGGGGGTGAGGTGGTGCCGGCGACGACCAGCGCCCGTCCCAGCAGGGCCGTGATCCCGCTGTCGTGCAGCCCTTGCACGACGATCAGCATGCCCGCGATGAAACCGAAGATCGGCCAGCTGATCTCTGTGACAAGAAGGCGGGGGCGTAGCAGGCGCAGGGTGGCCAGATTGAGAGCCAGCGCGCCCGCTCCCACCACGGCCACCACTCCCAGAGGGAATCGCAGAGCGGCGCCGGCGAGGTAGGCAGCCGCCAGCGCGGCGAGGAGGCCGAGCGTGCGCCCAAAGCCCGGCACGGCGACACGGGGGCTGATGTCCGCGAAACGTCCCCGCAGGCTACGCCGAAACAGGACGAGAAAGACGGTCAGGTTGACGAGGATAACGAGAATCGCGGGTAACCAGAGCCGGCTCACGTACGCGCCGAGTGTCAGGTGAAAGCGGTCCACCATGATGACGTTGAGAGGATTGCTGACGGGAAAGCCGATCGACGCGGTATCGGCGATGAAGGTGGTGGCATACACAAAAGGGAGCGGATCGAGGGCGAGGCGAAGCACGAGCGCGTACACGATCGGGGTCAGGACGAGGGCGGCGGAGTCGTTGGCAAAGAGGAGGGAGATACCGGCGCCGATCACGAAGACGCCCAGGTAGAGGACGACCACGCGTCCACCCGCGACTCGGGCGACCCCGTCCGCGACCCGATCGAAGACGCCGGATTGGTCGGACAAGGCGGCGATCGCCATCATGCCGAGAAAGAAGAGGAAGATGTTCCAGGTCTGGACCTCGACGGCGAGCGCCTGCCGCACCGGAACCAGGCCCAGGACGAGCATGGCCAGCGCCCCGATCACCGCCGTGATTCCCTCATTCAGGCCCGCCGGCCGGGTGACGATGAGTGCCAGGGTGATCACCGCGACCAGCGCGGCAAGCGCAACGTGCAACCCCCTTACCTCTGAACGCCGTCCCGCCAACACATCAGGGGAGATCGCCGTCTAGGGGATGCCGCGTGTGGCGGATCGTCCTCGTCACGGCACGCGGCAGAGGGCGCGGGCAGGGCCGACCCGCACGCGCGCCACAACCGGCTTTACGCGCGCGGCCCGGCGGCAGTCACGCTCTCCGGCACCTGATCGGCAAAGTTCTTGCTGAAGTTCTCGCGGAACATGCCGGCGAGCTTGGCCGCTTGCCGGTCATACGCCGCAGGGTCATCCCACGTCTCCCTGGGATGGAGGATCTCGCCCGGAACGCCCGGGACGTGCTCCGGAACCGAGAGGCCGAAATGCTCGTCCCGGTACGTCGGGACGTTCTGCAAGGAACCGTCCAGCGCGGCACGCACCATGGCCCGCGTCGCGGCAATATCGATGCGCCGTCCTTCGCCGTACGGTCCCCCTGTCCACCCTGTATTGATCAGCCACACGGTGCTGCGGTAGCGGCGCAGTCGCTCGCCGAGCATGGATGAATAGGTGACGGGCGGAAGGGGCAGGAAGGGTGCGGCAAAGCAGGTGCTGAAATTGGGCTGGGGCTCCGTCACGCCCTTTTCCGTTCCCGCCACTTTCGCTGTGTAGCCGGAGAGGAAGTAGTACCGCGCTTGATCGTCGTTGAGACGGGCAATTGGCGGCAAGACGCCGAAGGCATCTGCCGTCAAGAAGACGATGTTGTCCGGATGGGGCGCGACGCCGCGCGGCTCGACCCGCGGGATGAAGGAGAGCGGGAAGGCGGCACGCGTATTCTCCGTCAACTCGGCGCTGTCCAGGTCGAGCTGACGCGTCACCGGATCGACGGCGACATTCTCCAGGACGGTACCGAAGCGGTGCACCGCGGCCCAGATGAGCGGCTCGGCATCGGGAGAGATACGGATCGTCTTGGCGTATGATCCTCCCTCGAAGTTGAAGATGCCGTCCTCGCTCCAACCATGCTCGTCATCGCCCACCAGAATGCGCTCGGGATCGGTCGAGAGGGTGGTCTTGCCGGTGCCGGAGAGGCCGAAGAAGAGGGCGACATCACCCCGCGGGCCGTAGTTGGCCGAGCAGTGCATGGAGAGGACGCCCTGCTTCGGTAGCAGGTAATTGAGGACGGTAAAGATGGACTTCTTGATCTCACCGGCATAGCTGGTACCGCCGATGAGGACGAGCCGCTCCTCGAAGTTGAGGATGATGAAGGTCTCGGAGCGGGTTCCGTCGATAGCGGGGTCGGCCTTGAAACCGGGCATGTCGATGACGGTGAACTGCGGATCCTGACCGGTGTCGACGCCCTCGGGCGCGCCGATGAACATGTTGCGCGAGAACAGACTGTGATACGCGGTCTCGGTGATGACCCGGATGGGGAGCCGGTAGCGTGGGTCGGCGACGGCGTACGGGTTCTGGACGTACAGATCCTTGCCCTGCAGATACTGGCGCACGCGCCGGTAGAGGCGGTCGAACCGATCCGGATCAAAGGGCTGGTTGACGCTTCCCCACCAGATGTCATTTTCGCTCTGGGGGTCGCGCACGACGTACTTGTCCCGGGGAGAACGGCCGGTATGCTGGCCCGTCTCGAAATTGATCGGTCCGTCCTGGGCGATCAGCCCCTCTCCACGGCGGACGGCATGCTCGTACAGCGTCGGGACCGGCAGGTTCCAGTACACCCGCCCTGGATTCTCAATGCCATGCCTCTCAAGCCCATGCGGAGTACGAAGCTGTACCATACCGATTCCTCCCGACGTGCCATTCGGCACCCTCATATTGCCATAGAGAATTACCGGAAATAGTCCCGGCAGCGCGGACCAGTCCCCTTAGCGGTAATTGACGAACTGTAGCGGGAGGTCGTAATCCTGCGCGCGAACGATCTGCTGCACCCGCTGGAGCTCGTCCCGGCTCTTGCCACTCACCCGCACCGCGTCTCCTTGAATCTGCGCTTTGGCCTTGGGCGCCTGATCGCGGATCAGTTTCACGACCGAGCGCGCCAGTTCGGGCGATAGACCATGCTTGAGGGTGATCCGTTGCCGCACAGTTCCACCCGACGCCGCCTCGAGCGAACCGAAACTGAGAATCTTGAGATCGAGCCCGCGCCGGACCATCTTCGACTCGAGGACATCGACGATCGAGCGCAGCGTCATATCAGACGGCGCCTCAACGGTCAGCACATCCTTGTCCAGAGTGATGTGTGATCCGCTGTCCTTCAGATCGTAGCGCTGCCGCATCTCGCGCTGTGTCTGATCGATGGCATTGACCATCTCCTGATGGTCGTACTCAGACACGATGTCGAATGAGTTATCGCCTGCCATGGCCCATTATGCCGTTCGCACATAGGGGAACCGGCGTGCCGCGGCACACTCTGTGCTGCGACAGAAAGTGGGTGCTTAAATTGCCGCTAGGAGGCACGGATGACTTCACGCGAGGCGATGCTGGAGATTGCACGGAGGTTGGAGGAAGAACTCGCCGGCCATCCGCTCGACAATCACCGCCTTCGCGAGATCGAGACCATCGTACGGTTGCTTATTCCTCATCTCACGCGTGCCGTCGTCGGCGCGCTCCAGAGGGATGGAGAAACGCCGGATCTCCATGCGGCCCGCGCCGCCTTACAGGCAGCACGCGATCAATTGGGCTGGACCGCGCGCCGGCCCGAGGCTGACACCACGCACTACGTGCAGAGTCGTCTACTGCAGACGGTACGCCTGGCCTGCCGCGGTCTCGAGGTGCTCCACGTGACCTAGCCGCGCCGATAATCGTTGTTGACCGTGTGCGGCGGGTCTCCATTCAGTCCCAGCCTGTGTTGGATCATTGTCAAGAGATCATCAATATCGAAAGGCTTGACCAGATAGTGGATGCCGTGCACGCCCATCCATCCTGCCCGTTGCCGCAGATCATCGACCGCGGCCGAGCAGACAATCACCGGCACCTGCCGCAGGGCGGGTTCCGCGTCCAACCGCTTGAGGATGTGCCATCCGCTCTCGCGCGTCCGCATTCGGACGTCGAGGATGATCAGATCCGGCTTTGCTTCCGCCACGCAGCGCACCGCATCATCCTCCTCCGAGCAGACAGTCACGTGCCAGCCGTGCTCGCTGAGCAGCTCAGACACCAGAGAGGTAAAGTCGCGGTCGTCGTCGATCAGGACGATAGTGGGCATCGCGACAGTGCATCGCTTTCAATGCGTGGTTGGCGCCAGTATGACACAGACGTAGCGTATTGGCGAGAGGGAGACGAAACGGCGGCGCTGCCACGGGGACGACTCTCTGTGATTTGGGCTCTTCCCCGTCAAAGGATGGTGTACAGCAGACCGGCGGCGGCCGCCGTCATGATGAGCGTCGTGGCCCACAGCACGACGTTCAGTCCCAGTCCGTTCGTGTACTCTCCCATCACGTCTTTCCGGTTGGCCACCAGGATGAGCAAGACGAGGAGCGGCGGCGTAATGAAGCCGTTGACCGCCGCCGAGATCACGAGGGCGTAGAGAGGACTGATGCCGAGGAAGTTGATACCGAGGCCAACTAGAGTGGCGACGGTCAGGACGCCATAGAAACGCCTGGCTTTGTCGGGAGCCTGGTTGAGACCGCGGCCCCACCCGAACAAGGAGGCGGTGGCGTCGGCAATGGATCCGGTTAGTGCGGGCACCGCCAGAATCCCGGCTCCCAGCATGCCGATGGCCCACATGATGGTTGCTCCGGAACCCAGCAGCGGCCGCAATGCCTCGGCTGCCTGGACGGCCGTCGTGATGTGGTGCTTGCCGTGCGTGAACAGCGTTTCGGCGCTGGACACTTCGATGAAGAAGATGATGATGTTCGAGAAGATCATCCCGACGTTCGTGTCCCAGGCCGTCTCTTTGAGTTGCCGCGGATTGACTTTCATGCGCAGATACTTGCCGAGCCGGACGTCCTGGGCGACGCGGCTGGTGGTCACCACGGTATCGGGTGCGCGGTTGTCGTCATCCTCCAGGTCCGCCTGCCAGAACATCAGATAAGGGGAGACGTTGCCTCCCAACGTGGTGACCAGCAACGTCAGGAACGCCCTGCTCAGACCGATCTGCGGCACCAAGGTCCCGTGGATGATCGCTCCCACGTTCGGCCTGGCTATGAAGGAGGTCACGACGTAGCCGAGGAGGGCCAGGGTGAGCCACTTGAAGGTGTTCTCGATGACATGGAAGTTCCCAAAAACGAGGAACAGCAGAATGAGCAGGGCGATGGGCACGACCAGAATCTTGACGGAGAGGGGAACGAACATCCCGATCGCGGCGCCCATGGCCCCGATGTCCGCGCCCGCGTTGATGACGTTGGCGACGATCAGGCCCAGCACGGCGGCATAGACGAGCGGCTGAGGATACTGCTCCTTGAGAATCGCGGCGAGACCCTGCTGCCGGACAATTGCGACCTTGGAGGCCATGTACTGGACGGAAGCCAGCATGGGCAGCGTCAGAAGGGTGGTCCAGAGCAGCCCGTACCCGGCTTGCGCGCCCGCCTGGGCATAGGTGGCAATCCCGGTCGGGCAGTCGTCCGCTGCGCCGGAGATGAGTCCGGGACCGAGGATAGACAGAAGTCGCGCCGCCGGCCGGCGGTGGACCGGTTCCGGCTCGGGAGCAGACACGGCTCTCGAGTCGTCAGGCGGCGACTGCGGCACATGCATCGTGCAAAGCAACCCTGACCTGTAACGTTGTCGGCCTTCATGCAGACCGCATGAACATTGCATCTCGATGCAAATTCCAGACCAGAAGAACGCCGGCCGCTCCAGGAGAACCGTAGCCGCGAGGTCGCGACCCTGCTAGGCTTGGGCAGAGACCTCCGCAAGGCGAACCACATGGCGCTTTACCGCTACTCATCCTGGGACGGCAGCCAGGAGATTCCGGATTTCACCGCCGACGATCTACTCGAATCCATGGCGGATGACTTGCTGCGTGGCGGTGATCCGCAACGTGCCCTGCAGCGGTTGTTGCGCCGCGGCTTCCAACTCCCCGACGGTCGCCGCTTCGAGGGTCTACACCGCCTGACGCAGGAGATGCGTCGCTACCGGCAGGATGCGCTTTCCCGCTACGACCCGAACGGGGTGATGGATCGCGTGCGCGAGCAACTGGAGAACATCCTCCGCCTGGAGCGTGATGAGATCGAGCGGCGCGGTGAACCGAGCGGGCTGGACCGCCCGGGAGCGGCCGACAGCGGCAGTCGTCCCGACGGAGAATCGCCGCGTGGTGATGCCGGCGACGAGCAGGCGGACGAGATGGGCCGCCCGGAGCCGCGGCAGACAGACGGCGGCCAGCAAGTGGAGGGTCAATCCGGCCCCTCGGAGGCTTCCGGCGACTCTTCCGGCGGTCAGATGTCGCCATCAGCCGAGTCGCCGTCCGGCGCGGCGAGTGAGGGTGACGGGGCTGGGATGTCCGGCAGCGGACAGTCGGGTGGCGCGAGCAGCGCGCCCGATGAGCAACAGTTCCGTGACATGCTCCGGCGCATGTTGGAGCGCAAGGAGCAGTATCTCGACAGTCTGCCCCGTGACAATGCGGGGCGGATCCACGGCTTGCGCGAGTACGATTTCCTCTCCCCGGAAGCTCGCGAGGAGTTCGAGCGCCTGGTTGGGGGCATGCAGCGCGAGCTGATGGAGCAATACTTCCAGGGCCTGAAGCAGGGAATCGGCAGCCTCACACCGGAGCAGATGGATGCCATCCGTCAGATGGTGCGCGACCTCAACGAGATGATGGAAGCGGCCGCGGCCGGTGACATGAACGCGTTCGATCGTTTCATGGAGCAGTACCGCGACTACTTCCCGCCGGGTATCGAGAGCCTGGACGATTTGCTGCAGCACCTGCAGCGACAGGCGTCCGCCATGCAGTCCCTGCTGGACAGCATGGATCCGGAACAGCGCGCCGAGCTGCAGGCGATGATGGATGAGCTGTTGCGCGATGACCGCTTGCGCCTCGATCTCGCGCGGCTTGGCGCGAACCTGGCACAGATGGGATATGCTCCGAACCCAACCGCGTATCCTTTCCGTGGCAGCGAGTCCCCGGGTTTCGGGCAGTCGCTGGAGATGATGCGCCGTCTCCAGGCCATGGAAGATCTGGAGAACGCCCTGCGCGGCGGTGACCCGCTCGACGCACTCTCCCAGGCTGGGCAGCAGGATGCGTCCGGCCTCTTCGGACCACAGTTGGGCGGACAGATCGAGGCGGTCAAAGACATGGCCCAGGCGCTCCTCGAGGCCGGGTACCTCCAGCGCGATGGCGATGCGCTCACTCTGACGGCGCGGGCCATTCGCAAGCTGGGTGATGCCTCGCTGCGCGAAATCTTTCAGCGTCTCCGCGCCGACCGTCAGGGTGGGCATACGACGCCGCGTAAAGGCATGGGCGGGGATCTGACGCAAGAGAGCCGGCCCTACCAGTTCGGCGACTCCTTCCAGGTCGACATCAAGGCGACGGTGATGAACGGTGTCTCCCGTGTCGGGCCCGGCTCTCCGGTGCATCTCCACGCTGACGACTTTGCCATCTACGAGACGGAGCGGTCCGTGCAGCATGCCACCGTACTGGCTCTGGACATGTCCCACTCCATGTACCTTTCAGGGCTCTTCCTCGAGGCCAAGAAAACGGCTCTGGCGCTCGACAGTCTGATTCGCGGACAGTTCCCGCGGGACGCTCTCTACCTCATCGGTTTCGCCGATGTGGCATTCGAGATGACGCAGGACCAGTTGCCAGGGCTGCAGGAAAACGACTACGTGCAGGGCACGAACTACGAGATGGCGCTCTCGCTGGCCCGGCGTCTGCTGGCCCGTCATCGTGGCGGCAACCGCCAGATCCTCTTCGTGACCGATGGTGAGCCAACTGCCTGTACACTGCCCAGCGGCGCCGTCTTCTTCAACTGGCCGCCCCATCCCTTTGTCCTGGAGTCGGCGCTCTCCGAGGCCGCCCAGTGCGCTCGCGACGGCATCACCATCAATACCTTCCTGCTCGATCCGTCGCCGCGCCTCATCGCCTTCGGCGAAGAGTTCACCGCGATAAACCGCGGCCGCATGTTCCTGACCGGGCCGTATCATCTGGGTGATCAGGTGGTGCTGGACTATCTGCAGGGACGGTCCGTCAAAAAACTGCGCTGAGGCGTGAGATGGATGAACTCAAGCCGCGCATGCCCATTCGCCGTTTCGATGTCTTCGCCGATTACCACCGCGTCCAGAACGAAGAGCGGGGCATGCCGGAGAACCTGGCGAAGGGCCGTGCCGTCTGGGCAGCCAAGGTGGTGGCAGGACGCCGCTATGGCGGTGTGCCGTCCACCGGTCCGCACGCCGGCAAACTCGGCGGACGCGCCGCGGCGGAGCCGGAGGAGGATAACGAATTTCGCAGCATCGGCGGCGTGCCGCAGACCGACCAGACCTTTGACCGCGAGATTATCGATCGCATGGGGCCCGAGTTTTATCGGCAGGTCTTTCACCCGGCGATCGCGGAGGCGGCACGCAACGGCAAGCGGTACGAGGATATTCGCGACGAGATTCGGGCGCCATGGAAGAGGTGAACGCTATGACAACTGCTGCCAGTATTCATCCCCAAACCGAGGTCGGCCTGCTCGCGCTCAGCGTGGCCGATCTCGATAGGTCCATTGACTTCTACACGGGTGTCATTGGCCTGCAGGTGCTGGAACGCGACGAGGACGAAGCGGTCCTGGGAGCGGGCGGGCGCCCACTGCTCGTACTGGAAGAGAGATCGGGCGCCGGGGCCTGGCCGCGTGGAGGGCAGTCGTACACCGGGCTCTATCACTTCGCCCTTCTGCTCCCGACACGCGCGGATCTTGGCCGCTGGGTCGATCACTATATCCAATTGGGGCTGCCGCTTGGTCAGGGGGATCACCTGGTCAGTGAGGCGCTCTACCTGGAAGATCCCGACGGCCACGGGATTGAGATCTACCGCGATCGGCCGCGCTCGGAATGGACGTGGGAGAACGGCCGCGTCCGCATGGCAGCGGACCCCGTGGACATCCGCGGGATGATCGCCGAAGCGCGGGCGGAAGGGCGTCCGTTCGAGGGGTTGCCGGCCGGAACCAAGCTGGGACACATGCACCTGCAGGTGGGAGACATCGGCGACGCGGAGCGCTTCTATCACGACATCTTGGGCTTTGATGTGGTGGCGCGGATGCCCTCGGCGCTCTTCATCTCGGCCGGCGGGTATCACCATCACATCGGCGCCAATACCTGGCACAGCCGCGGGGCAGGTTCGGCCCCGGATGGGTCTGTCAATCTGCGCTTCTACACCATCGTGCTCCCGTCCGAAGAGGCACGCCGCGCGGTGCTGGATCGGGTCGAAGCGGCCGGCATTCCCACGCGCCGCATTGGGGAGGCGGTGGCGGTGGATGACCCATGGGGCAACACCATCGTCTTCGAAGTCGGGGGCGCCGCCTCCGGTTCGGAGGCCCGCTCTCTTCACCGCGCGCTCTCCGGCTAGATCAGGACCAAAATCCTCTGGGCCGGGGGACTGTCGCTCGTTGCGGACCCGATTGCCGTCGGGTTAGATGGCAGAGTGACAGGGAGCATCCGTTCGCGTCTGCTCATCGGGCAGGCGATGACTATCCTGATTCTCGTGCTGTCGTGCACGGCGTCACTGGGAGTTGCCGGCAGCGTACGCGCCGGGTTTGCCGGCGTGGTGCGGCATGACGATGCGCTGATCGCGAACGTCACCCTCCGCGCCAAGCTCCTCGATGACGAGGAAACGGGCCTGCGCGGCTACCTGCTCGTCCGCCAACCTCTCTTTCTTCAGCCATACCGGGCGGCCCTTGCTCGCCTCCCCGCCGCGCGTTCTGCATCGCTCCGTCTAGCCAGAGGTGATCCCGGCGAGATTCGCTTGCTGAACGCTCTCTCGCGCGGCGCCGGGCGCTGGGAGCGCTGGGCGCGCTCGATGCTCGCGGCCCCGCCCGCACGGGCGACCCCGGCACGGCTCGAAGCACAGATGCTGACCGGCAAGCGTCTCTTCGATGCCTATCGTCGCGCGTCCGACGCGATCTTGCAAAGGCTCTTCGCGCACCGGGTCGCCACCCTCACGGCGGCGAACTCGACCGTGCGGACGATGACCATCTTGCTCGCCGCTCTCTTCTTCCTGGCCGTGCTCGGTGCTCTGGTCGCCGGTTTGTGGACGCTCCGCAGTCTCCAGCGTCCCCTGATGCGTCTTGCCTGGCTCGCCGACCGCATCGCCGAGGGGGATTTGACCGCCGGCGCACACGTGGATCCGATCCGAGAGTTTGGCTCGCTGGTGTCTGCCATGGAACGCATGCGGCGAGAGATCAGGGGCCAGCGCAATCTCTCCACGATGCTCGCCGCCTGTCTTCGTCCGGACGATGTCTACCGGACCTTTACGGAGGCGCTTCGCCAGCATGTCCATGCCGATCGCCTCAGCGTGAGCAAGGTTGGTCCGGGGCCGCATGAGATGACCAGCGTGTTCGTCGCCGGTGACGGCACAGAAGGTCTCCCGGAAGGGACGACGACCTCGCTCGCCGGGTCCATCGCGTCCCGTGCCTATCAGACGGGTCGGCCGGTGCTCCGCGCCGATCTTGCCGCTCTTCCGCCCGCCGACCTCTTCGACGATGAGAGGAAAGCCCTGGCGGCCGGCATCCGGTCGCTGGCCATCATTCCCCTCATGGTGCACGGACGCGTGCTGGCCACCCTGAATCTGGGCAGCCGCCAGGCCGCCGGCTACAGTGAGCAGGCATTGGGCCCGATCCTGACGCTGGCGCCGATGGTGGCATCGGCGATTGAAAACGCTCAGCTCTATGAGTCTCTGAGCGATGCCAAGCGCCAACTCGAGAGTCAGCGGGATCTGGAGTACGGCCGCGCGCGCCGGGACGCGCTGACCAATTTGGGGAACCGGCTGCGCCTGGAAGAGGATCTCAGCGTCCTCCATGCCCGCGCCCAGCGGTATGGGCACACCTACAGCCTGGTCCTGTGCGACGTCGACTACTTCAAGGCGTACAACGACCACTACGGCCATCCGGCCGGCGATACGGTCCTGGCGACCGTCGCCGAGACGCTGACGACGAGCGTGCGCCGCGGCGACGCCGTCTACCGCTACGGCGGGGAGGAGTTCCTGATCCTCCTCCCGGAACAGGAGGAAGAGGAGGCGTACGCGGCGGCGGAACGTCTTCGTGCCGCCGTCCAGGCAAGGTTGCTACCCCATGAGGCACGGCCCGATCTCGACATCGTCACGATCAGTGCCGGTGTGGCAACTCTCCACGGGGCCAGTCTGCCGGAGATTCGAGATGTGATCGCCGAGGCGGACGCCGCTCTCTATCATGCCAAGGCGGCAGGACGGAACCTCGTCGTGGCCGGGGCCGGGGCGGGCCTCCGCGTCCTCAAAACGCGGGAGCGCGCCCGAACCAGCACCGCATAGCCCGGTCACGAAATTCATCTCAGATTCATCTTGCGTTCACTTGAACTTCATGATATTGTCGAGGAGACAAGTGAATAGCGAGGGGCCAGCACGCAATGATCCTTCGCCGCGATTATCCGCCCGGGGTATCCCGGGCGCTTCGTTTTCAGGGAAAGCGCCGGAATAGGGCTCGCAGATCGTTGGAGCGGGCGGCACCGCCGAGGAACGGGCGCACGCCGAAGATCTCTTCGATCGTGCGGAGCGTGGAACTGTGCGTATACGGGACCGCGTTGTGGAAGCCGTGCCCCCGCGCTGCCGGCGAGAGAACGATCATGCCGATCGGTCCGTCACCGCTCGACGCTTCATCCCATGTGATGAAGATAACTCCTCCGTCCCGGTACGCGCGTGAGCGCTGGATGGCGGGAATAACGCGCGAGAGCCAGATGTCACCCTGCTTGATCGGATTCGATAGGAGGGGGCAGGGGCTGTGCATGTCGTCGCACACATTCGGTGTGATGAAGTTGTAGCGCGCGACGGTGTTATGCCGCAGGTCGCTCGCCAGTTGTGTGAAGGGGCGAACATGCCGGATGCAGCGCGGGGCATGGGCATTGAGGTTATCGGTCACGTCGTCGAAGTACACGAAGG
Organism: Pseudomonadota bacterium; assembly: GCA_021324655.1. GTDB lineage: Bacteria > Chloroflexota > UBA5177 > UBA5177 > UBA5177 > JAJPIP01. The sequence continues at coordinate 60,089 of JAJPIP010000017.1, forward strand.
GATCGTGGCGGGGCGCGTAGAGGTCTCCCGCGAGGCCGGGAATACCCTGCTCACCGCCGATCGCCAGGATGGAGTGGGCGTCGAAAGGGCAGGTCGTGCCCGTGATGTTCTCTTCGTACGCACGCCACGAGATACCGGCGTTCTGCAGCAGATCGGCCAGATGGAGCCTGCTGTGCGTGGAATGGGTGGACGGCGACCCGTCGTTGCGGATGCACCCCGTGTCCGGAAAGCAGTTGGTGCCGGCTTCCAGCCAGAGGTAGTTGGGCAGGCTGGGATGGTTCCCCGGCGGGTTGTCGTACTGCGTGGCGTACGAGGCGCTCGGCAGGAGGCTGTGATTAATGTACGGCGCCGCCGGATTCCCCGCAATCGCCGACCAGTTGTGATTCTCCATGACGATGAGAAAGACCGTGCGCAGCGGCGGCGGGGATGGCGGGTTGGTGGCGGCAGGAGCGATATGGGCGGCGGCCCCTGCGCACCCGGCGAGCAGAGCGAGAAGCGCCGGCAGCAGAGGTCGCAGCAGGGAGTGGTCCATGACGTTCTTCCCGCAAGAGGTGCGCCGTGACTCAGTCCAGGCCGTCCACGATCCTGGACAGATCCCGCGTGAAAAGATGTGGTGCCGACACCATGGGAAGGTGGTGAGCCCCCGGCACGGTGATCAGGAGCCGGGCGTGGAGCCACAAGCCCAATTGCCGGGCGCGCGCGAGAGTAATCGTGGGATCCTGTGTGCCCACCATCACCGCAGTCGGGACGCGAATCTGCCGGATACGAGCCGCCGGCATGCCGAGAAGCGGCGCTTGCACGATGGCGTGGAGGGCCGTTTCCGCACCCGGCACTTCCAGCGGCCTGATCCAGCCTTCCATTTCCCGCCCGGTAAAGGGCGGGCAGCGTGGCCCGCATGCCTTCTCCCAGACGCCGTCCAACAGGGAGGGGTGGCGCGTCAGTAACTGGAAGACGGCGTTGAAGTACGGATCGACGATCAGAGCGTGCACCCAGGCCGGACCTCCGCCGGAGGCGGTCCCGTCTCCGTCCAGCATGACGATGCCGCCAAGGAGGCGTGGATGGGTGAGCGCCAGACGGGCGGCGATCGCTGCCCCGGTCGAGTGCCCGACGACGATCGGTTTGTGCAGGTGCAGACGGTGAATCAGCGCGGCCACCTGCGCCGTATCGGCAGCCAGCGTGTAGGGCGGGCGGTGTGTGCTGTAGCCGAAGCCACGCAGGTCGGGCGCCACCACCCGAAAGCGCTGCCCCAGTGACGGTCCGACACGCGTCCACACAAAACTGGTTTCAACGAACCCGGGAATGAGCAGAACCGGCCGCCCGTGACTCCCCCATGCGCGGTAGCGGGTGACGACGTCACCGGTCCGGATGTCGTGCTGATGAGGGCCGAGCGGCGGCGCCGTCACGACGGGATCGGCTGTCGCGGCTCCATAGGCGGCGGCCACGGCCGTCAACAGCACGAGGAACGTCACCAGGAATCCGGCCAGCAGGATGAAAATCCGGCGGACAGTGCGCATGCCCAGTTATCGCACGAGGCGGGTCCGGCTTCCCGGGAATAGGGAATCCTCGCGCGTCACCCGTCGCGGGCTGGTTCTCTCTCGCCCGCGCCGTCGGCCGGCGTCACGGGGAGACGGACGGTGAACGTGCTGCCCACGCCCTCCTTGCTCACCACCTCGATCCTGCCTCCGTGGTGCTCCACGATCTGCTTGGCCCCGGACAAGCCGATGCCGGTCCCGAGCCTATGGTGGCCGACATTATGACCGCGGCGGAAACGCTCGAAAATGTGCGCCACGTCGTCTTCCGGGATGCCGATTCCGTGGTCCTGCACCGTCAGGATCGCCCACTCCGCACCCTCGCCGGTCTCGGTGCTGACGGTCACGGTAATGGGAGTCTTGCTGCCGCTGTACTTGACGGCATTGGAGAGCAAATTGGCGACGACCCGCTCCAGACGGTCGGTATCCCACGTGCCGACGAGTTTCGGCACCGCGCTGTGGAACGTGATCTCCCGGGATCGTGGGCCCTGCCGGTACTCAGCGACGCCTTGCGAGACAAGCGCGACCAGATCGGTGCGGTGCAGGGATAACTCTAAACCCTCCCCGGTCTGGAGGCGCGAGAGATCCAGTAGCTCGTTGATCAGGGAGGTCATCCGGTTGGCGTTTTGCTCCATGCGGGCGAGACCGTCGCGCAGCTGCTCCACCGACGCGTCCCCGTCCTGGTTCAGGCGTCGCTGTAGAAGTTGCGCCAGCCCTTTCAGACTGGTCACCGGAGTCTTGAGGTCGTGGGCGGCCGCCGCCAGGAACTCTTCCTTCTGCTGGTCGACGGCGCGCTGCGCCGTCACGTCACGCACCGTCAGCACGGCACCCAGCCGCGTTCCGTCCTCGCCGATCACCGGCGTCGCACTGCGCTGCACGATGACCTCTCGGCCGTCTCCCAGGTGCAGACGCGCTTCCGCCCCCAGTGTCGTTTCTCCCAGCACGAGCGCGCGGTGCAGGGGTAATGCGTCGGCCAGGTACGGCTCGCCTCGCGTATCCAGCACCGATGTATCTCCCGGGTAGTCGGTGAGCGACTTGCCGACAAATTCACTTCCGTAGAGGCGGTGTGCCGCCTCATTCATGAAGGTAACGGTGCCGTCGGTGGCGCACAGGATGACGCCGTCCGTCATCTGAGAGAGAATCGCCGAGGACTCCGCCGCGATGCGGTGCGCCTCTCGGTAGAGCCTGGCGTTGTCGATGGCGAGTGCCGCGCGCCGGGCCAGATCCTCGCCCAGGACCAGATCGTCGGGGCCGTAGTGCCTTCCCGATTCCGCCGTTGCCAGCGTGATCGCACCCATTAGATGTCCCCGCGCGGCGAGGGGTACGACCATCCAGGAGGTGACCCCGATCTGTTGCAGGAGGCGGAGAAGCTCGACGTCCGATGTGAGTGTCGCCAGGAGCTCATCCGATGCGTCCGGAACCAGCTCCGCTTGCGCGGTTCGCAGCACCTTGCCGACACCGGCCGGCGCCTCTGCGTCAACCGGGTAGCGCTGCTCGATCTCGTGGGCGAGCTCCAGCTTGGTCGGGTCGGGATGGGTGATGGTGATCTGACGGACTGTTCCGTCGTCGTCGACGAGGTGAATCTCGCACCAGTCGGCCAGGCTGGGAACAACGGATCGCGCCAGGCTGCGCAACGTCGTCTCCTCGTCCAGTGAAGAGGCAAGCAGGGCGCTGACCTCTGACAGCAAGGACAGCCGTCCTTGCGCGACCTCCGCGTCGACGCGTGCCTGGTGCTCTCGCGCCAGCACCTCGCGGCGCTCCTCTTCGGCCTGGCTGCGCTCGGTGATGTCGGTAAACATGCCGAGCGCCCCGATGATGGCGCCGGAGGCGTCGCGCACGGGGCTCGTGCAACAGAGGACCAGGAGCTCAGACCCGTCTTGACGGCGAAACCGCGTGTCGAACTGCGCGACGTCGCCTGCCAGGTTCTGCCGGATGCGTTCCTGATGCAGGGATTCGTCCCCGGGAAAGGCGCAGTCGGACACTGTGACTTGCCGGAAACTCTCCGGCGTGTATCCCAGCATCTCCGCCATTCGATCGTTGGCGTACACCGTCCGCGCGTTGTGGTCGATGAACCAGATGCCCTCGTTCGCCGCCGACACCATCGTGCGGAAGAGCTCCTCGCTGTGGCGCAGCGCGTCTTCTGTCTGTTTCCGGGCGGTGATGTCCATCACAACCGCGATGAGCTTCTGGACCTTCGCGGTCTCGTCCAGCACCGGCGTGCCACGCTCCTCCAACCAGACCACGGCCCCATTGTCCGGCCGCACGATGCGAAATTCCGAGCAGTAGCTCGTGCCGTCCGCCACTGCCCGATCGACGGTGGCGCGGTGGCGTGCCGCGTCGTCAGGATGGACCAGAGCGAACGCCTGCTCGGCCAGCTCGACCGCCGTCACCCCATAGATCTGCGGGAGATTCTCGGTGGTGGTGATGATGTCCCGTATGGGATCCCACTCCCAGGCCACCATGCGCGACGCTTGCAGGGCCAGCATCAGCTGCTGCTCACGTGCGTGCAACGTGTCGGCGCACTGCGACGGCTTCGAGAGACTCTCCGTCCTGATTGGCATGCTCTTCCCTCGCGCCGGGCTACTCATCGTCGCCGGCCCGAGCGCCGAATTCGACCTGCTGTCCGTGCCATCTGTCTTCCCATCATGGGCCGCTTCCGGGAGATCGTCAAGGGACTACAAAATATTTCCTGCCCGGTTCGGGACTTTCGCCTCTCGCCGCCTGCTCGACCATGTGGTTGTATGTCAGTAGAGTTTGTTCTCCTCCGAGGCCCCTGTGCTTTTCCCCTTGTGCGCAGGGGCCTTTTACATGGTCAAGAGGAGCGGTCAGCGGGGCGCGACCGCGGCGCCATCGGCTTCGGCGCCGCTAGACCGGTGACGGAGGAACTGTGGCCGCCGCATCGTCCACATCCGACGGTTCAGGCGGCGTTGCCAGGATCGGCCGCAGGGCGCCGAGGCCGACCGTCAGAGCCGTCCGGTCGGCCGGTGTCAGCTGTCCCAGAAGGTCGTCGACCACCGACGACAGAATCCGGAGTCCGGATTGCAAGCTGCGCTCTCCCGCCGGGCTGAGCTGAAAGAGCCAGCGACGCCGATCCTCCACATCGAGCCGGCGCTCCACATACCCGAGCGCCTCCAGATGGCTGCAGATGCGCGACACACGCGCCACGTCGAGCTGGAGCGCCTCGGCAATGCGGGACACCATGTTCACGCCGCGGCCGATTTGCCCGAGGACACTGAGATCGGCAAGGTCGAACTCCTCGGTGTTCGAGGCGCGCCGGAAACGTCGGTCCACGACCCGCACCGCCCGCAGCAAGGTTCCGGTCAGGCGGAGCGCGTCGTGATCGAGCGATGCGTCACCTTTCATCTTCTAATCATTGTACCGGACAAAGGTTGTTCCTGACAGGGGACGCGTGGCGTGAAAGACGCGGGCTGTGGCATAATAATTGTGCAGGACAACATTTGTAGCCGACATGTGGTCCGTGAAGGCCGGGCCGCACGGTTCGTGTTGCTTGCAACTATTTAAGGAGAGAGTCCATGGCGCAGCGCGATTTCTCGATAAACCGAGAGGAGCCCGGCGGCGTTCATTACAAGTGGATCGCCCTATCGAATACCACGCTCGGCATCCTCATGGCGACGATCAATTCGAGCATCGTGCTGATTGCGCTGCCCACCATCTTCAACGGCATCCACATCAACCCGCTGACACCCGGCAACACGAGCTTTCTCCTCTGGATCCTGATGGGATACATGGTCGTCACCTCCACCCTCCTGGTGACGGTCGGCCGTATCTCCGACATGCTGGGGCGCGTCAAGATGTACACGCTCGGCTTCGCCGTCTTTACGATCGGGTCGATTCTGCTCTTCCTCACGCCCAGTACCGGCACCACCGGCGGTATTGAGTTGATCGCCTTCCGTATCGTGCAGGCCATCGGCGGCTCTTTCCTCTTCGCCAACAGCGCCGCCATCCTCACCGACGCTTTTCCGCCCAAGGAGCGCGGCTTCGGCCTCGGCATCAATCAGATCGCGGCGATCGGCGGTTCCGTCCTTGGACTCATCCTCGGGGGCGTGCTGGCCGCCGTCAACTGGCGCCTCGTCTTTCTCGTCAATGTGCCGTTTGGCATCATCGGCACCGTCTGGGCCTACCTCATGCTGCGGGAGACGGCGACCATTCGCGCCCATCAGAAGCTCGATATCTGGGGCAATGTCACCTTTGCCGCCGGCTTGACGGTCCTCCTCGTCGGACTGACCTACGGCCTGCTGCCCTACGGTGGTCACGTCATGGGCTGGACCAATCCGTGGGTTATCGCCGCGCTGGCGGGTGGTGTCGTCTTGCTCGTGACCTTTGCCATGATCGAAGTCCGCACGCCCGATCCCATGTTCCGGCTGGATCTCTTCAAGATCCGCCCCTTTGCCGCCGGCAACATTTCGGCCTTGCTGGGCGCGACGGCTCGTGGTGGACTGCAGTTCATGCTGATCATCTGGCTGCAGGGGATCTGGCTGCCCATCCACGGCTACTCGTTCTCGCAGACCCCGCTCTGGGCCGGCATCTACATGCTGCCCATGATGGCCGGCTTCCTCATCGCCGGGCCTGTCTCCGGCTGGCTCTCCGATCACCTCGGGGCTCGCCCGTTCACGACCGGGGGCATGCTGGTGGCGACGGTCGCCTTTCTCCTCCTCACCTTCCTGCCGGCCAACTTCAGCTATGTGCCGTTTGCCTCCCTCCTGCTGGCCATGGGTCTGGGCATGGGGCTCTTCTCCTCTCCCAATACCAGCTCGGTCATGAGCTCCGTGCCGCCCGCACAACGCGGTGTTTCCTCCGGCATGCTGGCCACCGTCCAGAACGCCGGCATGCTGATGTCGATGGCCGTCTTCTTCACCATCGTCATCGTGGGCCTCTCCGCCACCCTGCCGCACACGCTCGGCACTGGTCTGCTCCGTGCCGGTCTTCCCGCCGGCGCCGCCAACGGCATCTCCCATCTGCCGCCGACCGCTGCGCTTTTCTCGGCATTCCTCGGCTACAACCCGATGGCGCACCTCCTGCCGCCTGCGCTCCTCTCCCACCTTCCGGCGACCACGCAGGCGCACCTGCTCAGCCGCTCTTTCTTCCCCAGCCTGATTGCCGCGCCCTTCATGGATGGACTGCGGCTGGCGTTCTATGTCTCTGCCGTCATGTCGGCCGTCGCCGCGGTGGCGTCCTTGATGCGGGGCCGCCAGTACTTCCACGAGGTCACCACGCCGTCGGCACCCGTTCCACCCCCGTTCGGCGCCAATGCCGGCGAGGAGCCGGAATCGGCTGCCGTCCCTCAGCGGCAGTGATGAGGGCCGAGTCTCCTGCGCTTGGCGCGCCGGGCCGCGCGAGGCGCGTTGACTATAAGTGGGTCGCGCTCTCCAATACCACGGTCGGGGTGCTGCTGGCGACGATCGATGCCTCGATCATGCTGATCGCCATGCCGGTCATCTTCCGGGGCATCCGCCTCAACCCGCTGGCGCCGGGCAACAGCTTCTACCTCCTCTGGATGATCCTGAGCTATCTGATCGTCAGCAGTGTACTGGTCGTCAGTCTCGGCCGCCTGGGGGACATCTTCGGCCGCGTGCGCATGTACAACCTCGGATTTGTCATCTACACGGCTGCCTCTCTGCTCCTGACCATCGACTGGATGACGGGGACATCGGGCGCGCTCTGGCTCATCATCTTCCGCATCGCCCAGGGGGTCGGAGCAGCGTTTCTCACCGCCAACTCGGCCGCTATCCTCACCGATGCCTTTCCACCCAACCAGCGCGGCCTGGCGCTCGGCATCAACAACGTCGCCGGCATCAGCGGCATGTTCGTCGGACTGGTGCTCGGTGGCCTGCTGGCACCGATCAACTGGCGCCTGGTCTTCCTGGTGTCGGTGCCGTTCGGACTTTTCGGCAGCGTGTGGGCATACCTCAAGCTCGAGGAGAGAGGCGTCCGCCACCGCGCTCCCATCGACTGGCTCGGCAACATCACCTTTGCCGTGGGACTGATTCTGGTGATGATCGGCATCACGTACGGGATTCAACCCTACGGCGGCAGTGCCATGGGATGGGGAAGTCCCGGCGTTCTCACCGCCCTCGGCTCCGGTGTTCTTCTGCTGGCCGCCTTTGCCTTCATCGAGACGCGTGTTCCCAACCCGATGTTCCGCTTACCGCTGTTCCGTCTCCGCGCCTATACCTTCGGCGTGCTGTCGAGCTTTCTCTCCGCCGTCGCCCGCGGCGGATTGATGTTCATGCTGATCATTTGGCTGCAGGGAATCTGGCTCCCCGAGCACGGCTACAGCTTCACCGATACGCCACTGTGGGCGGGCATCTATATGCTGCCGCTCTCCGCCGGCTTTCTCCTGGCAGGACCGATCTCCGGGTACCTGTCCGACCGGTTCGGCGCTCGTCCTTTCGCCACCGGCGGCATGATCGGAGCGGCCCTCAGCTTCGTGCTGCTCACCCTATTGCCGGTCGATTTCCCCTATCCGGTCTTTGCCGCCATCCTGCTCCTCAACGGCCTGTCGATGGGCGCTTTTGCCTCGCCGAATCGGGCCGGAGTGATGAATAGCCTGCCTCCGGAGCATCGCGGGGCCGGTGCTGGGATGAACCAGACGTTTCAGAACTCGGCGCAGGTGCTCTCCATCGGCATCTTCTTCAGTCTGATGATCGCGGGGTTGTCGGCGACGCTGCGCACCACCATGACACGGGGCCTGGAGATGCATGGCGTGCCTGTCCTGGTCGCGGAGCACGTGGGGAGATTACCTCCGGTATCGATCCTCTTCGCCGCGTTCCTCGGCTACAACCCGATTCAGCAGCTCGTCGGACCTCACGTGCTGGCGCGTCTTCCGGTGGCGGACCTGGCCGCCTTGACCGGACGCCGGTTCTTTCCCCATCTCATCGCTCCTCCCTTCCAGTCCGGCCTCCACACCGCCTTTGCCTTTGCGATCGTGGCCTGCCTCGTCGCGGCCGCCGCGTCGTGGTCGCGTGGAGGGCGATACGTCAATACCGGCGACGCGGAAGGGCAGCGCCTCGAGCCGCAGACGCAGCCCATGCCGGAACCGACGAGACGGTAATAGAGAGCAGGGGCATGTGTCCCGCCGAAAGGAGACCCACCGATGTGCTTTGATGACGACTCCTATCCTCCCATTCCTCTGTCGAGCGGTAGCGCCGTTCACGGCGAAGACCAGACGATCCGTGCTGCCGACGGGAACCTGATTGCGGCCTATCTCGCCGAGCCATCCGGCCCCGCTCAGGGTCAGGTGGTCGTCCTTCCCGATGTGCGCGGCCTGCACAATTTCTATAAGGGACTGGCCCTGCGATTCGCCGATACCGGCAAGCGCGCTCTGGTCATCGACTACTTCGGCCGCACCGCCGAGAACAACGATCGGACCGAGCCGTTCGACTACATGACCCATGTGCAGCAAATGACCCCGGAGACTTTCGGTGCCGACCTCGATGCCGCGGTCTCGGAGATTCGAAAGGGAGTGGGGCAAGATCTCCCCACCTTTACCGTCGGTTTCTGCATGGGAGGGTCGCTCTCCTTCTGGGCCGGCACGCGTGGGTACGATCTCGCCGGGGTCATCGGTTTCTACGCGAACCTCACGCGTCATTTTGGCGCGGTCACTCCGGCGCTGGACTGGGCCCGTCAGATTGAGTGTCCGGTGCTCGGGCTCTTCGGTGGGGCCGACCAGAGCATCCCGGTCGAGACCGTCGAGACCTTCGAGCGTGAGTTGAACGAGGGCGGCATCGAGAATGAGCTCGTCATTTATCCGGGTGCGCCGCACAGCTTCTTTGACCGCAAGGCCGAGGAGTTCTCCAGCGCCTCGGAGGACGCCTGGCGCCGCGTCCAGGGCTTTATCGCCGGGCACGAGACGGTGCACGTCTAGCTCCGACTGCGTTCCGAGTAGGCTTCTAGCCCGGCGGACGCGACCCCGTCTTGCCGATCGGGGCCCACGGCCACCACAATCCGGATAACGATGGGCCAGGGCGCCCTGCCGCTCGTCGTCGCCACGATACCGGTTGGACTGGACGGATCGGTCTTGGCGCAAATCGGCATGGTGGCGGTAGTGCTGGCCGGCACCCTGTCCATGGAAGGCCTGCGCGCGTCGACGGCGGGCCGTTGATCGCTCGCTTCCCAGGCCATACAGTGGGAGAGACTGGGGCCGACCCATGCGTCGGCGCCGGCCGGAGTATTACCGTGTCAACGTATCTCGCGCAACCCTGTGATGAGGGCGTCGTCCGTGCCGAGCGAACGACCTCTCCGGCTCCTGCCGTTGCCGGCCGCTGGGTGCTGGCCGCCACCATCCTCGGCTCCAGCATGGCCTCAATTGACGGCACGGTGGTGAACGTCGCCCTGCCCTACCTCCAGACCGACCTCAAGGCGACGGTGGCGGGCGTGCAGTGGGTGATCGAGGCCTACTCCCTCTTTCTGGCGGCGCTGCTGCTGGTCGGAGGCTCACTGGGCGACCGCCTGGGACGAAGGTTCGTCTTTCTCGCCGGCACGGTCATCTTTACCGCCGCCTCGATCATCTGCGGGCTCGCGCCCGGTCTCTCCAGTCTCATCGCGGCGCGTTCGATGCAGGGGATGGGCGCCGCGCTCCTGGTCCCCGGCAGCCTGTCCATCATCAGCTCGGTTTTTCCTGTGGCGCAGCGGGGACGGGCCATCGGCACGTGGGCCGGTTTTTCCGCGATCACGACCGGTCTGGGACCGGTGGCGGGCGGCTGGCTGGTGCAGAATGTCTCCTGGCGCGCCATCTTCTTTCTCAACGTTCCGCTGGCGATGGCCGTCGTGCTGATCTCCCTGCGCTGGGTGCCCGACACGAAGGACGAGACAACCGGCGGCACCGACTGGTGGGGGGCGCTGCTGGCGACGGTGGGTCTGGGCGGAATCGTCTTCGGATTGATTCAGGCGACATCCGGCTCCCCGGTGTGGCTCGTTTGGGGGGCCGGCACTCTCGGCATCGCGTCGCTCGTCGCCTTTGTCCTCGTGGAGCAGCGCGTCCCGTTTCCCATGATGCCTCTCTCCCTCTTTCGCTCGCGCACCTTCCTGGGCACGAACCTGCTCACCCTCCTCCTCTACGGTGCACTGGGAGGCGTGCTTTTCTTCGTGCCTTTCGACCTCATTCGCATCCAGGGGTACAGTGCGACTGCGGCGGGCGCGGCCCTCCTTCCTTTTATCGTCATCATGTTTACACTCTCCCGGTGGAGCGGCGGTCTCATTGATCGCTACGGCGCGCGGCTCCCGCTCATGGTCGGCCCCGCCCTTGCCGGGATCGGATTTGGCCTCTTTGCTCTCCCCGGCATCGGCGGCTCGTACTGGACGACGTTTTTCCCTGCCATCGTCGTCATGGCGCTCGGTATGTCGGTCGCAGTGGCTCCTCTAACGACGGCGGTGATGAACGCCGTGGATCGGGAGCATGTCGGATCGGCTTCCGGCATCAATAACGCGGCCTCCCGTGTGGCGGGTTTGCTGGCCATTGCGGTATTTGGCATCATCGCCGTGGCCGTCTTCCGTCTCAACCTCGGGCATGCGCTGAGGAGCCTGCCGCTAACCGCATCCGCCCGGCAGGCCTTGCTGCAGCAGGCGGACAAGTTGACCGGCCTGCCGGTCCCACCACACCTGTCCTCGATCGATGCCGCCATGGTTCATCAGGCGATGGCGACGGCGTTCGTCGGTAGCTTCCGTGTCCTCATGCTGATCGGGGGCAGTCTGGCCGTCCTCAGCGCCGCCGTGGCCGGTTTGACCATCGGGGGCGGCAAGCAGAGGGCACCGGCCGACGTGAGTCCAGAGGAAGAACCCTCGACACCTTCTGCCGCGTCGTGACCGAGGACCCCGCGACACCTCGGACTTGACGGATGCCGGCGGCGGTACGATACTGCACTAGCTCCGTCCAGCGATCCGGTCAAGCCTCATGACAGGAACGAGGACATGAGAGATCAAGTCAAGAGCGCCGCCAGGTCCGGCGACCGGTGGCAGCAGGTCGCACGGCTCGCGTGGCTGCTGGTGGCGATTCTGGGGCTGATCCTGTTGGTGCCGGACGTGCCGGACACTCTCGCCCTGGTGCGGCACCTCTGCACGGCGAGTACCCTCCTGGACTGTTCGAACTCGCAGATTACGGCTCCTGCGGCACGTGCTCTCGAGCGCGCCGGCGTCGCTCTTGACGTGTACGCGGCCTACATGGTCGGGCTGCAGTTGTTCACGATCGCGGTTGCCTATGTCGTCGGAATCGCTCTCATGGTGCGTCGCTCTCCCGATCGCATGGTTCTCGTCGCCGCCTTCGCCTGTCTGGCCGTCGGCAATCTGCAGGCCCCTCCTGGCTTCTGGGGAGAGGCCACCGCCATTTTCTCCTTAGCCGGCAACTTCATGGTGGGCCTGTTCTTCTTCCTCTTCCCCTCCGGCCGCTTCGTCCCACGTTGGTCGCTGGTCCTGTTCAGCGCGTATCTGGCGGCGCACTTCGTCAACAGCAATGCCGGATGGGCAGTCGCGCTCTACGCCGTGAGCACCGTCAGCATCATCGGGCTGCAGGTGTACCGCTACCACTGGATTTCGACGCCGGTGCAGCGCCAGCAGACCAAGCTGGTCATTCTCGGCATCGGAACCTACATCGCCATTTTCGTGATAGCGCTCGTCGTCTACATGGGCGATGCAGGCCTCGCGCGGCAGCCCATCGCGTACCTCCTCCTGGCGACCGTCACCGAACTGGCTCCGCTCCCGATTCTGCTGAGCATCGGGCTGGCGATCCTGCGCTACCGCCTGTGGGACGTCGACGTCCTGATCAACCGCTCCCTCGTCTACGGGACGCTCACCGTGAGCCTGGCCGCGCTGTATGTCGGGTGCGTGATCGGGCTCGAGGCGCTCTCCCGCCTCATCTCCGGTCAGCAGTCCCAGCTGGCCGTCGCCGTCTCGACGCTCCTCATCGCCGCTCTCTTCAACCCGTTGCGGCACCGCATTCAGGGTCTCATCGCGCGGACCTTCTACCGACGCAAGTACGATGCGACTCACGTGCTGGCGCAGTTTGGAGACACCTGCAAGGACCAGACGGATCTTGAGCAGCTGCAGGCCGGATTACTGCAGGTGGTGGATGAGACCATGCGCCCGCGCCACGTTGCGCTCTGGCTCGCCCAACCCGGCACCGTAGACAATGTGAATGGAGGCTGGATATGACCGACGGGGCCGATGCCCTCACCCTGGCCCGGCAGCTGCTCGATGCGCTCAATCGGGGGGATCGGGACGGAATGAAGGCTCTGCTGGCCGAGGACGTCGTCCAGACCGAGCCCCTGACGGATGCTGTCATCAGGGGACCGACGGCAGTGATCGACGACATCTGGTCGATGCGCAATAGTTTTCCCGATCTCCATAACGAGATCGCCGATGGTTTCGCCTGCGGCAACCGCGCTGTCGTGGAGTTTACCGCGGCCGGTACCTACGAACCGTATACCTATGGGGCCGGGGCGAAGAAGGTGACCTGGCGCGGCTGCCTGATCATCCGAGTGACGGACAGGCTCATTGACCGTGTCGACGTCTACCTCGACTGGCTGCTGCCCGTCGAGCAACTGGGCGAACTGGCGTTTGCGGCGCCGCGCCACTGACCTCCGGCCGTCCGCAAGATTTGGCGCTCTCGCTCGTCTCAACTATCGACACGGATTTCCGTGGCAACCATCCCCACCTCTCACCGTCCGCTCCCACCTCCTAGCTTCGTCCGAGGATTGTCCATGATCTCTCTCCCCAGTTACTCCTCGTCCCGCTTCCTGACCAACAGCAGCCGGCTCCTTCTTGGGCTCGCGTTGGTCACCCTCTTCTTGGTTGTCGCCTGCGCGGTGAGCATGGTGGCCGCCGTCGGAGGCTGATCGCTACACTGTCGGCTTGATGTTCTGGTTCATGTGGAAGAAGTTCGTCGGGTCGTAGCGATTCTTGACCTCGACGAGCCGGGCATAGGTGGCCGGCGGGTAGGCCTCAGCCACGCGGCCCTCTTGCCCCAATTCATTCACATACGTGCCGTTCATGTGCGGCCGCAGCGCCTCGTGGAATGACCTGGCCCACGCCATATGACGCTCGCTGTCGGCGGGGTCGGGCCATACCGCGAAGATGTAGACGCTGAATGCCGTATCGCGATGCCCCAACGCCGTGGCATCCTCCGGGACACGGCTTATGGCGCCACCCCACGGATTGAGCGGCACGATGGACAGCGGTGACGTCAGGTGTGTGCCGTACTGAACGATCGTGTCGATGACGTCGTCCGACAGACCGGTGAGGTTCGCCGCCTTGAGGAAGACCTGCTGGTGCCAGGGCGCCGCATCGTCGATCAGCGACTGCAGCACGGTGTAGGGCATGGGCCCCGTCAAATCGGCTGCCGGCGGGAGCGCGGCGCGGAGCGGGGCGATCAGTTGCTGCCCGGTCTCGATATCACCGACATAGCAGACGATCACCCCGACGGCGGGCTGCAGTCGCAATGACTCGGGAACGAAGGGCGCGGGCGGTGCCGTCATGAGAGCGACCGTCACACACAGCTCGTCCGGCGCGTCCGCCATCCACTCGCGGTAGAAGCGGAGAATCTCGGCCGCTTGCTCCGCGGGATAGAGGAGCATCCCGCCCAGAATGATCGGTCCCACGGGATGCAGCCGGTACTCGAACGACGTGACCACCCCGAAGTTGCCGCCGCCGCCCCGCACCGCCCAGAAGAGGTCCGGATGGTGCTCGCTGTCCACCGTGAGCAGACGTCCGCCGGCGGTGACGAGGTCGACGGAGAGGAGATTGTCGACGGTCGCGCCGAGGAGGCGCATCAGGTGCCCGACCCCGCCGCCCAGCGTGAGTCCGCCAATGCCGGTGTCCGACACCTGGCCGCCCGTCACCGCCAGTCCGAATGCCTGGGTCTCGTGATCCAGGTCTCCCCACAGGCAGCCGGCCTCGGCTCGTACCGTCCGGCCCTCGGGATCGACGCGAATGCCCTTCATCAGGGACATGTCGAGCATCAACCCACCATCGGCGACCGCGCTGCCGGTGGCGTTGTGCCCGCCCCCGCGGACGGAAAAGACCAGGCTGGTCTCGCGGGCGAAGTTGACGGCCGCGATGACATCGGCCACGCCGGCGGCGCGGATAATGAGCGCCGGCCGCCGGTCGATCATGCCGTTCCACACGGTCCGGGCGGCATCATATCCGTCCTCGCCGGGAAAGAGCACCTGTCCCCGCACGCCCGCGCGCAGCGCCGCCAGCGCACCGCTACTGACTACCGTCTCGCCGATCGTCATCACAGTCCTCCTTGGGTTGATCCCGATCTCTGCGCGCAGTATGGCCACCGGCTTGACTGATGTCTATAAACTGGCAGTACGCATACCGATACAGCGGCTGATACAGATCAGCTCCGCTGGGGAAGAAGGGCGCGGCCGGCTACGAGCCGCGCTGGATGTCGCGTCGCTGCTGGAACGACTCTGTGTCGTTGAGGTGCGGAAACTCCAGGCCATCGGGAACCGGGACGCCGAGAAACGCGCAGAGCGGTTCCCATCCCTGTGAGACCTCGTAAACGAGCAGGCGATTGGGGTCGACCGTCTCCCGGACCGTCTCGATGTGCCGGGTGAAGATGTCGATGGCGTGCGCGCGATCCAGCACCTGCCCGTGGAAAATGCCGTTCCACAGGATGGTGTCGGCCATATGGCGGTGGGCGCGCATCTCGGGGGAGATGTCCTCCTCGGTGGCGCGGGCGCCGGACGGAAAGATCGTGTCGCGTCCGCTCTGGTACCAGCGCTCCGGGTCGCGCACCGTCAGAATCACCCTGGCATCCGGATACTGTCCCATCAAGTCGCGGTAGAAGGCAGACGCCGGCCAGTCCACCGCCGACTGGTAGCCGGCGAAGAGGGCATCCCAGTCAACACGCTGTCCGTCGCCGGCCGCCTGCCAGACCGGAACATGCTCCGGGTGCTGAAATACCTCGGCCATGTGGTACGTGGGTCCGAAGCCCAGCTGTTCGAGGGCGGTCTTCAGGGAATAAGTGCCGGTCCGGCCGAAACCGGCGCCGATGACACGGAGCATCTGGTACCTCGTGCGCCTGCGATCGACGATCTGCGGAGAGCCGTGCGGCGCGCTTCTCTCAGCGTGGCAGAGAACGGCGCATACCGGCAAATGAGACGGAACTTTATAGGACACGACTCTGCTCTCTCCCTCGGCGCGCGACTCGCAGGTGAAACCCGGGCATGATGGGGTGTGAGTGCCGTCGCCCTCGCCCTGGTGCTGGCCGCAGCCGTCTTCCACGCCGGCTGGAATCGACTGCTCCATGGAGCTGAGGATCGGCTGGCCGCCATCGCCGTCTCCGGCATCATCGCCGGCCTTCTCCTCTCACCCGCGACCGTCGCCGCGCCTCCGCGCCACGTGCTGCCCCTGGTCGCGCTGTCGGCGGCTGCCGAAACTGCCTATGCCCTGTGTCTCACGGCCGCCTACGCGCGGGGCGCGCTCTCGCTCACCTATCCAATCGGCCGTGGCACGGCTCCCTTGCTGGTCACCGTGGGCGGACTCTTCGTTCTCGCCCAGCGACCCTCCATCGTGACGGTCGCGGGAGCGGGAGCACTCCTGGCAGGACTGACGCTGGTGGCAACGGCGGGCGATCATCCGCGGCGTGGGACGGCGGTGGGTTTCGCGGTGCTGACGGGCACGGCGATCGCGAGCTATTCCCTCATCGACGCCCGGGCGGTAGAGGTCACATCACCGGCCGGGTATCTCGGGCCCGTCCTCTTCCTCTCCGGTCTGGCGCTGACTGCCATCGTCCATCATCCCGCACGGCTTCGCGCCGCCCTGCGTCCCGGTCTGCTGATCGCCGTCGGCAGCGTGACTGCCTACCTGCTCGTCCTGTTTGCCTTCCAGCGTGCCCATGCGGGACGGGTGGCCACTATTCGCGAGGTGTCCGTCTTGCTGGCCATCCTGATAGCGAGAGAGAAGACAGGGCGACAGGTGTGGCTGGGGGGAGTGCTTGTCGTCGCCGGCGCCGTTCTGGCTGCCGCGTGACAGCCGCGACCTCCAGAGCCTCCGTTCTCGCGAGACACGCCGCGGCCGGAGCAGGCCGCAATGAATTGCGTTGTAGGGACGATCGTCCTCCCATGCGAAGGACGAATGGCCGTTTTCCCCGCGCGAGGTTCCCTGTTTACTGACGTCAATTAGTCGGTGTCAGAAGGGTCTGGAAGACCGGTGCAAGATGAAAGTGGCGCTGGGTTCGTGGGGTCCTGGCGCAAGCGCCCCCAGCCGCTGCATATCCTGGGACCAAGCGAGCGCATAGCCTTCGAGCGGCTGTTCCTCTGGCTGCGTCTTGCCTTCGTGCTCACGCCGCTCATGCTCGTCTTTGGTCAGGGACTGCGGGCGCTTCCGACGGCCGGCCTCGTCCTGGTCCCCATTCTGGCTGACTGTGGGCTTGGCTGGATCCTTCTCTATCGTTTTGAACGGTATCTTGTCGCCTGGCAGCTGAATCTCCGCATCGTGGACCTGACGGCGGCGTACCTCGCCCTCATCCTGGTGGATCATCTGCTCGCGACCTCGTACTACGATGCCGCGTACATCTTTTTCGTGGTCGGCGCCACCGCGACCCACGGGCGCCGCGGCACGGCCCTGGTCTCGGCGGCGGCCATGCTCCTCGTGTTCCTGGAGCGCCTGCAGCTTATGGCGTGGGGTCTCCAACCTTTCAAAGAACAGTTCATCTCCGATAGCCTGTACTACGGTCTTCTATTCCTGGCAACCGGCTCGATCACCACCTTCCTGATGCGGAAGAGCGCCGAAGCCTTGCACGACCAGGCATTTCACGATCCGCTGACGGGTCTTCCCAATCGGGCCCTGTTGCACGATCGGCTGGACCAGGCCGTGCGGGCCGCCCGGCGTTCGCAGGGAGGTGTCGCCGTCTTGCTCCTGGATCTGGATGGCTTTAAGGCAATCAACGATACGTTCGGTCACGGCCACGGGGATCAGTTGCTGACGCAGGTCGCCCACCATCTCGCCCGGACGCTACGCGATTCGGACACGATCGCCCGCCTGGGTGGAGATGAGTTCGCCGTGCTTCTTCCCGACACCGACGCGGAAGGTGCCCTGACCGTGGGCCGGGCGATCGTGCAGTGTCTGGACCGGCCGTTTCTCGTCGAGGGGGCATGCGTGGACGTGAGTGTCAGTATCGGCATTGCGCTCTGTCCGGACCAGGGAGACGACTCTGTCACTCTGCTCAAGCACGCCGACGTGGCCATGTATCATGCCAAGCGCGGCAAGTTGGGCGTCGCCCTCTACGCTGCCGAGTGCGATGAGTACACGCCGGGGCGCCTCGCGCGCAGGAGTGACCTCCGCCACGCGATTGAGAGCAACGAGCTCTTCCTTCTGTATCAACCGGTGATGGAGACTCGGACCGGGGCGATTTACACCGTGGAAGCGCTGGTGCGGTGGAACCATCCGCGGGAGGGGCTCATTCGGCCCGATCTGTTCATTCCCCTCGCCGAGCAGACGGGCCTCATCTGGCCGCTCACCGTGTGGGTCATGCGGCAGGCTCTCACCCAGCTTGCTATCTGGCGCGCGAGAGGTCTCAACCTCCGGGTGGCGATCAATCTCTCGGCGCAGAATCTCCACGATCCGCGCCTGGTCCCCACGGTCCGCCAGGTGTTGAGCGAACTGGATGTGCGGCCGGAGCACCTGGTGCTGGAGGTGACCGAGAGCTCGCTTATGGTCGATGTGGATCAGGCACGAGAGGCGCTCTTCGCGCTCACCGGTCTGGGGGTGCAGGTGGCAATCGACGACTTCGGCACGGGGTACTCATCGCTGTCTTATCTACACGATCTTCCGGCGGAGGAACTCAAGATCGATCGATCATTCGTCCTGGATGTGCGTGCCCACGGAGATGGAGCGTTGATCACTCAGGCGGTCATCGATCTCGGCCACAAGTTTGGATTACAGGTCGTGGCCGAGGGAGTAGAAGACAGGGAAACGGCCGACCGGCTGGCCCACATGGCGTGCGATCGGATCCAGGGATACTACCTGAGTCCGCCGCTCAGCGTCGACGAGCTCCCGGACTGGCTGAGCAACCACAACCCGAACGCCGCAGCTCACGGCAAGATCCTCCGCCTGGATTCTGCGTAGCGGCATCCCGCCGATGACGGTAGCCGGCGGGATCCGTCTATCACCAGCGTCTCGACTCTCACCACAGCCGAGCGCTGAGCGGAGGATGCCGCGGAGATCGGGCAGTGAGCCGCGCTGTGTCCTTTGCGTCTGGCCACACGGCAGGCGGAGCTGACACTGGTCATCGACCATGGTTGAGGTGGTCGGCTAACTCGCCACGAAGGGTTCCCCGTGCAGGTCGCATGTAACGCTCCTGTAACCCCGGCTTGATTAGGATGCGGGCACATACCGCAGACCATAGGGGCCCAGTGGCCCGTGCCGCGACGGCGCGGGAGAAAGGCCGGGAGGACAACATGAGACACATGGTGTGGCCGGCGGACCGGCTGTTCCGCGTTCCGGGCAGTCGCTCCGCCGGCTCGGGTGCCGGCACCCGACCATGGCGAGTGCACCAAAGGTCCGGCTTCTTCCCAAGTCTGGGCGTGTGTCTCCTCGTCCTGCTTGTCTGGGCGCCAGGCGCCTACGGCGCCACGACGGTGACCCGGCCGGTTGATGGCGCTCGCGGGGTAGCGGCCGTTTCCGCCGCTGCCGGGCCGGAGTTGGCCGGCACTCGTGGCCGCGCCGACATCTCGCCGGCCCGTGGCTGGCAGCACGTCCCGCTGGATGCACCGGGCCTCACGCAGGGAAGCGCCCAGTTGGTGGCAGGAGGACCCGGTCTGGTCGCCTTCGCCCCGGGCGAACAGGGCGTGCCGGTCGGCCTCTGGAGTTCCGCGGATGGTCGGACGTGGCACACGGTGCCGCTGCCCGCCTTTCAGCCGGACGATCAGCCCACGAGCTTTGACGCGGCCGGCCGGCTCTATGTCATTACCGGAAGCGCGGGCGTGCCGGGCATCTGGGCATCGCAGGACGCGGGTGTAACCTGGCACCAGTCGCCGGAACATCTGTACCTGACGGCGCTGGTTGCGGGCGGCGACGGCATCATCGCCTTCAGCCAGGGTATGCCCCCGGATTTTTCGACGCGCGTCTGGACCTCCTCTGATGGTCTGGCCTGGCGCGAGTTGCCCGAAGCCTCCAGAACCTTCACCTCTGCCGCCGTGTTTGACGTCGTGCACGCGGGCGCCGATCTGATCGCCATCGGCCACATCAACGGTTCGGGCGCCGCGATCTGGACCTCGAGGGATGGTGTCACCTGGACGCAGATACCCAATAACAACGCGATCTTTGACCGATCATCGTTCGTTGACCGCATCGTCGCGGGACCGCGAGGCATCGTCGTCGCCGGAGCCGAACCGTCGCACCAGGTCCTGTGGGTATCGGAGGACGGTGTGCACTGGCGGCACGAACGCAACCCGGCATCCGTTCACCTGGGCAACCTCAACGTCGGCGCACTGGCCGCCTGGCAGGACGGCTTCGTCCAGTTCAGCGACGAGGCCGGTGAAACTGCTGTGTGGTCATCAACCGACGGTCTGACGTGGACGCGGCTGGGGAGTGACGAGCTTTTTGGAGGGTCGGCGCGGGTGACGAATGCGATCGCCTTCCAGGGAGGAATCGTCGCGCTCGGCGGCTTCGCGGACCATCCGCAACCCGCGTGCCTGCGGACCAGGCAAGACGCGTTCGACGACCTCCGCACGTTCCATCCGGCAGCGTTCCTCTGGAGCCCGGCAGCCGGCGCGTCGGCCCCGCCCCCGACCAGCGATCCGTCCGACCCGCGCTTGCTCAAGCTTCTGCCAACCGACCTTCCATCCACCCAGAACTTCACCCCATCAACGGCCGGCGGCGGCTACCTTGGCGCCTATGTCAACCTGTGTGCGCTTGACCCGGCGCTGGGGCGCCATCGGGCCTACCTGGTGTTCTTTGTCGATCCGTACTCGGATCGCGGCACCGGTAACCTCCACCCCGGCGAGGCGCTCAGCATCGTCACCCAGAGCTCCCACGCGGCTGCGTCCGGCTTCCGCTTCGTGGATCGCCTGTTCGGCTTTGGCCTGGCGACAGTTCAGCACAGGCGTCAGCTCCCGGCCGGGGTCCGCATCGGCGAGGGAACGCAGGTCTTTCAGTTCAGGCTTCGTTTTGCGCCCCACGATGTCGTGCCAGAGCTCGCCCTGGCGTGGCGGCAAGGACGGGTGATTGGTGTGGTGGAGGCCGCCACCCGGCATGAGGTCATCCTTCTCGCGCAGCGGCAACTCGCCCACCTGGAGCAGCAGAGACCAAACGGGTAGTATCTGCTCCGGACGTCCACCAACAAAGAGCCGCCGGAGGAAACTCCGACGGCATTTCATATATGTGGCGTCCCTAGAGGGACTCGAACCCCCGCTCCCGGCTCCGGAGGCCGGTGCTCTATCCGACTGAGCTATAGGGACACGGAATCTATCAAGAGTGTAACAACGCCTCCTCGGAATCGTAAAGAGCCCAGGGGTGGCGTCGTCCGCCGGCCCCACCTTCGGGCTTCACGGTGAGCACTCCTCTGACCCCACTGGAGTTCATGCAGTGCGCGCGGTTTACCTATATCACGAGCCAGTAGTGGACGGTGATCGGCAGCTCGGGTACGAACAGTGTTCCGCCATCGCGGTCGCTGATTTTTGGTCTCGCAGAGACAGGCCCGGGCGGAGCAGGGAGATCGGATTGCCTACATCGTGACCACCACCCGTCGCAGAGTCGGAAGTCCTCTGTGTCGTGCCGGCGGTCGGGGCGGTTCTGGTGCGGGTCAACTGCCGGCTCATCGCCGATGACTGTGCCTACATCGTCACTCACAGCGGTGCGGAGCAATGTGGTCATGCAGCACTACTTCAATGAGCTCGATGCAACCGCCAGGGACTTCATAGGCGCCTGGTTTCGCACCGGCGATGCCACTGTCGTCCACCGAAACGGGTATGTCGAGGTGTGCGACCGTCCGAAGGATGCCTTCATGAGCGGCGGGGAGACCATCTCCTGGGTCGACGCGGCAGGCGAGTTCCTGGTAACCGGCCAGGTGCCAGGGCGCTTTACAGCGGGAAAAGATCGGCCACGCGTACCTCGAATCCGGCGAGGACGTCTTCCCCGGCCAGGATGTCGGCTTCGCCCAACACAATTGGCGGGCGGCCCGCGCTCCATACCTCGACGGAATGCGTCTCGGGCACCAGGATCCAGGCGTTCTTGACCCCGTAGGCGAGCCAGGTGTCCGCCTTCTGCCGCAACTGAGGAAGTGTTTGAGAGGGGGAGATCACTTCAGCTACCAGATCGGGTACAACCCGCGGAAATCCTTCGACCGATGGCTGCGGCACGCGATCGCGAGCCACGAACGCAAGGTCAGGAGCGAGCACGGTGTCGGGATCTCCCGATGCCGATACCAGAAACCCGGATTCCTGGGGATACACCTCTCCAAGGCCGCGGGGAGCGACGAAGGCGTAGACGGCAACAAAGAGCCGTGCCGACGTGCGGTTATGCCGATCGCCGGTCGGGGTCATCCGCACCAGCCTCCCCTCGACCAGCTCGTAGCGCCACTCATCCTCCGGCAGCGCCAGCAGTTCTCGCGCGGTCACCAGGACGGGTTGCGCCCACGTAGCGTGAATAGGCATTCTTCCCTGCTGGGCGGTGATCAGTCTCCTAGATAGATGATTGTGTCATGTCTTCGCCGCCGAGCGGTTATCAAGCTGGCACGAGGGTGCGAATGGCCGAGATGACGGATGGGATGAGGTCATTCGGCTCCAGTTCCGGATCGAGGTGGCTGTTCCAGTGATACCAGCGCTGCTGCCAGAACAGCACAGTGCGCAGCTCCGTCAGGTTGGCCGGCAGTTTCCGGCCCTCTGACCATGCCTTCCCCAGGGATTCCTGCTCGTGGTCGTGGTGGGACCCCCAATAGCGGTAGCCGTCGAACGTGGAGGCGAAGGGCGCCCATCCTCCGGCAAGTTCCGTATCAGTTGGGACGTTTTCCTGTCGCAGCCGGTGGTTGGGGATATCATCATCGTACTCGTCACCGGATGCCAGGAAGCTCGTGCTGTCCCCGGTTGCGGCAAGACTATGCAGACGCCGAGCGCGGACCTCGAGATAATCGCGCTCCTCCAGATTCGCCAGAAGGCGTTGCGGTAGTCCATCGAATCCGTTCAGTGCTCCGCTCATGGTGCCGGCCATCGCCGCGACCGTGTCGGCGTCGCGCCCCATGTTGACCGCCCTGAGAAGAACCTCCTCGACATCGGTCGGCGAACGAAGGAAGCAGTACAGGGCGGCCGGGAGGCTCTCCAGCACGTACGCTCCGTTCCAGAGGCGGTCGAATGCGTCGGGAGGCGACCTGTCGACGAGGTCGAGCACCAGGGCAAGGCGGTCGTGGAGAGTGGTGCGGATCGATGGGTCGCGGCGCTCCGGCTGTTCGCTGCTCTCCATTCCCGCGATCGATCGTTGCAAGGCGGCGACGAAGGCGCCGGGATCGAACGATGTCGGTTCCTGCCGAACGAGGTAGGCCGCTGCCGCCGCCATGACGACCGCGCCCGCTACTCCCATCTCGCCTCGGTGCGTGGGGAGCGCCGAGAGTATGGCCTCGGCACGCAACAGGACCGGATCATCCCAGCGGACGAGGCCAATGGGCGCACTGCGCATGGCGGCGCCGTTCCCGTCCCCCACGGTCCCCGCCTGCGTCCATGGGATGCCCTTCTGTAGCCTGTGGACTGCCTCCTTGGTGGCATGACCCCTTCCTCGCACGCCTGGCCATGCACAGAGCAGGCGATGCACGAAGTCATCGGGATTGAGGTAGCCGCAGACCGTGAGCGTGTCGGCGACGCAGATGGTGAGCTGAGTATCGTCGGTCACCTGCCCGGGCTCGCGGCGTCCCCGTTGATAGTCGACCAGGCGTCCATGTCTCTCGCGGACCACGTGTGCCGGAAGCGTCTCGACAGGCGCCCCCAGCGCGTCTCCCATGGCGCCGGCAAGGAGTGCCCCCCGAAAGCGCTCGATCTCCGGCACGCTGGACCAAGCCATTCACCCTGCTCCTTTCCCGCCCGGTCTGATCCCTATCCGATTTCTCGCGTCCAACGGCACATCGCCCTCGACATAAGCTGCGTCGCCCTCTGCAATGAGGGCTCCGCCCTCGCGGTCGATGGCCCGCCTGATGGTGTCCGTGCCCCCCCCTATAGTGAGCAAAGCCCTGGGTCGTGAGGTTATGGGCATGCTGCAGTGCAGACGGCGGTTCGCCGACCCGGGACAGGCCCTGTGTTATTGACGCTGCGACCGATAGGCGACCCTCAGCGTGCATTGAGATCCTCTGGCGTCCTCAGCTCACCAATGCGGATCCTTCTTCCGTGGTTAATTCCTCAGAGTCCATCCCGCCGCGCGCGATCAGCTCCGCGGGGTCGAGGATCCCCTGCTCAATGAAGTCGTAGCGGCCGTCCAGCGCTCGTTGCGCCGCCCGATAATTGACATCGTCCTCGTTGCGCCGCAGCCCACGGAAGAGCGCCTCGACGCGCAGTCGTGACCCCCGGCAGAAGAGATCCGCCAACTCGACCGCCTCCTCCGTTCCCAGCATCTGGGCGCGGACCACGCTCGCGCTCATGGCAAAAAGCTCGGCCCCGATGTCCACGAGCCTACCCAGATACGACTGGCGCAGCTCGAGGTGTGCCTGCCAGCGCAGCATGCCGTAAAAGGTCCAGCGCGCCAGGCGGCGCGAGGCGCGTTCGACAAAGCGAAGATGGGTTGCCAGCCGGCCGAACTCGGCGTAGCTGTTGGGCGAGAGGCCGGGCCCGTAGCTCAGCTTGACCATCCAGGGCACATAGAAGGTGCTTGCCTTGAGGGCCGCCTCGACCTTCTGTTGCGGCGTCGCCTCCCGTTCGGCCAGCGCCCCCGCCACCTGCATGTGCTGATCCACCGCCTCGCGGGCGATGAAGAGCCGCATGATCTCGGATGAGCCCTCGAAGATCCGGGACACCCGCACGTCGCGCAGCATCTGCTCGGCCGGGATCGGCTTCTCACCGCGTGCCTTCAGCGATGCCGCGGTCTCGTAACCGCGGCCGCCCAGCACCTGGACCATGTCGTCGGCCACCTTCCAGGACATCTCCGTGCACCACAGCTTCGCCACCGCCGCCTCGATCCGGATGTCGTTGTGCTCCTCGTCGGCGAGCGCCGCGCCCAGTTCGGATACGGCATCCATGGCGAAGCTGGTTCCGGCGATGAACGCGATCTTCTGCGCCACCGCGTCATGCTTGCCGATCGGCTTGCCCCATTGCACCCGGTCACGGCCGAACTCACGCACGACCTTGAGTGCGTAGCGGCCCAGCCCGGCCGAGGTGGCCGGGATGGAGAGGCGGCCCGTGTTCAGGGTGGTGAGGGCGATCTTCAAGCCGCGGCCTTCCTCGCCGATCATGTTCTCGGCCGGCACCCGCACGTTCTCGAGGCGGATCAAGGCGTTCTCGATGCCGTGGATCCCCATGAATTCGTTGCGGCGCTCGATCACGATGCCGGGCGTGTCGCCCTCCAGCGCGAAGGCGGTCAGTCCGCCGCGGTGTCCCTCCGTCTTCGGCACGCGCGCCATCACGAGCATGATTTTGGCGAGCGGTCCGTTGGTGATCCAGAGCTTGGTGCCGTTGAGAATGTAGGTCCGACCGTCCGGCGAGAGCTCGGCGGTCGTGCTCATGCGGGCGGGATCGCTTCCCACATCCGGTTCGGTGAGCAGAAAGGCGCTGATCTCTCCGGCGGCGACGCGCGGCAGATAGCGCTGTTTCTGTTCGTCCGTCCCGAAGTACTTGAGCGGTTTGGGCACCCCGATGGACTGGTGCGCGCTCAGCAGAGTGCCAATGGCGGAATGGACGGAGCTGGCCAGAATCAGGGCGCGGTTGTAATAGACCTGGCTGAGGCCCTGTCCGCCGTATTTCTCGTCGATGTTCATGCCGAAGGCGCCGAGGGCCGCCAGCCCTTCGATCACGTCATCCGGAATGCGCGCGTCTCGCTCGATCCGCAGCGGGTCCACCGTGCTCAGGAAGGACTCCAGACGCTCGAGAAACGCCTCACCCTTCGCCCGGTCATCCGGGCTGGGCTGGGGGTGAGGATGGATCAGATCGAGGCGCAGTCGCCCCAGGAACAGCTCTTTGCCGAAGCTGGGCCGCACCCACGACTGCTCGCGCGCCTCTTCAGCGACCTGGCGGGCCTGCTTCTCGGTCACGGGATCGTTCATGGTCTCAGACCTCCGTCATCCACTCTACTCATTCCCGGGCGCCCGGTCACGGATGCCGTCATCGGAGCTCGCGCCGCCGCGGCGACTGTCTGGGGCCGGATCTCCTTCAGGCTCACTCGATTCCCCGGGCACCGGGCCCGCTGCTCCCGGTCACTCTGCGTCGCAGGGCTCGTGCATTAACGGCATCGCCGGGTGGTAGTGGCCGGCCCGAGTGCCGGCCAGCCTGACCCAGGCGTAGACCACATCGGGCTGGTCGCCACGCGGGGCGACCACGACGGGATAATGCACGAGCCCTGCTCTGTGTCGGAAGGGCCATTGACGAACCTTCCCGAGCGTCCTACCCTTAACCACCCAGCCGTGGACAGCAGAGGAGGACAATCTCGTGCGCTTTCTCTTTGCCGGAATCTGGGTCGTGGTGGGACTCGGCTTCCTGCTGAGCTACGAAAACTCACGGCACGGGGCGCAGCAGGCCGCACGGGTTGCGAGCAACCGTACGGCAGCCCTAAACGAACCGCCGCCCGTCACCATCGCCTCCATCTTCGCTCCCCATCCCATCTCCCTGGCCCACCTCGATCGGCGCAAGATCCGGACGCTGGTCGCCACGGGGGACGTCATCCCGGCGCGCAGCGTCAACTACAAGATGGAGATCTATCACGATTTCCTCTATCCGTTCCGGCGCACCGCCGGTTTCCTGCGCCGTGCCGATACCACCCTGATCAATCTGGAAGCGCCGTTGATGAACGGCTGCCCCATCACCGTGCAGGGAATGACCTTCTGCGGCGATCCACGCTTCGTCCAGGGACTCAACTATGCCGGCGTCGACGTGGCCTGTACGGCGAACAACCACATCGGCAATTACGCCGAAGCCGGGATCCAGGAGACCTGGATGCACCTGCGGGCCGCCCATATCCAGCCCTGCGGCCTGGGGCTGACCGCCTATCGCACGATCCGCGGCCTGCGCTTCGCTTTTCTAGCGTACAACTGCGTCGGTCAGCGCTTCGACTATGCGGGCGCCCGGCAGGAAATTCGGGACGCGCGGAAACACGCGCAGATCGTGGTGGTCTCGGTGCACTGGGGGAAAGAGTACGTGGCGGTGCCGCAAGTAGCACCGGGGATCGCCGATGACTATCCGCCGAAAGTGGCGCACTGGATCATCGACAGCGGTGCCGACCTGATCATCGGCAATCATCCCCATCACATCCAGGGCGTCGAGATCTATCACGGGAAGCTCATTGCCTACGCGCACGGGAACTTCGCTTTCGATCAGATGTTCACCGTGGCGGATTGCCCGGGCGATGCCAACTTCGTCTGCTCCACACGCGAAGGAGTCGTCGGCACGTACACCTTCTACGGCACACGCCTCATCTCGGTGCGCTATCGGCCGGTCGTGATCTACGACTACGCGCAACCGCGGTGGGCAACACCGGCCCAGGCGCGCATCATCCTCAACGGCATGAGACAGGCGACGCAGGCCTTGGCGCGAGCCGGCGGCCACTGAGTACGGGAGCGTGTGATCCAGTGGCCCCATTGCGGGGCCGGACGACGGCCATGATAGCCTGCAGGCGATGCGGCGCAATCAGGTCTATCTTCTTCCTGCCGTCCTCGGGCTGATCTGCCTGGCCGTCAGCCTCCACTCCGCTCTCGGCGCCGGGCCACGCCAGCGCGTGATTTCCGCTCAGTCCTGCGTGCCGGTGTGTGGCCAGATCAGGCATATCGTCTTCATCATTAAAGAAGACCGCACCTTCGACAGCATGTTCGGGACCTTCCCCGGCGCCAACGGCGCCACGACCTACCGGACGCCGGACGGAGCCGTCCACCCGCTGAATCATCAGCCCGATCGCTTCCTGCAGTCCCTGACCAAGGACTATGCCTCGTCGCTCGTCGCCTTCGACGACGGCAAGATGGACGGGTTCTCCCAGATACGCGGCGTCTGGCAGACGAACGCCGCCACCGGGCAATGGATGGACATGTCGGACTCGCAGCTCCACGCGGCCGACATTCCGCAGTACTGGGCTTATGCCAAACATTTCACGCTGGCCGATAATTTCTTCTCCAGTGTCGTCAGCAACAGTTTTCCCAACCATCTCTACCTGGTCGCCGCTCAGGCGGCCAACACCGACAACATTCCTACCGTTCTGTTCTCGTCCCGCACCCATGCCGACCGCTGGGGCTGCGATGCGCCGCGCACCGCCCTCGTCGAGCAGCGCCTTCCCTCCGGTCGATTCCAGTACACCTACCCCTGTTTCAACTTTGCGACGCTCTCCGACACGCTCGACAAGCACCATATCTCGTGGGCGTACTACGCGCCGCCGCTGGATCACGCGGGCTATAAGTGGTCCGCCCTCGACGCTATACGCCATATTCGCTACGGTCCCGATTGGTCCCGGAACGTTATTGATGACGCGCAATTCGTGGGTGATGCCGAGACCGGTCGCCTCCCCACGGTGAGCTGGCTCGTCCCCACGGACACGACCAGCGAACATCCGGATCTTGGTTCGATGTGTGTCGGCGAGAACTGGACGGTGCGCCAGATCAATGCCATCATGGGGAACCGCGAGGAGTGGGCGCACACGGTCATTGTTCTGACCTGGGATGACTGGGGAGGCTTCTACGATCATGTCCGCCCACCGCGTGGCCCCAATCCGTACACCATGTATGGCCTTCGCGTTCCCGCCATCGTGATCTCCCCCTTCGCCAGGCGCGGCTTTATCGATCACAGATTCTCGAGTTTCCCGTCACTGCTCCGTCTGGCCGAGACCATCCTGCATCTCCCGCCGCTCAACGCCCTGGACCGCACCTCCGGGAATCTGATGAACGCCCTCAACCTCCATCAGACGGCGCGGCCGCCGCTCATCCTTCCCCAGACACCATGTGGCGGTCTGGAAACGCGTCCGCCTCTGCGCGATTACGTCCTCGCTGCGACGGGTGTCGGCCTCCTCGCGCTGCCGTTTCTCATCCTGACGGCGGCGGCTCTGGGGAGCCGGCAGTTCTTCTCGCGGGTCCTGTGGCGCATCACTCCGTGGAGCCAGATTCTCCTCGGGGTGGCCACGCTGGCGGGTGTCGTCGCGCTCGTGGTGTATTTCCTTCGCACGTGGGGGAGCCCATCGTGATTCCGGTACAGTGAGGGGCGATGGCGTACGACGAACAACTGGCCGCCCGCATCCGCGCCCTTCTCGACGGCTCTCCCGACGTCACCGAAAAGAAAATGTTCGGGGGCCTCGCCTTCCTGGTGCACGGCAACATGGCGATCGCGGCGAGCGGGCAAGGCGGTGTCCTGGTCCGTGTCGATCCGGCACAATCGGACGAACTGCTCGCCACCACCGGTGCCTCTGTGGCCGAAATGCGCGGCCGTCTCATGCCCGGGTGGTTGCGGGTCGATGCCGATCATCTGGCCGACGACGCCGCTCTGGCCCGTTGGGTGGAGATCGGCACGGGGTTCGCACGGTCACTTCCGGCCAAGGACTGATTGCCCGACAGCCGGTCCGATAGCTCCAGGGCTTCCATCCTGACCGTCATCGGCACTGTCGGCATGAACGATGGGGCAGGATCCGGCTAGTGGTTTACTGGGACTGCCGACCCCGATATATGACGCCTCAAGCCCGTAACGTTGTCCGTAACGCTCAAAGGACGAGCGACGTGTAAGATAGCGCACGAGAAGAGACGATGAGAGTGCCCGCGCGGCAGCCAAGGCGGGTGGTGAGCCCGGGGTTCCGGCCGGCCGCCGGTCGTCCGGCCGGTCGGGCAGCGCTGAGCGTCGCCCATGTCGTCTGGGTGCTCGTCGTGCTCATAGACGCCGTGGTATTTCTGCCCGCTGCCGTCTTCTACGACCAGGTCGCACACACTGTCTGCCCCTCCCACACCGTCTCGGCCTCCAAGTGTGCCCTTGGTCAGCCGAATCAGGCGGCCATGCAGCAACTCGCTCACCTCGGTGTCTCAATCGACGTGTACGCGGCGCTCGTCGCCACCTTCGCCATTCTCTGCTCGTCAATCTTTTGCCTCATTGGCGCATTGATCGCCCGTCGCAAGTGGAACGAGGGAATAGGCCTTCTCGCTTCCGCTCTCCTCATCACTCTTGGCTCGAGTGGCGGCGCCGCAAGCTTCGTCTCCGTCGCCGGTCAGATCCTTCCCTCTCTCTCGCCGACGTTGGCCGGCATCCTTCAGATTGTGGGCGCCCCCATCTTCATCCTCCAATGGCCGGCGCTAGGCATATTTCTGCTGACGTTTCCGACCGGACGCTTTGCCCCTCACTGGACCTGGCTTCTCGTCGGCCTCTGGATCACCAACTTCTTCGCCTTCATTCTGTCGCCGCCCTTCCTCGTCACGATGCTCTCCGTTGTCGTGACCTTTGGGAGCGTCGTGGCGACGCAGATCTACCGCTATCGCCACGTCTATCGGGCGGTCGAACGTCAGCAAACCAAGTGGCTACTGTATCTACTCTCCGTCGCGGTCGCCGTCGAAGTCATCCAGAGCGTCTCCCTGGCGTTGACGCCGGCACGCCAGGAACATGCTCTGCCCCTCGCTCAGACCGCGCTCGACGTGATCTCCGGTTCGCTCACATTCCTTTTGGCCGGAATCGGAATCGCCGTCGCCCTGCTGCGGTATCGCCTGTATGACATCGATCTGGTCATCAACCGCACGCTGGTTTATGGATCGGCGACCCTCTCAATCGGCGCGCTCTATATCGGCACTGTCATTGCTCTCCAGGATCTTGCCCGCCTTATCACCGGGCAGAGCTCCGATGTAGCGGTTGCGATCGCTACCCTGGCGATCGCCGCCCTCTTTAGCCCCTGGCGACGGCGGCTTCAGACTTTCGTCGATCGGCGGTTCTATCGTCGTCGCTACGATGCAAGCCGCGTTCTCCATGCATTTCAGATGCGGGCGAGAGACGAGGTCGACCTTGACCGACTTTCCGATGACCTGGTGACCGTGGTGCAAGAGACGATGCAGCCCGCGCAGGTCACGTTGTGGGTGGCGCCGGCAGTAGCGGCCGGCAGGGAGTAAGGCCGGCGGCGCCGCTGCCGTACTCGCCGCTTCGGGGTTACCGGAAGACCACCGTCTTGTTCTCGTGCAACACGATGCGGTCATCGACGTGCCAGGCGACGGCGCGGGCCAGCACCTGCCGTTCGATGGAGCGCCCGATGCGCCGCAGGTCATCCGGCGTGTCTCCGTGGTCGACTCGCTCGACGTCCTGCTCGATGATCGGTCCGGCGTCCAGCTCCTCGGTGACGTAGTGCGCGGTGGCGCCGATGAGTTTCACGCCACGCGCGAAAGCTTGATCGTACGGCCTGGCGCCCGCGAATGCCGGCAGGAAGCCGTGATGGATGTTGATGATCTTGCCGCGCCAGCGTGCGACGAAGTGGGGGCTGAGGATCTGCATGTAACGCGCAAGCACGATGGTGTCTATACCCGTTTCCAGCAGCGCCAGTTG
Source organism: Pseudomonadota bacterium (assembly GCA_021324655.1). Classification (GTDB taxonomy): domain Bacteria; phylum Chloroflexota; class UBA5177; order UBA5177; family UBA5177; genus JAJPIP01. The sequence continues at coordinate 91,236 of JAJPIP010000017.1, forward strand.
CTCTCGCTCCGCTTCCCACTTACCGTCCGGCTCGACGGGGACGTGGTGGAAGGGAATGTTCCAGGCGGTCACGACGTCCGCCAGATCGGCGTGATTCGAGACCACGCGGGCGATGTCGGCGTGGAGATCACCGGATCGGACTTGCCAGAGAAGCTCCAGCAGACAGTGCTCATCACGCGAGACGAAGACCGCCAGGCGATGCCGCTCGGCGGCGTACTGCATACGCCAGTCCATGGCAAAGCGCTGGGC